>NZ_CP039249.1:0-600000 GCF_004795835.1 Sphingomonas sp. PAMC26645
CTCGGGCGGGGTGCTTGTGGGACTCCCTCCCCTAACCCCTCCCGCAGGCGGAGGGGGATTGCGTGGTGATTGCGGTAGATGCGGGGGCTAGAACGCTCCTGTGTTGGACGCGTAATACAGGGCATTTACCTGTGCGCCCCGTTGCTCTAGCTCTCCTCTCATGACCGATACCGCAGCGCCGTCCTACGCCCCCTCCTATGTCGACCCTGCCGCCCGCCGCGGCGGAATGGCGGCTCGTCCGGGGCGTGTGGAAGTTCCTCGTGGTGATCAAGGACGCGCTCGTCCTGATCGGGATGCTGTTGTTCTTCGGCTCATATTCGCGGCGCTCAATGCGCGCAGGGTACGACGGCGATCAAGGACGGCGCCCTGGTGCTCGACCTCAACGGCTCGATCGTCGAGCAGCCCGAGGAGCAGGCCGCGTTCGCCGCGCTGTCGGGGCAGAGCACGACTCGCCAGTTCCGGCTGCGCGACGTGTCCGCTCGATCGATACCGCGCGGACGGATGCGCGGGTGAGGTTCTGGTGCTCGATCTCGACAGCTTCGGCGGCGCGTATCCGGCGGCGCTGGGCGAAGTCGCGATGCGCTGGCGCGGGTGCGCGCGAGCGGCAAGCCGGTGCTCGCCTATGCGACCGCCTACACCGATGGCGGCTACCGACTCGCAGTCAACGCCAGCGAGGTCTGGGTCAATCCGCTGGGCGGCACGATCTTCATGGGTCCGGGCGGCAACCAGCTCTATTACAAGGGCCTGATCGACAAGCTCGGCGTCAACGCGCACGTCTACCGCGTCGGCCGCTACAAGTCGTTCGTCGAGCCTTATACGCGGGCGAACCAGAGCGAGGACGCAAAAGCGGCTAGCACCGCGCTGTACGGCACGCTGTTCTCGCAGTGGCGCGAGGCGATCGCGAAGGCTCGTCCAAGGCACAGATCGCACAGTTCATGAGCGCGCCGGACAAGGTGATCCTCGCGTCGAACGGCAACATCGCCGAGGCCAATCTGCGCGCAGGGATCGTCGACAAGCTCGGCGACCGTACCGCGTTCGGACGGCGCGTGGCCGAGATCGCCGGGTTCGACGCCAAGAAGCCCGCGGGCAATTACACCGCGATCAAATACGACGCGTGGGTGAAGGCGAACCCGTTGCCGACCGCAGGCGACGCGATCGGCGTGCTGACGATCGCTGGTGAGATCGTCGACGGCGAGAGCGGCCCCGGCAAGGCGGCGGGCAAGACGATCGAGAAGGCGGTGCTCGACGGGCTCGCGAAGAAGACGCTGAAGGCGCTGGTTGTGCGCGTCGATTCGCCGGGCGGATCGGTGCTGGCGTCCGAGCAGATCCGGCTCGCGATCCTCGAGGCCAAGCGGCAGAAGCTGCCCGTGGTCGTGTCGATGGGTGGCCTGGCGGCGAGCGGCGGATACTGGGTGTCGACTCCGGCGGACGTGATCTTCGCCGAGCCGGGCACGATCACCGGCTCGATCGGTATCTTCGGTGTCGTGCCGACCTCGAGAACGCGCTCGCGAAGATCGGCGTGACCAGCGACGGCGTGAAGACCACGCCGCTGTCGGGCCAGCCCGACATCACCGGCGGCACCACGCCAATGTTCGACGCCATCGCGCAGGCGGGGATCGAGAATGGCTATCGCGAGTTCGTGAGCCGCGTGGCCGCATCGCGGAAGATGACGCCGGCGCGGGTCGACGAGATCGGCCAGGGCGCGTCTGGGACGGCGGCACTGCGCGCCAGATCGGACTGGTCGACCGGTTCGGCACGTTGCAGGACGCGATCGACGAGGCGGCCAAGCGCGCCAAGCTCGATCCGCCAAGGTGCATGCCGAGTATCTGGAGAAGAAGCCGGGCTTCCTCGCGACGATCGCGCAGGATTTCGGCAATGATGGTGACGACGACGCTGGCGGCGGCGATGCATTCGCGCATGTCGCGGCGGACCGGCGCCAGATGCTCGCGCGTGCGGTCGGTGACATGAAGCGGCTGGCGACGTCGGGCTCGATCCAGGCGCGCTGCCTGGAGTGCGGCGGGATGGGTCCGACGACGGCGGGCTTGGGCGATGCCAGCTGCTCGACCTGCTGCTGGCACGGATCGGTTCTGATGATGTCCCCGCGTCTCAGGCCGCAACTGGCAACGGCGGCGGGATCGTCATTCGGGCCGCGGTCCCCGAGGATGCCGCGTCAATCGCGGCGATCTACGCGCCGCACGTGCTGGTCGGGACGGTGTCGTTCGAGACCGAGGCGCCCGATGCGCGGCAGATGCGCGGGCGGATGGCGGCGTCGGATGGGCTGTACCCGTGGCTGGTCGCGACGATCGGTACAGAGGGTGGCGTGTTGGCGTACGCCTGTGCGTCCGCCTTCCACAAGCGCGAGGCGTACCGGTTCGCGTGCGAGACCACGGTGTACGTCGCGGATGCGGCGCAGCGGCAGGGTGCGGGGCGACTGTTGTACGAGGCGCTGATCGATACGCTGCGGGCGCAGGGGTTTACGCAGGCGATCGGGGCGATCGCGTTGCCGAACGATTCGTCGATCAAGCTGCATGAGGCTGTCGGGTTTCGCCGCGCGGGGTGTACCGGGAGGTCGGGTACAAGAACGGGCAATGGATCGATGTCGGGCACTGGCAGTGCACGTTGGCCGAACCTTCGACTCCGCCGGTCGAGCCGAAGCGGTTTGCGGATGTTGGTGTAGTGCGAGGGTGATGTTTTCGCGCCTCATTCTAGAAGGCGCACACGAACACTCACACCACCCCGGCGGAGGCCGGGGCCCAATTGGTGAGGTTATAGTAACGTAGCGCAGTCCGTCGTTGGCAACGTCCCCCAATTGGGCCCCGGCCTTCGCCGGGGTGGTGGAAGATCTAAGATGCTTCTACCGACCAGTAGAGATCAAGCCGACGAATTATGACCGTCGGCTCCAGTTCAACCGCTAGCCCGCTTTCCCTTGTTCTCCCGCGAAGGCGGGAGCCCAGACTGGATACCCGCCTTCGCAAGGAAACATGGTGAGGGCGCGGGAAGTTAGCGGCGCCCACCATACGCAGGCAGCGCCAGATGAAAGCGGATCGCTGCCGCCCTCAACGTGAACCCTGCACTCGCCGCGATCACCGCCGCCAAAGCCAGCGGTACCCCCACCAACACCAACCCGACATAACTCGCCGCCGCCAGCGCCGCCGCGGTCACGTACAGTTCCGGTCGCATCAAAATCGACGCCTCACCCGCCAGAACGTCGCGGATGATGCCGCCGACGCACGCGGTCATCACCCCCATGAGCGCCGCCGGCACCGGTGGCACGCCGTAGCCGAGCGCCTTCGCCGCGCCGTACACCGCATACGCCGCCAGCCCGACCGCGTCGAACCAGCCGAGCGCCTCGTCTTTCCACCAGCGCTCGGGCGTCACCCAGATCAGCAGCGCCATGCCCAGGCACACGCTCGCGGCGCGCGCGTCATGCACCCAAAATACCGGCGCGCCGATCAGCAGGTCGCGCACGGTACCGCCGCCAACGCCGGTGATCAGCCCGAAGAACACGAGCGTCACGAACGTCTGGCCGCGCTTGGCCGCCGCTAGCGCCCCCGAGGCGGCAAACACCGCGAGACCGGCCAAGTCGAACCACGGCGCGGCGACGGGCAGGATCTCGACGGGCAAGGGCACGGGCAACATCGCGGCGGCGTAACCGGCCTGCCATCCAGCGTAAAGCGGGACCGTGGGATGACGTTGCTCGGGCCGAAAACGCGGTGGCTCGAATACGGGCCGCGAAGATGAACGCCAGCATGAACGCGGTGTTGTTTTTGGTTCATGCAACTGGCGCTATAGCGGCTTCGTTATACCAGCAGATCAATTCACTAGGGAGTTACATCATGCGTAAGTTCATTCTGGCCATGGGCCTCGGCGCAATGGTCCTGCCGACCATGCTCGTCCCCGTGTCGGCAGCAGATGCACGTGATCGTCGCGAATGGCGTGGTCGCGACGGCCGCGTCTACTGCAAGAAGAGCAATGGCACGACCGGCACCATCATCGGCGGCGTCGGCGGCGCACTGCTCGGCCGCACGGTCGACACCCGCGGCGACCGCACGGTCGGCACGCTGGGCGGCGCCGTCCTCGGTGGCCTCGCCGGTCGCGCGATCGACAAGGGCACGAGCAACAACAACCGCCGTTGCCGCTGACACTCATCGGCGAAATCAATGCCGCTATTTCGGTAGTGGCGCGTTGTGGAAGGGCGTCGTGGGAAACCGCGGCGCCTTTTTTCTTGTCCGATAAAGGATCAAAACGATGACCACACGCAGCGGTTCGGCAAAGTATGAAGGCCTCGGCAAGGACGGCAAGGGTCATGTCTCGACGCAGTCGGGCGTGTTGTCCGACAGCCCCTACGGCTTCAACACACGGTTCGAGAACGAGCCCGGCACAAACCCCGAGGAGCTGATCGCGGCCGCGCATGCATCGTGCTTCACGATGGCGCTGAGCTTCGCGCTCGCCGGCAAGGGGTATGAAGCCGGCACGCTCGAGACGTCCGCCAAGGTGACCCTCGACAAGGATGGCGACGGGTTCAAGATCACCAAGTCGGCGCTGACGCTCAACGCGAAGGTCGACGGCATCTCGAAGGAAGAGTTCGAGGCGATCGCCGCGGGCGCCAAGGCGAACTGCCCGGTGTCGAAGGTGCTCAACGCCGAGATCACGCTGGAGCACAATCTCGCCGCATAACGACGAGTGCGTATTCGTGATCAGGAGGGCACGGTGGAAACGCCGGGCCCTTCTTGCGTCAGATGATGCCGCCGCCGAGGCTGAGGCGGAGCGCGAAGATGATGATCAGGACGATGTTGAGGTTGCGACCGCCGGTGCTCGACGACAGCGCGCCGACCGCTGCGCCGACGATGCCGATCGGGATGACGAGCCAGTTCATCCAGCCGAGCAGCGGGATGAACGCGACGAGGCCAAGCACCAGGGTGACGAGGCCGATGAGGATCGAGACGATGTTCAGCATAGGGTGGACATGGCGAGTCGGACCGGTTCGGGCAAGATCGGCGTCACGCGCTCGGTTGGGGACATGCGGAAAACGCTTTCTTCACTGCCTTTCGCGCATAGGATGGCGGTGATGACTTTTACCTTGCGCCCCGCCCTGATCCTTTTGCCACTTGCGCTGGCCGCGTGCGGTCGGTCGTCGACCGACCAGCAGGATCTCAACAGCCTCGATGCCGAGCTGACCAATGGCGCGGTGCGCGATCCGGCGCTGACGTCGTCGCTGGGGGGGCAGATCATGGTCGATCCCCGGCTGGCGCAGTCGTCGAATACCGACGCGGTGCGACCGCCGCCCCGACCGGATAGTGGCGCGGTGCCGCCGGAAGGTCCTCTGAAGGCCGATCCGGTCGATCCGCGGACTCTCAAGCGCGCGCCGGCAGCGTCCAACGACTGTCCGGAGTGCAAGACCGCGAACGGCGCGCTGACGCTGGGGGCACTGGCAGAGCGGCAGACGACGCCGGATGCGGGCGTTTGTGCGCAGAAGATCGGCTATTCGGCGGGGTGGGCTAACCGGCTGCCGGCGGACCTGCCGTTGTATCCGGCGGCGCGGTTGACCGAGGCTGCGGGGGCGGATCGGGACGGGTGTCGGTTGCGCGTCGTGAGTTTCGCGAGTGCTGCACCGATGCAGAAGATGCTCGACTGGTATTTTACGAAGGCTAGCGCAGCGGGGTATTCGGCTGGGCATAGCACGGACGGCAGGCAGCATGTGCTGGGCGGGGTTCGGGGGAATGACGCTTATGTGGTGTATGTGACGGCGCGGGCTGGTGGCGGGAGCGATGTGGATCTGGTTTCCAACGCTGGGCGGTGAGGGCGGATTGCGCTGAGATTCACCTCCCCGGCGAAGGCCGGGGTCCAGTTGGGGAACGTCGCTAACGAAGGACAGCGCTCCGTTATTGCCACCTTTCCAACTGGGCCCCGGCCTTCGCCGGGGTGGTGGTGTGGGGCGGCGTCGTTTTCGCTCTCCTTGTTCTCCCGCGAAGGCGGGAGCCCAGACTGGGTCCCCGCCTTTGCGGGGAAACACGTACAGTGCGGCGCCGCATTCCCTCCCCTGCGGCGCACCTTTCCGTTTTGCCCGATACACGCTAGGGCGCGAGAATGCTTCCCCTTCTCTATGTCATGGTCGGTGGTGCGGTCGGATCCGGCGCGCGCTATCTAACTGGCCGCGCGATGCTGTCGTTGCTGGGGCCTGACTATCCCTTTGGTACGCTTGCCGTGAATTTGATCGGTGGGTTGCTGATGGGGGTGCTGGTTGGCGTACTCGCCCGCAATACCGCGTCGGAAACGTGGCGGCTGTTGCTCGGCGTAGGCGTATTGGGGGGATTCACGACGTTTTCGGCGTTCTCGCTGGACGTCGTCACGATGATCGAGCGAGGCGCGATCGGCGTCGCGTTCGGGTATGTTTTGGTGTCGGTGATCGGTTCGGTCGCCGCGTTGTTCGCGGGTCTCTCCGCAGTAAGGGCCGTCGCATGACTGCGGGCAAAAGCGATAGCGATACGGGTTTTCGCGAGTTCAACGTCGGGTTCGACGATGACGGCATCCGGCTCGACCGGTGGTTCAAGCGGCATCTGCCCGACACGAGCTTCACGACGGTGGCGATGTGGGCGCGCACCGGGCAGCTCCGCGTCGATGGCGCGCGCGCGACTCCGGGCGACCGGATCGCGGCGGGCCAGATGCTGCGCGTGCCGCCGCCCGAGGCCGACAAGGCCGCCGCCGACGTCGACAAGCCCAGGCGCGTCCGCGAACGCGTGATCCTGTCGGACGAGGAGACCGAACTCGCGCAGTCCATGGTCATCCACAAGGATTTCCAGGCGTTCGTGCTGAACAAGCCGCCGGGCCTGGCGACGCAGGGCGGGACCAAGACGACGCAGCATGTCGACGGGCTGCTCGACGGATTGCAGTACGACAACGAGGGTCGGCCGAAGCTGGTCCACCGGCTCGACAAGGATACGTCCGGCGCGCTGCTGGTGGCGCGCACGTCGCGGGCGGCGGCGTTCTTTGCGAAGGCGTTTTCGGGGCGGACCGCGCGGAAAGTCTATTGGGCGCTGGTGGTCGACGTGCCGTCGATCGAGGACGGCATGATCGAGCTGCCGATCGCGAAGCAGCCGGGCACCGGCGGCGAGAAGATGCACGTCGACGAGGCCGAAGGCGCACCGGCGCGGACGCGCTACAGGGTGATCGAGCGGGCGGGCAACCGTGCGGCGTGGGTGGAATTGCAGCCGTTTACGGGGCGGACTCACCAGTTGCGCGTGCACATGGCGGCGATCGGGCATCCGATCGTCGGCGATGGGAAGTACGGCGGGGCTGCGGCGTTTTTGACCGGCGGGATCTCGCGGAAGATGCATTTGCACGCGCGGCGGATCAAGGTGGATCATCCGGATGGCGGGTCGATCGACGTCACCGCGGAACTGCCGACGCATTTCGCCGAGAGCCTCAAGCAATTGGGCTTCGAGGAGAAGCTGGGCGACGACCTGGTGCTCGACGAGAAGACCGCGCCGACGCGCGAGCAGATGAAGTCGCGGGCCAAGGCGCATGCGAAGTCGGTGCGGAAAGACCGCAAGGGTGAGCGGCGTGGGCGTGGGGTTGTCGAGGAGAAGGTGACGGGCAAGCCTGCGCCGAAGACGGGTGGACCTCGGACCGGGGCTGGGTCGAAGTTCGGCGCGCCGCGGAGCGGGCCTCGGGTTGAAGGGGCCAAGCCGACTGGGCGCGGGCGTCCGGGTGGAGCTGGGAAGCCTGGGCCTCGGAGTGGGCCTGGGACGCGGTAATTGATGCTCTTCGGCTGACGCGTGCCCTCACCCTTCCCACGGCCGAGCGGCCGCGGGCCCCTTCCCTCTCCCCTGAGGGGAGAGGGGGAAGTAGGTCGGTTAGGCGGTCATCTCACTTTTGGCGCCACCCCGGCGAAGGCCGGGGCCCAGTTGGGAAACGTTTCTAACGAAGGACGGCGCTTCATTATTGCCACCTTTCCAACTGGGCCCCGGCCTTCGCCGGGGTGGCGGTTTGAGGTGGTTGGCCGCACCTTGCCCCCAAGCCGTTCCCCCGCGAAGGCGGGGGTCCAGGGGCCACGACCGTAACGCTGCTTGATCCCTGGGCCCCCGCCTTCGCGGGGGAACTAGTCGCGCCCTACTTCAGCCACCCCAGCAGCAACCGCCGCACGCCCTCCGTCACCGTCCCGAACACGATATGCGACGCCGCGCTGTACAGATGCGTGGTCGGCGCAGTGTTCCACGGCGCATCGCCAAGCCCCGCCGCCGGCACCGCCGCCTCATCCAGCAACACCGTCGTCGTCGCAGCGAACGCGGTGCCGTAGCCAGCGGTCACCGAAGGCCGGTATTCCGCCGCCACCGCGTAAGCAATCCCCAGCCCTGCCCCGAGCGCATAATGCACGACCTGCCCCGCGAGCGGCTTGCGATCGTCGGGGATATCGTGGCCGACCACGACCTGCGACACCTTGTCCGCCGCCTTCTCCGTCGCCGGTTCCGCATCGCTATCCGATGAGGACAGCGCGGCGATGCCGGCCTGGAACAGGTCCATCACCAATGACGCGGCCAAGCCGGCGACGAGTCCCGCAGCGGCGGCGGCCCAGATGTTCGGGGTGTCGGTCTGTGCGTGCGCCATCGTTAAGTCTCCAGAGCTATCCGACACGAACCGTTCGCAGGCGCGCGCGTTCCGGTTTGGCGTTCCCTCGCGTGCACGCGTGATCTACGAGGCGGCGATGCGTTGGAAAATCTCATGACCCGTCTTGCCGTGTTCGATTGCGACGGGACGCTCGTCGATAGCCAGGCGAATATCTGTGTCGCGTGCGAGCGTGCGTTCGAGGGCGCCGGGCTGATCCCGCCGCCACGCCCGGACATTCGGCGGATCGTCGGGCTCAGTCTTGTCGAGGCAATGCAGGTGTTGCTGCCGGAGGCAGACGACGCGCTGCACCGGTTGCTCGCTACCGACTACAAGAATGCGTTCCATGCGATGCGCGCGAGTGGCGAGCTGGCGGACGAGCCGCTGTTCGAGGGGATTGCCGAGGTGATCGAGACGCTCGCCGATGACGGCTGGCTCCTTGGCGTGGCGACGGGGAAGTCCGATCGCGGGCTCGCGCATATCCTCGCCGCGCACGGGATCACCGAGCGGTTCGTGACGTTGCAGACCGCGGATCGGCATCCGTCGAAGCCCGATCCGGCGATGCTGCTCGCGGCGATCGCGGAGGCTAGTGCGAGCGTGGAGACGACCGCGATGATCGGCGATACAAGCTTTGACATGGCGATGGCCCGCACGGCCGGTGTGCGGGCCGTCGGGGTCGCGTGGGGGTATCACGACGTGCACGAGCTTTCCGACGCGGGCGCGGATGTCGTCGCGACGGCCGTGCCGGATCTGCTGCACATGGTGGCTACACGATGACCGACGCCGACAAATTGGCGCAGCGGCGTTGGTTCGTGCTGGTCGCAGTTCGGCTGGCGGGGGTGGCGGGCGCGCTGCTCGGCCTGATCCTGATCGCGCGCGCGCATGATCTCGGGCCGAAGATCCTCGGGACGGCGATCGTGCTGTCGGCGATGGCGATGATCGCGATCGTGCCGCGCAGCCTTGCGCATCGCTGGCGGAGTCCCGACGCGTGAAGCGGTTCTGGAAAGACGTCGCGATCGATACCGACCGGGTGGTGACGCTCGACGGCAAGCCGGTGCGGACGCCCGGGCGGCGACCGCTCGCGTTGCCGAGCGCTGCGCTGGCCGAGGCGGTCGCGGCGGAGTGGCGTGCGGTCGGCGAGACGATCGATCCGCGGACGATGCCGCTGACGGGCCTAGCCAATGCGGCGACCGATCCGATCGCGAACGATCCTGCGCAGTTTGCCGCGCGGCTCGCGGCGTATGGCGAGAGCGACCTGCTGTGTTACCGCGCCGAGGGGCCGCCTCTGCTGGTCGAGCGGCAGGCGGCGTCCTGGGATCCGCTGCTGGCGTGGGCGCGGGGGCGGTATGACGTGACGTTCGCAGTCACCACCGGCGTGATGCACGTCGCGCAACCGGACGCGACGATCGCGCGGCTGCACGAGGCGGTCGCGGCGTATGACGATTTCCGGCTGGCGGGGTTGTCACCGGTGGTGACGTTGACCGGGTCGCTGGTGATCGGGCTGGCGTTGATCGAGGGTGAGATCGATGCCGATGCGGCCTGGGCCGCGGCGGGGATCGACGAGGACTGGTCGGTCGAGATGTGGGGCGAGGATTGGCAGGCGACCCAGTTGCGCGCGTTGAAGCGTAAGGAGTTCGGGGTCGGGGTGGCGTTTTTAGGGCTTCTGTAACCTGCTCCCCTCCCTGGAAGGGAGGGGTTGGGGGTGGGTCGGCCTATTGGCTCACGAGCCGATTCCCAAGCGGCCGACCCACCCCCGTCCCCTCCCTTTCAGGGAGGGGTGAAGATCAGCGCGTCAGGCGGCGGATGAAACCGATCAGCCCGGTCTGGCGTGACCGCTTCAACCGTTCCGCGGCCAGGATCGTCTTCACGCCGCGGATGCAGCTGTCGACGTCGTCGTTGACCAGTACGTAATCATAGCCGTCCCAGTGGCTGACTTCGTTCGCGGCGCGCGACATGCGGGCTTCGATCACTTCTTCCGAATCGGTGCCGCGGCTTGTGAGGCGGCGGTGGAGTTCCTCCATCGAGGGCGGGAAGATGAAGACGCGGACGACGTCGCCGCCGGCGATCTGGAACAGCTGTTGCGCGCCCTGCCAGTCGATGTCGAACAGCACGTCCTTGCCGGCCGCGAGGAGTTCCTCGACCTGCGCGCGCGGAGTGCCGTAGCGGTGGTTGAAGACGTGCGCCCATTCGAGGAACTCGTCCTTCGCAACCATGTCGCGAAAGCCTTCGAGGTCGGTAAAATGGTAATCCTTACCGTCGACTTCGCCGGGTCGCACCGATCGGGTGGTGACCGATACCGACATCTCGAGTTCATGCTCGTCCGCGAGCAATCTGCGCGCGATGGTCGACTTGCCGGCACCGGACGGTGAGGACAGGACGAACAGGACTCCGCGACGACGGAAACCATGCGGGTCGGACGGAAGTGTGTGGGGCATGCGCGCCCTTGCCGCGGACCGCATATGGGCGTCAACCCATGCGCGGCCCGCGCGTGGCATTACGAAGGCGGATTAATAGCCGGCCTTGCGCGCCTTGTTGCGATCATAGGCCTTCTTGGCTGCGTAGCCGCCGCCGAGGATCATGCCGAGCGGGCCCATGCGACGCATCAGGCCCATCGCCACGACGCCCTTTACTGCGCCCGAGGCGCCGCCCGAACCGTCGCGACGACCCATCTCGCGGCCGACCAATGCACTGATAATACGTCCGATCATGCTTCTGACTCCCCGAAAACCTGGTCCTTGAGTTCCGCTGCACCGCGCAGCACTGCCCAGCCGATCGCGTAGGTCACGGCTAGCGGCACGACGATCTTGAGTACGTTGGCGGTGATCGCACCGATGATCGCGCCGTCCGCGTTGCCGTCGTCGCCGCTGAGCGAGTCGATGCCTGCGCCGATCAGCGCGCCTATGGTCGTTGCGCCCACGTAATTTCTCCTGTCCGTGTGGCGGGTTAGCGTTTGGCGGAGGATTGGGTTCCCACGCGCTCGCGTTCTCCTGCGCACGCAGGAGTCCAGGGTTTCGCGCGGCGCGCTTGGTACCCTGGGCTCCTGCGTTCGCAGGAGAACGGAAGGTCAGCGGCCGAGCATCGATTCGGGTTTGACGACGCGGTCGAAAGTTTCGGCGTCTACCAAGCCCAGCGCGAGACCGGCTTCTTTCAGCGTCAGCCCTTCGGCGTGCGCGTATTTGGCGATCTTCGCCGCGGCGTCGTAGCCGATCTCCGGGGCAAGCGCCGTCACCAGCATGAGCGAGCGGTCGAGCAGTTCCGCGATCCGCCCGCGGTTGGGTTCGATTCCATCGACGCAACGTTCCGCGAATCCTTCCATAGCCGTCGCGAGCAGGTCGATCGAGCGCAGCACGTTGGCGCCGATCAGCGGCTTGAACACGTTCAATTCGAGATGGCCCTGCATCCCGCCGACGGTGACCGCGACGTGGTTGCCCATCACTTGCCCCGCGACCATCGTCAGCATCTCGCACTGCGTGGGATTCACCTTGCCCGGCATGATCGAGCTGCCGGGCTCGTTCGCGGGAAGGTCGATCTCGCCGAAACCGCAGCGCGGGCCCGAGCCCAAGAGGCGGATGTCGTTGGCGATCTTGGTCAGCGCGACCGCCAACGTGTTGAGCGTGCCCGACAGGTGGACGAGCGGGTCGTTCGACGCGAGCGCCTCGAACTTGTTGCGCGCGCTGACGAACGGCAGGCCGGTGATTGCCGCCAGTTCACGCGCGATCGCGTCGCCGAACCCGGCTGGCGCGTTGAGGCCGGTGCCGACCGCGGTGCCGCCCTGCGCGAGGATCACCATGCCGTGGCTGATCGCAGGCTCGATGCGGGCACGGCAGCGGTAGAGCTGGTTCGCATAACCGGAGAATTCCTGACCGAGCGTGAGCGGGGTCGCGTCCTGGAGGTGGGTGCGGCCGATCTTGACGATGTCGTCCCAGGCATTGGCCTTGGCGTCGAGCGCGGCGTGAAGCTTGTCGAGCGCGGGGATCAGGCGGTGTGTCGTAGCGATTGCGGCGGCGATGTGGAGCGCGGTCGGGAAGCTGTCGTTGGACGACTGACTCATGTTGACGTGGTCGTTGGGGTGGACCGGCGACTTGCCGCCGCGGGTGCCGGTGAGGACCTCGTTCGCGCGGCCGGCGATGACCTCGTTCGCGTTCATGTTCGACTGCGTACCGCTGCCGGTCTGCCAGATGACGAGCGGGAACTGGTCGTCGAGCTTGCCGTCGATGACTTCCTGCGCGGCGGAGTCGATCGCGGTGGCGATGGTTTGGTCGAGGCCGTGGGAGCGGTTCACGCGGGCGGCGGCTTGTTTGACGAGCGCGAGGGCGTGGACGATCTCGATCGGCATGCGTTCGCGGGTGGCGAAGGGGAAGTTCTCGATCGAGCGTTCGGTTTGCGCGCCCCAATAGGCGGCGGCGGGGACTTCGATCGGGCCGATCGTGTCGGTTTCTGTGCGGGTGGTCATGGCAGAAGAACCTTCCGGGGCTTGCGAGGGATCCCTCGCCCCTTCGGGGAGAGGGAGGGAGGAGCCGCAGGCGACGGAAGGGAGAGGGGCTTGAGGCTCGGAACGCGCGTCCCAATTCCCCTCACCCTTCCCACGGCAAGCGCCGCGGGCCCCTTCCCTCTCCCCGACGGGGAGAGGGACTTTAGAGGGTCACTTTTTCCGTTTGAAATCCACCGCCACGACGTTCGAACCGTCCTCGATCGGCACCGCGGTCGGGCCGTCGTTCTCGGCTTCGTCGTGGTCGCCGAGCGCGTCGTCCGCACCTTCCTGCGCCTGGAAGCGGAGTTCGAAGCTTACGGCGGGATCCTGGAACGCGGTGATCGCCGAGTACGGGATCACCAGCTTCGAGGGCACCTGGTTGAAGCTCAGCCCGATCGAGAAGCGCTCGTCGTCGACGATCAGGTCCCAGTAGCGGTTCTGCATGACGATCGTCATCTCGTCCGGAAAGCGCTCGATCAGGCGCTTGGGGATGTCGACTCCCGGCGCCTGCGTCTTGAAGGTGATGTAGAAATGATGCTCGCCGGGAAGCCCGCCGGCCTCCGCGACCGAACCGAGTACGCGGCCGACCACGGCACGCAGGGCTTCTTGTACGATCTCGTCGTACGGAATCAGGCTATCGGGCAGTCCATCGGTCATATCCCTTGGGTAGCGCCATTCGGATGCCGGTCAAGATTGCATGCGTCGTGGCGCACGTTATGGGGGGTGGCATGCGCACCGCCACGATCACCCGCTCCACCGCCGAGACGGCGATCGACGTCACCGTGAACCTCGATGGGACCGGCGTGTACGACGTCGAAACCGGGGTCGGTTTCTTCGATCACATGCTCGAACAATTGTCGCGCCACTCGCTGATCGACATCCGCGTGCGGACCAAGGGCGACCTGCATATCGACGAGCACCACACCGTCGAGGATACCGGGATCGCGATCGGGCAGGCGTTCGCGCAAGCGCTCGGCGATAAGCGGGGGATTGCGCGGTACGGCGATGCGCTGTCGCCGATGGACGAGACGCTGACGCGGGTGGCGCTGGATATTTCCGGGCGGCCTTGGCTGGTTTGGAAGGACCTGTTCTCGCAGAAGCGCCTCGGCGGCATGGATACCGAGATGTTCGAGCATTTCTTCCACAGTTTCGCGCAGGCGGGCGGCATCACGCTGCACGTCGAGACGCTGTACGGGTCGAACAATCATCATATCGCCGAGGCGGCGTTCAAGGGTGTCGCGCGGGCACTGCGGGCGGCGATCGAGATCGATCCGCGGAAGGCGGATGCGATTCCGTCGACCAAGGGGATCCTCTGATGCTCCCCTCCCGCTTGCGGGAGGGGTCGGGGGAGGGCCTGGCCGCGACCGTTGCACGCGCGGCTATGTCACTCCCTCCCCTAACCCCTCCCGCAAGCGGGAGGGGAATTTGACGCTTGCCCTGATCGATTACGGTGCGGGGAATTTGCATTCGGTCGAGAACGCGTTGCGGACGGCTGGGTGTGTCGATCTGATCGTGACTTCGGACGCTGATGTCGTTGCGAAGGCCGAGCGGATCGTGCTGCCGGGCGTTGGCGCGTACGGCGCGTGCGCTGCGGCTTTGCGCGCGGTGCCGGGGATGGTCGAGGCTTTGAACCGACGGGTGCGCGACGAGGGTGCGCCGTTTCTTGGCATTTGCGTCGGCATGCAGTTGATGGCCGATGCGGGGGAAGAAATTGGGACTCATGCCGGGCTTGGCTGGGTCGCCGGGCGCGTGCGGCGGCTGGAGCCGGGGACTATGGAGGCGAAGGTGCCGCATATGGGCTGGAACGACGTCGTTCCGTCCGTCGCACATCCGCTGATCGAGCCGGGCGAGGCGTATTTCCTGCATAGCTTCGCGTTCGAGGGTTCCGACGTCCTCGCGACGACCGACCATGCCGGCCCCGTCACCGCGGCGATCGGTCGCGACACGATGATCGGCGTGCAGTTTCATCCTGAGAAGAGCCAGCGCTATGGCCTGGCCTTGCTCGAACGTTTCCTGGAGTGGCGGCCGTGAGCCTGATTATCTTTCCCGCGATCGACCTCAAGGCGGGTCAGGTGGTGCGTCTCGCCGAGGGCGATATGGACCGGGCGACCGTGTATGGCGACGATCCGGCGGCGCAGGCGATGCTGTTCGCCGAGGCCGGTGCGGAGCATCTGCACGTGGTCGATCTCGACGGCGCGTTTGCGGGGGCTTCGGTCAATGGCGATGCGGTTCGGGCGATCGTCGCGCAGTTTCCGGGGCATGTGCAGCTTGGCGGCGGGATCCGGACGCGGACGAGCGTCGAGGGCTGGTTCGATCTGGGCGTGTCCCGCGTGGTGATCGGGACGGCGGCGTTGGAGGACCCCGAGTTCGTGCGCGGCGTGGCGAAGGATTTCCCAGGCGGGATCGTCGTTGCGGTCGACGCAAAGGACGGCATGGTCGCGACCAAGGGCTGGGCGGACGTTTCGACCACGAGCGCGGTCGATCTGGCGCGGCGGTTCGAGGATGCGGGGGTGGCGTCTTTGCTGTTCACCGATGTCGGGCGCGACGGGATGCTGAAGGGGTGCAACGTCGATGCAACGGTCGATCTGGCGCGGTCGGTGGACATTCCGGTGATCGCCAGCGGCGGGGTCAAGGGGATCGCCGAGATTCACGTTCTGGCTTTGCATGTGCGGGACGGGGTCGAGGGCGTGATTACGGGGCGGGCGTTGTACGACGGCCGGCTCGATCTTGCTGCGGCGATGAGCGTGGCGAAGGCAGCAGGATGATTCACGCGGAGACGCGGAGACGCGGAGAGAAGTTGAGCGCCGCAGGCAGAAACTTGTTCGCGCAGAGGCGCAGAGGCGCGGAGAGTAAGAAGTTAGGCCTTGCTCCCTTCCTCTCTCTCAGCGCCTCTGCGCCTCTGCGCGAAATATTCTTCTTAGCGGCTTTGCCGCGTCTCCGCGTCTCCGCGTCTCCGCGTGAACAAAACCTTCGGCCCAACGCATGACGGTCCGCGCGCGCGTCATTCCGTGTCTCGACGTCGCCGATGGGCGCGTGGTGAAGGGGGTGAACTTCGTCGAACTGCGCGACGCCGGCGATCCGGTCGAGCAGGCGCGGGCGTATGATGCGGCCGGGGCGGATGAGTTGTGTTTCCTCGATATCGGCGCGAGCCATGAGGGTCGGGGGACGATTCTCGACGTCGTGCGACGGACCGCGGCGGTGTGTTTCATGCCGTTGACGGTTGGCGGCGGGGTGCGGACGGCGGACGATGCGCGCGCGCTGTTGCTGGCGGGAGCGGACAAGGTGGCGGTCAATTCAGCGGCGGTCGAGCGGCCGGAACTGGTTGCGGATATCGCAGAGCGGTTCGGCAGCCAGTGCTGCGTCGCGAGTGTCGATGCGCGGCGTTCCGGTGAAGGCTGGGAAGTGTTCACGCATGGCGGTCGGCGCGCGACCGGGATCGATGCGATCGCGCATGCACTGAAGCTTGCCGAACTGGGCGCAGGCGAGTTGCTTGTCACCTCGATGGACCGTGACGGCACGCGGAGTGGTTACGACCTCGACCTGATCCGGGCGATTTCCGATAGAGTGAGCGTGCCCGTGGTCGCTAGCGGTGGCGTCGGCGGGCTCGACGATCTGGTGGCGGGGATCCGCGACGGGCATGCGAGCGCGGTGCTGGCGGCGTCGATCTTCCATTTTGGGCAGGCGTCGATCGGCGATGCGCATGCTGCGCTGGCAGCGGGGGGGATTCCTGTGCGCTCGCCGGTTCGGCCGGCCTGATCCGATGATAGCGCTGCCCTTTCTCGCGGTGCAGTCGGGGCATAGCGGCATCGTCCATCCGCGTACCGGGCCCGAACTGTCGGACATCGCGCTGTTCGTGTTCGCGGTGATGGGCGTGTTCCTCGTGCGGCGGGCGTTGCGGAAGCGGTTTACCAAGACCAAACCGCCCGCAGAGGATTGACCCACCCTCCCCGCTGCGTCAGCACGCAGCGCATGGACCCCGTATTCGACCGCCTCGAGGCGACCATCCGCGCCCGCCGCGATGCGCCCGCCGACACCAGCTATACCGCGAGCCTGTTCGCCAAGGGCCGCCCGAAGATCGCGCAGAAGCTCGGCGAGGAAGCGGTTGAGACGGTGATCGCGGCGTGCTCGGGCGACGAGGCGAGCATCGTGCCGGAAGCCGCGGACCTGATGTTCCATCTGGCGGTGTTGCTGGCCGATGCGGGTTTGAGTTTGGACGACGTGCGCGCGGAGTTGGAACGGCGCGAGGGTGTCGGTGGACTGATCGAGAAGGCTGGGCGAACGGGCTAACCTTCTCCCCTTCCGCTTGCGGGAGGGTTCGGGGGAGGGCATGACGCACATGCTCCGCCGGGATCGGGATGGCCCAGCCCCTCCCATAACCCCTCCCGCAAGCGGGAGGGGAATACATGCCGATCGACGCCACCCAGCCTTATGACGACCAGAACATCTTCGCGAAGATCCTGCGCGGCGAGATCCCGTCGCAGCGGGTCTATGACGACGACTTCGCGATCGCCTTCCATGACATCAATCCGCAGGCGCCGACGCACCTGCTCGTGATCCCCAAGGGTGCGTACGTGTCCTGGGACGACTTTTCCGCGCGCGCACCAGATGCCGAGATCGCCGGATTCATCCGCGCGGTGGGCACCGTCGCGCGTGTCGCCGGCCTTGTCGAACCAGGTTATCGACTGCTCGCAAACGTCGGCCAGGACGGACACCAGGAGGTGCCGCATCTGCATGTTCATGTCTTTGGCGGGCGCCCGCTCGGGCCGATGCTGGCGCGATAGGCCAGCTTCACCGCACTAAAGGATTGCGCGTAATAAAATTGCCATTAGGCTCGGGCGCTTGAGCAAAGGGGGCCATTTGACCCGGCCCTCGCTATCCCCGGGGGACACCGCGTTGATTTTTGGTCGCGTAAAATCGCTGGATGCCATTCTGGCGACGGCAGAGAAAAAGGGTCTGGCGCGAACGCTCAGCGCGTTCCAGCTGACGCTGCTGGGCGTCGGCGCGGTGATCGGCACGGGTATCTTCGTGCTGACGTCCGAAGCCGCGCAGAAGGCCGGGCCGGGCATGTTGCTGAGCTTCGTCGTCGCCGGCTTCGTCTGCGCGGTGGCGGCGCTCTGTTATTCCGAACTCGCGTCGATGGTGCCGGTGTCGGGCTCGGCCTACACATATACCTACGCCGTCACGGGTGAGTTGCTTGCCTGGATGGTCGGCTGGGCGCTGATCCTCGAATATGCGGTCGGCGCGAGCGCGGTTGCGGTGGGGTGGTCGAACCATCTGGCCGGGCTGCTCGACGGGATCGGCTTTCACATCCCCAACGGGTTGCGCAACGCCGATGCGCTGATGGCGAACGTCCAGGTCGCATTCGGCGCGACGCCCAACGCCGATCTGCAAACCGCAATGACCGTTGGCGGGTTCATCAACCTGCCCGCGGTGATCGTCATCGCGCTCGTCACGTGGCTGCTGGTGGTCGGAACGACCGAGAGCGCACGCGTCAATGCGGTGCTGGTGCTAATCAAGATCGCCGCGCTGACCGCGTTCATCGCGCTGACGATCCCGGTCCTCAAGGCCGACAATTTCCATCCGTTCCTGCCCTACGGCGTCGGTAACCCGCTGAGTTCGTCGGGTGTAGGCGTGCTGGGTGCGGCGGCGTCGATCTTCTTCGCCTATGTCGGCTTCGACGCGGTTTCGACGGCGGCGGAAGAGACCAAGAACCCGCAACGCAACGTGCCGATTGGGCTGATCGCCAGCCTCGGCATCTGTACGTTGTTCTACCTGCTGGTCGCATCGGGCGCGATCGGTGCGATCGGTGCGAACCCGGTGACGACCGCCGATGGCGGCGTGCTGGCACCGGGCTCGGCCGAGATGGCTGGGCGTTGTGCGGCGATCGTCGCAGGCGGCGCGATGGAGCCTCTGGTCTGCTCGAAGGAAGCGCTCGTCCACGTGCTTCAGGTCATCAACTGGCCGATCATGGGTCGGCTGGTCGGGCTGGCCGCGGTGCTGGCGCTGCCATCGGTCGTGCTGATGATGATGTTCGGCCAGACCCGCGTGTTCTTCACGATGGCGCGTGACGGCCTGTTGCCCGCCAAGCTCGCGTCGATCCATCCTAAGTTCCGCACGCCACACGTCGTCACGGTCGTGACGGGTATCGCCGCAGCGATCGCAGCGGCGGTGCTGCCGGTCGGCAAGCTCGCGGATTATTCGAATGCGGGGACGCTGTTCGCGTTCATGATGGTGGCGATCTCGGTGATGGTGCTGCGCAAGACCGACCCGAGCCGCAAGCGTCCGTTCCGTACGCCGGCGGTGTACATCGTCGCGCCGCTCGCGATCATCGGTTGCGTCGGGCTGTACCTGTCGCTGCCGCTGACCGCCAAGCTGGTCCTGCCGGGCTGGGGTGCGATCGGGTTGGCAATCTACTTCCTGTATAGCCGCTCGCGCAGCCATGTCGGGATGGGGCTCGATGACGGTGTAGCCGAGGACGACCGGACGCCTCCGGCCAGCCACTGATCGAGTGCGACGAAAAAGGGCCGCGGGAGAAACTCCCGCGGCCCTTTTTTTATGCCTTCGCACCAAGCTTGTTCTCCCGCGAAGGCGGGAGCCCAGTCTGGGTCCCCGCCTTCGCGGGGACACGTGCCTCAGCCGATGTGCTTGGCGGCGAGCGCCTTCATGTCGACCATCGGGCGGGCGCCGACATGGCTGATGATCTCGGCCGCGCAGACCGCACCGAGCTTCAGCGACGCCTGCAGGTCGTAGCCCTGGGCCTGGCCGTGGAGGAACCCCGCCGCGAACAGGTCGCCGGCGCCGGTGGTGTCTACGACCTTGGCGATCGGCTCGGCCTTGACCTCGGCACGCGCGCCGTTCTGGATCGCGCAGGCGCCGTGCTCGCCGCGGGTGACGACCAGGGTCGGGACCTGTGCCGAGATCTTGGCGACGGCTGCGTCGAAGTCGTCGGTCTCGGCGAGCGCGGCCAGTTCGCTCTCGTTCGCAAACAAGATGTCGATCAGGCCGTCCGACAGCAGTTGGCGGAAATCGCCGCCGTGGCGCGAGATGCAGAATACGTCGCTGAGCGTGAAAGCGACCTTGCGCCCTGCCCCGCGCGCGCAATCGATCGCGGCGCGCATCGCGGCGCGCGGCTCTTCCGGATCCCAGAGATAGCCTTCGAGATACAGGATCGCGCTGTCGGCGATCATCGCGGTGTCGATCGCCGCGGCGGGGAGGAACTGCCCCGCACCGAGGAAGGTGTTCATCGTGCGCTGGCCGTCGGGCGTCACGAAGATCAGGCAGCGGCCGGTGGTCGGGTCGCCGGCGCGGACGGGGGTGGCGAACTCGATACCGATGCTGCGGACGTCATGCGCGAAGACCTGGCCGAGTTGATCGTCGGCGACCTGGCCGATGAACCCGCACTTGCCGCCGAGCGCGGCGATGCCGGCGACGGTATTGGCAGCGGAGCCACCGGAGATTTCCATGCCCGGGCCCATTTTGGCGTAGAGCGCGTCGGCTTCTTCCGACGAGAACATGAGCTGCATCGAGCCTTTGGCGACGCCGATCTCGGTGATGAACGCGTCGTCGGCGGTGCTGAGGATGTCGACGATGGCGTTGCCGATCGCGACGACGTCGTAAGTTGGGTTGGACAAGGGGAAACTCCGGGGGTGCGGGAAAGCCCTGCCGTAAATCGCGGGGGGGATTGGTGCAACTGGTGTGGGGGCGCCGCCGCTTTTGGTTAGGTCGGGGCAGAACGACTAAATCCGCCACCCCGGCGGAGGCCGGGGCCCAGTTGGCAAGGTGGTCGTGATAAAACGCGATCCGTCATTACCGCCGTTCCCCAACTGGGCCCCGGCCTCCGCCGGGGTGGTTGCCTTGGTTTCCGGTTTGCGCAGGCTCTGCGGTTCTCGCGGTGCTGAAAAGATAGCTGCATGACACCCTCGCCCACTGCTGTTCCCAAGCGCCTTGGGGGGGCAGGCTCTCGGACGGTGGCCTTGGTTTAGCTGGGCCCCCGCGTCCGCGGGGGAACGGGAAAGGTCGAGCTGCCGAAACGACAGAGACACGACGGAGACACGACGGAGACACGGCGGAAACGCGCGTTGACCTTCCCCTGCCCTCGCGCCATCCCGAGCCGATGCTCCGCGCTCTCCTTCTCTCGATCGGCCAACTTACCGATCCGCCCGTGCTCCGGGTGTTCGTCAAGTCGATGGTCGTCACGCTGCTCGTCTTCGCGCTGCTCGGCGTCGGCGCATGGTGGGGAACGCAAGCAGCGCTGGCGGCGTGGCTTGGTTGGGATGCGGATGGGCTGGCCGCGGCTTTCGCGCTGTTCGTAACGGTCCTGGCGCTGTGGCTGCTGTTCCGTGCCGTCGCGATCGCGGTGGTCGGAATTTTCGCGGACGAGGTCGTCGAAGCGGTCGAGGCTCGGCATTATCCCGACGCGCTGATGACCGCCCGCCCCGTCGCGTTTGCTCGCAGCCTCGCGATGGGGTTACGCTCCGCCGCGCGCGTCGTGCTCGTCAACTTGGTGATGCTGCCCATCTATATCGCGTTGCTCGTCACAGGTGTCGGCACGGCGGCCGCGTTCTTCGTCGTCAATGGCTGGCTGCTGGGGCGCGATCTTGGTGACATGGTTGCGGCACGACACATGGACGCAACGGCGATGCGAGGCTGGCGTGCGACGACCAAGGGGAGCCGGTTCGTGCTGGGGCTTGCGAACACCGGGCTGTTCGTGGTTCCGGTCCTCAACATCGCCGCGCCCGTGCTGGGGGCAGCGATGGCGACGCATTATTTCCACAGCCAGTATTCTCGCAAAGGCCGACCATGACGCGATTGACCACTATAGCCATCGCGCTGGCACTCGGTGGCGGACTGGCCGGCTGCGCCGCTCCGGTAGCTAAGCCCGCGGTCGGACGCCCGGCGATCCCGTACACGAGCGTCGGCCTTGAACGCGTGCTCGGCCAGGATGCCGCCGGCCTGACCAAGCTGTTCGGCCAACCCGATGCCGACGTGCGCGAGGGCAGCGCGCGAAAGCTTCAGTTCCAGAGCGGGATCTGCGTGCTCGACGCGTATCTGTACCCCAAGGGGTCCGACGCCCCCCGCGTGACGTATCTCGACGCGCGAGAACCCGACGGCAGCACGATCGACCGTGCGAGTTGCGTAGCGGCGCTGACACGACGGGAAGGCGGAAAGTAACGCACGGCCGTGCGGTAGGCCAAGGTTTCCGCCTTCAACGCATCCGATAAGGTTCAACCGCGCCGGCTTCGTCGATGAGCAACGGGAGAGCGAGATCGGTTCACCGTGCCGTCGCGTAAGGCGATCGCATACGACCTGCCGACACTATGGACGCGCGCTCCATCACGCCGCACGACGGCGATCCACCCGGGGGGCCGGAGTCAGTGATCGTGTTGAAGACCATGTGGAATATGCCCGCAAAGGTAGTGCGCGAGCATGCGGCGAACGAAGAGGACATCGGCAAGTCCGTCGCCAGCGGATCGTTGCAAGAGATGGTCCGGGCATTCGACGGGTATGACGACGTCGAAGCGGCGGACCTGATCATTCAGTGCGCGGGCCGCGACCGACCGATCACCTGGGAGGAAATCCGGGACCTTCGGCGTATCGAGGCCTAGAGCGCGGGAGATTGACACGCGTCGATATCGTGCTGGTCATGGACTTGGTGCGGCGGAGCGTTATGGGCGCCTGGAGACCCGATAGCGAAAGACGATCATGGCAACGACCGTAATTACCCCGAGCGGCCCCGGCGCGATGGAAGCCGGCCTGATTCTCGACGAAGACGGCCAGCGCTTCGTCGTGCTGACGTTCAAGGAACCGGGGGGCGAGCCCACGCTAGTCACCTTCACGGTTCCGATTTTCCAGCATTATGTCGAGCATCTTGTCCGCACTGCCGCATCGGCTGACGATGAGGCGAACTGGGGCATTCCCGGTTGAGCCTAGGCGGCGGGCAACTCGTCCGGAACAGGCCCTGCTTCAGGGCGCTGGCCGCTCCACCTGAGCCTCGGCCAGATACACGCCGAACAGCCCCTCGGGATCGGTCCACGCCGCCACCGGCGTCCACCCACCGGACCGCAGCAGGATCCGCGCATCCCGTGCGCCATATTTGTGCGAGTTCTCCGTATGGATCGTCTCGCCCTCGGTCATCTCGAACGATCGCCCATCGACGGTGAACACAACGTCGCGCACCGCCTCTAGGTGCATCTCGATCCGAGCGCGATCGTCGTTCCACACGGCTTTGTGTCGGAACGCGTCGACCGGGATGTCGCCGTTTAGTTCGCGATTGATCCGCTCTAGCAGGTTCAAGTTGAACGCCGCGGTCACGCCCTGCGCATCGTCATACGCGGGCACCAGCACGTCTTCGCCCTTGATCCGGTCCATCCCGATCAGCAGCATCGCGCCGACGCCGAGCGACGACCGCATCGCGCGCAGCAGATCGACCGCCATCAGCGGGATCATGTTGCCGATCGTCGACCCCGGGAAAAACCCGAGCTTGGGCGTATCTGCAATCGTCTTCGGCAAGCTCAACGGCCGCATGAAGTCCGCCTCGAACGGCAGCACGAGCAGGTCCGGAAACTGGTCGCCCAGCACCTTCGATGACTCCCGCAGGAAATCACCCGAGATATCGATCGGCACGTATACCGACGGCGCTACGGCATCGAGCAGGATAGGCGTCTTGGTGGACGACCCCGAGCCGAACTCGACGACCGCACGCCCTGCGCCCGCAAGCGTCGCAACTTCGGGACACGCGGTCTCAAGGATCGAGCGCTCGGTCCGCGTCGGATAATATTCGGGCAGATCGGTGATCTTCTCGAACAGCTCCGACCCGCGCCGATCGTAGAACCACCGTGCCGGGATCGCCCGCGGCCGCCGCGCGAGCCCGTCCAGCACATCCGCGCGGAATTGCGGATCGGCGAGCGTCTGCTGGCCATCCTCGATCTCAGGCTTCAACATCAGATATCTTTCGCGAGACGCACGCCGGTGAACTGCCACCGTTGATGCGGATAAAAGAAATTACGGTAGCTCGTGCGCGCATGCCCACGCGGCGTGGCACAACTGCCACCGCGGAGGATGAACTGCGAACTCATGAACTTGCCGTTGTATTCGCCGACGGCGCCCGCCGCAGTCACGAAGCCGGGATACGGCCGGTACGCGCTGCCGGTCCACTCCCATACGTCGCCGAAAAACGCCGGACCGTTTGCCGCAGGCCGAGGCTCGACTGGCCCCGCCACATCCATCTGGTTGCCACCGTTCGCGTCATGCGACGCCGCCGCCGCCTCCCATTCGAACTCGGTCGGCAACCGTGCGCCAGCCCAGCTCGCATACGCATCCGCCTCGAAGAAGCTCACATGCGTCACCGGCGCCGCCGGATCGATCGCGCGCCGCCCGTCGAGCCCGAACCGCGTCCAGCCCGCCTCGCCCTGTTCCCAATAGAGCGGCGCGACGATGCCCTCCGCCTTCACCCAGGCCCAGCCATCCGCCAGCCAATGCCGCGCTTCGGTGTAGCCGCCGTCGGCGATGAACGCCGCCCATTCGCCGTTCGTCACGGTCCGGTCGGCGATCGCATGCGGCACGAGCAAGGCAGCGTGACGCGGTCCCTCGCAATCGAACCCGAACCCATCGCCGTCATGCCCGACCTCGACGATCCCGCTCTCGCGCGCGATCCAGCCGATCGGCCCCGGCATCTCGACCGGCACTTTCCGCGGCGCCGGCCACATCGCTGGCTCCAGCGGATTCTCGGAAAACATGTGGAGGATGTCGGTCACCAGCAATTCCTGGTGCTGCTCCTCGTGATGACACCCGAGCGCCACAAGCGCCTGTGCATCCGCCGACAACCCGGGCAGCGCATCGAGCAGCGCCGCATCGACATGCGCGCGGTACGCCCGCACTTCGTCGAGCGACGGCCGCGTCACCATCCCGCGCCGGTCGCGCGCATGGCGCCGCCCCTCGGCCTCGTAATAGCTGTTAAACAGGAACGGAAACCGCTCGTCATGCAGCGCATAGCCACCGACGTGATCGCGCAACACGAAAGTCTCGAAGAACCACGTCGTATGCGCCAGATGCCATTTGGTCGGCGAGGCATCGTCCATCGACTGCACCGTCGCATCGGCATCCGACAGCGGCGCGGCCAGAGCAAGCGACAGCGCTCGTACCGCTGAAAAACGCTCGCTCAGATCCGACGAAAGAGCGGGGGTGAGATCGGGACGAATAGGCTGCGGCATCGGTTATCCTTCAATGCGTCGCCCAGTACCGCAACGCGCGAACGCCGATCACGCCTGCGTGCGCGTAGCCCCCGGTCGCCATAGAACGTCGCCGGCCCCGTTTTGGTTCACTGCGCGCGACGCCACGAACAGGAAATCCGATAGCCGGTTAACATACGCTAATGCCGCCGGATTCAGCGGCATATCATGCGTCGCCGCAACCGCGGATCGCTCCGCCCGCCGTGAAATGGCGCGGGCCAGATGTAGTGCGGCGGCCTGCGGCGACCCGCCCGGCAGGATGAAGCTCCGTAACGGCGCGAGGTGCACGTTCATCGCATCGATCTCACGCTCGAGTCGCTTGACCTGCGCCGGGACGATGCGCAACACCATCTCGGATGGTGCGAATCCGTTGTCAGTCGCAGGCGTTGCGAGGTCGGCACCGAGATCGAACAGATCGTTCTGGATCCGCTCCAGCGCGGCAGCAAGCGGATCGTCGCCGAGCGCCACCACCGCCACGCCGATCGCCGAGTTCGCCTCGTCGACATCGCCGATCGCCTGCATCAGCGCACTCGCCTTCGACACGCGCGACCCGTCGACCAGCCCGGTCGTGCCGTCGTCACCGGTTCGCGTGTAGATCTTGTTGAGCTTGACCATTTTTATCCACCAACACCAGGACCCGCCGTCCTGACAAAAGTCAGGAACCAGAGCCCAGAGCGCGTCGCTAATTACTCTGGATCCTGACTTTCGTCAGGATGGCGGACGCATACCGACTGCGGAAGTGGCCGAACCCCATGAGCGGGACAGTCCCTTTCCTAGTTCCGTCCCGCCGCGAACAGGATCACGACGACGATCAGGATCGCCAGCGCCTGGAAGAAAATCCGCTGCTGCATCATCCGATTCGATTTCAGCGACGCCGCGCTCGGGCCGTTGCCGTCGCGAACCTGCGCCGTCCCCTCCTGCAGGAACGACACGACGCCCCGCACCAGGGCCACGACGGTCGCGATCATCGCCGCGATCAGGAGGATGACGAGGAATGTGTTCATAGACGGAATGTAAGCGCGCGCATCGACGCTAGCAATGGCAAGGATAGTGTTGCGGACACGCTTGTGATGCGCGCAAATGCTGCATGTTATACTTGACGCTGAAAGCCTTGATTTCCGGCATTCTTATCGCCGCCGCCTCGGAGATCGCCAAGCGCTACCCCGGCTTCGGCGCGCTCGTGGCGTCGCTGCCCTTGGTATCGGTGCTCGGCATGATCTGGCTCTGGCACGACAAGCCCGACCCTCGGACGATGGCCGCGCACGCCGGCGCGACCTTCTGGTACGTCCTGCCATCCCTGCCGATGTTCCTGCTGATCCCGGCGATGCTGCGCCACGGCGCGCCGTTCTGGGTGTCGCTGGTGGCGGGGTGCGTGCTGACGATCGCGCTGTATGTCGCGATGACGTGGGCCGCGCCGAAGCTGGGGATCGAGCTTTAGCGGCAGCGCCCTCGTCATAGGCAAGATGCCCCCCCCCAAAAAGAAGCACCACCCCGGCGAAGGCCGGGGCCCAGTTGGAAAGGTCGCAGTAACGAAGCGCAGCGTTCAGTTGGCAACGTCCCCCAACTGGGCCCCGGCCTCCGCCGGGGTGGTGCGAGATTACGGATGTCCCACTCTCCTCATTGTTTCCCCGCGAAGGCGGGGACCCAGTCTGGGCTCCCGCCTTCGCGGGAGAACAAGGAGGCACGGGCTACGATCCGTCTCCAGCCATACCCTGCTCCGATCATCACGCTCATGATCGGCAGCGCGGATCGGTCACCCCCCACTCCGTACCCGAGCCGCCAACGCCACCCCATCCTCCCCCGCCGCGCGCATCTCCGCCAGCGACACCGCCCCATCCCGCTTGGCCAACCGCCGCCCCGCCGCATCCACCACCAGCGGATGATGATGATACCCCGGCACCGGCAACCCCAGCAAAGCCTGCAACACCCGGTGCACGTCGGTCGCCGCAAACAGGTCCACCCCGCGCACCACGTCCGTCACCCCCTGCGCCGCATCATCCAGAGTCACCGCCAGATGATAGCTCGCCGGCGCATCCTTCCGCGCCAGCACGACATCCCCCTGCGCCAGCGGATCGGCGACAACCGTCCCGGCAATCGCATCATGCCACGCAAGCACGCCGGTCATCGCCACCGCCTTCGCCATGTCGAGCCGCCAGCAATGCGCCACATCCCCCCGCGCAGCGACCTCCTCCGCGCTCAGACCGCGACAAATCCCCGGATAGACCGGCCCGACATCCCCCTGCGGCGCCGACGCGCTCGCCGCGATCTCCGCCCGCGTACAGAAACAGGGGTAAACCAGCCCGCGCGCCTTCAATGCCTCCAGCGCAACATCATACGTCGCCAACCGCTCCGACTGAAACACCAGCGAGTCCCACCGCAACCCAAGCCACGCCAGATCCTCCAAAATCCCCGCCACGAACTCCGGCCGACTCCGCGTCCCATCGATATCCTCGATCCGCAGCAGGAACCGCCCGCCCCGCTCGCGCGCGTAATCGTGCGCGCGGATCGCCGAGACCGCGTGGCCCAGGTGCAACCGCCCCGTCGGGCTCGGCGCGAACCGCGTTACGACCGGTCCGTCGCTCAGCATGCTTGACCGACCGCCACGCGGCGTGCTGTCATGGCGGTGTCATCGCTGTCGTCCATAGGGCGCTCTGCGAAGCCTGAGTGGGAGGAGCCGTGTTTCACCCCGATCTGATGCGTCACCCGGATGGTTGTCCGGCGCTTGTGCTCAATGCCGACTACACGCCGCTTTCCTACTATCCGCTCAGCGTCTGGCCGTGGCAAACCGCGGTCAAGGCTGTCTTCCTCGACCGCGTCGACATCGTCGCCACCTATGAACGCGAAGTCCGCAGCGCCAATTTCGCGCTGAAGCTGCCCTCGGTCATCGCGCTCAAGCAGTTCGTCCGACCGTCGCAATTTCCCGCCTTCACTCGCTTCAACCTGTTTCTGCGCGACAAGTTCACCTGCCAATATTGCGGCAAGCTGCGCGATCTCACCTTCGACCATGTCGTCCCCCGCGCGCAAGGCGGTCGTACCACGTGGGAGAACGTCGTCACCGCCTGCTCGCCCTGCAACCTCAAAAAGGGCGGGCGCACGCCAAAACAGGCGGCGATGCCGCTCCATATCGAGGCGATCCGCCCGACCAACTGGCATCTCCAGGAACACGGCCGCAGCTTCCCGCCCAACTACCTGCACGACACGTGGCACGACTGGCTCTATTGGGACATCGAACTCGAAGCCTGACGGCGTCGATACGACGGGAGATTCTATGCAGGTGAAACTGGTAGCGGCGCTCGCCGCGACGGGAATTCTGGTGTCCGCGTGCGGCGACAAGGACGAGCAGCGCGCGCAGGCCGACGCCAACGCGGTCGGCTTCGTACCGCCATCGGTGACGTCACGGCTCGATTTCGGGGCCAGCATGGAGCGCCGCTTCCGCACGCTCGACCGCAACGGCGACGATCGGGTCACCAAGGACGAACTCCCCTCGCCGAATGCCCGCATCAAGGCATTCGACCGCAATAAGGACGGCGTCATCACCGCGATCGAGTGGAGCGAAGGTACGCTCGCCTGGTTCGACAGGATGGACCTGAACCACGACGGCACGGTGACGTCGGAAGAGCGTGCGGAGTCGCGTAAGCGCTGATCGCTGCAACAATCTGTCGCTCCAAGGTCTGTTGAAGCGACTATTTAAGCGACTCGCCTAGCGTACAAGGTTGACCTGATCCCTGCCGCAGCGCAGCAGGGCATTATGGCAAGCCTCCCCGCAATCGCGAACAATTCCGACATCCGGTTCCTCGGCAAACTGCTCGGCGACGTCATCCGCGCCTATGGCGGCGAGCGTCTGTTCGAAGCCACCGAGACGATCCGCAAGGCATCGGTCGAGCGCCACCGCGACGTTTCCGAAGGCAAGGCCGCCGACAACACTGCCGTCGACCTCAGCCTCGAAAAACTGAGCCTCGACGAGACGCTCGATTTCGTCCGCGGCTTCATGCTGTTCTCGATGCTCGCCAACCTCGCCGAGGACCGCCAGGGCATCGCCGCGGAGGACGGCGCCGACCTCGCCTCCGCGATCGCCCAGCTCGAATCCGAAGGCATCGACCGCGCCCAGATCCGCACGCTGCTCGACCACGCGCTGATCGCCCCCGTGCTCACTGCGCACCCGACCGAAGTCCGCCGCAAAAGCATGATCGACCACCGCAACCGCATCGCCGAGCTGATGGCGTTGCGCGATCTCGGCCGCGACACCACGCCCGATGGCGACAGCGTCGACGACGCGATCCTCCGCCAGATCGCGCTGCTCTGGCAGACGCGCGTCCTGCGCCGCGACCGCCTCTACGTCACCGACGAAGTCGACACCGCGCTCAGCTACCTGCGCGACGTGTTCCTCCCCGCGCTCCCCGCGCTCTACCAGCGCTGGGACCGCGCCCTCGGCGAACGCACGCCGAGCTTCCTGCGCCCCGGCAGCTGGATCGGCGGCGACCGCGATGGTAACCCCTATGTCACCGCCGACTCGCTCAAGACCGCGCTGTCGAAGGCGAGCGAAGCCGTGCTCGGCTATTATTGCGACGCGGTGCACGCGCTCGGCGCCGAACTCTCGATCTCGACCGAACACACGCCCACAGACGCCGCCGTACAAGCGCTCGCCGACACCAGCGGCGACAACGCCGCCAGCCGCGCCGACGAACCCTATCGCCGCGCGCTCTCCGGCATCTACGCCCGCCTGTCCGCCACGCACGACGCGCTCACCGGCAAGCACGCCCCCCGCCCCGGCCGCCTTACCGGCGAACCCTATGCGAACCCCGCCGACTTCCGCGCCGATCTCGTCACGCTCGCGCACGGCCTCGGAAATGCGCTGAAAACCGGCGGCGCGCTCGGTCGGCTGATCCGCGCGGTCGAAACGTTCGGCTTCCACCTCGCCACGCTCGACCTTCGCCAGAACAGCGCCGTCCACGAGCGCGTGGTCGCCGAACTGCTCAAGGTCGCCGGCGCAGAAAACGAGTACCTCGCGCTCGACGAAGACGCCCGCGTCGCGCTGCTCCGCCGCGAACTCGCCAACGCCCGCCCCCTCACCTCGCGCTTCGCCGAATATTCGGAGGAAACCGCCGGCGAACTCGCGATAGCCCAGGCCGCCGCCGACGCGCACGCCGCGTACGGCCCCGCCTGCATCACCAACTACATCGTCTCGATGGCGCAGTCGGTCAGCGACCTGCTCGAAGTGAACCTCCTGCTCAAGGAAGTCGGCCTCTACCGCCCCGGCGAAACCCCGACCGCGGCGATCATGGCCGTGCCCTTGTTCGAGACGATCGGCGATCTCGAAGCCGCCCCCGCCGTCATGACCGCGTGGTTCGCGCTCCCCGAGATCGCGACGATCTCCAAGGCACGCGGCCATCAGGAAGTGATGATCGGCTATTCCGACAGCAACAAGGACGGCGGCTACCTCACCTCCACCTGGCAGCTCTCGAAAGCCTCGACCGCGCTAAAACCCGTCTTCGCAGCCGCCGGCGTCGGCATGCAGCTGTTCCACGGTCGCGGCGGCGCGGTCGGGCGCGGCGGCGGCTCGGCGTTCCGTGCAATCCGCGCGCAGCCCTCGGGCACCGTCCAGGGCCGCATCCGCATCACCGAGCAGGGCGAAGTCATCGCCGCGAAATACGGCACGCGCGACGCCGCGATGACCAACCTCGAGGCGATCGCGTCGGCCACGTTGCTGGCCAGCCTCGAACCCGAACGCCTCTCCAACGCCGACAACGCCAGCTTCTCCGCCGCAATGGACACGCTCAGCGACACCGCGTTCCACAGCTACCGCGACTTGGTTTATGGTACCGAAGGCTTCCGCACCTTCTTCCGCCAGATGACGCCGATCGCCGAGATCGCCGGCCTCAAGATCGGCAGCCGCCCCGCCAGTCGCACCAAGTCCGACCGCATCGAAGACCTCCGCGCGATCCCCTGGGTGTTCAGCTGGGCGCAGGCGCGCGTCATGCTCCCCGGCTGGTACGGGGTAGGCCGCGCGATCGCCGATTTCGAGGACAAGGCGCTGCTGAAGGACATGGCACAAGGCTGGCCGCTCTTCGCGTCCGCGCTGGCGAACCTGGAGATGGTACTCGCCAAGTCCGACATCGGCATCGCCGAACGCTATGCCGGGCTCGTCGAGGACGACAAGCTCCGCGAAATCTTCACCACGATCCGCGACGGCTGGCACCAGACCCACGACGGCCTGCTCGCGGTAACAGGCCAGTCCCGCCTGCTAGAAAAGCACCCCGCCCTAGACGCCTCGATCCGCCTCCGCCTCCCCTATATCGAGCCGCTCAACCTCCTCCAGATCGAGCTGATAAAACGCCGCCGCGCTGGCGAGGACGACCCGCGGATAGGCGAAGGCATCCTCTTATCGATCAACGCCATCGCCACCGCGCTGCGAAACAGCGGCTAAAAACTCCCTCGCCCCTACGGGGAGAGGGAAGGGGCCCGCCGCGCTTGCGGTGGGAAGGGAGAGGGGCATGAGGCTCGGGACGGTTCATCCCAACGCCCCTCACCCTTCCGCGACTACGTCGCTCCCTCCCTCTCCCCGCAGGGGAGAGGGACTAGGAGTAAAACGGCGCGGCGATATCCTCGCGCACCCGCATCAACCGCCCAGTCGCGCGGTCGAGCAAAGCCCAAGTGGTCACCGCTTGCAGCTTTACCTTCCCGTCATAGCTCAAAAACCGAACATGCCGATCGAACCGAGCCCCCTTCGGCGCGCCCTCGACCCAAGTCTCACCAACGACCGTCTCCCCCGCGACAACACTCCCGCGGTAATCGATCTCATGCCGCGTCACGACCCACACATACGCCAGCTTATGCTCGGCCGGCGCCACCGCCTCCCAATGTGCAGTCGCGATGGCCTGGATCCACTGCACCCAGACCGCATTGTTCACATGCCCAAGCTCGTCGATATCCGCGTCCTGCGCCGTGATCGAGAGCGTGAACCGGCTCACCCCGCGACGCCCAGCTGCCACAGCACGAACGCGTGTTCCTCCGCGCCCTCACGCAACGACTCGAACCGCCCCGACTTGCCGCCGTGCCCCGCGCCCATGTTGGTCTTGAGCAACAGCACGTTGTCGTCGGTCTTCATCAGCCGCAGCTTGGCCGCCCACTTCGCCGGCTCCCAATAGGTCACGCGCGGATCGTTCAGCCCGCCGCTGATGAACATCGGCGGATAAGCCTGCGCCTTCACGTTGTCGTACGGCGAATAGGATCGGATCAGCTCGAACGCCGCCTTATCCTCGATCGGGTTCCCCCACTCAGGCCACTCACCCGGCGTCAGCGGCAGGCTCTCGTCGAGCATCGTGTTCAGCACGTCGACGAACGGCACATCCGCGATCACCGCGCCCCACAGCTCGGGATCGGAGTTGACCACCGCCCCCATCAGCTCGCCGCCAGCCGACCGCCCCGCGATCGCGATCTTCCCCGCCGACGTCCACTGCGCGTCGACCAGCGCCTTCGCCACATCGACGAAATCGTTGAACGTGTTCGCGCGCTTCTCCAGCTTGCCGTCGAGGTACCATTGCTGGCCCAGGTCATCGCCGCCACGAATATGCGCGATCGCATAGGTGAACCCGCGATCGAGCAGGCTCATCCGCCCAGTCGAGAAGCCCGGCGGGATCGCATAGCCGTACGCGCCATAGGCATAGAGAAACAACGGCGCAGACCCGTCGCGCACGAACCCCGCCGGATACACGATCGAAACCGGAATTTCGGTCCCGTCCCGCGCGGCGATCTTCAGCCGCTCGGTCGCATATTTCGCGGCGTCATACCCGCTCGGGATTTCCTGCACCTTGAGCATCGTCCGCTCGCCGGTATCGACGTCGTAATCATACACCGTCCCCGGCGTGACCATCGACTCATACCCAAGCCGCAATACGGTCATGTCGTATTCGGGATTGTCCCCCAGCCCGGCGACATAGCTCGCCTCGGGAAAATCGATCCGCTTGCCCTCGGTCGGCGTCTCGTACCGGTGGATCGCGATCTGATCGAGACCGTCCTCGCGCCCATCGACGACGAAGAAGTCCTGATAGCACTCGACCCCGGTCATGTAGAAATGCGGCGAGGCCGGAATCAGCTCGCTCCACGCATCCGGCTCCTCGACCAGCGCAGTGCACAGCCGGAAATTCGGATCGACGTCGTTGGTATGGATGAACAGCGTCCCGTCATGCTCGTCCACATCATATTCGCGGCCCACCTTCCGCGCCGACACGAGGATCGGCACCGCCAAAGGCTCGTGCGCCGGCAGCAGATACAGCTCGCTCGTCACATGATCGCTGGTCGCAATCACGATCCATTTCCGCGAACTCGTCTCGCCGACGCCGACGCGAAAGCCCTCGTCCTCCTCGTGGAACAGCACGACGTCCTCGGAGATCGGCGTCCCCAACCGGTGGAACCGCGCATTGTCCGTGCGCCACTGCTCGTTCGCCAGCCCGTACAAAAAGCCCGCATCGTCCGCGGTCCAGACGATCTCGCTGAGCATCCCCGGGATCACGTCGGGCAGATGCTCGCCGGTATCCAGGTCCTTGACCCGAACCTCGAACCGCTCGCTCCCATTGTCGTCGATCGCATAGGCGAGATAGCGCCCGTCATTGCTGACCGAGAACGCGCCGAGCCGGAAATACTCATGCCCCTCCGCCAGCGCCGGCTCGTCGAGCAACAGCTCGTCGTCACCGCCGGCCACTGGCTTGCGCCACCATTTCTTGTACTGCCCGCCGGTCTCGTACGCGGTCCAGTAGAGCCAATCGCCATCCTTCTGCGGCACCGAGGATTCGTCCTCCTTGATGCGCGCCTTCATCTCTTCGTAGATCGTGTCGGTGAGCGCTTTGTGCGGCGCCATCTGCTCTTCGAAATACGAATTCTCGGCAGCGAGATACGCCAGCACGTCGGCGTCATCGACCTCCGGATAATTCGGGTCCTTCAGCCACGCATACGGATCCTCGATCGTCACGCCATGCGTGGTGAAGCTGTGCGGCCGCTGTTCGGCAATGGGGGGCGTGGTCATCCCGGTGTGTTAGCCGTGCGGGGTGTGGATGCCAAACGCTGTGGCGTTTGCGAGCGATCGATAGAAACCGCGCACCACTCCCACGCCACCACCCCGGCGAAGGCCGGGGCCCAATTGGGGGACGGCAATAACGGAGGATCGCGCGCAGTTACTGCGACCTTTCCAATTGGGCACCGGCCTCCGCCGGGGTGGTGATAGCTGGTGTAAGCGCCCCTGCACCAAACGTGTTTCCCCGCGAAGGCGGGGACCCAGACTGGGCTCCCGCCTTCGCGGGAGAACAAGGACGCAGGAGCGCCGTTCGATCAAAAAGGGCGCGGCTATTCCCCGCGCTGTCCCACGCAGCGCGTTTCTGGCAGAACACAGGCATCACCCGAGACCGACGAGAGACCCACACAATGCCGACCCAGACCGACCGCCTCGCCGCCCTCCGCGCACAGCTCCAAGCCGACGGCCTCGACGGCTTCGTCATCCCCCTTACCGACGAGCATATGAGCGAATATGTCGGCAGTTACGCGCAGCGCCTAGGTTGGCTTACCGGGTTCGGCGGATCCGCGGGCACGGCGGTCGTGCTGGCCGACCGTGCGGCGATCTTTACCGATGGGCGCTACACGATCCAGGTTCGCGAGCAGGTCGATGGCGCGCACTGGGACTATGAGCCCGTGCCGCAGACCAGTCCCGCCGCGTGGCTCGGCAAGCATGCCCCCGAGGGCGGTCGGATCGGTTACGACCCGTGGCTGCACACCGGGACCTGGGTCGCCGACGCCACCACCGCGCTAGCAGACCGTGGCGCCACGCTGGTCGCGGTCGATGCCAACCCGATCGATGCGATCTGGACCGATCGTCCAGCCCCCTCCCCCGCCAAGCTTACTGTCCAGCCCGACCAGTTCACCGGCGCCTCGTCTGCCGAAAAGCGCGCGAAGATCGCCGACTGGCTGTCTGAGCAGAATGCCGACGCGGTCATTCTCTCTGCGCTCGATTCGATCGCCTGGGCGCTCAACGTCCGCGGCGGCGACGTCGATCACACGCCCGTCGCACTGTCCTATGCGATCGTCGGTGCGGACGGCACCACCGACCTGTTCGTCGCGCCCGACAAGCTCGACGACGCGGTCCGCCAGCATCTGGGCAACGCGGTCCGCCTCCATGATCGCACCGCGTTCGCCGCTGCGCTGGGCACCTATTCCGGCAAGCGCGTCGCCGCCGATCCCGAACGCGCGGTCGCCGCGATCACGCAAGCGCTCCAGGCCGGCGGCGCGAAGATCCTGCCGCTGCGCGATCCCGTCGTGCTCGCCAAGGCGATCAAGAACCCCGTCGAGATAAGCGGCCACCGCGCCGCCTCCGCCCGCGACGGCGCCGCACTCGCGCGCTTCCTCCGCTGGGTCGAGACCGAGTGCGTGAAGGGGGGGCAAACCGAACTCAGCGCCGCCGCCAAGCTGCTCGCGTTCCGCGAACAGACCGGCCTGCTGAAGGATACCTCGTTCGACACGATCTCCGCAACCGGTCCGCACGGCGCGAGCCCGCATTACCATGTCACCGAGGAGTCGAGCGCGCCGATCGAACCCGGCCAGCTCTACCTGATCGATTCAGGCGGCCAGTATGCCGATGGCACCACCGACGTGACGCGCGTGATGCCGATCGGCGAACCGACCGACGAGATGCGCGACCGTTTTACCCGCGTCCTGAAGGGCCATATCGGCATCGCCACGGCAGTCTTCCCCGATGGCACGATGGGTGGCCAGATCGACGCCTTCGCGCGCCGTCCGCTGTGGGAAGCCGGCCTCGATTTCGCGCATGGCACCGGCCACGGCATCGGCGCGTATCTCGCGGTTCACGAAGGCCCACAGCGTATCGCCGCGCCCAACTACCCCGGCGGCGCGGCGATGGAGCCCCTACGCGCCGGTATGATGCTCTCCAACGAGCCCGGCTATTACAAGGCCGGCGAATACGGCATCCGAATCGAGAATTTGATCCTGATCGAGCCGCGCGCCATCCCCGGTGCCGACCGCGAAATGCTGGGCTTCGAGACGCTCACCTTTTGCCCGATCGAGCGCACGCTGATCGAGCCGGCGTTGCTGACCGCGGAAGAGCGCCAATGGGTCGACGACTATCACGCGCAAGTGCTGGCGGTTCTAGCGCCGGAAATGACCGACGCAGAAGATCACGCCTGGCTGACCGCCAAATGCGCGCCATTGCCTTAAGGGCGATCAGCTAGAAGGCTCATCCTTGGTCGCAGGTGCCGCGCCGACGGCGCGCGCCTGCGCCTTCCTGCGCCGCAGGTTCTCGCGCAGCGCAGCCGCCATGCGCTCGGCCTTCTCCGCCGCCTTTCGATCCCGATCATCCATAAATATGCCCTACATTGCGGCGCGGTGCCTTGACAATCATCCCGCCCTCGTCTCTTAGCCCCACTCCGCCGGCAGCGATGCCAGCGAGTGCTGCCGTAGCTCAGTGGTAGAGCGCATCCTTGGTAAGGCTGAGGTCGTGAGTTCAATCCTCACCGGCAGCACCATTTTTCAACATTTGATCGTCGCGACAAGCATCCCCTGCGGGGACACCGACTTCCGTCGGGGTCTGTATTGACGCTTCCGCGAACGTTCTAGAGCCCGAGTTCGGCCATCGTCACGACGCGGTGCTCGCGAGCGCTGATCTCGGCGGCGGTGCCGATCGCGACGGCGCGCAGGCCGTCCTCCGCGGTGACTTGGACCGGCCCCTCCCCGCGGACCGCTGCGGCAAACGCAGCGTGCTGGTAGTAGGTCGCGCCTTCGTGTGAGCCGGCCGCCTTGGCGGCGGGGTCTACGACGACGTGGGTACGCTCGACCTGCTTCGGGTTCAGGAAACCGACGCGGGGGGAGTAGACCAGTTCGCCTGCGGGGATCAGCACGTCGAGGCGAGCGGCGTCGCCGGTCGCGGACATTTCCTCCTGGTTCTCGGCACCGTCGGCGAACATGCTGAGGTCGAGCATTGCGCGCACGCCGTTGGCGAAGTCGACAGTCGTGAAACTGTTGTCGATGATGTCGGGCCGCTGGCCGTCATAGCGCTCGTCGAGATGGTTCACGTCCATCGCGCCCGAGCAATATACGCGGACCGCTTCCGAGCCGACGATCAGTCGCATCAGGTCGAAGAAGTGGCAGCATTTCTCGACCATCGTGCCGCCGGTGTTGGCGGAGAAGCGGTTCCAGTCGCCGACCTTGGGAAGGAACGGGAAACGGTGTTCACGGATCGAGAGCATCTGGAGCCGGCCGACACGGCCTCCGCGCACCTGTTCGATAAACGCGGCGGCGGGGGGCATGAAGCGATATTCCATGCCGGTCCAGAACGGCTTTGCGTGGGCTCCTGCACGCTCGACGATCCAGCGGGCGTCCTCGATCGTCGTCGCCAGCGGCTTCTCGCACAGGATCGCGGCGTCCATGTCGAACAGTCGTTCCAGCACGTCGCGGTGCGTGTTGTTGGGCGAGGCGATGACGATCGCGTCGACATCTGCTGCTTTGGCGAACGCCTCGACGCTGTCGAACCGCGCGACAGTGGCGGCGCGGTCGCCAAGCGCATCGGTCGCCCAGTCGATCGAGGTCGCGACCGGATCGGCGATCGCGACGATCTCGGCACCGGGCAGGATTGCCAGGTTCCGAAGGTGTTCGACGCCCATCATGCCCGTTCCGACGACGCCGTATCTGATCGTGGCTACCAAGCTGTCATTCCCTATGCCATGGCCGCCTGCATGACGACGATCCGCCTTTCCAACGACCTTCGCCCGCTCGGCAAGAGCGAAATCCTTGTTTCACCGATAGCCTGGGGCATGTGGCGGCTGGCCGGAGAGGTTGCCCCGGTCCACGCCATGATCGAGGCGGCCTTGGGGGCGGGGATCAATTTCTTCGACACCGCCGACATCTATGGCTGCGACGTGCCCGCCGGGTTCGGTTCGGCGGAGGCGCTGTTCGGGCGGGCGCTGGCCGAAGACCGGTCATTGCGGGCGAAAATGGTGATCGCGACCAAGGCGGGCATCCGTCCCGGCATCCCGTATAATTCGAGCGCGACGTATCTTGCCGATGCGCTCGACGCGTCGCTGACGCGGATCAGCGTCGAGCAGGTCGACCTGTACCAGATCCACCGTCGCGACTTCCTGACGCATCCGCACGAGGTGGCCGAAACGCTGACCCGGATGGTCGAGGCGGGCAAGATCCGCAGCATCGGCGTGTCGAACTACAGCGTGGACGAGTTCGACGCGTTGCAGGCTTTCCTGGGCCAGCCGATCGTCAGCACGCAGCCTGAGTTCTCGCCGCTGCGGACCGCGCCGCTGTTCGACGGGACGCTCGACCAGGCGATGCGGCGCGATGTCGCGGTGATGGCGTGGTCGCCGCTCGGGGGCGGGCGGCTGGCGCAGGGCGATCACCCCGCGGCCAAGCTGCTCGCCGAGCATGGCGCACGCTACGGCGTCGATGCGGCGACCGCGACGCTCGCGTGGATCATGGCGCATCCGGCGCGGATCATTCCGATCGTCGGGTCGCAGACTCCTGCGCGGATCGCTGCCTCGGCGGACGCGTACAAGGTCGAGTGGACGCGTCCCGAATGGTATGCGGTGCTGCAGGCCGGGATGGGTGAGAATCTGCCATGACCGTCCTGCCCCCTTGCGAAATCAGCTGGTTCTCCGCGCTGTGCGACGACGATTACGAGTTTCTCGGCGTGCCCGATGCGGCGCTGAAATCGAGCTGGGAGCATTGCCGCGACATCGTGATGCAGGCCGAGACCGCCGGCTACGACAATATCCTGCTGCCGTCGGGCTATGCGCTGGGGATCGACACGACCGCGTTCGCTGCGGGGATCGCGCCGATGCTGAAGCGCCTGCGGTTGCTGATGGCGGTGCGGATCGGCGAGAGCTGGCCGCCGCAACTCGCGCGCCAGATCGCGACGATCGACCGGATGCTCGGCGGGCGGCTGGCGATCAACATCATCTCAAGCGACCTGCCCGGCGAGAAGCTGGAGAGTGCGCCGCGGTATGCGCGCACGGTCGAGGCGATGCATATCTTGCGGACGTTGCTCGACGGCAAGCCGCTCGATTATGACGGCGCATTCTGGAAGCTGAAGGTCGATCCGCCGCGCGTGACGACGGTGTCGGGACGCTGCCCGGCACTATATTTCGGTGGGCTTTCGGAGGCTGCGCGCGATGCGGCGGCCACCAATGCCGACGTGTATTTGATGTGGCCGGATACGATGGATGCGGTCCGCGCGATCGTTGCGGATCTACGGTCGCGGGCGGCAAAGCACGGTCGGACTTTGCGGTTCGGATACCGAGTGCATGTCGTCGTGCGCGAGACTGAGGCGGAAGCCCGCGTTGCCGCCGACCGGCTACTCTCGAAGCTCGACGATGCCGAGGGTCGTGCGATCCGGGAGCGCTCGCTGGACTCGCAGTCGGCTGGCGTGCGGCGTCAGGCCGAGCTGCGCGAAGGATCGGACGACGGCTATGCGGAGGCGAACCTGTGGACGGGCATCGGGCGGGCTCGGTCTGGATGCGGGGCGGCGATCGTTGGCGATCCGGACCAGGTGTTGGCTAAGCTGAACGCGTATAGGGCCGAGGGGATCGATGCGTTTATTCTCTCCGGGTATCCGCATGCGGCCGAGGCGGATCTGTTTGCGCGGCATGTGTTGCCGCGGATCGAGCATGGGCCTTTGGTGATATAAGAGGCCGCTTGCGGTTCAATTACGCACCCACCCCACAGTAGCGCCACCCCGGCGAAGGCCGGGGCCCAGTTGGGGAACGTTGCTAACTGAGCGCTCCGCTCCGTTACTGCGACCTTTCCAATTGGGCCCCGGCCAACTCCGGGGTGGTATTGGGTTGGCGGTGGCCCTCTCCTCCATGTTCTCCCGCGAAGGCGGGAGCCCAGTCTGGATCCCCGCCTTCGCGGGGAAACAAGCGTGCTTGATTGATCAGATAATCCCCGAACAAATCCGCGAAGTGAGGGCCAGCCTGTCCGCCCCGCTGCAACCAAATAACCGGGTCGGTGAAGAGAAACTGGCTGGCCACCGCGCGCGCCTCGTCCATGCTAGGCGCGTATGACCAAGCCTACCAAGACCGTCGCGCAACTCGGCGCCCGCGCCCGCGCGCTGCTGTTCGCGCTCGTCGTCACCGCGGGCATCCTCAACCTCGTCGACCGCCAGATCATCTCCGTGCTGAAGCCGATCATCGCCACCGACCTTGGTTGGAGCGACGATGATTACGGGACCCTCGCCGCGTGGTTCCAGGGCGGCGCGGCGTTTGCATTCCTGTTCACCGGGTGGATCGTCGACAAGCTCGGCGTCAAATGGGCGAACCCGATCGGCGTCGCGGCGTGGAGCATCGCGGCGATGGCGCATGGCTGGGCGCGGTCGATGACCGAATTCGTGATGATTCGCGTCAGCCTCGGCGCAACCGAGGCGATGGGAACGCCGACGGGGATCAAGACGATCGCGTCGGTGCTGCCCAAGAACTGGCGATCGAGCGGGTTCGGCGCGACCAACGCCGCCAACAGCATCGGCGCGATCCTGGCGCCGCTAGCGATCCCGGGTGTTGCGCTGCTGGTCGGGTGGCGCGGGACGTTCGTCGCTGCGGGCGTTCTAGGGCTCGTCTGGGCTGCAGTATGGCTGGTCGCGACACGGCGCGTGACTTTCTCCCCGCCCCGTCCGGTCAAGACGGATACCGCTCCCCTCACCGAGTACGGCCCGATCCTGCGCAACCGCCAGACCTGGGCGATCGCGGTTGCCAAGATCCTGTCGGATGCGACGTGGTGGCTGCTGCTGTTCTGGTTGCCTGACTTCTTCCACCGGCAATACGGGCTGACCGGCGTTGCGCTCGGTGTGCCGCTCGCCATTGCTTATGGTGGCGCGGCGGTCGGGTCGTTGCTCGGCGGCGGCGTCTCGACGCGGTTGCTGAGTCTTGGCTACAGCATCAACGCGGTGCGCAAAGGCATCTTGCTGGTCGCCGCGCTTTGCGTGCTGCCGATCCCGCTGGTGCTCTACGCGGGCAATTACGCGGTCACGATCGGGCTCATGGCACTGACGCTCGCGGCACATCAGGCATTTTCGACCAATCTCTTCGCGCTGATCGCCGACGTCGTGCCACAGGACAAGCTCGGTCGCGTGACCGCGTTCGGGTCGTTCAGCGGCAATGTCGGGGGGATGGTGATCGCCAAGGTCGCGGGGCTCGTGCTCACCGCAGGCCTTGGATATCTTCCGTTATTCCTGTTCGCGAGCGTGTCGTACCTGCTCGCGGTCGGATGGATCCAGCTGCTGCTGCCGACGCTGCGACCGATCGAGGCGCGCTAAAGCTGATACGACGCACCTGCATATCGTTCTTTATACCCATCGCCCGAATGGGATTTACAAGGCGGCATCAATTTCGGGGAGGGAACCCATGATCGACCCACGCATCCAGCGGCGCCATGTCGCGTTGTTCGCTGGCACCGCACTCGTCGCGCTCGCCACTCCGGCTGCTGCGCAGGATATTCCCGCGACGACACCGGTGACTGCGCCGACCACCACGCCTGCCCCGGCGGCGCAGAGCGACGAAGTGATCGTTACCGCGCGCTACCGCAACGAGACGCTCCAATCGGTGCCGATCGCGATCACCGCGGTCAGCGGTCAGTCGCTCGCCGAGCGCCAGTTGAACACGGTCGAGAACATCGCCGCGACGATTCCGTCGGTCGGCTTCCGCAGCGGCGCGTCGAACAAGGATCGCACGATCTTCATCCGCGGCGTCGGCACGATCACGACCTCGCCGGGCGTCGAGCCATCGGTGTCGACCGTGCTCGATGGCGTCGTCCTCACCCGCCCCGGCCAATCGACGCTCGACCTCGGCGAAGTCGAGCGGATCGAGGTGTTGCGCGGACCGCAGGGCACGTTGTTCGGCAAGAACGCCTCGGCGGGCGTGGTCAACATCGTCACCCGCAACCCGACCGACGAATTCCGCGCGTTCGGCGAGGCCGGCATCACCTCCGACGAGGAATACCGGATCAAGGCCGGCATCTCTGGCGCGCTCGTCCCCGGCAAGGTGCAAGCCCTGATCGGCGGGCTGTACGACGACTATCAGGGCAACGTCCGCAACGTCGCACGCAACCAGGACGTCAACGGCTACCGGCGTTATGGCGCGCGCGGCAAGCTGGTCGTGACGACGTCCGACGCCCTGAAGTTCACGATCATCGGCGATTACCTCAACTCACACGATACCACCCCGACCAGCGTCTACGCCGCCACCAGCCGTACGGCGTATCCCACCGGTGTTGTCACCAATTCACCCGATCTCGCCGCCGCGCTGGGTGCAAGCGGGATCGTCGCCGGACCGAGCAATCGCCGGACCAACAACAATTCGATCACCGACGTGAAGGACGAGAATTACGGCGGGTCGTTCACCGGCGAACTCGCGCTCGGCGATTACCACGTCACCTTGATCACCGGCTGGCGGCAATGGCTCAATAACCAGCGCCAGGATTACGACAGCGTCGCCGCGCTCTCGACCGCGTTCCCGTCGGGACAGGACGCAGGCAGCGTCAACACCAAGCAATTCTCCGAGGAACTGCGGCTGACGTCGCCCAAGGGTGGCCTCATCGACTATGTCGTTGGCGCCTATTACCTCCACGCAACGACCGACGAGCGATACCAGCGCACGCTGACTTCGCTCGCGGCGGGTGGCGCGCAGAGCACGACGACGGGCGTCGCCAACTACGGCATCACCAACGACAATTACGCGCTGTTCGGTGAGGCGAACGTCAATTTCACGCCGAAATTCCGCGGTATCGCCGGCTATCGCTCGACCTGGGACAGTCTCGATTTCTACCACGTCCGCACGTCGACCGCGGATCCGCTCAACACCGGCGCGGCGGCGCTCGATCGGCCCGGCGTCCGCGCGTATCACAACGCGACCGGCGGGATCGACAAGCGCGGCGACAGCTATCGCCTCGGGCTCCAGTACGATCTCGGCGAGCATGCGCAGACCTATTTCACCTATTCGCACGGCTATAAGGGCCCGGCGTACAACGTGTATTTCAACATGCGATCGCTGAACGCGACGACGCCGCTCGACGAAGTGCCGCTGAGCCCGGAGACGTCCAACTCCTATGAGGTCGGGCTGAAGGGCAGCACCGCGAACCGTGCGCTGAGCTATAGCCTCGCCGCGTTCACGACCAATTTCGACGGGTATCAGGCGAGCTTTAACGACGTCGTCGCGGGCGCGCAGGTCAGCCGGCTGATCAACGCCGGATCGGTCCGCTCGCGCGGGGTCGAGGCGGACGTGACGCTGCGCCCGACCAAGGGCCTGACGCTCGACATCTCCGCCGCCTATACCGATGCGACGGTGCGCAACTTCCTCTGCCCGACCGGCGCGCCGACGAGCTGCAACATCAACGGCCAGCCGCTCCCCTATGCGCCGAAGATCAAGTTGTACGAGAATGCCGCGTACAAGTTCGGGCTGACCGACACGCTAGCGCTGGAGCTCCAGACCGATGTGACGTTCAGCAGCAAGGTGCAATATTCACTCGCCGAGACGCCGAGCACGGTCCAGCCATCCTATGCGATCTGGAACGCGAGCGTCGCGGTACTGAGCGATACGTCCGGGTGGCAGCTGCGTGCGTACGTCAAGAACCTGACGAACACGTCCTATTCGTCGTTCCTGACCGCCGGCACGTTCGCCGGCACCGTCCGGTTCGTGCCGCGCGACGACAAGCGCTATGCCGGGCTGCTGCTGCGCAAGGACTTCTGACCGGCACCCGGGGGCCTGCGCGAGGCAAACAGCGGCAAGCCGCTGTATTGCGACGCCATGCGGTACGCGCGTTCTTCCTATCGAGCGCGTTTTACCACATGGTGCCGGCATGCCGACGATCCCCGCCGTCTCGACGATCGCTCAGACGATCCAGCTTTCGCTAGCGCCCGTGTTCATGCTGGCGGGTATCGGCCAGTTGCTCAACGTGCTGGCCGGACGCCTGTCGCGGGTGATCGACCGCGCACGCAAGCTGGAGCATCTCCACGCGAGCAGCACTGGACCCGAGCATGTCCGGTTCGTCTGGGAACTGCGCCTGCTCGACCGCCGGATGACGATCATTAACTTCGCGCTGTTCCTCGCGGTCTCCAGCGCGATCATGACGTGTATCCTGATCGCGCTGCTGTTCATCGCCGAACTCGCGAAGCTGCACTTCGGGACCTACGTCGCGGTGTGCTTCATCTTGGCGATGATCCTGCTGATCGCGGCGCTCATCTCGTTTATCTTCGAGGTGCGGATTTCGCTCCGCGCATTTCGTATTCGCCCAGAATTGCTGAGGCCCCTGCCATGACCGGCTCGATCGAGAAGCGCCTGTTGCAGGCCGTTATCGCGGTGGCGTGCCTGTTGCCGCTGATCGTCGGCGGCCAGGGTATCCTGCACGGCCCTGCGCCGTTCGGGCATCTCGCCGATGTGCCGAGGGATCTCGACAGCCATTTCCGGTATATCTCGGGGATATTCTTCGCGACAGGTCTCGGGTTCGTCAGTTGCATTCCGGATATCGAGCGCAAGGGGCCGCGGTTCCGGCTGCTCGGCGGGCTGATCTTCGTCGGGGGCGTGTCGCGGCTGATATCGTTGATCGCGGTCGGCGTGCCGTCGCAGGGCCATGTGCTCGGGCTGGGCATGGAGACGATCGTCGTGCCGTTGCTAATGCTGTGGCAATGGAATTTCGAGCGGCGGAATTTCGCGCGGCGGACCGGATTGCGCGCGTGATCTGAACGATGATCGACAGCGTGCGTTAGGGCGACATCCAATCCCATGCAGACAGGAACGCCGTGACGAGACTATTGAAGATCGTCGGCGGTGCGATCCTGTTGCTGATCGTGATCGGTGCGCTGGTTGTGACGATCGTGCCGCAATTTCTCGACCGAATCTATTATCGTGGGGCGACGTCGAGCCATTTCGACGGTGCGCGGTTCTCCAATCCCGATGGCGACGCGGATACCCGGCAAATTCAGCCCAAGGGCAGTGGCGGTGGCCGGGCGAGCTTCTTCTGGAAGTATTTCACGGGCAGCGATGGCCGGCCTGCGTGGCCGAAGTCGGTCGCGGTGAACCGCGTCGCGCCGCCCGCCCGCGTCGAGGGCGAGCGGATGGTCGTGACGTGGGTCGGCCATGCCAGCGTGCTGATCCAGACGCAGGGGCTCAACATCCTCACCGATCCGGTCTGGGCGGAGAAGGCGGGGCCGCTGGGCACGGGGCCGCGTCGTGTCGCCGAGCCGGGGATCGCCTTCGATGCGCTTCCCAGGATCGACCTCGTGCTGGTCAGCCACAATCACTACGATCATCTCGACAAGGCGACGCTGAAGCGACTGTGGCAGCGCGATCGGCCGCGGATCGTCACCAGCTTGGGCAACGACAGCGTGATCGGCCAGACCGGGGCGCAGGCGACTGCGCTCGACTGGGGGCAGCGGGTGGCGATCAAGCCGGGCGTGTCCGTTACCGTGACGCGCAACCACCATTGGGGCAGCCGGTGGTTCACCGATCGGAATCGTGCGCTGTGGTCGAGCTTCGTCGTGACGCTCCCGGGCGGGAATGTGTTCTTTGCGGGCGATACCGGGATGGGCGACGGCCAGTGGCCGGGTGAGGCGGCGGCGCTGGGGCCGATCCGGCTTGCGCTGATCCCGATCGGCGCGTTCCGGTTCGTCGATGGGCAGATGGAGTCGGGGAGCCATATCGGGCCGGTCGACGCGGTCGAGGTGTATCGCCGGCTCGGCGCGGCGCACGCGATCCCGATTCACTGGGGGACGTTCCGGCTGTCGTTCGAGGGGTATGATACGCCGCCGAAACTGCTGGCGGCGGCGATGCGGTGTACGGGGCAGACTGGGTTCGAGCCGGTGGCGATTGGGCGGCCCACGGAGGTTGCGGGGTATGTGAAGCCGGCGGCGGTTAACGCGATGCCGCGGGAGGCGTTGTTGCGGTGCCTCGATACGCCGCAGGTTCGCGCATTGCGCTAAATTGTCCGTCACTCTGGAGAAGTTCGGCGGCTATCCCCTTCGACCGAGTAAACCTTTTTCCCCGCGAAGGCGGGGATCCAGACTGGGCTCCCGCCTTCGCGGTAGAACAACGAGAGAGAAGAGTAACGCCGAATTTGCCTTCTACCACCCCGGCGAAGGCCGGGGCCCAATTGGAAAGGTGGCAGTAACGAGGGGCTGTCCAACATTAGCGGCCTTCCCCAATTGGGCCCCGGCCTTCGCCGGGGTGGTGTATGATATGAAGCGACACCGCCTAGATTGCCGGTGCGGTGATCCTCCGCTTCACCCTATCTTGAACACGCAGAGCTTGTTGCCGTCGGGATCGCGGAAATATGCGCCGTAGAAGCCCATCTCCTCGGGCCCGCGGGTGCCGGCAGCGCCTTCGTCCGCTGCACCCAGTTCGATCGCCTTGGCGTAGACCTGATCGACTTGCTCGCGCGAATCTGCCGCCAGCGCGACCATCGTACCGTTGCCCGCGGTCGCGGCCGCGCCGTCATAGGGCTTGCCGATCACGAGCATCGGCTTGTCGGGGCCTGCGCCGTAGAAGGTGAGTTGGCGTGCGTCGGGCATCTGCATGAGGCGCTTGCCGCCGACCGTTGCGAACAGCGCATCGTAGAACGCCAGTGCGGCGTCGATATCGTTGGTGCCGAGCGTTGCGTAACCGATCATGGGTCTCTCCTCTTATGAATAAGGAGCGATATCGGCGGGTTACGCGGGGACGCAACTAGCTGTCCCCCCGCGAAGGCGGGGGCCCAGGCCCGAACCCTCCCGGCATGCGACGGTGCAGTAATCCCTGGGCCCCCGCGTTCGCGGGGGAACCCAAAGCGCAACGCCATCAGCCGACGAAGGCGCGCTCGATCACGAACGTACCCGGCTTCGAATTCGCGCCCTCCTCGAAGCCGTTAGCCTCGAGCATTACCGCGAATTCCTTGATCATCTCGGTCGAGCCGCACAGCATCGCGCGGTCGGTCTCGGGGTTCAGCTTCTGCTCGCCGCGGACCGGGTGGCCGAACAGCGACGCATCCTCGATCAGCGCACCGATCCGCCGCGTGGTGCGGAACGGCTCGCGCGTCACGGTCGGAATATAGTGGAACTGCGTCTGCGCTTCGTCGGCGATCAGCGGGTCCTCCGCCAGCAGGCCGACCATCTCGTCGTGATACGCAAGATCGCTCACGCGGCGCACGCTGTGCACGACGATCACCTGCTCATAGGCCGCATACACGTCGGGATCACGCATCAGGCTAAGGAACGGCGCAAGGCCGGTGCCGGTCGAGAACATGAACAACCGCTTCCCCGGCAGCAGCGCGTCGAGCACCAGCGTACCGGTCGGCTTCTTGCCGAGATACACTTCGTCGCCGGGCTGGATCAGCTGGAGCTTCGAGGTCAGCGGGCCGTCCTCGACCTTGATCGACAGGAACTCGAGCTCTTCCGAATAATGCGGGGACGCGATCGAATAGGCGCGCATGATCGGCTTGCCCCCTTCCTGCGGCAGGCCGATCATCACGAACTCGCCCGAGCGGAAACGGAAGGTCGATGGCCGCTCGATCGCGAAGCTGAACAGATGTTCGTTCCAGTGGCGCACCCACAGCACCTTGGCGTTGAGGAACGCGGGGGTCTCGGGGATCAGCGCGGGCGCGCGGGTTGCTTCGACGGTCGGGGCGGTCATGCGTCTATTCCTTGGCCTACGCGCGGGCGCTGGCGGATCGATGGCTTGCGAAACGGTCGCATTATGGGCGCGAGCCGGACGGGTCAACAACAGCTAAACTTGGCATCGGCCAAACAGGTCCCGTGGCCGTTGCCGACTCGAGCGATGTTCCCCATATTCCCCCTCGATGGCCATTCAGATCCGCACCAGTCTCGCCGAGCCCGAAACCGGCGAGAGCTTCGTCCCGCACCGCCCGACCGCGCGTCCCGACAAGGTCGAGGGTGGAAAGCGGTTCAACCTCGTCAGCGAATACGAACCCGCAGGCGACCAGCCTACCGCGATCGCCGAGCTCGTCTCCGCCATCGGCGACGGCGAGAAGGACCAGGTGCTGCTCGGCGTTACCGGCTCGGGCAAAACCTTCACGATGGCCAGCGTCATCAACCGCGTCCAGCGTCCCGCGCTGATCCTTGCGCCGAACAAGATCCTGGCCGCGCAGTTATATGGTGAGATGAAGTCGTTCTTCCCCGACAACGCGGTCGAATATTTCGTCAGCTATTACGATTATTACCAACCCGAGGCGTATGTCGCGCGCTCCGACACGTACATCGAGAAGGAATCGTCGACCAACGAGTCGATCGACCGGATGCGGCATTCCGCGACCCGCGCGCTGCTCGAACGCGACGACGTCATCATCGTCGCGTCGGTGTCGTGCCTGTACGGCATCGGCTCGGTCGAGACCTATTCGGCGATGATCTTCGATCTCAAGAAGGGCACGACGGTCGACCAGCGCGAGATCGTGCGCAAGCTCGTTGCGCTCCAGTACAAGCGCAACGACGCGGCGTTCCAGCGTGGTAATTTCCGCGTGAAGGGCGACACGCTGGAGATCTTCCCGTCGCATTACGAGGACAGCGCGTGGCGCATCTCGTTCTTCGGCGACGATATCGAGGAGATCATCGAGTTCGATCCGCTGACCGGCAAGAAGGTCGCGTCGCTGAACTCGGTGCGCGTCTACGCGAACTCGCATTACGTGACGCCTGGACCGACGCTCAAGCAGGCGGGCGAGGCGATCAAGCACGAGCTCGCCGAGCGGCTCAAGGAGCTGGTGCTAGAGGGCAAGCTGTTGGAGGCGCAGCGGCTCGAGCAGCGCACCAACTTCGACCTGGAGATGATCGCCGCCACCGGCTCCTGCGCGGGGATCGAGAATTACTCGCGCTTCCTCACCGGTCGCATGCCGGGCGAGCCGCCACCCACGTTGTTCGAATATCTCCCCGACAACGCGCTGCTGTTCGTCGACGAGAGCCACGTCACGATTGGCCAGATCAATGGCATGTCGCGCGGCGATCACCGTCGCAAGCTGACTCTTGCGGAGTATGGCTTCCGCCTGCCGAGCGCGATCGACAACCGCCCGCTGCGCTTCAACGAATGGGACGCGATGCGCCCGCCGACGACCTACGTCTCGGCGACCCCCGGCAGCTGGGAAATGGAGCAGACCGGCGGCGTGTTCGCCGAACAGGTCATCCGCCCGACCGGGCTGATCGATCCGCCCGTCGAGATCAAGCCGGTCGAGGAACAGGTCCAGGACCTGATCGTCGAGGTCGGCAAGACGACGGCGCTAGGGTATCGCACGCTCGTCACCACGCTGACCAAGCGGATGGCGGAGGACCTGACCGAGTATATGCACGAGGCGGGGATCAAGGTCCGCTACATGCATAGCGACGTCGAGACGCTGGAGCGCATCGAACTGATCCGCGACCTGCGGCTGGGCGTGTACGACGTGCTGATCGGCATCAACCTGCTGCGCGAGGGATTGGACATCCCCGAATGCGGGCTGGTCGCGATCCTCGATGCGGACAAGGAGGGCTTCCTGCGCTCCGAAACGTCGCTGATCCAGACGATCGGCCGCGCGGCGCGCAACGTCGACGGCCGCGTGATCCTGTACGCCGACCGCGTCACCGGATCGATGGAGCGCGCGGTGAACGAGACCTCGCGGCGCCGCGAGAAGCAGGTCGCGTACAACACCGAACACGGCATCACCCCGACGACGATCCGCCGCAACATCGGCGACATCATCGCACACGTCGCGAGCCAGGATCAGGTGACGATCCCGATCGACGAGGACCGCCCGCACATGGTCGGCCACAACCTGCGCGCGTATATCGAGGACCTCGAGAAGCAGATGCGAAAGGCCGCGAGCGATCTCGAGTTCGAAACCGCCGGGCGTCTGCGCGACGAGATTCGTCAGCTGGAGAACGAGGAACTAGGCCTGCCGGTCGACCAGCAGAAGGCGCCGGTCATGGGGCGTTCGAACGAGGGCAAGCCTGGGACACGCAAAACGCGCTACGGCAAGAGTCAGAAAATGCGGATGGGCGGTTCGCGGTCGCGGTGAACGCGGAAGTTACCGGTGCGGGCAGTCACCCGCACCGGTCGAAATGTAGCTTAGCCGACGATGAGGTCTTCGCTGCTCGACCCGTAATAGCTTGCCACACGGTCGGCATAAGCCTGGTCGAAGACCGGTGCGTTGTTTGCCCAGCTTGGGCCGCCTTCGAGGACGCGCTTGTCGATCGTGACGACGTAGAGGTCGCGGACGGCGTCGAACTGGAGGAGCGCGAACGGCAGCGGATAGAAGCTCTTGCCCATGCCGAAAAAGCCGCCGAGGCTGAGCACGGCGTGGGTGACGCGGCCGGTGCCCTTGTGGACCATGAACGCGTGGACCGAGCCGACATTGTCGCCGTCACGGCTCTCGACCTTCATCGTGCCGGAGATATTCGACTGGACGAGCAACTGGGTGGGCGTCTGGGCGGCGGTATCGGACATGGACGTTCTCCTGATTTCTTCCGTCGTTGAACCGGTATCACCGTGCGGCGGTTCCCGGCCGGTGCGCTTCGTCGTACTTGAGCGACCGCCGGGCGTGCCGCATAGCGATGCGATGCGCACTCCGTCCCCTCACCTCGTCGGCTTGCGATCGCTTGCCAGCCCTCTCGTCCTGGCGCGGCTTGCCGGTCTGGCGACGCTCGCGTCGATCGCGGGCTGCGTGCCGCCACCGCGGGCCGAAGCGCCGCCCCCGCCGCGCACCGTCGCCCCGGCCCCTGCCCCGGAGCCGCGTCCGGCACCGATTGCTGCCGACTGGCGCGACTGGCCGTATTCGCCGGGGACGTGGGTGTATCGCCGCGATGCGCGCGGTTCGATCGCGTTGTTCGGGCCTGCCAATGCCGACGCGTCGCTGACGGTGCGATGCGACACCGCGGCGCGCCAAGTCTATCTGTCGCGCGCGGGCAGTACGCCGACGCCGCTGACGATCCGCACGTCGAGTGTTACGCGGGCCGTGTCCGTACAGCCGACCGGAGGCACGCCGCCTTATGTCGCGGCCTCACTGATGCCGAACGATTCGTTGCTGGAAGCGATGGGGTTCAGTCGCGGGCGGTTCGTCGTCCAGCAAGCCGGACTGCCGCCACTGGTGGTGCCCGCCTGGGCCGAGATCGAGCGCGTCACCGAGGATTGCCGCGGCTGACTTCGGTGAACCGGCAGTCGCACAGGATTGACCGAAAACTTCCGTAAAACAAGGCTTGTATCGCAGACGCGGTCGGCACACATTGGCGTTGCGGTCAGGCTTGGCCGCGTTGTTTCAACAAGCGAAAGGAGGTGATCCGATGTCTCATGGTTCAGCAGTGAGTTCGGTTCGGTTCGTTCGGGGGACGCACCGCTAAGTCCGCCGGTCCGCGTGGGGAGTATCCTCTCCCAGTCAACACGTGGTCCATAGGATAGGCGGTACGCATGGTCCTCCGGGCTGGAGCTCTCCGGCCGCTGACCATGTCAGGAGGCTGTCGGTTCGTCGTGAGACGATCCGGCAGCCTCTTTTCGTTTGTGGGAACTACGGGGCGTGTTGGCATGCCGCGCTCGGGGGCAAACCATTGCCCTGCCCGCGCCGCCTAATGTGGGGCCAATTCCAGACTTCACCGCGCTACGTACTCGATCGTTTAAGTTTTGCGGCATTGTGCGGCCGAAACTATCCAGAGATTCCGAGAGGTTTGGCACGCCGTCGTCCGTGGCAGATCGAAGGGCCAGCGCACGTCCTTGTTCTCCCGCGAAGGCGGGAGCCCAGTCTGAATCCCCGCCTTCGCGGGGAAACATGCTGGTTCAGGTACACACGCTGCGCTTTGCCCCGTAGAGACGCCGACTGCCCAAGACCGCCCCTACAGGAACGACTTCGCCCGATTGAGGACGATGCTGCACATCCGCGTCTTCACCTGCCCGCCGAGGTCGTCGAGTGAAAACGCCTGGCCGTTCGGCGCCTGCACTTCGCCTTCCTGTCCCGCGGCATAGCCCGGCGAAGTCTGCACACCCTGTCGCCCGGTCAGACGCTGGAGGATCGACTGCGCGCCAGTAGCCGGGGCCTTCGCGCTGCCCGCTCGTGACGCTGCATTCCGCCCGCCGGTTAAGGCGCCAAGTGCACCGCCTTGCCCGAGCAGATTGTTCTTCAGGCAATAGCCGAGCAACCCGGCAGCATTGCCCGCGCCGATCGATCCGATGTTCGGCAACGCGCCACCTAGCAGACCGCCGAGTCCCCCGAGGCTGCCCAAGCCACCCTGCGTCGGCGCCGATTGTGGCGCGGTGGTCTGGGCCGAGGCCGTGGTCGCGAAAGCGAAGGCTGCGACGAGGGCGATTGCGGTCTTAGGCATGATGAGCGTGCTCCGATGAGGTCGTATTACCAACAGGACTGGCCGGGGTGCGTTCCGGGCTCGGCTTCGTTCAGCCGCCCGCGAAGAACGCGTCGACCGATCCGCGCTTGGCGCCCAACGCCGCCGCCACCCGTCGGCGAGCATCGTAATATACCAGTGCCGGCGCGGCCGGATCGATCTGTCGAAGGCTGGCGGCCTCCGCGTCCGTCAGGCTGCTCTCGCGCGCGACATGATCCGCATACCCCTCCTGCCGCCAGGTCGGGAGCAGCGCGCTGCGTATTTCGCCGAGATGGTTGGCGATCATGATGTGCGTCGTCTCGTGCGCGATCACGCCGGACAGCGTCCGGGTACCACCGATCGCACGACCGTTCGTCACGCGGTCGGCGGCGACGTCGCTGCGGTTGAAAACGATCGCCGCACTGAAGGGCCGGCGGAACGCAAAGGCGCCCGGCGATTGGATCGCCAAAAGCCGCCACCGCCAGCCACCGTCCGTCAGGAACAGCGAACGATCGAGCCGGCCGGTGTAGATCGGACTGGCGCGCAGCAACCCTTCCGCGCGCGCCAGTTCGCTGGCGATCCGCGGATCGATCGGACGCTCGGCATAGACGGTGACGGTGCCGACGTGCTGCTCATTCGGAAACGCTAGCAACTGCGGCGCGTGGACGACCGCGACGGCAAGCAGAAGGAGGAAGGCCACGACCCACCGGATGGACCCCCGCCCCCTTCTGCCTCCGCGCGTCGTCATGCCGGCGTCAGCAACCCCTCACGCGCGATCTTCTCACGCCAGACCAACGGTGCGAGCTGGTGGACGTTCTCGCCCGCGGAATCGACCGCAACGGTCACCGGGAAGTCGCTGACCTCGAACTCGTAGATCGCTTCCATGCCGAGATCCGCGAAGCCGACGACCTTCGATCCCTTGATCGCGCGCGCGACCAGATACGCCGCGCCGCCGACCGCCATCAGATACGCCGACTTGGCTTCCGCGATCGCCTTGGTCGCATCGCCGCCGCGCTCCGCCTTGCCGACCATCGCCAAAAGGCCCTGGTCGAGCATCATCCGCGTGAACTTGTCCATCCGCGTCGCCGTGGTGGGGCCCGCAGGTCCGACGACTTCCGCGCCGACCGGATCGACCGGGCCGACATAATAGATCACGCGACCCTTGAAATCGACCGGTAGCGGCTCGCCCGCATCGAGCATGTCCTTGATCCGCTTGTGCGCCGCATCGCGCCCGGTCAGCATCTTGCCGTTGAGCAGCAGGCGGTCGCCATGCTTCCACGTCTGCACGACGTCGGGCGTCAGCGTGTCGAGATCGACGCGGATCGCGGCCTTGTCGGGCGTCCAGTTGACGTCGGGCCATTCCTCCAGCTTTGGCGCCTCTAGATACACCGGACCCGAGCCGTCGAGCACGAAATGCGCGTGGCGCGTGGCGGCGCAGTTCGGGATCATCGCCACCGGCTTCGACGCGGCGTGCGTCGGCCAGTCGAAGATCTTCACGTCGAGAATAGTCGAAAGTCCGCCAAGTCCCTGCGCGCCGATGCCGAGCGCGTTGACCTTGTCGTAGATCTCGATCCGCAGTGCCTCGATGTCGTTCTTGGGGCCCCGCGCCTTCAGCTGCGCCATGTCGATCGAGCCCATCAGCGACTGCTTGGCGAGGATCATCGACTTCTCGGCGGTGCCGCCGATGCCGATGCCGAGCATGCCGGGCGGGCACCAGCCGGCGCCCATCTGCGGGATCATCTCGAGCACCCAGTCGACGATCGAGTCGCTCGGGTTCATCATCTTGAACTTCGACTTGTTCTCGCTGCCGCCGCCCTTCGCCGCGACGTCGATCGAGACGGTGTTGCCGGGCACCATCTCGACATGCATCACGCTCGGCGTGTTGTCCTTGGTGTTGCGGCGGGTGAAGGCGGGGTCGGCGAGGATCGACGCACGCAGCTTGTTCTCGGGGTTGAGATAGGCTTTCCGCACGCCCTCATCGATCACTTCCTGGAGCGAGCGGGTCGAGTCGAGGCGGCAATCCTGGCCCCATTTGACGAAGATCGTGACGATCCCGGTGTCCTGGCAGATCGGGCGGTGGCCCTCGGCGCACATCCGGCTGTTGGTCAGGATCTGCGCGATCGCATCCTTGGCGGCGGGCGATTGCTCGGCCTCGTACGCGACGCCCAAGGCGCGGATGTAATCCATCGGGTGGTAGTAGCTGATGAACTGGAGCGCGTCGGCGACGCTTTCGATCAGGTCGGCTTCGGTGATGACGGTCATGCAGCGCCTTTACGGATACAGGTTTGCAAGCGTCTTAGCGGCGATCGTGCGATTTTTGAAGACGGGGTCGTTGCGGTGATCGGCGCGCAAACGGCCAAAGGTTACGATAAGGTCACACCAACGTGCCCTCGCGTATCCGATGCCTCCAAACGGAAAAGGCCGGGATGACCTTAGCGCCACCCCGACCTTTCCTAGTTATATTAACGTGTTAGTACGATTACATCGGCGGCGTCAGGCCGTCCTTGCCAACGGCGACCGACTTGGCGCCCTTGGAGTCGGTCGTGACGATCGCGAACAGCTTCTGGCCCTTGGCGAGGACCGTGCGCTCGGCCGGCTCGAACCGGACGATCGGCGTGCCGACGGGAACGACGACCTGTGCCTTGCCGCCCTTGTACGAGATGCTCAGCTTGGTCTCGCCGGGCTTGCCTGCGCCGCCGGTAACGGTGCCGTTGGTCATGCCGCTCTGCTGCGCGACCGTGCCATTCGTCATCGCGCTCTGGCCATCGACGGTGCCGTTGGTCATCGCGCTCTGCCCGTCGACGGTGCCGTTGGTCATCGCGCTCGACCCGCTCATGCCGCCGCCTGCAGCCGCGACCGCGCCGGGGACGTCCCAGGGATAATGCCCCTCGCCGGTGCCGCGCATCGCCTCGGGGAAGATGACCAGTTCGACCGCACGCAGGGCGTCGTCGGGACCGGTCGTCGCGGTGCCGATGAAGTCGCCGTCCTTGAGCGTCGACAGGTCGGACTTCACCACCCAGGCGAACTTGGTATTGGCGTCGAGCGGCACGGTGGCCGACTTGCCGTCATAGGTCTGGACGGTCAGCGCGTCGGTGCCGATCGCGGTGATGACGCCGCGGACGCGGTTTACGGCCGGGGTCGCACTCGCGGTGGTGTTGCCCATGGCGATGTTCGCGGTCGAGGTGTTCGAGTCCGTCGAAGTCGTCTGACCACAGCCGCCAAGGACCGCGACCACGCCGCTCAGCAGCATCAGCTTTTTCGTCAACATCGCATCGGATCCTTCAGTTCTGCCGGCCTAGACGCCGACATGGTACCTGCGAACGGGTCGCGGACGGCCACGGTGGCGTGGTCGATGCTGCTCAACGTCCGACGGGAGAAACCGGACGCATCGGTCCGATCGGATCACGCGATTGCGGCCCGTCCGCTTTTTCGAGTCAGACGTCGGCGGGGCGCAGCGCGGCGGGGGACACTGGGCCCTGTGAAGAGGCGACGGCCGGGACTGAGCCTATCGGCCCCTCACGATGCCGGATGACCTCGCGCCATCAGCACGTCGATCTTGCTCTTGGGCATATTGATCAAGAGCCCGTTCTTGTTTTTTGCAAAGGAGGTGAAGTCTACCTCGACGCTACCGATCGCGCTCGACACCGTCGCAAAGCTTTTACCGACGGACTCGACTTTGCCGATCACCAATCCCTTTGAGTCGTGAACGTCCAGCCCCTGCCTAATTTCTCCCGGTAACGTCGGCACAGGCCGCGTCGTCAATCGATTGGAGTCGGCAAAGCCTACTTGGAACTCTTCGAAAACCCGCTGACGGTTTAAGTCTACAGGACCGCTGTTGTTCGGCCCCGCTCCCGCGCCCCCTTGTTGAGCCTGTACTCCGGCCGCCGATGCGATGATTGAGACGATCATACCAAGCAGGACTCTACGCATTTCTTCCTCCCCTAAACATTTTATACTTTCAGCTTATCCTGATTGCGAACTATCGACAATACTTGGCTATTGCCGCCGCCGAGTTGGCGAAACTTGATATTGCCCCACTCCAAAGCGGAAAGGCTGCTTTCCACCACTTTCCGACATTCCCTCACTCGCCTATTCTGTCGCCATGCGCGATATCCAGAACATTGTAATCCTGACCGGCGCGGGCGTTTCCGCCGAGTCCGGCGTCCCGACATTTCGCTCTAAAGGCGGCATAACCTATTGGGATGTTTACGAAAGCGATCTGGCTCCAAAAAGCTATAGGATCGAGGATGTCTGCACGCCCGATGCGCTCGCGGCGGATCCGGCGTTGGTGCACCGGTTCTACGATCTGCGGCGCGCGGCTCTGGTGACGGTCGAGCCTAACGCCGCGCACCACGCGCTGGCGCGGCTGGATGCGGCTTGGGAGGGCGAGTTGCTGATCGTTACGCAGAATGTCGACGATTTGCACGAGCGGGCGGGGGCGACGCGGATGCTGCATATGCATGGCGAGTTGTTGTCGGCGCTGTGTGCCGTTTGCGGCGCGCGTGAGCCTTGGACGGAGGCGTTGCCGGAGGGGTCGGTGTGCGACGCATGCGGGGCGGCGGCGTTGCGGCCGGACATCGTGTTCTTTGGCGAGATGCCGTACCAGATGGAGCGGATCGAGCCGGCGTTGGCGAAGGCCGATCTGTTCGTGTCGATCGGGACTTCGGGCGCGGTGTATCCGGCGGCGGGGTTCGTGCAGACCGCGGCGTATCATGGGGCGCGGACGCTGGAGCTGAACCTTGATCCGTCGATGGGGAGCGTGTTTTTCGAGCAGACGCGGATCGGTGCGGCGGGGGTGCTGGTGCCGGCTTGGGTGGGCGAGCTTATGTCCTAAGAATGTTCCCCCGCGAAGGCGGGGGCCAGACTGGACCCCCGCCTTCGCGGGGGAACATGCTTCTCTTAAGCGGACGCTACGTTACATCCCCCCCCCCCCCCGGCGAAGGCCGGGGTCCAATTGGAGAGGTCGCAGTAACTACGCACTGCCCGCTGTTATAAGCGTCCCCCAATTGGGCCCCGGCCTTCGCCGGGGTGGTGGTAGGTTTGGGATTACTGCGCGCCTCGTGGACGACGGAAGATTGTTCTCCCGCGAAGGCGGGAGTCCAGTCTGGGCCCCCGCCCTCGCGGGGGAACAGTCTTTTGGACGAGGGTCAGTCGACCCAGTCGAGGCCCATGTCGCGGTAGACTTCGCGGTCTTCGTCCCAGCCGGGTTTTACCTTTACGTGCAGGTACAGGTGGACGGGCTTGCCGGTGATCGAGGCGAGTTCGATGCGGGAGCGGGCGCCGATTTCCTTGATGCGGACGCCGCCCTTGCCGAGTACGATCGCGCGCTGCGTCGGGCGTTCGACGAGGATCTGCTGGTGGATCTCCAGCGACCCGTCCTGGCGTTCGATATACTGCTCGGTCTCGATCGTGCTCGCATACGGCAGCTCGGCGTGGAGCTGGAGATAGAGCTGCTCGCGCGTGACTTCGGACGCCAGCGCGCGCTCGGTCGAGTCGGATACCTGGTCCTCGGGGTAGTGCCACGGACCTTCGGGCATCGCCTTGGCGAGCTGCGTCTTGAAGTGGGCGAGGCCGTCGCCGGTGCCGGCGCTGATGAAGAACGTCTCGGCGAACGGGAGCAGCGCGTTGAGTTTCTCGGCGTGGATCAGCAGCTTGGTCTTATCGGCGAGGTCGACCTTGTTGAGGATCAGCCAGATCGGCTCGGTGCGGCCGACCAGCGACTCGACGATCGTCGTCACCTTGCCGCCGATGCCGCCCTTCGCGTCGACCACCAGCGCGATGATGTCGGAGCCTTCCGCGCCACCCCAGGCGGCGGCGACCATCGCGCGATCGAAGCGGCGCTTGGGCTCGAAGATGCCGGGGGTGTCGACGAGCAAGACCTGCGTGTCGCCCTCGATCGCGACGCCCATCAGCTTTGCGCGCGTCGTCTGCGCCTTGGGGCTGACGATGGCGACCTTCTGACCGACGAGCGCGTTGACGAGCGTCGACTTGCCCGCGTTCGGCGCGCCGACGATGGCGACGAGGCCGCAATGCTTGGGGATGGAGATTTCAGGCGTGGTAGGTTCGGTCACTTAGGCTCTTTTCGGCATCGGGATATTCGGGGACGGTCATACAGACAAAACGCCCGTCCGTCATTCCCGCCAAACTGCGGCCTTGGTCTCGTCGCGACGTACGCAGTTCGAGAAGGAGAAATGGTTCACGCGGAGGCGCGGAGGCGCGGAGATGGTGTGGATGGGGCTCGTGCCGTCTGCCATCATGCGCCGCCGATTATCTCGGAGGCATTCGGGGCGAGGCCGGAGTTCCAATCGCACCGCCTCCGCGGCTCCGCGTCTCCGCGTGAACCATTCTTCTTAGCCGAGCTTCTCCAGCAACGCCTTGGCTGCCGCGGTTTCGGCTTCCTGTTTGCTGGAGCCGGTTGCGGTCGCTTCGGCGAGCTTGCCGACTGACACCAGCATCGTGAACTTGGGTGCGTGGCCGGGGCCGGTGCGTTCGACGATGGTGTATTCGGGGGGCTTGCGGTTGTGGGCAGCGGCCCATTCCTGGAGGGCGGACTTGGGGTGTTGCGGGGCTTTGGCGCCGGCCTGGACGCGATCGCCCCATGCGCCGCGGACGAATTTGCGCGCGGCGTCTAGGCCGGCTTCCTGGTACCAAGCGCCGATCAGCGCCTCCATTACGTCGCCAAGCACGTTGTCGCTGTCGCTCGCGCCGTCGTCGCGGGCCTGCTTGCCGAGCTTCAGGTGCGCGCGGACGCCGAGTTCTCGTGCGACGTCGGCGCAGACCGGGCCGGTGACGAGTGCGTTGAGGCGCTTCGACAGCGAGCCTTCGGGGTCGGTCGCGAAGAGTTCGTAGAGCCACTCGGCGATGATCAGGCCGAGCACGCGGTCGCCGAGGAACTCGAGACGCTCGTAGTTCGCCGCGGCCTGGCTGCCGTGCGTGAGCGCGCGCTCATAGGGGGCGAGGTTGGTCGGTGCGCGGCCGAAGAGCGTCTTCAGCCAGCCGGCGAGGTCGCTCAAAAGCCTTCCCCGATACGGCTCCAGCGCGCGGCACTGACCCAGGTCCAGGGCTTCAGCCATTCGGCGTTACCGTCGGTCGAGAAGAAGTTGACAACCGCCTTGCCCTCGACGTTCTCGAGCGGGACGTAGCCCATGCCCTGCGGTGCGGGGAAGCGGCTGTCGCCGCTGTCGTCGCGGTTGTCGCCCATCACGAAGATGTGGCCGGCGGGGATCGTGTAGAGCCCGGTGTCGTCGCGGTCGGGGAGTTCGGCCTGGTCGAGCACTTCGTAGCTGCGGCCTCCAGGGAGCGTTTCTCGGAAGCGGGGGTAGCGGCAGATCTGGACGTTGGCGACGACGTCGACGTAGGGCGCGCCGCATTTCTCGGCGTTGAAGTTCTCGGTCAGCGGGATCGTGAAGTCGGCGATGCGGAGTTTCGGGATCGCCTTGCCGTTGAGGTAGACGGTCCCCTGACGCATCTGGATGGTCTCGCCGGACAGGCCGATGACGCGCTTGATGACGTCGTGGTCGAGCACTTCGGGTGCGCGGAAGACGACGACGTCGCCGCGTGTCGGCGTGCTGCCGAAGATGCGGCCGGGGATCAGCGGGATGCCCGCGGGGAGCGACCAGCGCGAATAGCCGTAGTTCCACTTCGAGACGAAGAGATAGTCGCCGATCAGCAACCGGGGCAGCATCGATTCGGACGGAATGCTGAACGGCGCGAAGATGAAGCTGCGCAGGATCAGCACGACCACCGCGAGCTTCAGGAGAAAGCGGAAGGTTTCGCTGGTTTCCGAGCGTACGGGTTTAGTCTTCACGTCATTTGCCATCCGCGCGGGTTTGCTCAACCTGCGCCTATCGTCAAGCGTGTGCGGGATACGTGTCACCGAAAGAGCGTTGTCGCGGTCTCGCGCTTGCAGCATGACCGGCGCGCACGTCTATTCGGAGAAGTAGCATGACCGCCGACTGGTCCAAGATCGAAGCCCTGCCTGCCACCAAGCTGACCGACCTGTTCGCGGCGGACTCGGAGCGCCTCTCGAAGCTGAGCCTCGACGTCGCGGGGATCCACTTCGACTGGTCGAAGACGCATCTGACGACCGACATGGTCACCGCGTTCGAGGAAATGGCGAAGGCGCAGGACCTGTCGGGCAAGCGCCAGGCACTGTTCTCGGGCGAGGTCGTCAACGTCACCGAGGGCCGCGCGGTCGAGCACACCGCCGAGCGCGGCGAGGGCAAGCCCGAGAGCGTCGCGATCGCGCAGGCCAGCCACCAGCGGATGCGGACGCTGATCGATGCGATCGAGGCGGAAGCGCTCGGCCCGGTGCGGCATATCCTGCATGTCGGGATCGGTGGGTCGGCGCTGGGCCCGCAGTTGCTGGTCGATGCGCTGGGGCGTGACGACAAGCGCTACGACGTCGCGATCGTCGCCAACGTCGACGGCGTCGCGCTGGAAGACGTGTTCGCGAAGTTCGATCCAGCGGCGACTCTGCTCGTGGTCGCCTCGAAGACGTTCACCACGACCGAGACGCTGATGAACGCCGAGTCGGTGCTGCAGTGGATGACCGAGCATAATGTCGAGGATCCGTATGGCCGCGTGATCGCGCTGACCGCGTCGCCGGAGAAAGCGATGGAATGGGGTGTCGACGAGACGCGCATCCTGCCGTTCGCGGAGAGCGTCGGTGGGCGGTATTCGCTGTGGTCGACGATCGGTTTTCCGGCGGCGATCGCGCTCGGTTGGGATCGGTTCGAGGAACTGCTCGAGGGTGCGGCCGAGATGGATCGGCATTTCCGGCTCTCGGCTCTACATGAGAACGCGCCGGCGCTCGCGGCGTTTGCGGACCTGTATTACACGCAGATCCGCCATGCCGAGACGCGCGCGCCGTTCGCGTATGACGAGCGGTTGCGGTTGCTGCCGAGCTATCTCCAGCAGCTGGAGATGGAGTCGAACGGCAAGTCTGTGACGGTCGACGGCCAGCCGCTCGGGCGTCCGTCGGCGGCGATCACCTGGGGTGGCGTGGGCACCGAGGCGCAGCATGCGGTGTTCCAGCTGCTTCACCAGGGCACGCATCTCGTGCCGGTCGAGTTCATCGCGGTGATCGAGCCGGGCGATACGTTGCCCGAGGAGCATCACCGGGCGCTGTTGCTGAATGCATTTGCGCAGGGTGCGGCGTTGATGGCGGGCAAGCAGGTCGAGGATCCGGCGCGGAGCTATTCGGGCGATCGGCCGTCTTCGACGTTGCTGCTTGATGATCTGGATGCGCGGACGTTGGGGGCGCTGATCGCGTTTTACGAGCACCGGGTGTTCGTGAACGGGGTGCTGCTGGGGATCAATTCGTTCGACCAGTTCGGGGTCGAGCTGGGGAAGGAAATGGCGAAGGCTGCGGAGAAGGGCGGCCAGACGTTCGATCCTTCGACGGACGATCTGATCAAGCGCGCGTTTGGGTGAGGTTTGGGGAGGGGGCGGCCCCTCCCCTTATTCTAACCCGGTTACCCTATCCAAAGTTTCCCCACCCCGGCGAAGGCCGGGGCCCAGTTGGGTGAACCGCAGTTTGCCACACGGAAGCCTTGCCAACTGGGCCCCGGCCTTCGCCGGGGTGGGGGTTGGTGGTATGGAGCACTCTCCAACGTACCGCGTTACCCTCTCATGCCTCTACTCGTTGCCATCGCGCTCGCAGCCTCACCCACCATCTCGCAGATGAAGTGGGAGCGGCGGATATTAATCGTGTCCGCCCCAGCCGCCGATGACGCATTACTCACCGAGCAACGGCGCATCCTTGCTGCGTGGAAAACCAACGCCTCCGCCCGCGACCTCACTGTCGTCGAAATCGTTGGGGACACGATTCGCGGCGCGAGCGACCCGGCCGCAGCGGTCCGCCGCAAATACCACCTGCCCGCCAGCTTTACCGCAATCCTCATTGGCAAGGACGGTGGCGAGAAACTGCGTAGTGCCAAGCCCTTCCCTGCCGCCGCGCTGGAGGCGACGATCGACGCGATGCCGATGCGCAAGGCGGGGCAGCGATAGGCTGAGCCGATCAGCGTGATCGCCGCGCTGGGGTTGCCGCCTCGCGCCCCCTGCCCCAGATGGCATGCAAAGCCGCCCCGCGGCATGCGACCTACGAGGACTGCCCGTGACCGACACCACATCCGCGACCGATACCCAATTCGACTATGACCTGTTCGTCATCGGCGCAGGCTCGGGTGGGACGCGTGCGTCGCGCGTTGCCGCGGCGCACGGTGCACGCGTTGCGGTCGCGGAGGAATACCGTGTCGGTGGGACCTGCGTCATTCGCGGGTGCGTGCCGAAGAAGTTGCTGATCTACGGCGCGCATTTCGCCGAGGATCTGAAGGACGCCAAGCGGTTCGGCTGGCAGGTCCCAGATAACTGTGCGTTCAGCTGGCCGACGTTGCGCGACAACGTGATGGAGGAGGTCGACCGGATCAACGGCGCCTACACGACCACGCTCCAGAACAACCATGTCGACATCATCCACCAGCGCGCGGTCGTCTCCGGGCCGAACCAGGTTACCTTGGCCGACGGCACCACGAAGACCGCCGCGAAGATCCTGATCGCGGTCGGTGCGCATCCGCTGGTGCCGGAGTTCCCCGGCTCGGAACACGGCATCACCTCGAACGAGGTGTTCCACCTCGATGACGTGCCGAAGCGCGTGTTGATCGCCGGCGCGGGCTATATCGCCAACGAGTTCGCCGGGATCTTCCACCAGTTCGGTTCGCACGTGACGTTGGTCAACCGCACCGACGTGATCCTGCGCGGCTATGACGAATCGATCCGCGACCGCCTGCTCCAGATCTCGATGAGCAAGGGCATCGATTTCCGTTTCAACGCTGCGTTCGAGAGCATCGAGAAGGATTCGGATGGCTGCCTGACGGTCAAGATGAGCGGGCATGAGCCGATCGTCGTCGACCTCGTGATGTTCGCGACCGGTCGTTTGCCCAACACGAAGGGGCTTGGACTCGACACGGCGGGCGTCGAGATGGACGCAGCCGGCGCGGTGATCGTCGATGAGGACAACCGGTCGAGCTGCGACTCGATTTTCGCAGTCGGCGACGTCACCAACCGGATCCAGCTGACTCCGGTCGCGATCCGCGAGGGGCAGGCATTTGCCGATACGTTCTTCGGCGGCAAGCCAACCCGCGTTGATTACGCCAACGTGCCCGCGGCGGTGTTCAGCCACCCGCCGATGGCTGGTGTCGGCATGACCGAGTCGCAGGCGCGGGAAGCACTTGGCTCGGTCAGGGTGTATTCGAGCGATTTCCGGCCGATGAAGAACGTGCTGGCGGGCCGTAACGAGCGGTCGTTGTACAAGATGATCTGCGATGGCGAGACCGACCGGGTGGTGGGGATCCACTTGATCGGGCCGGACTGTCCGGAGATCCTGCAATCGGCTGCGGTGGCGGTGAAGGCCGGACTGACCAAGGCCGATTTCGACGCGACGGTCGCGCTGCATCCGACGATGGCGGAAGAGCTTGTCTTGATGAAGTAGGGGCGGCCCCGCTTTAAGCTTGTTGTACCGCGAAGGCGGTAGCCCAGTCTGGGCCCCCGCCTTGGCGGGGGAACACGTTCAGGTGCCCGTGAAATTGCCGGGACGGCGCTCGCTGACGGCGCGGACACCCTCGGCGAAGTCGTTGGTCTTCTGCAACCAGGCCTGTTCGGCGAGTTCGTGATCGGTTTGCGATTGGACCAGCGCGAACAGGTCGCCGCGCATCGTCTTGCGTGTAGACCCCACGGCTAGCGGTGCTCCGGCCGCGATTTCCCTTGCGAGCGACAGCGCTTCAGCGCGCAACTGGTCCGCAGGTACCACCGCGTCCGCCAGCCCCCAGGCCTCCGCCTGCTCGGCGCGGATACGGCGCGCGGTCAGGGTCATCAGCAGCGCGCGCTGGCGACCGATCACACGCTCCAGCACCGCGGAGATACCGAAACCGGGGTGGAAGCCGATCTGGATGAAATTGGCGACGAACTTCGCCTCGGGCGAGGCCACGCGAAAATCGGCGACGAGCGCGAGGCCGAGCCCTGCCCCGACCGCTGCACCCTGGATCGCGGCGACGACCGGCGTCTCGACCGCGAATAGCTTGGCGGCGGCGACGTAGAACGGGTTGCGCTCACCCTCGGTCCGGTCCGCGGCGACCGGATTGGCGTTGACGAGGTCCGCTCCCGCGCAGAACACCTTGCCCTCGGATTGCAGGACGATCGCGCGCACGTCGCGGTCGGCATCCGCAGCGGCGAACGCAGCCCCGATCGCCTCGATCAGTGCGAGATCGGCAAAGTTGTGCGGCGGCCGCACGAACGTGACGATCGCAACATGCCCGTCTCGGGTGACGTCGACGCCGGAAAAACCCAAGGGATCATTGGTCATCGTCAGCCTCATTACTGTCGAACGCAGCTAATATGGGCCGCAAACATGGATTGTGGCGATTATGACACGGACCGTCGCCGAATCCACGCCCGACGTCTTCCAACCATTGGCAGAGTTCGAGAAGCGAGCGTAGAGCCTCGATCCCGGCAGCGCGACAAAGATCATCGCGCCGGGGCCGTCTTCATCGGGAGCGGCAACCGGAGAGGTCCAGGGCATGGGGTCGCGACCGTCGCGAGCAGCAGCATTCGGCACTGCCATCGGCAGGACGGCCCCGATTGTGCCCAGCCATTCACCGATCCCGTCCAGTACAGGGGACTATTCGACATGAAGACCATGATGGTCGCGGCGCTGCGCGCTGCGCTGGTGACGACGACGATCCTCGGATCGGCAGTCGCCCTGCCGACCACCGCGACCGCGCAGACGACGACTGCCGCGATCCGCGGACAAGTGCGCGATGCGGCGGGCGCGGCGGTGGCCGGCGCGACGGTGGTGGCGGTCAATACCAGCACCAACCAGACCTTCCGCGCCACGAGCAGCGCGAACGGCAGCTATATCCTCAACGGCCTGCGCCCGGCGCCCTACACGATCACGGTCACCGGACCGAACGGCGACGTCTCGGTGCAACGGATCTCGGTAGGCGTCGGACAGTCGGCGACGCTCGACGCCGTCCTGGCCGCACCCGCGCCAGCGTCCACCACGCAGACGGACGCGACCACCGGCGGTGCTGCCAATGACGGTGGCGACATCGTCGTCACCGCCGGACGCTTGGTCGAGACGAAGACGTCCGAAGTCGCTACGAACGTCAGCCAGAACCAGATCCGCATCCTGCCGCAGGGCGATCGCAACTTCCTGACCTTCGCCGCGCTGGCCCCTGGCGTTCGCTACAACGACAGCGAGACCAACAAGGGCATCGTCGCCGGTGCCTCGCCCGCCAGCCAGGTCAACGTGTTCATCGACGGTACCAGCCTGAAGAGCCAGACGCTCGGCGGGATCGCCGGCCAGACCGACAGCCGGGGCAATCCGTTCGGCCAGCTCGCGGTCGGGGAGTTCCGCGTGCTGACGCAGAACTACAAGGCGGAATACGAGCAGGCCGGGTCGGCCATCGTCACGGCGATCACCAAGTCGGGCACCAACGACTTCCACGGCGAGATGTTCGGCCAATATACCGATCGCAGCCTGACCGCGGCCAACATCCTCGATCAGCGTGCCGATCGCGGCAAGCCGAAGTTCGAACGCAAGCAATACGGCATCTCGCTGGGTGGCCCGATCATCAAGGACAAGCTGTTCTTCTTCGGCGCGTACGAAGGCAACGACCAGAACCGTGCATCGAGCGTGACGGTCGGCCAGCGCACACCGGAAAACCTCGCCCGGTTCGGCCAGTATGAAGGCACTTATGTCAGCCCGTATCGCGGCGATTTCTACTTCGGCAAGCTGACCTTCACCCCCGACGAGCCCCAGGTGTTCGACCTGTCGTTCAGCCGTCGCCAAGAGACCGACGTCTCGGGCTTCGGCGCCAATTTCGGCTCCGCCAACATCGCGTATTCGGCGGCGGTCAACAAGATCAACAAGACCGACACCTATACCTATAAATGGACGTACACCGGCGACAGCTTCGTCAACGAAGCCAACCTGACCTATCTCGACGCGGTGTATAATCCGTCGTCGCTGAACCCCGACGATCCAAGCTTCGAATATCAGGGCGTCATCACCTTTGGCGGCAAGGATTCGACGCAGCGGATCAGCCAGCAGAGCTATGTCCTGCGCGACGACCTGACGTATAACGGATTTCAGAACCACGCGATCAAGGGCGGCCTGCGGTTCGCATTCCAGGATTACGATTTTACCAAGAACTTCTTCGTCCAGCCGCGCTACTTCTTCCAGAACGACGCGACCAAGGGACTCGATTTCAGCTTCCCGGCGCAGGCGCAGCTTGGTGTCGGCAACCCGCGGATCATCGCCTCCAATTCGCAGCTGGGCGCGTACATTCAGGACGATTGGGACGTCACCGACAAGCTACAGATCAACATCGGCCTGCGCTGGGACTACGAGAGCAACCTGTTCAACAACAAATATCGCACCCCCGCAGCGGCGGTCGCGACGTTGAACGCGCTGCCGAGGACCGAGTATTTCGACCCCGCGAACTACATCACCGACGGTAGCGATCGCCCGACCCGCAAGGACATGTTCCAGCCTCGTATCGGCTTCAGCTACGACGTGAACGACGACCAGCGCACCGTGATCTTCGGCGGCTATGGCAAATATTACGATCGCAACGTGTTCAACAACACGCTCGACGAGCAATTCCGCCTGCAATACGCGACCGGCGTCTTCAATTTCTCGCGCGATGGGCAGCCGCGCGACGGGAACCCGACCGTCCGGTGGGATCCGCAATATCTGACCCGCGACGGCCTGCTGGCCTTGCGCGCTACCGCACAAACCGGCCTGCCCGACCTGTTCGCGGTCAAGAACAACGCCAAGGCGCCGTCCACCGATCAGTTCAGCTTCGGCGTGCGCCAGAAGTTCGGCGTGTTCCGCGCGTCGGTGACCGGCTCGTACGTTCGCGGCCAGAACGGCTACACGCACCTGTTCGCGACGCGCAACGCAGATGGATCGTGCTGCGACACGACGATCCCGCGGGCGAATGGCTTCGGCAACGTCCTGATCGGTTATGATGGCCTGCGGACGCGCTACAAGGCGCTGCTGGTGACGATCGACAAGGATTATACCGTCGCGTCGGGCTGGGGCTTCAATCTCGCCTATACGCTGTCGAAGGCCGAGCAGGACGGCGGAGACCTGTTCAGCCTCGATAAGCCGACGCCGGACCAGTATGGCTGGCGGCCGATTGCCGACCAGGACGAGCGCCACCGGATCGTCCTGTCGGGCATCGCCGACCTCCCGCTGGGCTTCCAGTTCTCGACATTGACGACGCTCGGCACCGGCACCGCGTTCCAGTTGCAGGACCAGTCGGCCGGGACCAGCGTCAACCAGCAGGTGATCCGGTCGCTGTACCGGCCGAAGAACTGCCTGGGCAGCGTCTTCGCGTTCTGCGAGGTCAATTTGACGCTGCAGAACAACATCAAGGTGTTCAACAGGCACAATATCAACGTCGCGGTCGACCTGCTCAACGCGTTCAACAACAAGAATTACGGCGGCTATTCCGGGTATCTCGGCGTCGGGCAGGCCTATTCGTTCGACCGCACCACCAACGCGCCAACCAACCTGCTGACGTTGCCGCGGCGGATCCAGTTCAGGGTTGGTTACAGGTTCTGATGCGTTAAGGACGGGCGACCCTTCCAGTCGCCCGCCTGACCTCATGGTCGTGGCGTACCCTGATCAGGAGTTCGGATGCTCGATCGACGGCAGTTTCTCGGCACCGGGGCGATCTCGCTCGGTGGACTTGCCGCGGGATGCACATCGGTCGGGCGGCCGCTGGTCAAGGCGATCGAGAGCGTTACAGGCACGGCGCCGCCTGCACCGCCGCCGTCCGCCAACCCGCTGATCGACAATCTGCAGGAGCGTGCGTTCCTGTATTTCTGGGACACGACCGATCCGGTCACCGGGCTGGCGCTCGATCGCTGGCCGACGCCGTCCTTCTCGTCGATCGCCGCGGTCGGGTTCGCGTTGACCGCCTATCCGATCGGCGTCGTCAACGGCTGGATCACGCGGGAACAGGCGCGCAAGCGGACTCTGGCGACGATGGAGTTCTTCGCGATCGCACCGATGGGCCCCGAGCCGACCGGCAACAGCGGGTACAAAGGATTCTTCTACCACTTTCTCGGCATCACCAAGGGCCAGCGGTTCGCTCGCGCGGAACTGTCGACGATCGATACCGCGTTGCTGCTGGGCGGGATGCTGTTCGCGCAGAGCTGGTTCGATGGCGATCACCCCGAGGAACAGCGGATCCGCGCGCTGGCCGACCAGATCTACGGCGCTGTCGACTGGACGTGGATCACGCCGCGTGCGCCGTTCCTGTCGATGGGCTGGCATCCCGAAAGCGGCTTCATCCCGAGCGACTGGAATATCTACAACGAGGGGATGCTGATGTATCTGCTCGCGCTGGGATCGCCGACGCATCCGCTGCCGCCATCGACATGGGGGGCGCTGACCGAAAAGTTCGAGCCGTCGTGGCGCGGCGATCATCTCCATTATCCGCCGATGTTCGTGCACCAGTACAGCCACGTCTGGGTCGATTTCCGCGGCATCCGCGACGCGTACATCGCGACCAAGGGCATCGATTATTTCGAGAACAGCAAGCGCGCGACGATCGCACAGCGCGACTATGCGATCGCCAATGCGGGCGGGTTCGCGGGCTATGGCCCCGACATCTGGGGACTGACCGCGTGCGACGGTCCCGGCGACTTCAAGGCGAAGATCGGCGGGCGGGCGCGGGAATTCTTCAGTTACTCCGAACGCGGGCCCGGCGCGCGCGACGACGGTACGCTCGCACCTACCGCTGCCGTGGGATCGATCGTGTTTGCGCCGGATCTCGTCATCCCCACGATCACCGCGATGCACGATCGCTACGGCAAGGGGATATACGGCAAATACGGGTTCTTCGACGCCTTCAACCCGACGCTGACCGAGATGGGCGAACCGCTGAAGCATGGCCGGATCGTGCCCGGCGTGGGCTGGGTCGACATCGACTATCTCGGTATCGACCAGGGGCCGATCGTCGCGATGATCGAGAATTGGCGGACCGGGATGGTGTGGAACACGATGCGGCGGAGCCCGCATATCCGACGCGGGCTGGACCGTGCCGGATTTACCGGGGGATGGCTCGCGCGCGCTCCTTAAGGGGTTTCGCCATCGCGTCGGAACGCCTAGGTCGAGTGCATACCCTATCCTCGAAAGGTTCCAGCATGCGTGAAGCCGCCATCGTCTCGACTGCCCGTACCGCTATCGGCAAGGCGTATCGCGGCGCGTTCAACGCGACCGAGGCGCCGGTGCTGGCGGGGCACGTGATGAACGCAGTCGTTGAACGCGCAGGGGTAGATCCGGCGCGGATCGACGAGGTGTTCTGGGGCGTCGGCAATCAATGGGGTACGCAGGGCGGCAATGCCGGGCGGATGGCGATCTTTGCGGGCGGGCTGCCGGAGTCGGTACCGGCGTTCACACTCGACCGGAAGTGCGGGTCGGGGCTGACCGCAGTGGCGCTCGCGGCGCGGACGATCATGTGTGACGAGGCGGATGTCGCGCTGGCGGGCGGGATGGAGTCGATCAGCTACACCGTGACGAAGGACGCGCCGCGGTTCGTCAATGCGAGCGTCGTGGCGAAGGAGCCCGCGGCGTATATCCCGATGATCGAGACGGCCGAGATCGTCGCCGAGAAATACGGCATCAACCGCGAGGCGCAGGACGAATATGCCGCGATGAGCCAGCAGCGCGCTGCCGCAGGGCTTACGAGCGGAGCGTTTGCCGAGGAGATCGTGCCGATCACCGTCGAGAAGGCGCTGTACGACAAGCAGGGCGCGCATGCCGGGATCGAGAGCGTCACCTTGTCGCAGGACGAGGGTATTCGCGCGGGGACGACGCTGGAGGGATTGCGCGGGTTGAAGACGGTGTGGCCGGGCGGCGAGTTCTCCGGGCCGGGATCGAGCGTGACCGCGGGCAATGCCAGCCAATTGTCGGACGGCGCGTCGGCGCAACTGCTGATGGATCGCAAGACCGCGGAGGCCGAGGGCAAGGATATCCTGGGGATCTATCGCGGGTTCCAGGCGGCGGGGTGCAGTCCGGCGGAAATGGGTATCGGGCCGATCTTCGCGATTCCGAAACTGCTCGAGCGGGTGGGGTTGTCGGTGGGCGACATCGGGCTGTGGGAGCTGAACGAGGCGTTCGCGTCGCAGTGCCTGTATTGTCGCGATTTCCTCGGGATCGATCCGGACAAGTACAACGTCAACGGCGGCGCGATCGCGGTCGGGCATCCGTTCGGGATGACGGGGTCGCGGCTGGTCGGGCATGCGCTGATCGAGGGGCGCAAGCGCGGGGTGCGCTATGTCGTGGTGTCGATGTGCACCGCGGGGGGCATGGGCGCGGCGGGGTTGTTCGAGATCGTTTGACGCGGGCGCCGACCTGGGCGTGCCCTCACCCTTCCCACGGCGAAGGCGCCGCGGGCCCCTTCCCTCTCCCCGATGGGAGAGGGTGTTGTTGCCCAGACATCGGCAGCGGCGCAGGTTCGTGGCTTCTCGGATGGGGACGCGCGCTATGACGACGGCATTGATCACCGGCGCATCGGCGGGGTTGGGCGAAGGCTTTGCGCGGGCGCTTGCTGCTCAAGGCGATGCGCTGATCTTGACCGCGCGTCGGGTCGATCGGTTGGAGGCGCTGGCGACCGAACTGCGTGCGGCGCACGGCGTCACGGTGCATGTGTTTGCTGCCGACCTTGCGGATCAGACTGGTCCGGACACGCTCATTGCTGCCATCGCAGCCGCCGCGTTGCCGATCGACATACTCGTCAACAACGCCGGGTTCGGTGCGCGGGGTGATTTCGCAGAGCTTGATGGCGCGCTGCAACTGGGCATGATCGACTTGAATTGCCGTGCCTTGGTGGCGCTCACGCATGCCGTGCTGCCGCAGATGATCGCGCGTGGGTCTGGCGGGGTACTCAACCTTGCCTCGGTCGCGTCGTTCCAACCGGGGCCGTGGATGGCGGTCTATTACGCGAGCAAGGCTTTCGTGCTGAGCTTTTCCGAAGCGCTGCACGAGGAGGTGAAGGACAAGGGCGTGCGTGTGGCGGCGCTGTGCCCCGGGCCGACGCGGACCGAGTTCGCCGATGTCGCGGGGCTTGGCGATACCGCGCTGTTCGAGCGACTGGCGAGCGATCCGGCGGCGGTCGTGCGCGACGGGTTGGCGGCGCTGGCCGCAAACCGGGCGGTGAAGGTGTCCGGTGCGCTGAACTTCGCGATGGCCGAGGGGATACGGTTTACGCCGCGGAGTCTTGCGCGGCGGATCGCGGGGTCGCTTCAAAAAGCCCGTGGATAGCCCCATGGTATTGGTTGCGATTGCGATGCTGCTGTCGAACGCCGTCAGTCTCACGCCGCCACCGGCCATCGCGGCGTCGTTGGCTGCGGCCGACGTCGACATCGCGTTCGTCGACATGTGCCTTGAGACGCATCCTGCGCTTCGTGCGGAGGACTTTGCCAAGCGTAACACTCGATACGTCGCGGAACGATCCGAGTCGGAAGGCGTCTGGGGACCACTTCGCGATTTGGAGGCAGAGGACGACACGACGATCGCGCACCGGATCTGCCATCGCAACGAAGTTCGTGCGGCGCTGCACCGGATCGACGTTGCGCTCGATGCCCACGCCGCTGCTTTCAGATCCGCCACGCCGGGTATAGATGGAGGGCTGTGGATCGGAGCGATACACGTCTGTCCCGAAGATGTGCTGGACTCGATGATCAGCGGTGATCCTCCCGCGCTCTCCATCCAACTGACGCAAGATGCCGCTGCCGTGTTGGAGACGGTCATCAGCCGGTCGATCAATGCGCGGATCGCCATCCGTCTGGATGGTGCGGTGATCGCACGACCGGTTCCCTATGATCCCATCGTGTTGGGTCGCATAGCGATCAGCGGACCGTCCCGTGGAACTCTCGAACGCGTTCTGCAGACGCTTGGGGCCCCCTGCCCCTAGGCGATTGTCAGCTGACCATCCCGGTTACGGTGATCTGCCCGCCGCGATCGACGATCTCGCCGTCGACCATGCCACTGATCAGCACCGTCGCGCCGGGTTCGACGATCAGGGTGCCATCGATCATCCCGGCGATCTCGGCGGTGGCGCCGGCCGGGACGATCGCGGTGCCGTCGAGCATGCCCTCGAATTTACCCTCGATCGTCAGGTCGCCGCGGTGCATGCCCTTCATGCTCGCTCAGTCGGCGAACAGCAGGACGGGGGTTTCGAGGTACTTCTTGAGGCCCTGGACGAAGCTCGCAGCGTCCCAGCCGTCGACGACGCGGTGGTCGCAGCTGATCGACAGGTTCATGAGTTTCGCGCGGACGACCTCGTCGCCCTTGAAGACGGGGCGTTCGACGATCTTGTTGGGGCCGATGATCGCGACTTCGGGGCGGTTGATGACCGGGGTCGTGGCGATGCCGCCGAGCGGCCCGAGCGAGGTTACCGTGATAGTGCCGCCGCCCATCTCGCTGGGGGCGAGCTTGCCGGCGCGGGCGGCTTCGGCGAGGCGCGTGATCTCGGTGGCGAGCTGCCAGACGTTGCGGTCCTGTGCGTCGCGGATCACGGGAACGGTGAGCCCGGCGTCGGTCTGCGCGGCCATGCCGAGGTGGATGGCGCCGTGGCGCGTGACCACGCCCGCTTCGTCATCGTAGCGCGCGTTGAGCATCGGGAAGTCGGGGATCGTCTTGCAGATCGCGACGATCATCAGCGGCAGCATGGTGAGCTTGGGGCGGCCGCCGCGGTTGGCGTTGAGGTCGGCGCGCATCGCTTCGAGTGCGGTGACGTCGATCTCGTCGACATAGGTGAAGTGCGGGATCGCGCGCTTCGACGCGGCCATGTTCTCGGCGATGCGGCGACGCATGCCGATGACCTTGATGGGCTGGTCTTCGCGGGCGCGTGATGCGTGCGGGGGGTGGTAGCCTTCGCCGGAGCCGTAGCGGAGGTAGGCGTCTAGGTCGGCGTGGCGGACTCGGTCGGAGTCGGTTTTGACGGAGGCGAGGTCGATGCCGAGGTCTCGAGCGCGGGCTCGGACTGCGGGGGATGCTAGCGCGTGGGCCTTTTGCTCCGTGTCAGCCACAGGAACGGCTTGCGCCTTCTGCTCCCTCTCCCCGTTGGGGAGAGGGCTGGGGTGAGGGGTTGGGGCAGTTGCCGGCGTTTCCGCCTGGGGCTGCCCCTCACCCCGGCCCTCTCCCCGGAGGGGAGAGGGAGTTGTCTCGACCACCTCTTCGACGCCCGGGTTTTCGGCTTCGTATTGTTCGGCGGTTTCGGCCTGCGCCGAGGTCAGCGGCGCGGCTACGACTTCGTCTGCCGCATCCACTGCATCCGTCTCGATCACCACCAGCGCGGCGCCGATCGAGACCTGGTCGCCGACTTCGCCGGCCAGTTCGACGACGATGCCGGTCACCGGCGATTCCATCTCGACGGTGGCCTTGTCGGTCATCATGTCGGCGATCGGCGAATCCTCCTCGACGCGGTCGCCGATGGCGACGTGCCATGCGACGATCTCGGCCTCGGAGATGCCTTCGCCGATGTCCGGCAGCTTGAAGGTGAAGCGAGCCATTATGCGTCCTTCATGATCTTTTTCAGGGCTTCGCCGATGCGAACCGGCCCCGGGAAATAGGCCCATTCGAGGCTGTGCGGGTACGGCGTGTCGAACCCGGTCACGCGCTCGATCGGCGCCTCGAGATGGTAGAAACAGCGTTCCTGGACGATCGCCGACAGCTCCGCGCCGAAGCCGCTGGTGCGGGTCGCCTCGTGGACGATCATGCAGCGACCGGTCTTCTTCACCGACGCCTCGATCGTCTCGATGTCGAGCGGGACGAGCGTGCGCAGATCGACGATCTCGGCGTCGATCCCGGCTTCGGCGACGACGGCCGCGCAGACATGGACCATCGTGCCGTAGGCGAGGATGGTGAGCGCCTCGCCTGCGCGGACGATCTTCGCCTTGCCGAGTTCGATCTTGTAATAGCCGGTCGGGACTTCGCCGGCCGGGTGCTTCGACCAGTTCTGCGACGGGCGATCCCAATAGCCGTCGAACGGGCCGTTGTAGATGCGCTTGGGTTCGAAGAAGAGCGTCGGGTCGTTGTCCTCGATCGCGGCGATCAACAGGCCCTTGGCGTCGTAGGGCGTCGACGGGATCACCGTCTTGATGCCGGACATGTGGGTGAAAAGCCCCTCCGGCGACTGGCTGTGCGTCTGGCCGCCGAAGATGCCGCCGCCGAAGGGGGAGCGCACCGTGATCGGCGAGGTGAACTCGCCGGCCGAGCGGTAGCGCAGGCGCGCGGCTTCGGAGACGAGCTGGTCGAGCGCGGGGTAGATGTAGTCCGCGAACTGGATCTCGGGCACCGGGCGCAGGCCATAGGCGCCCATGCCGACCGCGACGCCGATGATGCCGCATTCGGTGATCGGGGTGTCGAAGACGCGGGTCTTGCCGTGCTTGGCCTGAAGCCCGGCGGTCGCGCGGAAGACGCCGCCGAAATAGCCGACGTCCTCGCCCATGACGATCACGTCGGGGTCGCGCTCCATCATGATATCCATGGCGGAGTTGATCGCCTGGATCATGTTCATCCGGGTGGTGGGCTCGGCGTCCGTTGCCTCTGACCCTGATGCCTCGATCATGTCGCTCATGCCTTGCGATCCCATGGACGGCCGCTGGCCGTTTCTTCGTCGAGCATCTGCTGACGCTGCTCCTTCAGATGCCACGGCAGTTCCTCGAACACGCCGTCGAACAGCGATTCGAGCGGCTGGTGCAGGCCGTGGCCGAGGATACCGTTCTTCTCGGCTTCCTTCTGCGCGGCCTTGACCTGCTCGGCGAGTTCCTTGTCCTGCGCGGCATGGCGCTCCTCGTCCCATTCGCCGATCGCGATCAGGTGATCTTTGAGGCGCTTGATCGGGTCGCCGAGCGGCCAGGCGTTGGGTTCGCCTTCGCTGCGATACTGGCCGGGATCGTCGGAGGTCGAGTGGCCTTCCGCGCGGTAGGTGAAATGCTCGATCAGCGTCGGGCCCTGGTTGGTCCGCGCGCGCTCGGCAGCCCATTCCGTCGCGGCATAGACTGCCAGCGCGTCGTTGCCGTCGACGCGGAGCCCGGCGATGCCGTAGCCAACTGCGCGTGCCGCGAACGTCGTCGCCTCGGCACCGGCGAACCCGGAGAAGCTCGAGATCGCCCACTGGTTGTTGACGACGTTGAAGATCACCGGCGCGCGGTAGACCGCGGCAAAGGTGCAGGCGGAGTGGAAGTCGCCTTCCGCGGTCGAGCCTTCGCCGCACCAGGTCGCGGCGATCCGCGTGTCGCCCTTGGCGGCGGACGCCATCGCCCAGCCGACAGCCTGCGGATATTGCGTCGTGAGGTTGCCCGAGATCGAGAAGAACCCGGCTTCCTTGACCGAATACATGATCGGCAACTGCTTGCCGCCGAGCCGGTCCGCCGTGTTCGAATAGATCTGGTTCATCATGTCGACGAGGCTCCAGCCCCGTGCGATCAGCAGCCCCTGCTGGCGGTACGAGGGGAAGCACATGTCCTCGTAATCGAGCGCGTAGGCCGCCGCGACTGCGACCGCTTCCTCGCCTAGTGCCTTCATGTAGAAGCTGGTCTTGCCCTGACGCTGCGCGCGGAACATGCGCTCGTCGAACGCGCGGAGCAGCGCCATGCTGCGCAACATGCGGCGCATCACGTCGGGCGAAAGCTTGGGGTCCCAGGGGCCAACCGCGTTGCCATCGTCGTCGAGTACGCGGACCAGCGTGTAGGCAAGATCGATGAAGTCGGACGCCTTGTCCGCGGTGTCGGGACGGCGCGCCTCGCCGGCGGGCGGCACGTCGACTTCGGCGAAGTCCACCGCGTCGCCGGGGCGGAACTTCGGCTCGGGGATATGCAGCGTAAGGGGCTGCAAATTGGCGCGCGGATGCTCGCTTGCCATCGTCATTCCATCTCCATGAGGCCGCTGTGACCGCGGAACACTCTTACCGAGGCTTGTTATTAAATTTCAACGCAGATTGCGAGGGGGAGTTGCGCATTCACGATGTGCCGCGCGGATTTTTTCTCCCCCTGTGTTGGAATCAGCCGCCGACGGTCTGCTCGATGACCCCGAAGATCGGATGGCGCTTGTCGTCCTCAGCCCAGATGCGGACGACGTCGCCCTGCTTGAGGAACGGCGTGACGGGCTTGCCGCCCTGGATCGTCTCGATCGTCCGCACTTCGGCGAGACAGGAATAGCCGACGCCGCCCTCGGCCACCGACTTGCCCGGACCGCCATCGGGGCCGCGGTTCGAGACGGTGCCCGAGCCGACGATCGTCCCTGCGCCGAGCTTCCGGGTCTTGGCGGCGTGCGCGACGAGCGTGCCGAAATCGAACGTCATGTCCTCCCCGGCCTCGGCGCGACCGAGCGGCTGGCCGTTGAGGTCGACCATCAGCTTGCGGTGCAGCTTGCCGTCCTTCCACCAGTCGCCGAGCGAATCGGGCGTGACGAAGACGGGCGAGAACGCGCTGGCCGGCTTCGACTGGAAGAAGCCGAAGCCCTTGCCGAGTTCGCCGGGGATCAGGTTGCGCAAGGAGACGTCGTTGGTCAGCCCGACCAGCAGGATCGCCGCCAGCGCCTCGTCGCGACTCGCGCCGAGCGGGACGTCGCCGGTAACGACGACGACTTCGCCCTCCATGTCACAACCCCAGGACTCGTCGGCGAGCGGAATCGGATCGCGGGGCCCGAGGAACCCGTCCGAGCCACCCTGGTACATCAGCGGATCGTGCCAGAAACTGTCGGGCATTTCCGCGGCTCGCGCCTGTCGTACGAGCGCAACATGATTCACGTATGCCGAGCCATCCGCCCATTGATACGCCCGTGGCAGCGGCGACTCGGCATCATGCTCGTGGAAGCGGCGCATCGGGATCATCTCGTGCTCGAGATCGGTCGACAGGTTCTTGAGGTCGATCGAAAGCCGGTCCCAGTCGTCGAGCGCGGCCTGCAACGTCGGCGCAATGTGGCTCGCATCGGCGTACCAGGCGAGGTCGTTGGAGACGACCACGAGCTTGCCGTCTCGTCCACGGGTGGTGTCGGGATGCTTCAGGCTGGCCAGTTTCATGGGGCGGATCCTCTATATGTTTGTACGCATCCTACGCCCGTGACGGAGTTCAAGTCGAGCATCCAGCGTGCAGCAAACCTGATTTTGGTAAGAGCGGAGCCAATGTCGACCTGATAGGTTCGAACTTGCGTAACGGTCGAGGAAGGTGAGCATGCCCAGATACTTCTTCGATATCGACAACCATAAACACGTCAACGACGACGACGGCACGAACCTGGCGGACGACGAGGAAGCACGCGTCCAGGCGGTGATCTTCGCCGGCGATTATCTCAGCGATCATCCGGGGATCGCACGCGACGGCGCTCGGTTCAGCGTCGCCGTACGGAACGAGGCGGGTAGCGTTCTGCTGACGGTCATGGTGACGATCGACGAAACGAGCTAGCCGAACGGCTGGCGTCGTTTTTCGCCACGGCCCCGGCAATCGGGCGCATAAATGTCATAACATGGGTTTTGTCGGCCCGGTCAATCCTGGGATAAGGTGCGTATTGTTGCAACGCGCTATTCCAGAGAGGGTGACAGCGAGAAACGAGTGCTCCTGCACTGGATGCGGAGAGTGCACGTGGATATCTCCACCGTGACTGAGAAGGTGTTACGGAAATTCGAATCGCGGATGGCGATGGGTGCGGACGATCGCGCGCAGATCGCGGCCTTGCCGTTCAAGGTCCGGACGATCGATGCGTCGACCTATATGCTGCGCGAGGGCCAGCGTCCGACGCGCTGCGCGTTCATTCTGGACGGCCTAGCCTATCGACAGAAGCTGACGCCCAACGGCGAACGCGAGATCGTGTCGATCCTGATGCCCGGCGAGTTCGTCGATCTGCAGAACCTGTTCCTCGATGAATCCGATCATGACATCCAGGCCCTGACGCGACTGACGCTGGCCGAAGTGCCGATCGCGGCATTGCGCCTTTTCATCGAGGCGTGCCCGGCGGCGGGCCAGGCCTTGTGGATCGATGCGCTGGTCGAGTCGTCGATCCACCGCGAGTGGCTGTTGAATGTCGGACGGCGCAATGCGCGGAGCCGGCTGGCGCATCTGCTGTGTGAATTTTCGGTGCGGTTCCAGAAATCGACGCTCGCCGATGCGATGGCGTATGAGTTGCCGATGACGCAGGAGCAGTTGGGCGATGCGCTTGGGCTCACCCCCGTACACGTCAATCGCGTGCTGAAATCGCTCGAGACCGACGGCCTGATCGCGCGCAAGAAGCGCCAGGTGAGCGTGATCGACTGGCCCCGCCTGCGCGATGCCGCCGAGTTCAACGAGCGCTATCTGCACCTCGGCCAGATCCGCCGCTGACCCCGCCATGGGTGCAAAAAGGGGCCGAAGGTTGACCTTTCGACCGTGATACGCCAGATGGCCGCTATCGAGGCGTAATGCAGCGTGATTGGACCCTAGCCGGTCTTAGCTCCGCCTCGGTCGTTTCCAACGGGCTTCCCTTTTCACGCGGGGTGTCAAAACACCACCGCCCCTCGCGCGTCCTTGTGTGGATTCGCGAGCCCGGCATCTATTTGAGAGACTATTCATGTCATTTGCAAACCTCGGCCTTGCCGAGCCGCTCGTCCGTGCGCTCGAAGCCAAGGGCTATACCGAGCCGACGCCGATCCAGGCCCAGTCGATCCCGATCCTGCTCGAAGGCGGCGATCTGCTCGGCATCGCGCAGACCGGCACCGGCAAGACCGCGGCGTTCGTGCTGCCGTCGATCCAGCGCCTGACCGAAACCCAGAAGCGCGTCCTGCCGACGCATTGCCGCATGCTGGTGCTCGCGCCGACGCGCGAACTCGCCAGCCAGATCGCCGACAGCGCCCGCGCCTACGGCCAGTTCAGCAAGATGTCGGTGACCACCGTGTTCGGCGGCACCAGCATCAACAAGAACCGCCAGGACCTGAGCCGCGGCGTCGACATCCTCGTCGCCACGCCGGGCCGCCTGATCGACCTGATCGAACAGGGCTTCTGCAACCTGTCGATGATCGAGATCCTCGTGCTCGACGAGGCCGACCAGATGATGGATCTCGGCTTCATCCACGCGCTGAAGAAGATCGTCCGCATGCTGCCGAAGAAGCGCCAGACGCTGTTCTTCTCGGCGACCATGCCGGTCGCGATCCGCGAACTGGCCAGCCAGTTTCTGCTCGACCCGAAGACAGTGTCGGTGAAGCCGGCCGCGACGACTGCCGAGCGCGTCGACCAGTATGTCACCTTCTGCAACCAGTCGGAGAAGCAGGCGCTGCTGACGATCACGCTGGCCGATCCGGCGATCGACCGCGCGCTCGTGTTCACGCGCACCAAGCATGGCGCCGACCGCGTCGTGAAGCTGCTCGCGGGCAACGGCATCGCGTCGAACGCGATCCACGGCAACAAAAGCCAGGGCCAGCGTGAGCGCGCACTCGGCGAGTTCAAGCAGGGCAAGGTCAAGGTCCTGATCGCGACCGACATCGCCGCACGCGGCATCGACGTCTCGGGCGTCAGCCACGTGATCAACTTCGAGCTGCCGAACGTCGCCGAGCAGTATGTCCACCGCATCGGCCGTACCGCGCGTGCGGGCGCCAGCGGCATTGCCGTCGCGTTCTGCGCGGATGACGAGAAGGCGTACCTGCGCGACATCGAGCGGATCACCCGCCAGAAGGTGCAGGTCCGGTCGCTGCCGGACGATTTCGTGAACCTGTCGAACCAGATCAAGCAGACGCGCGTGAAGACGATGGGTGCCGATCCCGAGGTCCGCATCGACCGTCCGCGCGATCCGGCACGGCCGCGTGCGACGCATTCGCCGCGGGCGACCGGGACGACCGGGACGACCGGGCGCAACTATGCGGGTGCTAGCCGTGGTGGCCAGGGTGGCGGCGGTCAGGGCGGCGGCGGCGGTCGTCCGCAGGGCGGTGGTCGTCCCGGCGGTCAGGGTGGCGGTGGCCGTCCGGCTGGCGGCGGTGGCCGTGGTCCGAGCCGCGGCGCGGGCCCGAGCTCGGCACGCTAAGGAGCATTCGTTCGCCTCGCGGGTTTGCTATACGCTAGCCCGCGAGGAGAATGCTCATGGACGTTTCCACTACACCTGTTGCCGAACGCGTCGCACGCGTGCTTGCGGGACAGCGGATCAGCGCGAACGCCGGCGGCGATGCTGAATCGGCGTCGCGGCTGATCGACGATGCGTGGGCGGACTATCTGCCCGATGCGCTGGCGGTGCTGAAGACTCTGCGCGAGCCGGATAAGGCGATGGCTGCTGCGGGTGATCCGGCGGTCTGGGAAGCGATGATCCTTGCGGGGATCAAGGGTGCCAAGCCGGTTACGGTGGTCCTCTAAAAACTTGTTTCCCCGCGAAGGCGGGGACCCAGTTTGGGCACCCGCCTTCGCGGGTGAACAAGCTTTGCGACCGGAGACATCGAGTGCGTGCACCACCCCGGCGGAGGCCGGGGCCCAATTGGCAAGGCCGACGTGACGAGGCGCTTCGCTCCGTTACTATCGTTACCGAATTGGCCCCCGGCCTTCGCCGGGGTGGTGTTTTGGTTAGCGTCGATGGCTTAAATCAGCTGATCGTCGTCAGCCATTCCGCTTCGTCCGCGCGCTCCGTGCGCAACGCATTGGCAGGTGCCCTCTTGTCCTCGTAGCCGATCGCCATGCCGCAGAAGAGCATGCGGTCTTCGGGCATGTCCAAGACCCTACCGACCGTTTCCGGATACATCGCCCAGCATTCCTGCGGGCAGGTGGCGAGGCCGGCGTCTACCGCGAGCAGCATCAGGTTTTGCAGGTACATGCCGAGGTCCGACCATTGCGGCGGGCCCATGCGCTTGTCGACCGTGCAGAAATAGGCGGCGGGAGCGCCGAAGAATTCGAAGTTCCGAGCGAACCATTTCTGCCGCGCCGGCTTGTCGTCGCGCGGGATGCCGAGGTGGGCGTACATGGCTTCGCCGACGGCGTAGCGGCGATCTCGGTAGGGGGCAACGAGGTCGCGAGGGTAGACGTCGTAGGCTGGGGTTTCGGTTGCGCCGGTGGCGAGCGTGTCCGCCATCGTCGCCTTGAGGCGGACCAGCGGTTCGCCTTGGACGATGGCAACGTGCCAAGGTTGGAGATTGCCGCCGGTTGCTGCTCGGGACGCTTTTACCGCGATGTTGTGGAGGAGTGCGGGATCGACCGGCGTGTCGAGGAAACCGCGAACGGAACGGCGAGCGGCGATGGCTTCGGTCACGTCCATGTGTTTCTCCTGACTGCGCCAGCCTTTAACGCATCAATCCTCCCCCGCCAGGGGGAGGTGGCTGGCCCTTGCCAGACGGAGGGGGAGGTAAGGGATCACCTCTGTTCCGTGTCCTCCCCCTCCGTCACCTTCGGCGACACCTCCCCCTCGCGGGGGAGGATGCAAAACCGACCGGCTCCCAATCACAGCACGAACCGGCTCAGATCGGTGTTGCGGGCGATTTCCTTCAACTGGCTGTCGACGTAGGCGCCGTCGATGACGAGGTTCGAGCCGCTGCGGTCTTCGGCGTTGTAGCTCACCTCCTCCAGCAGCTTTTCCATTACCGTCTGCAGGCGGCGGGCGCCGATGTTCTCGATCTCCGAGTTCACCTCGGCGGCGATGCGCGCGATCGCGGCGATGCCGTCTTCGGTGAACTCGATGCCGACGCCTTCGGTGGCGATCAGCGCCTTGTATTGCAGCGGCAGCGAGGCCTTCGTGTCCGACAGGATCGCGACGAAATCGGCTTCGGTGAGGCCCTTCAGTTCGACGCGGATCGGCAGGCGGCCCTGCAATTCGGGGAGCAGGTCGCTCGGCTTGGCGACGTGGAACGCGCCGCTGGCGATGAAGAGGATGTGATCGGTCTTCATCGGGCCGTATTTGGTCGCGACGGTCGTGCCCTCGATCAGCGGCAACAGGTCGCGCTGGACGCCTTCACGGCTGATCGAACCGCCGCGGCCGTCGGAGACCGCGATCTTGTCGATCTCGTCGAGAAAGACGATGCCGTTGGCTTCCGCATCGGCGAGCGCTGCGCGGCTGACCTCGTCCTGGTCGAGGCGCTTGTCGGCCTCTTCCTCGACGAGCTTGTCCCACGCCGCGTGGACGGTGAGTTTCCGCCGCTTCAGCTGCTGGCCGCCGCCGAACGACTTCATCATCTCGCCGAGGTTGATCATCTGCGGCGCGCCGCCGGGGATTTCGAACGGCGTGGTCGGCGCCTGCTCGACCTCGATCTCGACTTCGGCGGAGTTTAGATGACCGTCGAGGAAGCGCTGCTTGAAGCTTTCGCGCGTCGCGGTGCTCGAATCCTTGCCGACCAGCGCGTCGAGCAGACGTCCCATCGCCGCCTCCTCCGCCTTGTCCTTGACGGCAATACGACGCCGTTCCTTTTCGAGGCGGATGGCTTCCTCGACGAGGTCGCGGGCGATCTGTTCGACGTCGCGGCCGACATAGCCGACCTCGGTGAACTTGGTCGCCTCGACCTTCACGTACGGCGCGTCGGCGAGCTTGGCCAGACGGCGGCTGATCTCGGTCTTGCCGCAGCCGGTCGGTCCGATCATCAGGATGTTCTTGGGCGTGACCTCGTCGCGGAGGTCTTCGCTGAGCTGCTGGCGGCGCCAGCGGTTGCGCATCGCGACGGCGACGGCGCGTTTCGCGGCGGCCTGGCCGATGATGTGGGCGTCGAGCGCGGCGACAATGGCCTTTGGGGTGAGTTGGTCGTTCATTTTGTTACCTTCTCCCCTCCCGCTCGGGAGGGGTCGGGGGAGGGCGTGGCCGAAGCGGAAGGCGTGGGTGGGGTGTATTTCAGCCCCTCCCCTAACCCCTCCCGCAAGCGGGAGGGGGATTAGCTAGTCGAGTCCATCGTTTCGACCGTGAGGCGGTCGTTGGTGTAGACGCAGAGTTCGGACGCGATGCCCATTGCCTTGCGGCACAACACCTCCGCGTCCGTCTCGTATTCGACCAGCGCTCGGGCTGCCGCCAACGCGTAGTTGCCGCCGGAGCCGATCGCGGCGACGCCGTTCTCGGGTTCGAGGACGTCGCCGTTGCCGGTGAGGATCAGCGTCACGTCCTTGTCGGCGACGATCATCATGGCTTCGAGATTGCGGAGGAACTTGTCGGTGCGCCAATCCTTGGCGAGCTCGACCGCGGCGCGCAGCAGCTGGCCCTGGTGCGCTTCGAGCTTGCGTTCGAGGCGTTCGAACAGCGTGAAGGCGTCGGCGGTGGCGCCGGCGAACCCGCCGATGACGCTGCCGTCGCCTAGGCGGCGGACTTTGCGCGCGTTGGGTTTCATGACGGTCTGGCCCATCGAGACCTGGCCGTCGCCGATCACGACGACCTTGCCGCCGCGGCGGACCGAGAGGATCGTGGTGCCGTGCCATGTCGGCATGGCGTGGGGGTCGTTGCTCATAGGCGCGATGTAGGGTTTGGTTTTGGGGGTGCAACGCCCCTGCCGCCTCCCATCCCCCTCTCCCATCATCCGTCATCCCCGCGCAGGCGGGGATCCAGACCCTCGAACCTCACCCGTTCATCATTGAGGTTTGCCCGTATGGGTTCCCGCCTCCGCGGGAATGACGAAGGAGGTGGCGGGAATGACGGAGAAGGATGGGGTAACGAGGGGTCAGCGCCCCTTCCCCCACTCCCGCGCCACCGTGTAGCCGAGATAGCCGGTGCCGAAGAGCGCGTAGAGCGGCTCGGGAATTGCGTTGAGGTACGCGGACATTCCGGCGGCGATCGCCTGCGCCGTTTGCGGGCGGACGGCGGCGATCAGGCCTGCGGGGATCGCGCCGAGCAGCAATGTGTACATCACGTAGAGGAAGGTCGGGCGGGCTCGGGTGATCCAGGGGTCTGGTGCTGGATCAAGGGGTTGCGGGGTCATTGGCTGTCTCCGGCAATCTGGAAGTGCACAAAGTTCACACGCTGGGAGCGTTTCGCAGGGGCCTCAGGTGCGGTTGGCGAGCCAGCCGTAGAGGAAGGCTTCGTTCGCCGGGCGGGTCTCGGCTAGCGCGACGTAGCGTTCGCCTTGGAGGGCCTCGATCGCTTTCAGGAGCACGGTTTCGCCGCCGGGTTTGCGGCGGGCTAGGAAAGCATCGAGGGCGGTTACAGTCGCGGGGCCGATGCGGCCGTCGAGGATCATGTCGGGGTAGTCGGTGGCGCCGCGGTTGAGCGCATTTAGGGCGCGCTGGAGGAAGGTGGCGGCGACCGCGGGGCCCATGTTGATGCCGGTGTCGAAGAGTTCTTCGGCGATTTTCGGGGCTCGGGGGGCGATCTGGTCGAAGGCCGGGCGGGTCCAGTAGAGGCGGTGGTAGATGGTTTCCGCCTGGTCGCGGGGGAAGTTGCGCATGTCTCCGGGGTAGCCGTTGGTGCGGGCTACGCTTTCCGTGATGCCGTAGCGGGTGGGGCCGCCTCGGTCTGCGGGGTGGTTCGAGTAGCCGCCTTCGCGGTCGATGACGGCGTCGATTAGGTGGTCGATGGTCATGGCTGGCTCCCGGTTTTGTCGGCGCGAGCGAAACATATTGGTTCGTTGTAGGACAGGGGAATTTGGCGGTTCTTCGATCCTCACCTGCCAGGGGGAGGTGGCTGGCGCTTGCCAGACGGAGGGGGAGGACACGCAACGCGGGTGACCGCTTGCCTCCCCCTCCGTCACCTTCGGTGCCACCTCCCCCTTGCGGGGGAGGATTGCTGGGTTGCGCACCTCCCCGGCGGAGGCCGGGGTCCAATTGGGGGACGGTTGTAACGGAGGACGGCGCTTCGTTATGTCCGACGTTCCAATTGGGCCCCGGCCTTCGCCGGGGTGGTGCTATGGCGGGGTAGTGCTGTGGTGTGGGTCCCGGGTCCCGGGTCGCGACCGCCGCCCACCCACCACCCCAAACCGACGCTACGTCCGCGCGGGGTTGGCGGATTGGTGTGCCTAAGGCTATGCGCTCCCTTGAACATTCGCCGCGGGCTCTGTCTGCGCGCTCAACCCGGTCGCCGCCGCGGCCGACAGGTTAGGAAGACCATGGAAGACGATTTCCGCAAAGCCGCGCTCGATTATCACCGCTATCCCAAGCCCGGTAAGCTCTCGGTCGAAGCGACCAAGCGGATGGCGACGCAGCGCGATCTCGCGCTTGCGTACTCGCCGGGCGTTGCCGCCGCGTGCGAGGAGATCGCCGCCGATCCGGACAAGGCGCGCGATTATACCGCACGCGGCAACCTCGTCGCCGTGATCACCAACGGGACCGCGGTGCTGGGGCTCGGTGCGATCGGTGCGCTCGCGTCGAAGCCGGTGATGGAGGGCAAGGCGGTGCTCTTCAAGAAATTCGCGGGCATCGACTGCTTCGACATCGAGATCGACCAGCTCGATCCGCAGGCCTTCATCGAGGCTGTCCGCGTGCTCGAGCCGACGTTCGGCGGGATCAATCTCGAGGATATCAAGGCGCCTGAATGCTTCGAGATCGAGACGAAGCTGCGTGAGGTCATGAACATACCGGTGTTCCACGACGACCAGCACGGCACCGCGATCGTGTGTGCGGCCGCGGTTCGCAACGTGCTCGAACTGCGCGGCAAGCGGCTCGACCAGATGAAGCTGGTGACGTCGGGTGCGGGCGCAGCGGCGCTGGCAACGGTCGATTTGCTGGTATCGATGGGGCTCAATCCCGAGAACGTGACGCTGACCGATATCGCGGGCGTGGTGCACAAGGATCGCGGCGACGTGATGCCGCCGAACATGGCGCGGTACGCGCGCACGACCAACGCGCGGACCTTGCCGGACGTGCTGGAGGGGGCGGACATCTTCCTCGGCCTGTCGGCGCCGCGCGTGCTGAAGCAGGAATGGCTGCATCTGCTCGCACCCGATCCGCTGATCCTGGCGCTGGCGAACCCTGAGCCGGAGATCCAGCCGGCGCTGGTGCATGCGACGCGGCCCGATGCGATCATCGCCACTGGCCGCTCGGATTTTCCGAACCAGGTCAACAACGTGCTGTGCTTCCCGTTCATCTTCCGCGGGGCGCTCGATGTCGGCGCGACCGAGATCAACGAGGCGATGAAGGTCGCTGCGGTCGACGCGATCGCGGCCCTGGCGCGCGCGACGGCCTCCGATGTTGTCGTCACGGCCTACGGCGGCGCGACGCCGGTGTTCGGGCCGACCTACATCATCCCCAAGCCGTTCGATCCGCGGCTGATCCTGCACGTTGCGCCGGCGGTGGCGAAGGCGGCGATGGAGTCGGGCGTGGCGACGCGGCCAATCGAGGATTTCGACGCGTATCTGCGTGATCTCGAAGTGTTCGTGTATCGCTCGGGCCAGCTGATGCGGCCGATCTTCGCGCGCGCCAAGCAGGCCGGACGCTCGATCGCGTATGGCGAGGGCGAGGACGACCGCACGCTGCGCGCGGTGCAGACGGTGATCGACGAGGGTATCGGGCGGCCGGTGTTGATCGGGCGGCGCGAGGTGATCGCCGAGAAGATCCAGTCGAGCGGGTTGCGGATGGCGATCGGCACCGATGTCGAGGTGCTTGATCCGGGGACCGACCGCGAGGTGTTCGATCCGTTGCTCGCAGGGTATAACGCGTTGGTCGGCCGTCGCGGATCGCCGCCTGATAGTGCGGAGCGCGCGCTGCGGACTCGGCCGAGCGTGGCGGCGGCGATGCTGCTGCGCGAGGGGCGCGTCGATGCGGCCTTGTGTGGTGGCATCGGCGACTGGTGGACGCAGATGACGTACGTCATGCCGCTGATCCCGCGGATGCCGGGCGTGTCGCGGCTGTACGCGATGTCGGCAGTGATCCTGCGGACCGGCAGTCTTTTCTTCTGCGATACGCACGTGACGGTCGATCCGACCGCCGAGCAGATTGCCGAGATGACGCTGCTCGCGGCCGAGGCTGTGCGCGCGTTCGCGATCGAGCCGAAGGCGGCGCTGCTGTCGCATTCGAGCTTTGGTGCGTCGCGGTCGCCGTCGGCGCAGAAGATGCGGGCGGGGCATGCGTTACTGAAGGAGTTCGCGCCGGAGTTCGAGTTCGACGGCGAGATGCACGGTGATGCGGCGCTGTCGGAGGCGCTGCGACGGCGGCTGGTCGCGGACAGTCCTTTGACCGGCTCGGCGAATCTGTTGGTGATGCCGAACATCGACGCGGCGAACATCGCGGTGTCGCTGTTGTCGGCGTCGACCGAGTCGCTGCCGCTGGGGCCGATGCTGCTGGGGCTCGCCAAGCCGTTGCAGATGATGGTGCCGAGCGTGACCGCGCGCGGGATCGTGAATCTTAGCGCGGTTGCCGTGGGTCATGCCGCGACGGTTAGCGAGACTGCCTGACCTCTAACGGTTCTCCCGCGAAAGCGGGAGCCCAGGGTTGCGGGCGGCAGCGTTCGTGATCCTGGGCCCCCGCGTTCGCGAGGGAACAAGGAGGTTTGCCAAGACCTGATCGGCTGGCTGTCGTTCATCGATGCAAGAAAATGGTCGGAGCGACAGGATTCGAACCTGCGACCCCCACACCCCCAGTGTGGTGCGCTACCAGGCTGCGCTACGCTCCGACCGAACGGGCCGCATAGCAGCCCGAGCCGCGCGCTCTACGCAGGGTCGGCGTGCGATGCAAGTCGCAACGCCGTTCCCCGCGAAGATTGCCTCATTCGCCCAGCCCTCACTCGCCCATTAGCGTGCGCCAGAAGCTGCCGTCATAGGCCTTCACGCTGATCTGTTCGATCGTGAACCCGCGAAGGGCGCGACCGAATGCCTTCTGGTGTTCCGCCTCGCCGTGCGCCGCGAGTGCCTCAGGGCTGGCCCAGCGTTCGGAGATCCGGATCAGGTCGGGATCGACCAGGTCGAGCGCGAGATTGTAGAATTCACAGCCGTCTTCCGCGGCGCAGGCGGCCATGTGCGCGATCAGCGTGTCGGCGATCTTCGCGCCCTCGCCTGCGGCCAGCTTGATATGTCCCATCACCAGAATCATCGCATCTCTCCTGTTTTGCGCCGGTTTCGCCGCAACTTCATCGTGGTCTCTACACGAACCGTCCGCCGCCACCTCAGTTGCACGCGACATCAAGCGATGATAGCGGGCGGACCAATGCGACCGGCCGCGCGGCGCGCGAACCGAGCCACCCTTCACAGATACGGAACTCCATGTTCATCTCACCAGCATACGCCCAGGCCGCAGACGGCGCCGCCACGACGGCGGGAGGCGGGATCGCCTCGTTCCTGAGCCTCGCGCCGCTCTTCCTCGTGTTCGTCGTGTTCTATTTCCTGATGATCCGCCCGCAGCAAAAGCGCATGAAGGCGCTGCAGGCGTCGGTCGCGGCGGTGAAGAAGAACGACAGCGTCGTGACGTCGGGCGGGATCCTGGGCAAGGTGACCAAGGTCGAGGATAATGTCGTCGAGGTCGAGATCGCGCCGAATGTCCGCGTTCGGGTCGTCAAGGCGACGCTGACCGACATCACCAGCCCGAACACGAAGCCGGCGAACGACTGATGCTCGACTTCCCGCGCTGGAAAATCGGGTCGATCATCGGGTTGCTGGCGGCATTGTGCCTGCTGGCGATCCCGAGCTTCCTTCCCGAGAGCACCACGAGCCAATGGGGGCGGATCCCGCATCCGCACATCAACCTCGGGCTCGATCTCGCCGGCGGCAGCTATCTGCTGCTCGAGGCGGACACCGCCGACCTCGCCGCGACGCGGATCGAGGCGATGCGCGACAGCGTCGCGGGGACGATGCGCAACGGGACGCCGCGGATCGAGATCGGAGACATTTCGACGCGGGGCGGCCAGCTGACCTTCCTGCTGCGTGATCCGAGCCAGGTCGACGCGGCGCGCGAGCGCCTGCTGGCGATCACCGGCGGTGGCGCCGGGATGAGCGGCCAGCGCGAGTGGGACATCAATGTCGTCGACACGAGCCGGTTCGTGCTCAAGCCGACCCAGGCCGGCCTGACCCAGGCGGTCGACACCGCGATGAAGGACGCGACCGAAGTCGTCCGTCGTCGTATCGACGCGCTCGGCACCAAGGAGCCGACGATCGTTCGCCAGGGCGCGACGCGGATCGTCGTCCAGGTGCCGGGGCTGAAGAACCCGCAGGCGCTGAAGGAGCTGATCGGCAAGACCGCCAAGCTCGAATTCAAGCTGGTCGACGAGACCGCGAACCCGGCTGATCTGGTCAAGGGGATCGCCCCGATCGGCAGCCAGGTGCTGCCGTATCCGGGCAACCCGCGCGGCGTGCCGTTCATCGCGGTCAAGCGATCGGTGATCATCTCGGGCGACCAGCTCGCCGATGCGCGCCAGGAGTTCGAGTCGCAGACCAACGCGCCGCAGGTGGCGATCACGTTCGATGCGGTCGGTGGCCGTCGCTTCGCCAAGGTGACGACCGAGAACACCAACAAGCCGTTCGCGATCATCCTCGACAATTCGGTGATCTCTGCGCCGAACATCAACGAGCCGATCCTGGGCGGTCGCGCGTCGATCTCGGGCAACTTCACCGTCGAATCGGCGAACGCGCTGGCGATCTCGCTGCGGTCGGGCAAGCTGCCGGTCAACCTGAAGACGATCGCCGAGAGCACCGTCAGCCCCGATCTCGGCAAGGATTCGATCCGCGCTGGCGTGCTCGCGTCGATCGTCGCCGCGCTGCTCGTGATCGTGTTCATGTTCGTCACCTATGGGCGGTTCGGGCTGTATGCGAACCTCGCGGTGGTCATCAACATCCTGGTCATCGTCGCAGTCATGGCGATGCTGAACGCGACGCTGACGCTGCCGGGAATCGCCGGGTTCGTGCTGACGATCGGTACCGCGGTGGATGCCAACGTGCTGATCAACGAGCGTATTCGCGAAGAGCGGCGACGCGGGCGTAGCGTCGTCCAGTCGGTCGAGCTCGGCTACAAGGAAGCATCGCGGACGATCTTCGAGGCCAACGTGACCCACGCCATCACCGGCGTGATCATGCTGCTGCTCGGCTCGGGTCCGGTGAAGGGCTTCGCGGTCGTGCTGCTGATCGGGATCTGCACGTCGGTGTTCACCGCCGTCACGTTCACGCGGATGATGGTCGCGCTGTGGCTGCGGAAGAACCGCCCCACCACGATCAATATTTGAGGCGGGAGATAACCATGCGCCTGCTGAAACTCGTTCCCGACAACACGAACCTGAAGTTCGTCTCGCTCCGCAAATGGGCGTTCGGGCTGACCCTGCTGCTGTCGTTGCTGGCGATCGGGCTGGTCGTGACGAAGGGCCTCAACATGGGCGTCGACTTCGTCGGCGGCGTCCTGATCGAAGAAAAGTTCGCCACCCCGCCGTCGATCGACGCGGTTCGCACCGAAGTCGACCGCCTCGGCGTCGGCGAAGCCTCGATCCAGTCGTTCAGCGATCCCAAGACGCTGTCGATCCGCCTGCCGGTGCCCGCCGGGGACGAAGGCGCGACCAACCGCCTCGTCAAGAAGGTGTCGGACGACCTCGCGGTGAAGTTCCCCGGCGCGACCTTCTCCAAGTACGATACGATCTCGGGCAAGGTCTCGGACGAGCTGATCAGCAAGGGTCTGCTCGCGGTCGGTCTCGCGATCCTCGGCATCGCGCTGTTCGCGGTGGTGCGGTTCGAGTGGCAGTTCGGCGTGTCGACCGTCGTCGCGATCGTCCACGATCTGTTGATGACGCTCGGCTTCTTCGCGCTGACGCAGTTCGAGTTCGACCTCAATATCGTCGCGGCGGTGCTGACGATCATCTCGTACTCGATCAACGACAAGATCGTGATCGACGATCGTATCCGCGAGAACATGCGCCGGTACCGGAAGATGGACATGCGCGAGATCATCGACCTGTCGGTGAACGAGACGCTGCCGCGCACCGTGATGACCTCGGTGACGATCCTGCTCGCGCTGGTGGCGATGCTGGTGCTCGGCGGCCATGTGCTGCGCGGGTTCACCGCGGCGATGATCCTCGGCATCGTGGTCGGGACGTACTCGTCGATCTACGTGTCGTCGTCGCTGCTGATCACGCTGGGTCTGCGGGCCGATCCTGCGCCGCGCAAGGGCGGCGTGCAGGATGGCGCCGAACGGGTTGGTCCGAAGGTCGAGCGTTGATCACGTCATGAGGATGGACCGCGAGAAGACCGATGGGCCGATGATCTCGGCAATCGGTCGGGCCGGGTTCAAGGTCGACGACGGGTATTATACCGCTTTGTCGATCAGTCCCGAGCGCGCGGATGGCTGGGAGCCGCCGGCGTTCGAGACGCTTGGCGAGGCGGACGTGGCGGCATTGCTGGCGCTCGATCCGCCGCCGGAGTTCCTGTTGCTGGGGACCGGTTCCGCGCTTCGTCAGCCGCCGCTTGCGTTCAAGAAGGCGGTCGAGGCGCGGGGGTTCGGGATCGAGGCTATGGACAGCCGGGCTGCTGCTCGGGCTTGGGCTGTCCTGCGTGGCGAAGGTCGCTGGATCGTGGCGGCGCTGTACCCGCTCGAAGGGTGATCTGAGACTTCTGATCCTCCCCCGCTAGGGGGAGGTGGCTGGCACTTGCCAGACGGAGGGGGCGGTAAGGGAAACCGCCGTTCCGTGTCCTCCCCCTCCGTCACCTTCGGTGCCACCTCCCCCTGGCGGGGGAGGATTCTAAATCCGGTGTTCCGCGGCTAGCGTCATCAGGTGCTCGTAGAGCGCGGCCGTGTTGGCTTCCCAGGTGAAGCTGGCGACCGTGGCGCGCGTCGCTTGGGGCGCAGGCGGGTCGGCCAGGAGGGCTCCGATCGCGGCGGCGAACGCTAGCGAGTCGCCTATCGTGACGCGGCCTGCTTCTGGCGATGTCACCACGTCATGCGCGCCGCCGGCGTCGGTGATGACGATCGGCGTGCCGCAGGCGAGCGATTCGACCCAGGCGTTGGCGAGGCCCTCGGACTCGGAGGCAAGCGCGCTGACATCGGCAGCGGCGATCAGCTTCGGGATTTCGGCGTGGGGTACGGCGCCGAGCAGGCGGACGCGGTCGATTATGCCTAGTCGCGCGATCTGTGCTTCCAGTGTCGCGCGTGCAGGGCCCTGCCCTGCGATTAGCAAAGTGACGCCGGGGAGCGCGGCGACCGCGTCGATGACGATGTCGTGGCCCTTGCGCGGGATCAGCGCGCCGACCGAGACGACTAGCGAGCCAGAGACGCCGAGGGCTGCCTTGGCGGTGGCGCGGTCGACGGGGTGGAAGCGGTCCTGGTCGACGCCGGTGTGGTGGACGCGGACGCGGTCGGCGGGCAATCCCATCGCGACCATGTCGGCCTTCATCGCGGCGCTGACCGCGAGCATGCCCGCGGCGTTGCGGCCCGCGGCGCGGACCTGCGCGGCGGTGGCGGGGGCGTTGCCCCAGATGTGGATGTCGGAGCCGCGCGCCTTGATCGACACGGGGACGCCGTAGCGCTTGCCGAGCGCGACCGCGGCGGGACCGTCGGGGAAGAAGAACGACGCGTCGATGACGTCGAACGCGAAGTCATCGCGGATCGCGTCGAGGACCGGGACGAGCGCGCGGTGCAACGCTGCGGCGTGATGGCGGCCCTGGAGGAAGGGGCGGACGGTGAAGCGCGGGCGGTGGAGGTCGATGCCTTTCCAGCGTTCGTGCGTCGGGAGCGTGGCGAGGGTTGCGTAGTGGCCGAGGTGGCGGAGCGGGCCAGGGGGGAGGCCGATCGGTGCTACCGCTTGCAGCGAGACGTCGGGGTGCGCGGCGAGGCCGAGCGTCTGGCGTTCGACGAAGACGCCGAAATTGGGGCGGGTCGCATCCGGGAACAGGGTGGAGAGAGTTAGGATGCGGAGCATGGGCTCGGGGTTACAGGGGGTGGGTTAATGCTGGGTGAGTGGGGGCGTATCATCCTCAACTACCACCCCGGCGGAGGCCAATTGGGTGACGTTGCTAACGAAGGACAGCCCGCCGTTATTGCCACCTTTCCAATTGGGCCCCCGGCCTTCGCCGGGGTGGTGGTGGTTGGGGTGGCGTTTGCTCTCGATTACATTGTTTCCCCGCGAAGGCGGGGACCCAGACTGGGCTCCCGCCTTCGCGGGAGAACAAGGAGGGGGGGTGGAACGGACGTTGAGGTGCTACGCCCTCAGATCCGCTTCGACAGCGGATACGCGAACAGCACATCCGCATCCGCACTCGTCGAGACCGTCTCGCTGCCGGTCATCGTCGCGCATTCGCCGGCCTTGAACGCGACGCCTGCGACATCGCCCGAGCCGGTGATCGGGATTACCCAGCCGGTCGTGCCTTCGGGCAGGTTGACGACGTGGTCGCCGCCCTTCCAGCGCTCGATCACGAATTTCGGGCCTTCGACCATGATCGTGCGGCCGGTCTCGACTTCGATCGGCGGCGCGACGGGGACGTAGGGCGTGGGGTCGGCGACGTCGATTCCGTCCTTGAGGTGAAGCTCGCGGTCGCTGCCGTAATCGTAGAGACGGTAGGTGGTCTCGGAGTTCTGCTGGACCTCGATTACCGTCAGCCCGCCGCCGATCGCGTGGATCGTGTCGGACGCGCAATACATGAAGTCGCCCGGCTTGACCGACTTCCAGTCGAGCTTGTCCTCGATCGTGCCGTCGATCGCCGACTGCCGGAGTTCGTCCTTCGAGATCGGCTGCTTCGTGCCGACCGCGATCGTCGAGGTCGGCTCGGCGGCGAGGACCGTCCAGCACTCGTCCTTGCCGCGCGGCAGGCCGCGGGCGTGTGCCTGCTCGTCGTTGGGATGAACCTGGACCGACAGCTTCTCGCTGGTGAACAAGTATTTGATCAGCAGATCGGGCGTGGTGTTGCCGGGCTCCTGGAACCAGACTTCGCCGATCGGCGGCGTACCGGGGGCGGCATCCTCGAACCCGGGCCAGAGCGTGTCGCGACCCCAGGGCTTCTCGACGCGGTGGGTATGCAGCAGGGTGGCGGGCATGGGATATCCTCGACTGGAATGACGGGTCGGCAACGCACGACTATTGCCGTGTGATCCGGCTCACGGAAACCCCCCATGGTCGGCAACCGCGGGGCCGCGTTTCGGGCGCCGAACGGGGGTGGCGAAAGGGATTGTTCGCGAAGCCCCGCATACGCTAAGGACAACGCCGATGCGTATCCCCCAGTCCCTTCCGAGCATGTCGCGTGCCTTTGCTGTCACGCTCATCGCAGCGCTTGCGCTCCCCATGGCCGGTTGTGCGGGTCGTTCCGCCAAGGGCGACCTTCCTTACGTCGCGCGTGACGTGGGGACGCTTTACTCGACCGCCAAGGCGCGGCTCGACCAGGGGCGCTACAAGGAGGCGGCGCAGTTGTTCGACGAGGTCGAGCGGCAGCATCCCTATTCGATCTGGGCGCGTCGTGCGCAGATCATGTCGGCGTTCAGCTATTACCTCGCCAAGGATTACACCGCGTCGATCAGCTCGGCGCAGCGCTTTCTCGCGGTGCATCCGGGTAACCGCGACGCGCCCTACGCTTATTACCTGATCGCACTCGGCTATTACGAGCAGATCACCGACGTCACGCGCGACCAGAAGATCACGCGCCAAGCGCTCGATTCGCTCGGCGAACTGATGCGTCGCTATCCGAACACGCGCTATGCGTCGGATGCGCGGCTGAAGATCGATCTGGTCAACGACCATCTCGCCGGCAAGGAGATGGAGATCGGGCGGTTCTACGAAACGCGCGGCCAGTGGCTCGCAGCGAACGGCCGCTTCCGCACCGTGATCGACAAGTTCCAGCAGACCACGCACACACCCGAGGCGCTGATGCGGCTGACCGAGACGTATCTGCAGCTCGGCGTGCCGATCGAGGCCGAGAAGGCCGCCGCGGTGCTGGGCCGCAACTATCCAGGCACCGACTGGTATGATCACGCCTACAAGCTGATGCAGGACCATCCGGTGAAGCCGATCGCACCGCTGGCACCGGGCGAGCCAGTCGTGCCGACGGGAACCGCAGGCACGCCGGGTACCGGGGCGCTGGAGCTTCCCAAGGCGAACGGCAACACCGGTGGCACGGGCGCGGGCAGCGTTTCCAGCCCCGCACCCGTCGGTCCGGGCAGCGCGACGCGGACCGGCCCCGGCAACTGATCGTCGAATCCGCCATGAGAACCCGGGCGTGAGAACAATGGGGGATCAACTTCGCGTGCGGATCGTCTAAGACGCGCGGGATGCTGACCGATCTTTCCATTCGCGACGTGGTGCTTATCGAGGCGCTGGATCTGGGATTCGGCGAAGGGCTAGGCGTGCTGACCGGCGAGACCGGCGCGGGCAAGTCGATCCTGCTCGACGCTCTGGGGCTGGCGCTGGGTGGCCGCGGCGACAGCGGGCTGGTGCGGCATGGCGCTGCTCAAGCTGTCGTGACCGCGACGTTCGATGCCCCTGCCCCCGAATCGCCGCTTGCGATGTTGTTCGACGAGAACGGGCTGGAGATCGAGCACGGCGAACCGTTGATCGTGAAGCGCATCGTCAAGGCGGACGGCGGCAGTCGCGGGTTCGTCAACGACCAGCCGGCGTCGGCGGGTCTGCTGCGCGAGATGGCGCCGCATCTAGTTGAGATCCACGGGCAGCATGACGAGCGCGGGTTGCTGAATGCGCGCGGGCATCGGGCGCTGCTCGACATCTTCGGGCGGACCGAGCCTGGGGCTACCGGGAAGGCGTACGCTGCGTTTCGGGCGGCCGAAGCGGAGTTGGCGGCGGCTCGCGCGGATATCGAGACGGCGGCGCGAGATCGCGAGTGGCTTGAGCATACGGTTGCCGAACTGACCGCGCTGGCGCCTGTCGCGGGCGAGGAGGAGACGCTGGCGGATACGCGGCGGTCGATGCAGCGCGCGGAGAAGATCGCGGACGACCTGGCGGCGATCGACGATTTCCTCGAGGGCAAGGACGGCGGGATGGCGAAGCTGCGCCAGGCCGCGCGCGTGCTCGAGCGGATCGCGGAGGATCATGTCGCGCTGGGCAATGCGCTGGCGGCGGTCGATCGCGCGGTGATCGAGGCTTCGGTGGCGGAGGAGAGCCTGCGCGATGCTCGGGCGGAGATGGCGTATGATCCGCGCGCGCTGGAGGACGACGAGGCGCGGTTGTTCGAGCTGCGGGCGATGGCGCGCAAGCACCGCGTGCAGCCGGATGACTTGGCCGCGCTGGCGGACGAGATGCGCGCGCGGCTGGAACGGCTCGATGCGGGCGAGGGCGGGATCGCGAAGATCGAGGCACGCGTTGCGTCAGCGCGGAAGGCATTCGATGCGGCTTCGGATGCTTTGACGAAGCGGCGGTTGGCGGCGGCGAAGCGCCTCGATGTGGCGGTGGCGGGTGAGTTGGCGCCGTTGAAGCTGGACGCGGCGCGGTTCCAGACGGTGGTCGCGCCGCTGAGTGAAGAGGGCTGGTCGGCGGCGGGCAAGGACCGCGTCGAGTTCGAGATCTCGACCAACCCGGGGGCGCCGTTCGCGGCGCTCACCAAGATCGCGTCGGGCGGCGAGTTGTCGCGCTTCATCCTCGCGCTGAAGGTCGCGTTGGCGGAAGAGGGCGGCGCGTCGACGATGGTGTTCGACGAGATCGACCGCGGCGTCGGTGGCGCCGTGGCGAGCGCGATCGGCGAGCGACTCGCGCGGCTGGCGCTGAGCACGCAGTTGCTGGTGGTGACGCACAGCCCGCAGGTCGCGGCGCGGGGGGCGAAGCATCTGCTGATCGCCAAGAGCAGTGACGGGACGGTCACGCGGACTGGCGTGCGGGCCTTGTCCGAGAACGAACGGCGGGAAGAGATCGCGCGGATGCTGTCGGGCGCGCAGATTACGGATGAAGCGCGGGCTCAGGCGGAGCGGTTGCTCGAGCAGGGTTGAGGCTTTAGGCTCGACTTCGCGAAGCCAATACCGTTCCCCCGCGGAGGCGGGGGTCCAGGGTACCACCCGCAGCGCCTGTGACCCTGGACTCCCGCGTTCGCGGGAGAACGGTGCCGCGAAAGGCTAATCTCAGGGCATCGCCTGCCGCGGGTGCCCCAAGTGGATCTTCAGCACCGGCACGACGATGTAATCGCCGCCGACTTTGCGCAGGCCGTGCAGCGCCCGGCTGCCGAAATCGCCGTCTTCGTGGATCACCGCACGGACCGGCGCCTGTTCGGTGTGGATCATGTCGTCGAGCCCGGCGGCACTGGCGTCGGAGCGCGGCCATAGCGATTGCTGGACGCGGTCGTCCGCGGACGAATCGTCGTTCCAGTCATAGCCGATCGCCGGGGCCGGCTTAGGGGAGACGTGAGTCTGCTGGGCGGCGGCGGGAGCGGCAAGGACGATGGCGATGATCATAACTGCTGTTTTCATCGCACCCCCGCTTTCATCCCGACGAAGGCCGGGGCCCAGTTGGCAAAGTTTAGTTGGGGGAACACAGTGCTCCCTTACAACGATCTTGCCAACTGGCCCCTGCCTTCGCCGGGGTGATTAGCGAATTCAGGACGCGCCGGTGCCGCCGTTCGCGCCGAAGAAGCTGCCGGTGGTGTAGCTGTCGCTCGGGTCCGCCAGCGCAACGTAGAGACCCGCCAGTTCGGCCGGCTGGCCGGCGCGACCGAGTGGCGTATCCTGCCCGAACTCGCCCATCTTGCCCGGCAATTGCCCGCCTGCGACCTGCAACGGCGTCCAGATCGGGCCCGGCCCTACCGCGTTGACGCGGATGCCCTGCTTGGCGAGCTGTTTCGCAAGCGCCTTGGTGAAGATCAGGATCGCGCCCTTGGTCGAGGCATAATCGAGCAACTCCTTCTCGGGGCTGACCGAGTTGACCGAGGCGGTGTTGATGATCGACGCACCCGGCTTCATCAGCGGGATCGCCGCCTTGCAGAGGTGGAACATCGCGTAGACGTTCGTCTTCATGGTGCGATCGAACTGCTCGAAGCTGATCTCGGCGATCGAGTCCTTCGACTGCTGATAGGCGGCGTTGTTGACGAGGATGTCGAGCCCGCCGAGCTCACGATTGGCGCGCGCGATCAGGTCGTTGCAGAATTTCGCATCGGTCAGGTCGCCGGGGATCAGGACGACCTTGCGGCCTTCCGCGCGGAGTAGCTTGGCGACGTCCTGCGCGTCGGGTTCCTCGGTCGGGTAATAGTTGATCGCGACGTCGGCGCCTTCGCGCGAGAACGCGATGACGGCGGCACGACCGATCCCCGAATCGCCGCCGGTGACGAGTGCCTTGCGACCGGCCAGTCGCCCGGACCCGCGGTAGCTCGCTTCACCGCAATCCGGAACGGGGTGCATGTTGCGCTGAAGTGCGGGCCATTTCTGGCGCTGTTCGGGGAAGGGTTGCGAGGGATATTTGGTCTTCGGATCCGCGAGCGGCGCGGCCCCCTGCGCGAAGGCGGGTGCGGCGGCTGCGGTGAGGCCGGTGACGGCGGCGCCCTTGAAGAGGTCTCGACGGCTGGTGTCGGTCATGATGGCGTGTCCTGCGAAAAATTGCCTTGGGATGTCAGCGCGCAAGTCGGGCGAATGTTCACGCCATGTTGATCCAGGTCTTGTCGAAAGGTGGCGCCCTCCCCTAACCCGGCGCGATGCCCGACCTTTCCGCGACCGAGACCGAAGCCGCCGCCGAGCTGGAAACGCTCGCCGCGCAGATCGCGTATCATAACGCGCGCTATCACACCGACGACGCGCCCGAGATCAGCGATGCCGACTATGACGCGCTGGTGCGGCGCAATGCGGCGCTCGAGGCGGCATTTCCGGCTGCGGTGCGGACTGATTCGCCGAGCCGCACCGTCGGTGCTGCACCCGCAGGGCATCTCGCGAAGGTCGCGCATGCCAAGGCGATGATGAGCCTCGACAACGCGTTTGCGGACGAGGAGGTCGAGGAGTTCGTCGCACGCGTGCGCCGGTTCCTGAAGCTGGCGGACGACGCGCCGGTGGCACTGACCGCGGAGCCGAAGATCGACGGGCTTTCGTGTTCGCTGCGGTATGAGGATGGGCGGCTGGTCCAGGCCCTCACGCGCGGCGACGGGCAGGTCGGCGAAGACGTGACGGCGAACGTCCGCACCATCGGCGACATCCCCCAGCAGTTGAAGGGTGAAGCGCCCGCGATCTTCGAGGTTCGCGGAGAGGTGTATATGGCGAAGGACGACTTCGCCGCCTTGAACGCGCGCCTGCTTGCCGAGGCCGAGGAGAGCGGCAAGGACGCGCGGCAGTTCGCCAATCCGCGCAACGCCGCCGCCGGATCGCTGCGCCAGAAGGACGCGAGCGTCACCGCAAGCCGCACGCTCCGGTTCCTCGCGCATGGCTGGGGCGAGGCGAGCGTCGTGCCGGGCGAGACACAGGCCGAGGTCGTCGACACGTTGCGCGGCTGGGGCTTCCCGATCGCCGACGGGTTCGCGCGGGTCGAAGGAACGGCCGCGGCGCTCGACGTTTATCGCAAGATCGAAGCCGAGCGCGCCGACCTGCCGTTCGACATCGACGGCGTGGTCTACAAGGTCGACCGGCTCGACTGGCAGGCACGACTGGGTCAGGTCGCGAAGGCGCCACGCTGGGCGATTGCGCACAAGTTTCCGGCCGAGCGCGCACAGACCCTGCTCGAAAAGATCGACATCCAGGTCGGACGGACTGGCGCGATGACCCCGGTCGCGCGGCTGTCGCCCGTCACGGTCGGCGGCGTCGTCGTGACCAACGCGACGCTGCACAATGCCGACGAGATCGAGCGACTCGGCGTACGCCCCGGCGACCGCGTGCTGGTCCAGCGCGCCGGCGACGTGATCCCGCAGATCGTCGAGAACCTGACCCCCGACGCCGAGCGCGAGGCGTATGTCTTCCCGCATGTCTGCCCCGAATGCGGGTCCGCCGCCGAACGCGAGGAAGGCGAGGTCGTCTATCGCTGCACCGGCGGGCTGATCTGTCCGGCGCAGCGAGTCGAGCGGCTGATCCACTTCGCCTCGCGCCACGCGTTCGACATCGGCGGGCTCGGCCAGACGCTGATCGAGGCGTTCTTCCGCGACGGGTTGATAGAGTCGCCCGCCGACATCTTCCGCCTGACCGAGGAGCAACTCGCGGCGCGGAAGAAGGACGGGCGGGTGTGGGCGGCCAAGGTGATCGCGGCGATCGAGACCAAGCGGACGATTCCGCTCGACCGCTTCCTGTTCTCGCTCGGCATCCGCCACGTCGGCGAGATTACCGCACGAGACCTTGCGCGACGCTATGTGTCCGCACGCGCGCTCGGCACGGTGCTCCGTCACGCGGTGTTCCTTCGCAGTCAGATCGAACCGGTCATCGGCGAACCCGAGCGGAAATTCGTCCTCCGCCGCGACAAGTTGCTGGTCGGCGCGATCGAGACCGCGGGGATCGGTCCCGAGGTCGCCAGCGCCCTCGTCGGCTTCTGCGCCGAGCCGCACAACCGCCGAGTCGTTTTCGACCTGTTGCGCGAAGTGAAGCCCGCGGACGTCGTCCACGAGACCCGTGAGTCACCCGTGACGGGCCAGATCCTGGTCTTCACCGGCAGCCTCGAAACGCTGAGCCGCGACGAGGCGAAGGCGCAAGCCGAAGCGCTCGGTGCCCGCGTTGCCGCGTCGGTGTCGAGCAAGACCGGCCTCGTCATTGCCGGCCCCGGCGCAGGATCGAAGCTCAAGAAAGCCACCGACCTCGGCATCCGCGTGATCACCGAAGCCGAATGGGCCGAGATCGTCGCCGCCAGCTGAGGCGCGGACCACACTCCCCCACAATGGTTCCGGCTACCCCGAAAGGGTTCGATTGCGTGGCTTTTTTGCAACGCACCATGACCGAGTGTGTCTGTGACACTTCCCGACTCGCCAATGTCACAGAACCGAAATATCCGGCGTGCAGGGGCGCGGCAGGCCGAACGAAAAGTCGCGGATCTCGAGCAGAAGCTCAAAGGGGAACTTCAATGCGTAACAACCTATTCCTGGGTGCGGCAGCGATTGCGCTGATCGCCCCGATGACTGCGTCCGCGCAGGAAACCACCTCCTCGATCCGCGGCACCGTGACCGCGAATGGCGCGCCGGTTAACGGCGCGACTGTCGAGATCACCAGCCCCTCGACCGGTTCGCGCTCGACCGCGACCACCGACACATCGGGCACGTTCAACGTCAACGGCCTCCGTCCCGGCGGCCCCTACACCGTTGCCGTCGCAGCAGCCGGCTATGGCAGCAAGCAGGTCACCGACGTCAACATCACCGTCGCGCAGGCGTTCGATCTTCCGATCGATCTGGCCACCGACGCTGCTGGTGGCGCCGACGAGATCGTCGTGACCGCCGCCAGCCTGCCCAACGCGCGGTCTATCTCGCAGGGGCCGACGACCGTCCTCAACGCGCGCCAGATCGCCAACATCGCTTCGGTCAACCGCGACATCCGCGATCTCGAGCGTCGCGATCCGTTCGCCCGCCTCGACGACAGCCCCTCGGGCGGCCGTTCGGTCTCGTTCGCCGGCCAGAACGCGCGCTATAACCGCTTCACCGTCGACGGCGTGTCGGTCAGCGACAATTTCGGCCTGAACAGCGATGGCCTGCCCAGCCGCCGTTCGCCGATCCCGCTCGATGCGATCGGCCAGTTCCAGGCACAGGTCGCACCATATGACGTGCGCCAGGGCAACTTCCAGGGCGGCGCGATCAACATCGTGCTGAAGTCGGGCACCAACGACTTCCACGGCACCGGCTTCTACTCGCAGTCGCGCGACGAGTTCGTCGGCAAGCGCACCAAGGACCTGCGCGTCAGCGTCCCCAACTTCAAGACCGAGAACTACGGCGCCGAGCTGTCGGGCCCGATCATCAAGGACAAGCTGTTCTTCATGGTCGCCGGCGAGCGCCTCCGCGGTGGCCGTCCGATCGCCGAAGGTCCGACCGACAACAATGCCGGCACCAGCATCCTGGGCATCAGCCAGGCACAGGTCGACCAGATCAGCGCGATCGCGAAGTCGGTCTACAATTACGACACCGGCGGCGTGCTGCGTAACCTCGGCGACAAGGACGACCGCGTCGTCGCCAAGATCGACGCGAACATCACCGACAAGCAGCGTCTGTCGTTGACCTACACCTACGCCAACGACGCCATCAACCTGCTGCAGAACACGTTCCCGACGGCACCGACCGGTCTGGGCCTGGCGTCGAACGCCTATATCCAGGGCAACCGCCTGCACACCGGTGTTGCGCAGCTGAACTCGGAATGGTCGGACAGCTTCTCGACCGAAGTCCGCGGCTTCTACAAGAACTACACCCGTATCCAGGATCCGTTACTCGGCCGTGGTTTCGCGCAGTTCCGTGTTTGCACCAACCCGACGAGCACGGCCGCGACAGCGGGTCTGACCGTCTCGCCGACCGCCTGCGAGAACAACGCCGGCACCGTGTCGTTCGGTCCTGACAGCTCGCGCCAGACCAACGAACTGCGCACCGAGACATGGGGTGGCCTGGTCCAGGCGCGCCTGACCATGAACGACCATGACGTTCGCGTTTTCACCGAAGTCTCGAGCGTATCGATCTTCAACTCGTTCCTGCAGAACAGCGCGGGCAGCTATTATTTCGACTCGATCGCAGACCTTCAGAACCGCAATGCAGGGTCATTTGCGTACGGCAACGCGATCGTCGGCAATAACGGCCTGGCCGCGCTCGATCCGAACGCAGCCGCCGCGCAGTTCGGCTACCAGAGCTACACGTTCGGCGTGATGGACTCGTGGAAGGTTACGCCGACGCTGAACGTCAGCTTCGGCGCACGCTACGACCTGTATGCGATGGACGACAATCCGCCGCTCAGCGCTGCCTTCGCCAGCCGCTATGCGAACGGTGCGATCGTCAACGGCCAGCGCATCAACATCAACAACAACAGCGCGAACATCTCCGGGTTCGACCTGTTCCAGCCGCGCGCCGGCTTCGACTGGAAGCCATCGCAGCGTATCAGCATCCGCGGCGGCGGCGGTGTCTTCGGCGGCGGCACCCCTGACGTCTATGTGTCGAACAGCTTCTCGAACACCGGCGTGCTGACCAACTCGTTCAGCGTCAGCCGCACGGCGACCGGGTTCAACGGCTTCCCGGCCGGCACCCCGGCTGCCACGCAGGCAGCCACCGCCTCGGCCCTTCTGACCGGCGTTACCGGTACGTCGGTTCCAGCCGCGGCCAACACGTTCCTGACGGGTGGTTCGGTTCCGGCCAACTCGACGGTCAATGCGCTCGACCCGAACTTCAAGATCCCGTCGCAGTGGCGCGCCACGCTGACGGGCGAATATAGTGCAAACCTCGGCCCGCTCGGCGACAACTGGGTATTCGGTGCCGACCTGCTGTACTCGAAGGTTCGCAACCAGGTGTATTTCACCGACATCCGTTCGGTGCCGATCGCCGGTTCGCTCACCCCGGACGGCCGCCAGCGCTACCAGAACCTGATCGATGGCGGTGCGACGAGCACCAACACCAACACCGACATCCTGCTGACCAACACGAACAAGGGCCGCGCCTACATCGCGGTCGCGCGTCTCGACAAGGCATGGGATTCGGGGCTGAGCATCAACGGCAGCTTCACGTACCAAGACGTCAAGGACGCAGCGCCGGCAACGTCGTCGACCGCGGGTTCGAACTATTCGAACGGTGCATTCGTCGATCCCAACAACGTTGCCTATGGCATCTCGAACGACCAGGTTAAGTACTTCTTCAAGTACGGCGTGAACTACGACCACGCCTTCTTCGGGGACTACAAGACCACGTTCGCGCTGTTCGGCGAATCGCGGATCGGGCATCCGTTCAGCTACACGTTCCAGGATTTCGGCAACAACGGCAGCGGCCGCGCGTCGGTATTCGGTACCACTGGCGTCAGCTCGAACTCGACCACAGGCGGCAACCGTTACCTGATGTACGTGCCGACACTGGACGATGCGAAGGTTTCGTACAGCAGCGCCGCAGTCCGCGATGCGGTCAACGCGTTCATCGACTCGTCGGGTCTCGGCAAGTATCGTGGCAAGACTGCGCCGCGCAACGGCTTCAACTCGAAGTGGTTCACGCGTCTCGACCTTCACGTCGCGCAGGAAATTCCGACCTTCGTCGGCGGCTCGCGCGTCACGCTGTTCGCGGACATCGAGAACTTCACGAACTTCCTGAACAAGAACTGGGGCCAGCAGCGCGAGTACGTCTTCCCGTACAACACCCCGGTGGTCCGCGTGCAGTGCCTGCAGACCGCGGTGCCGACCGGCATCGCGCCAGGTGCGGCCAATCCTGCCGGTGGCACCTATGGCGCCGTGGCGACCAACGCCGGACAGGCCTGCGCCCAGTATCGCTATTCGCCAGTCGGCGGCAGCGCGAACTTCACGCCGCAGCCTGACCAGGTGTACGTGAACCAGTCGCTCTACTCGATCCGTATCGGTGCGCGCTTCACGTTCTAAAGCGCGTCCGACCTGATCGGTCGAATTGGCCGCCGCTTCCTTCGGGATGCGGCGGCCTTTTTCGTTTTGCGGCCTTGCGCCCGACCAGACCGTTCGGCTTTTGCGTGTGCCTTGCGCGGCGTGTAAGACGGTGGGCCAATGGCTAATTCTTCCGTCCCGCCCCCCGGCTCGTCCGCCTTGAACTCGACCCGGCGCCTGCCCTTCACCGCGCGGCCGTTTTTCGAGAACAAGGCGCGGGCGTTCTGGATCCTGCAGGCGGTCGGGTGGAGCGGGTATCTGCTGTTGCGCGGGGTCGTGTCGATCTCGAATGGGCTGTCGCTCGACGGGGTGATCCCGGTGATCGTCGAGGCGATCGTCGGATATTGCATTACGCTGCTGCTCTCGACGATGTACGGGCAGTATCGCCGGATGAACCGGCTGGTCGGGATTTTCCTGACGATCGCGACGCTCGCCGCCGCGACGTTCCTGTACGCCGTGCTCGACGCGTTCACCTTCTCGTTCATCGCGACCGCGACGCCGGGGGTTACGCTCACGCGGCTGCTGGGGTCGGTGTACGTCACGTTCACGGTGCTGTTCGGGTGGTCGGCGCTGTATTTCGGGATCAACTTCTATCTGATCGTCGAGCAGCAGATCGACCAGATGGAGCATCTCGAGAACCAGGCGTCGTCGGCGCAGCTGGCGATGCTGCGGTACCAGCTCAATCCGCATTTCCTGTTCAACACGCTGAACTCGATCTCGACTTTGGTGCTGCTCAAGCAGACCGAGCGGGCGAACGCAATGCTGAGCCGGCTGTCGTCGTTCCTGCGCTACACGCTGGCTAACGAACCGACCGCGCACGTCACCGTCGCGCAGGAGGTGGACCAGCTGAAGCTGTATCTCGAGATCGAGAAGATGCGCTTCGAGGATCGGATGCGGCCGAAGTTCGACATCGATCCGCGCGCCGAACGCGCCCGCCTGCCTTCGCTGCTGCTGCAACCGCTCGTCGAAAACGCGATCAAATATGCCGTCACGCCGCAGGAGGAAGGCGCCGAAATCTGCGTCGAAGTGCGGCTCGCCGGGGAACGCGTGCAGATCGCCGTATCCGATACCGGTCCGGGCTTGATCGAGGGCCGGATCGGTTCAAGCCAATCCACAGGCGTGGGGCTCGCTAATATTAGAGACAGGTTGGCTCAGGCATATGGGCCCGACCACCGTTTCGAAACCCGCTCCACGCCCGCTGGCGGCTTCTCGGTCGAGATCGAGATTCCGTATCAGCTTGAAGACGTGAACAGAGAGGCCGCATGACCATCCGTACCATTCTCGTCGACGACGAGCCGCTGGCGATCCAGGGGCTGGAACTCCGACTCCAGGCCCATGAAGACGTCGAGATCATCGAAAAATGCTCGAACGGCCGCGAGGCGATTCGCGCGATCAAGACGCACAAGCCCGACCTGGTCTTCCTCGATATCCAGATGCCGGGGTTCGACGGATTCTCCGTCGTGCAGGGCCTGATGGAGGTCGAGCCGCCTTTGTTCGTGTTCGTCACCGCTTATTCGGACCATGCCTTGCGTGCGTTCGAGGCACAGGCGGTCGATTACCTGATGAAGCCGGTCGAGGAATCGCGACTGGCCGACACGATCGAGCGGGTTCGGCAGCGTTTGAGCGAGAAGCGTGGCGTCGAGGAAGTCGATCGGTTGCGCGAAGTGCTCGCCGATGTCGCGCCGGATGCGGCGGCGGACATGCCGGATGGGGACGCGGTGTCCGCGAACCGGTTCGAGAAGCTCATCAACATCAAGGATCGCGGACAAATCTTCCGCGTCGATGTCGATACGATCGAGCGGATCGATGCGGCCGGCGATTACATGTGCATCTATACCGGCGATAATACCCTGATTTTGCGCGAGACGATGAAGGATCTGGAGAAGCGGCTCGATCCGCGCCGGTTCCAGCGGGTGCATCGGTCGACGATCGTGAACCTGGATCTGGTGAAGCAGGTCAAGCCGCATACGAATGGCGAGTGTTTCCTGGTGTTGAATTCCGGTGCGAGCGTGAAGGTTTCGCGGTCTTATCGTGATGTGGTGGCGCGGTTCGTTCACTGAGTTCGAGCCCGTCGTCTAGCCGCGTCCCCGTCATCCTGACGAAAGTCAGGATCCAGAGTCATTTAGGGCAACGCTTGCTACCCTGGATCCTGACTTTCGTCAGGATGACGGACGCGGGGCGTGTGGTCGGGGCGGGCTTTTAGGAGCGTGCTCTTCCACGTCCGTCCTTGCCGATCGAGGTCCCGACTTTCGTCGGGATGACGGGGGTGCGCTTCGTTAGCGAGCGCTTCCCCCGTTTCCCGTGGCCATTAACCAGTCCCTAAACCCCGCGTCCTAGAGCGAGGGGATGAAGACGTCGGGTTACGGCCTTTATCCGCATGTGCTGATCAGCCTGCCCGCTTTGGTGATGGCGACGTCGTGCGTGCCGGCGGATCGACCGGCGGCGATCGCTCGGGTCCAGCCGGAGCGGAACTCGCGCGCCTTGCTGAGCCGGATGGCGTTGCATGTGCCCGACGACATCTCGGCGAAGATCGCGACGGCAGCGCCGGATGCGCCGTTTGCGGCTGCGACGCCGTTCGTTGCTCCGCCGTTTTTGAATTCGAACTCTGTCGATGACGCTAGCCGTGCAGCCGACTGCCTGACTGCGGCGGTGTATTACGAGGCGCGGTCGCAGTCCGAGGATGGACAGCGGGCTGTGGCGCAGGTGGTGTTGAACCGGGTGCGTGACCGGGCTTTTCCGAACAGCGTTTGCGGGGTCGTGTACCAGGGGGCCGAGCGGCGGACCGGGTGCCAGTTCAGCTTTACCTGCGACGGTTCGATGAACCGGGCGCGGGAGCCGGGGGCTTGGGACCGCGCGCGGGCGGTGGCGGCGGCGGCGCTTGGTGGCAGCGTGTATGCGCCGGTTGGGGCGGCGACGTCGTTTCATACGACGAGCATTTTGCCTTGGTGGGCGTCTAGTCTTGCGCGGATCACGACGGTCGGGGCGCATGTGTTCTATCGCTGGCAGGGGGCGTTGGAGCGGGCGCTGACGTTTCGGCAGGCTTATGCCGGGGTCGAGCCTGGGGTTCGGGGTGTTGGTTTGGCGAGCGGTGGTGGCGTGGCGGCGGTCGCGGCGCAGGTTGCTGGCGTTTCGGTGCATTATGGTAATCGGGACGACGTTGCGGACTCGAGTGCGGAGCCGGCCGATGCGCTGCACGGGGTGACGGTGCACCGGGGGGTGTTGCGTTCTGGCTCGGCGATTGCGGGGGCGGCGGTCATGCAGACGCGGTTGGTTTCTGGGGTCCGGGTTCACGTTGGTGGGCGGGCGTCTGCGATGATCGGCAGCGGTAACGCCGCCGATGCGGTAGTGTCGGACGAAACCTAATAGCTCCCTCCCCTTCAGGGGAGGGTCGGGGTGGGGCGTTTCCGCGGACGTATCGCTCGGGGCGGTGCCCCACCCCAGCCCTCCCCTAAAGGGGAGGGAGTTTTAGAGGCTCCCTATTCCAATACCTGCCCCACCCCGGCGAAGGCCGGGGCCCAGTTGGGGGACGTAGCCAACTGCGAACCGCGCTTCGTTACGACCACCTTTCCAGCTGGGCCCCGGCCTTCGCCGGGGTGGTGGCCATGCGGAGTGGTCATGGGCCTCAATATGCCCCTTCTTGTTCCCCCGCGGAGGCGGGGGTCCAGGATCTCGGGCGGTGGCGTTTGTGATCCTGGGCCCCCGCCTTCGCGGGGGAACTAGCCCCGCTCGATCGGAAGCTTCGGCTCCCGGAACGCGCAAACCCCAACCCTCGCAAAACCATGCTGCATCTGCTAACGGCAGCGCCATGCTGAACCTGAACAATATCACGGTGCGCCTGGGCGGACGCGTTATCCTCGATGGCGCCACGGCCGCGTTGCCGCCGGGCTCGCGCGTCGGGCTGATCGGGCGCAACGGCGCGGGCAAGTCGACGATGGTGCGCGTGATCGCAGGGCAGCTCGAGCCCGACGATGGCTCGGCGGACATGCCCAAGGGCGCACGGATCGGCTACCTCGCGCAGGAAGCGCCGCACGGCGTGAAGACGCCGTTCGAGACCGTGCTCGAAGCCGACCTGGAGCGCGCCGCGCTGATGATCGAGAGCGAGACCAGCGAGGATCCCGACCGGCTCGGCGACGTGTACGAGCGGCTGATGGCGATCGACGCCTACACCGCGCCCGCCCGCGCCGCGCAGATCCTGCTCGGGCTCGGGTTCGACGAGGACATGCAGGCGCGGACGCTCGACAGCTTCTCAGGGGGCTGGAAGATGCGCGTCGCGCTCGCCGCTTTGCTGTTCTCGCAGCCCGACCTGCTGCTGCTCGACGAGCCTTCGAACCATCTCGATCTCGAAGCGGTGATGTGGCTCGAGGACTTCCTCAAGGGCTACAAGGCGACGATCGTGGTGGTCAGCCACGAGCGCGATTTCCTCAACAACGTGGTCGATCACATCCTGCATCTGCAGGGCGGCAAGATCACGCTGTATCCGGGCGGCTACGACGCGTTCGAGCGGCAGCGTGCCGAGCGTCTCGCGCAGATCGAGGCGGCGCGCGCCAACCAGGCGGTGCAGCGCGAGAAGCTGCAGGAATATATCGCCAAGAACTCCGCGCGGGCCTCGACCGCGAAGCAGGCGCAGTCGCGGCAGAAGATGCTGTCGAAGATGCAGCCGATCGCCGAGAGCTACAACGATCCGACGCTGTCGTTCGGCTTCCCCAACCCGACCGAGCTGCGTCCGCCTCTGATCACGCTCGACATGGCGACCGTTGGCTATGCCGACGTGCCGATCCTGAAGCGGCTCAACATGCGGCTCGATCCCGACGACCGGGTCGCGCTGCTCGGGCGCAACGGCAACGGCAAGACCACGCTCGCGCGCCTGCTGGCGGCACAGCTGACGCCGATGGACGGCGAGATGTCGTCGTCGGGCAAGATGAAGGTCGGGTATTTCACGCAGTATCAGGTCGAGGAACTCGATCCGACCGATTCGCCGATCGAGCATATGTCGCATCTGATGAAGGGCGCGACTCCGGCTGCCGTGCGCGCGCAATTGGGGCGGTTCGGCTTCTCGGGCGACAAGGCGACGACGCGGGTCGGCAAGCTGTCGGGTGGCGAGCGGGCGCGTCTGGCGCTGGCGCTGATCACGCGCGACGCGCCGCACCTGCTGATCCTCGATGAGCCTACCAACCATCTGGACGTCGATGCGCGCGAGGCGCTTGTGCAGGCGCTCAACGCGTATACCGGCGCGGTGGTGCTGGTTAGCCATGACCGGCATATGCTGGAGCTGACCGCAGATCGGCTGGTGCTGGTCGACGACGGAACGGCGAAGGAATTCGACGGCAGCCTCGACGATTACATCGCGTTCGTCCTGAAGGGCGATGGCGGCAAGGGCGATGCGGCGTCGAAGGCCGACAAGAAGGCGGGCAAGAAGGCTGCGGCCGAGGCGAAGAGCAACGACGCGGCTTTGCGCAAGGCTTTGCGCGAGATCGAGGAGCAGACCGCGAAGTTCACCAAGGAGCGCAATGCTCTGGACCGCGCGATGGTCGATCCGGCGAGTGCGGAGCCGCGGTTCTCGCGGATGTCGATGGGGGATCTGAGCAAGCGTCGCGCAGAAGTGCATGCGAAGCTCGAGGCTAGCGAGGCGAAGTGGCTGGAGGCTAGCGAAGCGCTGGAGGGCGTGGAGGCTTAACCCTCTCCTTACGCCCCTCCCTGGAAGGGAGGGGTTGGGGGTGGGTCGGGTTCCGCGTGTTCAGGCGGTTGCGGCTCAAGCTGGCCTACCCACCCCCGACCCCTCCCTTTCAGGGAGGGGGGAAGATCGAGTCAGCCCTCGTTAGTGTCCGCGCCTGCTGCCGGACGCTCGAACCAAGCCTCGACTGGGCCGACCAGCTTCAGTGTCAGCGGGTTGCCGTTGCGGTCGACCTTCTTGCCGAGCGCGACTCGGATCCAGCCTTCCGAGATGCAATATTCCTCGACGTCGTGGCGGACCTTGTCCTTGAAGCGGATGCCGATGCCGCGTTCGAGCAGGTCCTGCTGGAAGAACGGGCTGCGCTGGTTGATCGACAGGCGATCGGGGGGCGTGTCGCCGGTTGCGGCCGGGGTGGCGGCGGCTTCGGTCTCGGGGGTGTTTGGCGTGTCGGTCATGGTCGCGCGTCTAGCGGCAAGCACTGGGCACGCGCCAGAAAAAAGGCACCGGACGCAAAAGAGGCGCCGGGATTGCTCCCGACGCCTCCGTGCGATCGTGTGATCGGATCAGCTGCAGACCTGCACCGCGACCCGGTCGCCGTAATAGGGGTCGACGCGCCACTCGTTCCAGCACCGCGGGCGGTAATCTTCGCGGTAGTAGGTCCGCACCGGCGGGCTGTAATAGGCCACCGGTGGCTGCGCGTAATAGCCGCCGTTGTAGTACCCGCGGTCATAGTACCGATTGCGGTTGTTGCTGCTGGCGATCGCCGCGCCCACACCGAGGCCGAGGATGCCACCGAGCACCGCTGCGCCGGCTGCATTGCCGCCGCCACGATGGCCGTGCCAGCCGCCGCCGTAGCCGCGCCCATAGCCGCCGCGTCCCCAACGCTGCGCGTCGGCTGGTGCTGCTGCCGTCAGAGCCGTTGCGGCGAGTGCTACGCCGAGGCCTGCTTTCTTGAAAAATCCGTTCATCTCTTCCGAACTCCGTTACTAGTTACGCCCGGTCCGCTTGGGACAAACGCATAAGTGTCCGACCGTGTTTCAGGATTTAGGTGATTCGGTCTGAACTGGTTCGGAACGGCTTGTTAACCCACGGTATAGCTGGAGTCCCGGTCGAGGACACAGGAGTCTCGGCCCGGCTGGGTATTGTTCACGAATATCGGATAGGGTGCGCCGATGGACAGGATGATGACGACGCGAGCGATCGCCTTTGCCGTGCTCGGCGGGAGTGCGGTGCTGATCGGTGGGCTGGCGCTGTCCGGGTCGCCGGTGAAGGTGCGGGCGGTCGAGGCACCTGCTCGGGTGGCTCAGGTCGCTGTACCGGTTGCGAAGCCGGCGCCGAAGCCGGCTGCGGTCGCTGCTGAGGAACCGGCCGATGCGTATGTCGTGAAGCGGGTGCTGAACGTGCCGGAGCCTTTGCGACATGGCGCGTATTATTGGGATACGGCGGGCGTGCCGGAGGGGCCGATCGTGATTACCGTCGACTTGGTGGCGCAGACCTTGTCGATCTTTCGCGCCGGGTACGAGATCGGGACGGCGGCGGTGATCTACGGCGCGGACGAGAAGCCGACTCCGCTGGGGGTGTTCAAGATCACGCAGAAGGACGCGCATCATGTGTCGAACCTGTACGGGGCGCCGATGCCGTACATGATGCGGCTGACTAACGATGGGGTTTCGATTCACGGCAGCGCGTTGATGGATGGGAAGTACGCTACGCATGGGTGCGTTGGGGTGCCTACCGCGTTTGCGAAGTTGATCTTCGAGCAGGTTAAGCTGGGGGATCGGGTTATTGTGACGAGTGGCGAGATGTTGGAACGGGGTGGGCGGATTACTGCTGCTTGAGGGTGGGGGGTTGGGCGGTTGTGCGCCGTGCCCTCACCTTTCGCCGCCTTTGGCGTCTTTTCCTCTCCCGATGGGAGAGGATCCTTTAGTTCCTGGACTGGGTTTAGTTCGCCACATCGCCGTGAAGGCCGCCATTCCCACCTCCCTGGAAGGGAGGGGTTGGGGGTGGGTCGGCCAGCTTTGGCCGCAGCCGTGCCGTGATGCGGAAGCCGACCCACCCCCGGCCCCTCCCTTCCAGGGAGGGGGGAAGAATTGGGTTTGTTCTGACTTTCGCGCACAAACAGAAAAAGGCCGGAGGTTTCCCCCCGGCCCTTCTTCATTTCCTAGCCAGCGCGACACGGCAAAGCCGCGTCGTCGGACCTCGCTTGAGCGAGGCCGGCCGAGCGCCTGAGGGCTCAGCCGGCTTCGCCTTTGCTGGCCTCAGGCGCTCTGCTTAGCCCGGCTAGCGCGCTTGCGCTCATTGGCATCCAGGAAACGCTTGCGCAGGCGGATCGACTTTGGCGTGACTTCGACCATCTCGTCGTCGTCGATGTACGCGATCGCCTGCTCCAGCGTCGCGCGCTTTGGCGGGGACAGGCGGACCTGGTCGTCCTTGCCGCCCGACGCGCGGAAGTTGGTTAGCGCCTTGGTCTTCATCGGGTTGACCTCGAGGTCGTCCGGCTTGGCGTTCTCGCCGACGATCATGCCCTCATAGAGCGCCTCGCCGTGGCCCACGAACAGGATGCCGCGCTCTTCGAGCGGACCCAGTGCGTAGTTGTTCGCCTCGCCCGAACCGTTCGAGATCAGCACGCCGTTCTTGCGGCCTTCGATCGCGCCCTTGTGCGGACCGTACTTCTCGAACAGCCGGTTCATGATGCCCGTGCCGCGCGTGTCGGACAGGAACTCGCCATGATAGCCGATCATCCCGCGCGACGGCGCCGAGAAGGTGATGCGGGTCTTGCCGCCGGTCGACGGACGCATGTCGGTCAGTTCGGCCTTACGCGTGTTCATCTTCTCGACGACGGTGCCCGAATGCTCCTCGTCGACGTCGATGATGACGGTCTCGTACGGCTCGGTCTTCTTGCCGTTCTCGTCCTCGCCGAACAGCACGCGCGGACGCGAGATGCCCAGTTCGAAGCCTTCGCGGCGCATCGTCTCGATCAGCACGCCGAGCTGAAGCTCGCCGCGACCGGCGACTTCGAAGCTGTCCTTGTCGGCCGCCTCGGTCACCTTCACGGCGACGTTCGACTCGGCTTCGCGGAACAGGCGCTCGCGGATCATGCGGCTCGTCACCTTGCTGCCCTCACGGCCCGCCATCGGCGAGTCGTTCACGGCAAAACGCATCGACAGCGTGGGGGGATCGATCGGCTGCGCGTGCAGCGGCTCGGTCACCGTGATGTCGGCGATCGTGTCGGCAACCGTCGCGACCGAGAGACCTGCGAGCGAGATGATGTCGCCGGCCTTGGCTTCGTCGACGGGAACGCGCTCGAGACCACGGAACGACATGATCTTGGACGCACGACCGGTCTCGATGATCTTGCCGTCGTTATCGAGCGCGTGGATCGCCTGGTTGGTCTTCACGGTACCCGAATTGACGCGACCGGTGAGGACGCGGCCGAGGAACGGATCGCGGTCAAGCAGCGTGACGAGGAAGGTGAACGGCACGCCGGCGACTTCCACGGCGGGCGGCGGCACGTGCTTCACGATCGTCTCGAACATCGGGATCAGCGTGCCTTCGCGCGCGTCCATGTCGGTCGAGGCATAGCCGTTGCGACCCGATGCGTAGAGCACGGGGAAGTCGAGCTGGTCGTCGTTCGCGTCGAGCGACACGAACAGGTCGAACACTTCGTCGAGCACTTCCTGGATGCGCGCGTCGTTGCGATCGACCTTGTTGACGACGACGATCGGCTTCAGGCCGAGCGCGAGCGCCTTGCCGGTGACGAACTTGGTCTGCGGCATCGCGCCTTCCGACGAATCGACCAGCAGGACGACGCCGTCGACCATCGACAGGATGCGCTCGACTTCGCCGCCGAAATCGGCGTGGCCGGGCGTGTCGACGATGTTGATGCGGATGCTCTCGGACTCACCGGGAGGGGTCCAGTCGACCGAGGTCGGCTTGGCGAGAATGGTGATGCCACGCTCTTTTTCGAGGTCGTTCGAATCCATTGCGCGCTCTTCGACGCGCTGGTTGTCGCGGAAGGTGCCGGACTGGCGGAAGAGCTGGTCGACCAGCGTCGTCTTGCCGTGATCGACGTGCGCAATGATCGCCACGTTGCGGAGGCTCATGAATGTATTCTCTTGATCGAGGAACGGGGTTGGCGCGCGCCATAGCGTAATTGTTGCGCCGCGGGAAGATGCAGCGGGATTTCGTCGCCTTTAGAGGGAACCTCCGCGGCGCTTGTATGTTCCGGCGGCGAGAATAGCACGGGGATCGCGGACCGCCAGCATTGCCCTTAGCGCGGCGTGTTTGTCGGGTGCGGCAGCATAGTAACGCTGCCAGATCCTCAGCCCCATCCAATAGCCGAGTTCGGGCGACCAGCCGGCGGGCGGCGTGGAGTAGTTGCCGATCCAGCGGGCATAGGCCTTGGCTTCGGGTGAGCCTTCCTCGGGATCGTCCTTGTCGGTGAGCTTGCGGGTGAGCGCGATGTCGGCCTGCATCTGGCGCCAGAGCTCGGCCTCGCGCGGGGTGGCCCAGGCGGCGCGGGCGGCATCGGGCTCCTCGCCGGTGACGAGTTGCGCGATGAAGTCCGCGGCGCCCTCGACAAGGATCGCGGTGAGCAGCGGGTCGCGGGCGAGCGTCATCCCGGCGTCCTGCTGGAACGAATGCACCGTCTCGTGCGCGAAGAAATGGCGGAGCGTCTGGCGGAGTTTCTCGGGCGTCGGCGACATGCGGCACAGCACCTCGAGCCCGAGCACCTGCGCGCCGGGCTTGGCGGTGCCGCCGGAGGTGTTCGCGCCGAAGACTATATAGACTTGCGGGAGCTTCACGTCGGCGAGTGCGCCGTGGAGGCCGAGATAGATCGCGCGGAGATCGGCGGTGGCGGCCTTGGCGGAGGGGAGACAGGTCTTGATCGCCTGCGCGTAGCGGGTGGGGTTTGCGGCGATGGCGCGCGCGAGATTGTCCGCGTCGACGATCCGGCCGGGGGTGAAGACGCCGATCCCGAAGCTGCCCTTGTCGAGATAGTCGCGCTTGAGTTGCGCGGCGGTGGGCTTGCCTTTGGTCTTGGCGAAGAGGGTCGCGAAGCGGTCGGCGTCTTCGGTGTGGATTGTGGCGGTTAGCGGGTCGGCTGGTGGAGGACGATTCGTGGTCGCCGCGGGGAGGAGGGCGAGCGCGAGGATCAGCGGACGGAGCATGGTGCAGAGTATCGCGTGTTTGCCGGGGCGCCAAAGCCGATATTGCAATCCTCCCCCGCCAGGGGGAGGTGTCGCCGAAGGGGACGGAGGGGGAGGATACGGAGCAGAGGTTGGCGCGCGCCTCCCCCTCCGTCAGGCAAGAGCCTGCCACCTCCCCCTTGCGGGGGAGGATCGTGAGGTGGCGACGACCTGCAGCGCCCCACCCTCCATTCCACCCCGGCGAAGGCCGGGGCCCATTTGGAAGGTGGAAATAACGACGTGCCGCCATCCGTTAGCGACGTCCCCCAACTGGGCCCCGGCCTCCGCCGGGGTGGTGCACACCCTTGCAAGTCATCCCCGCGGAGGCGGGAACTCATATTCTCAGGAGGCTGCTGGCTGTATCTCACGGCCAGCCAGTATGGATCCCCGCCTGCGCGGGGATGACTAGGGTGGTGTCAGAACCCCTCCAGCACGATCTTCCCCTTCGCCGTGTGGCTCTCGATCCGCTCATGCGCCCGCCGCAAATTCGCCGCGTCGATCGTCCCGAAATTCTCCGCGAGCGTCGTCCGGATCGTCCCCGCATCCACCAGCCGCGCGACTTCGTCGAGCAACACCCCCTGCTCGCCCATGTCCGCGGTCTGGAACAGCGAGCGCGTGTACATCAGCTCCCAGTGGACCGAGATCGACTTCTGCTTGAGCGGCACGATGTCGAGCGTCTTCGGATCGTCGATCAGCGCCAGCCGGCCCTGCGGCGCGAGCAGTTCGCCGATCTGGGCGATGTGCTCGTCGGTATGCGTGGTCGAGAACACGAACCCCGGAGCCCCCAGCCCCAGCGCCTCGACCTGCGCGGCGAGCGGCTTGCGGTGGTCGATCACGTGATGCGCGCCAAGCTCCTCGACCCAGCCCCGCGTCTCGTCGCGCGACGCGGTGGCGATCACGGTCAGGTCGGTGAGCTGCCGCGCGAGCTGGATCGTGATCGAGCCGACCCCGCCTGCCCCGCCGATGATCAGGATCGCGTTCGCCGCGCCGGGGACGGGTTTGCGCACGTCGAGCCGGTCGAACAGCGTCTCCCACGCAGTGACCGAGGTCAGCGGCAACGCCGCCGCCTGCGCCCAGTCGAGCGACGTCGGCTTGTGCCCGACGATGCGTTCGTCGACGAGGTGATATTCGGAATTGGTACCGGGCCGGTCGATCGCGCCCGCGTAGAACACGTCATCGCCGACTTTGAACCCGGTCACGTCCGGACCGATCGCGACGACGACGCCCGATGCGTCCCAGCCGAGCACCTGCGGCTTGCCGTCCGAATCTTCGCGCCGCTGGCGGATCTTGGTGTCGACCGGGTTGACCGACACCGCCTTCACCTCGACCAGCAGGTCGCGGCCAATAGCCTCGGGCTTGGGGAGATCAAGATCGACGAGCGACTGCGGATCGTCGATCGGGAGCGACTTGGTATAGCCGATGGCGCGCATGCTGGAACTCCTGTGATGGCGCGACCAAGCTGTCCACGCGGCCGCCCGGTTTCAAGGAGAGCAGTTGGCAAGCCTGAGTGTATTATCTATATACGCCACTTGAATGCGGGGCGGGTTGCAGCCACGATGCCCCACCGAACGGAGACACGAGCATGGCGACGACCCCGAACACGCTGACGGAAGAGCCGGGCCTGGTGCTGACCCCGCCCGATCCGGTGCCCACGGTCGCGGCCGCGAAGGCGTCCGGGCTGGTGCCCGTCGATGCCGGCGTGAAGTCGCAGCTCGAGGAGCGCGTGTCGGGCTTCGTCACCGACCTCGTCGCGCAGGACGTCAATTCGCCCGAATTCGGCAAGCGCGTCGACGCGATCACCGCGATGGGCGCGAAGGAAATCCGCGACGCCGCCGGCCAGTCGAACCGCTTCCTCGATCGCCCGGTCAAGGCGATGGATCAGGAGACCGGCGTCGGCAAGGACCTGGCCGAGCTGCGCCGCGTCGTCGAGGATCTCGATCCCGGCAAGAAGGGCAATCTCACCGCGCCGCAGAAGCTGTTCGGGATCATCCCGTTCGGTGGCAAGATGCGCAATTATTTCGACGGCTATAAGTCGTCGCAGACGCACATCGCGCAGATCCTGAAGAGCCTCGGCTCGGGCAAGGACGAGCTGCTGATGGACAATGCCGCGATCGATACCGAGCGCGCGAACCTGTGGGCGGCGATGGGCCAGCTCGAGCAGATGATCCATCTGTCGAAGACGATGGACGCCAAGCTGGAGGACGTCGCCAACGATCTCGACCATACCGACCCCGCCAAGGCGAAGGCGATCCGCGAGACCGCGCTGTTCTACACGCGCCAGCGGACGCAGGATCTGCTGACGCAGATGGCGGTGACCGTGCAGGGCTATCTCGCGCTCGACCTGGTCAAAAAGAACAATGTCGAGCTGGTGAAGGGCGTCGATCGCGCGTCGACCACGACCGTCTCGGCGCTGCGTACCGCGGTGACGGTGGCACAGGCGCTGACCAACCAGAAGCTGGTGCTGGAACAGATCACCGCGCTCAACACGACGACCGCGAACATCATCGATTCGACCGGCAAGCTGCTCAAATCGCAGACCGCACAGATCCATGAGCAGGCGGCGTCGGCGACGATCCCGCTGGAAACGCTGCAACGCGCGTTCCAGAATATCTACGATACGATGGACGCGATCGACGTGTTCAAGCTGAAGGCGCTCGATTCGATGAAGGTCACGGTTGGCGCGCTGTCGAACGAGGTCGATAAATCCCGTGGGTATATCGCGCGGGCTGAAGGCGCGACTCAAGGCCAGCTCGGCGGGCCTTCCGCCAGCCCGTTCAAGCTGGAGGCGATGTAACCCTCGTGAGCGAAGTCGACGACGCCATCGCCAGCGCCCGCGCCTCTTGGTCGCGCATTTCCGACGACCGGACGGGCACGGGGATCGCGCGCGTGCCGACGCGGGGGCGGGCGAGGCAGACGCAGGCGATCGGCAAGCGATTGACCCGGATCGCGGTCGCGGACGTGTCGATCCTGATCGCGGCGATGGTGATCGGCTGGATCGTGCCGCTCGGGATCGGTGGCGCGATGCTGGTGATGGCGCTGCTGGTCGCCGCCACGGTGTTGTTCGCGGTCTGGCCGGCGGAACGCGCACCGACGCCGGAGCGGCTCGCGGCAGTCGACATTCGCGCGTTGCCGGCGCAGACCGAACGCTGGCTGGAGGCGCAGCGCCCCGCCCTCCCCGCGCCGGCGATGAACTTGGTCGACCGGATCGGCCTGCGCCTCGAAACGCTGACGCCGCAACTCGCCACGCTCGACGCGAACACGCAGGAAGCGGTCGACGTGCGGAAGCTGATCGGCGAACAACTCCCCGCCTTCGTCAAGGATTACGAGAAGGTGCCAGCGTCGCTCCGGACCACCCCGCGCAACGGCCGCACGCCCGACGCCGAGTTGGTCGACGGCCTGAAGCTGATCGAACAGGAGATCGGCGAGATGACCGCTCGCCTCGCGCAGAGCGACCTCGACAATCTGTCGACCCGCGGACGCTTCCTGGAGATGAAGTACAAGGATTGAGGCGGTGAAGCGCACTCGGCTCAGCGTCTGCCGTCGCAAGGCGCGCTTCGTCTCCGAAGCCGATGCGCTGATCGTAGCGCAAATCGGACGCGTACCGCTCAGGGCCTATCGGTGCGACCGCTGCCTACAATTCCACCTGACCAGCCGCACGAAGGGCAAACGCGTGCTCGGGTAGCTGGCATTTCGCCGATCGGCCGGTGTTTCAATGAGAAGCGCTCGTCTGGCTTTCAGCGACCTCGACAATCTCGCGACGCGCACGTTTCTGAAATAAGATCGAATACGAGAAAAATGGCGCGCAGTAGCGCAAGCGCGTGCCACGAACTGTAATCAGACCCGATGAATTTAGACTTTGATCGTTGATCCGAATCATGCACGATGTCGCCTGATAGATCCGGAGGCTGGACCATGATCGGGTTGCTTTTCGTGCTGGCGATGCAGGCTGCTACACCCGACATCATCGTGTCGGGCAAACGTCTGGACGAAGCATACCAGGCCTGCGTCGAGCAAGGCTGCCCGCCGCTTCGCGATGCGCAGGTCTCGATCGCGTTTGCCGAACAGCAATTCCGCCAAGGCGCCTATCAGCGGGCCAGGCGGACACTCGCTGCCGCGGTTGCGCGCAACAAGCAAAATGCCGCGATCGCGCCAAAGCCGGTTGCGGCGCTATATGAAGCCTATGCGACGGTGTCGCTGCACGACGGCGAAATGGATGTCTTCAAGAAAGCGGTAGGTGGCCAAGTTCGCACGCTGCGCGAGAATTTACCGCGCGACGATCCCGCGGTGACTGCCGCCGCGTTCGCCACCGGCGACATGTGGCTGGCACTGCGCGACGGACGCACTGCCGAGCTTTCCTATCGCGCGGTCGAACGGCAGGCGCTTGCCGACGGCAACGCGACGTTGGCGATGCTGGCGACATTGCGTCGCGCCGAACTGGCCAACGCGCGGAACGATCCCGCCGGGGCCGCCCGCCTTCTCGCCGAAGCCGAGGCAAGACCCGCCGCGACCGACCCCGCGCTTCGATCGGTGTCGCGGGTGGTCCGCTTGCGACTGGCAGCGCAACGTGCCGATGATGGTCAGGTCGACCGGTTGGTCCGGGAGATCGGCCACGACACGTCGACCCGACCGGTGCTGATCTGGGGCCCTCCCTATGAACCGACGGCAGAGGCGGCGGCACGGGACGCCGCCGCCAAATTCGACCTCGTGAACCCGGTGTCGGCCAGCTCGTCCGATGTGGGCTCGATCCAATGGGTCGATATCGGGTTCTGGATCAAGCCCGATGGCAAGACCGACGATGCCGAGATCCTGCGCGGATCGCGGTCGACGGGGTGGGCGGGGTATCTGGTCAAGCAGGTATCCGCGCGCCGCTATACGGGTACGGACGGAGCGGCGGGCGCGCGGGGCGTCTACAGGGTCGAGCGGTTCTCGCTGCGCGGCACGTATCAAACGCCTAAGGGCAGTCTGATCAATAGACGGGCCGGCCCCGGCGAACTGGAGGTGCTCGACCTGACGCTGCCGGATACGACGATAACGGCAAGTCGCTGACCGGCACTAGCCGTTGATCGCGCGGGCCCGGTCCGCCAGGCGCGCGACCGCGGCTGGGTGTATCCCCGGCGTCGAGACGAGCACCCCAAACGCCTGCGGGCGCGGCTTGTTGAAGATCAGCGGTGCACCGAGTGCATCGGTCACCACCGCACCCGCTTCGCTCGCGACGAGGATTGCGGCGGCGATGTCCCATTCGTTGCCCCAGCGGAGGGTGGCTACGAGGTCGGCTTCGTCGGCGGCTACCATGGCTATGCGCAGGGCGATCGAGTTGGGTTTGTGGACCATGACGAGGTCTCGGTCGGCTTTGGGGAGGGCGTCCACCGGGGTCCGGCTACCGGGGAAGTCGGTTCGGTTGCCGGCTTTCAGCGGGATGCCGTTGCGCGTGGCGCCCTGCCCTGCGACCGCGTGCCAGCGTTCGTCGCGGGACGGCGCTTCGAGGATGCCGATCACCGGCTTGCCACGGTCGACTAGCGCGACCGAGACGCACCAGCCGGGCCTGGCGCGGATATAGTCTCGCGTTCCGTCGATCGGGTCGACGACCCAGAGCAGGTCGTGGGCCAGGCGGTCGGCGTTGTCGGCGGTTTCCTCGGACAGCCAGCCGGCCTCGGGGAGAAGCGTCGACAGCCGCGCCTTGAGCATCCGGTCGATCGCGATGTCGAGTTCGCAGACCGGGCTGCCGGGGGTCTTCTCCCAGCGCTGGAAGTCGGTGTCGAAGCGGTCGAGCGCCATTGCGCCAGCCTCTGCGGCGATACTCGCTACCGCGTCCGCCATAGCGCGCAGCCATGCCGGCGAGCGCTCGGGCCCGCGCCGCCGCTCAGCCACTCGCCACCGTCATGCCCTCCACGCGCAGCGTCGGCACATTGACGCCGTAGCGGAATTCGAGGTCGTTGGCGGGGGTCATCGCGAGGAACATGTCCTTGACGTTGCCCGCGATCGTGAACTCGGCGACCGGCGTGGTGATCTGGCCGTTCTCGATCCGGAAGCCCGCTGCGCCACGGCTGTAGTCGCCGGTCACGCCGTTCGCGCCGCCGCCCATCAGTTCGGTGACGTAGACGCCCGACTCGATGTCCGCGATCAGTGTTTCGAGCGGCACATGGCCGGGCTCCATGAAGACGTTGCTGGTCGATACGCCGGGACCGCCGCCGACTCCGCGCGCGGCGTGGCCGGTGGGTTCGAGGCCGAGCTGGCGCGCCGAGGCGGAGTCGAGCAGCCAGCGTTCGAGCATGCCGTCCTCGATGATGTCGCTGGGCGAGACGGGCAGGCCTTCGCCGTCGAACGGGCGCGAGCGCAGGCCGTGCGGGCGGTGCGGATCGTCGCGGATGGTGATGCCGTGCGCGAACACCTGGCTGCCGAGCGAGTCGAGGAGGAAGCTCGTTTTCCGCGTGATCGCCTGCCCCGAGATCGCGCCGAGCATGTGGCCGACCAGCGATCCGCCGACGCGGCGATCGTAGACGATCGTGGTGGGGCCGCTGACGAGGCGGCCGGGGTTGAGGCGCGCGACGGCTTGTTCGCCAGCGCGGCGGCCGATCGCTTCGGGCGATTCGAGATGCGTGCGGAGACGGGCGCTGCTGTGGGCGTAGTCGCGCTGCATGTTGCCGCCTTCGCCTGCGAGCACGCTGGCCGACACGCCGTAGCCGGTTGCGGCATAGGCGCCGGCGAACCCGTGGCTGGTGGCTAACGCCCAGACGCTGCGCGAGGCGCTGGCGCCGCCGCCTTCGCTGTTCGAGACGCCGGGGACGGCGCGGGCGGCGTCTTCGGCTTCGAGCGCGGCGTCGCGGAGTTGCTCCGGGCTGGCTTCGCCGCCGTCGTCGAGGCCGAGCATCGGGGTGATGCCGTGGAGGAGGCGATCGGCGGGGGCCAGGCCTGCCCAGGGGTCTTCGGGTGCTTCGCGCGCCATCGCGACCGCGCGTTCGACGAGTGCGTCCATCGCGGCGGTCGAGAGGTCGGAGGTGGAAACGCTGGCCGAACGCTGGCCAACGAACACGCGCAGGCCCAGGTCCTCGCTTTCGGAGCGGCCGATATCCTCGAGCTTGCCGAGGCGGATCGACACGTCGAGCGCGGCGTCGGCGGCGAAGACTGCGTCGGCGGCGTCGGCGCCTGCCGCCCTCGCGCGCTGGACGATGTCGTGGGCGCGGTCGCGGGCTTGGTCTGGGGTCAGCATATCAGCGAGTTAGGGATGCAGGCTCGTGCCGACAACCACGCAGGCGAGGAACATGAGCAGTCCGGCGAACCGGTTGGCGCGGAAGCGGGCGAGTGCGGCGGTGCCTGCGCCCTCGTGCGTGTCGGGTTTGAGCGTCACGACCTGCCAGGCGAGGTGGAGCGCGACAGGAACGAGCGCGGCGATCGCGAGCGGGTCGGGGCGGACTTGCCAGAAGGCTGCGGCCCATAACGCGACGGCGGCGACGTAGAAGATGCCGACGCCAGCCTTCACGTGCGCGCCCATGCGGAGCGCGGACGAGCGGATGCCGATTATCGCGTCGTCCTCACGGTCCTGCAGCGCGTAGATCGTGTCGTAGCCGATCACCCAGGCGATTGAACCGGCGTAGAGCAGCCACATCGGGGTATCGAGCGCGCCGGCGATGTCGCTCCAGCCGACCAGCAGCGCCCAGGAGAAGACGATGCCGAGCCACGCCTGCGGCCACCAGGTGATGCGCTTCATGAACGGGTAGGCGGCGACGGGCGCGAGGCTGGCGAGTGCGACGATCGCGGCGAAGAAGGTGAGTTGCAGGAGGACCGCAAAGCCGACCAGGCAGAGTGCGACGAGCCAGATCCAGGCGAGCTTTATCGAGACGAGCCCGCTGGGGATCGGTCGGGCGCGGGTGCGGGCGACCTGCGTGTCGAGGTCGCGGTCGACGATGTCGTTGAAGACGCAGCCTGCGCCGCGCATCGCGATGCTGCCGAGGAGGAGCCAGAGGATCAGGTCCCAGCGCTCGACTGCGCCACCGGATAGCGCGACTCCCCAGGCGCCTGGCCAGAACAGCAGCCACCAGCCGATCGGGCGGTCGAAGCGGGCGAGCAGCGCGAGGCCGCGGAGGGTTGGCGGGAGGCGGCCGACTAAACCCCTGTGCTCGCTGTCGGGGACGATTTCAGCGTGGCTCGGCTTGGTCTGCATGATGCGGGCGTAGGAAGACGGGGTTTGGCGCGCAAGCCTTTGCCGGGTACCGGTGGGGCGTGACGCGTTCGGACCCTCCAGCATGATCGGCCTTTCGGTCGCGGTAGGCCGCTTCGTCGAGGCGTTATTCTGGGGTATTTTTCGGGTTGCCGGCGCGGTCGCGGGGGTGTTGATCCTTGGGGTCGTGGTTTTGGTCGTTGCGTGGGTGGTCGCGCGAAAAATGTGGGTGCGGCGGAAGTCGTGAACCGCCCCCGCCCCTTCAGAGGGAAATGCAAATCCTCCCCGGCACGGGGAGGGGGACCGTTCGCCATCGGCGAAGGGTGGAGGGGGATCGCCGCGTACGATACGCTGATCGAAGGCGAGACACTTGCCGGAACCCTTGTAGAAGACGCTAAACGCTGGCGTGACGCCTGTGGAAGCCCCCCTCCACCAGCTGCGCTGGTCCCCCTCCCCGTGCCGGGGAGGATTTGCTAGAGGCGAGCTATGCCTGCAACTCCCGCCTGGCCGCCGCAGTCCACGCCGCGCCTTTTCGTCGATCGCCTCCTCGCGCCTGGTCCGCTTCACGTTGACGGTCCCGCCGCGCATTACCTCGTCGGGGTGATGCGGATGAAGATTGGCGATCCGGTGAAGCTGTTCGACGATCGGACCGGCGAATGGCTCGGCGTCGCTTCGAGCGTCGGCAAGCGGGATCTGGTGCTCGACGTCACCGAATTGCTGCGGCCGCGCGAGGGCGTGCCCAATCTTTGGCTCTGCGCCGCTCCACTTAAAAAGGGCCGGGTCGACTGGATGGCGGAGAAGGCGTGCGAGCTTGGCGTCGCTAGGCTGCAGCCGGTGGTCACCCGGCGGACGATCGTCGACAAGCCCAATACCGAGCGCCTGCGCACGCAGATGATCGAGGCGGCCGAGCAATGCGGGCGCACCGCGCTGCCCGAGGTCGCCGAACCGGTGAAGCTCGCCGCGTTGCTCCGCGACTGGCCCGAGGACCGCGCGCTGTTCTTTGCCGACGAGACCGGCGGCGTGTCGGCGTTGGAGGCGATGCGGTCTCGGCCCGGTCCGGCGGCGATACTGATCGGGCCCGAAGGCGGCTTCGATGCCGACGAACGCGAGGCGATTCGCGCGCATCCGAACGCGGTCGGGATCGGGCTGGGGCCGCGGATTCTTCGCGCTGAAACCGCGGCAGGGGCGGCCGTTGCCTTGTGGATGGCGGCGGCGGGAGATTGGCGCGGCGAATGATCGATACGACATTGCTACCGATTGGTCCGGATACCCTCTAGCACCCTCGTTCATCGACGCGTAAGGCGCGGCGATGACGACGATTCCCGCTCCGAAAAAGACCAGCCCGACGATCGAGTCGCGCGACCAGTTGATCGCCAGCTTCGCGGGCGGCGAGAAGCCGAAGGACGCGTGGCGGATCGGCACCGAGCACGAGAAGTTCGTCTATGCGAACGGCGATCACCACGCGCCGTCCTATGATGAGCCCAGTGGCATCCGCGCGCTGCTCGGCGAGCTAGAGCAATATGGCTGGAAGCCGGTCATGGAGGGCGGAAACGCGATCGCCATGTCGGGTCCCGACGGCAGCATCAGCCTGGAACCCGCAGGCCAGTTCGAACTGTCGGGCGCGCCGCTCGACTCGTTGCACGAGACCTGCGCCGAGACCGGGCGCCATCTGGAGCAGGTGAAGGCGGCGGGCGAGAAGCTCGGCATCGGCTTCCTCGGGCTCGGCATGTGGCCGGACAAGACGCGTGCCGAACTGCCGACGATGCCCAAGGGGCGTTATGCGATCATGCTGCGGCACATGCCGCGCGTCGGCAGCATGGGCCTCGACATGATGCTGCGGACCTGCACGATCCAGGTGAACCTGGACTACGCGTCCGAGGCGGACATGGTGAAGAAATTCCGCGTCGGGCTCGCCCTCCAGCCGCTGGCGACCGCGCTGTTCGCGAACTCGCCGTTCACGGAAGGGCGGCCCAACGGCATGCTGTCGTATCGAAGCCATATCTGGTCGGACACGGATCCGCATCGCACGGGCATGCTGCCGTTCGTGTTCGAGGATGGCTTCGGCTACGAGCGCTATGCCGAGTACGCGCTCGATGTGCCGATGTACTTCGTCTACCGCGAGGGCAAGTATATCGATGCCGCCGGGCTGTCGTTCCGCGACTTCCTGAAGGGCGAACTGAGCATTTTGCCGGGCGAGAAGCCGACGCTCGACGACTGGACCGATCATCTGTCGACCGCTTTCCCCGAGGTCCGGTTGAAGACCTTCCTCGAGATGCGTGGTGCCGATGGCGGGCCGTGGAACCGGATCTGCGCGCTGCCGGCGCTGTGGGTTGGATTGCTGTACGATCAGAGTGCGCTCGATGCGGCGTGGGACCTGGTCAAGGACTGGACGATCGACGAGCGCCAGGCGTTGCGCGATGCGGTGCCGAAGCTCGCGCTGAACGCGCCGATCGCGGGCGGCGGGAAGCTGCGTGACATCGCGGGCCAAGTGCTCGATATCGCCGGTGCGGGGTTGTCGGCGCGCGCGCGGTTCAACCGGGCGGGCGATAACGAGACAGGCTTCCTCGATCCGCTGCGCGAGATCGTGCGGAGCGGCAAGGTGCCGGCCGAGGTGCTGTTGGAGCGCTATAACGGCGCGTGGAACGGCGACGTCTCGAAGGTCTACGACGAAGCCAGCTTCTGACTGCTCCCCTCCCGTCTACGGGAGGGGTCGGGGGAGGGCTTGGCCGCGGACGCGAGGGCGAAAGCGTAAGGTAGCCCCTCCCCTAACCCCTCCCGCAAGCGGGAGGGGGATTAGCCGCGCAGCCTCGCGAACAGTCGCGGCACCAGGCCGTTGCGCGTCATCCAGTCGAAATACACGCGATAGTCCGGGTCGAGCTTCAGATGCCGCTCCTCGGTCTTCGCGCGCCAGTAATACACCCCGCTGACCGCTGCCATCAGCAGCGTCGCACGCGCCGCGTCGACCATGCTGCCGAGCGTCAGCACCGGGATCGTCGAGATCCACCAGAACAGGTTCTTCGACAGATAAGCGGGATGCCGCGACACCGCGTACGGCCCGTGTGTCAGAATCCCCCGATTGGTGAGGTTCGAGAAGCGGAACCCGAACGCCATCGTCGCCCAGGCGTAGATCGCGGTCAGCCCCACCAGCACCGCGCCGATCAGCGCCAGCAGGATCGGATGCCCCTGGAACCAGTATGCCCAGTCCGACGTGCCCGGATGATAATCGAGCGGCCCGCCGGTCGTCATCAGGATGAACGGCGGATAGCACATGAGCGCCGGCATCCAGGCCGCGGCGAACGGATTTGCGCTGCGAATATGCGAATCGAGCGGCCGGAACGTCAGCAGATAGCCGACCGTCGCGAATGCCACGTCGATCAAGAACATCAACGTCACCAGCCAGCCCGACAGCGCGACCGGATCACGCAGCACCGACGCGACGTCACCGCGGACGAAGTTACCGAAGCCCGGCGGGACGATAGCCAGCATGAAGGCCAGGAAGAACGTCTTCACCCCCCATGCGCGCAGATGGCCGTAGATCGCCTCGCGGTCGACGCCGGCCTGTCCGGTCAGCCACGCGCCGAGATGCCAGGCGCCGTCGCGCGGCTCGATGAGGTACCGGTCGATCCACAGCACATACGGGATCGACGCGACGAACAGGATCGGTGCGGCATTGGTGAAGCACCACATCGCAAACGCGAAATTGCCTTCCCAATAAAATCGCCCGGCACCGTAGATCACCGCGATCCCCGCCCAGGTCGCCCACAGCCCGGCGAGCTTCGTCAGGCTCAGGTCCAGCGTTTCGCGCCAGAGCCTGGCGGTCGACCAGTCGATCCCGGTACTGGGATTGCGATGAACCTTGTCGACCAGCAAAGACCACACGATCATCGGCAGCCCGCAGGCGACGACGTTGACGAGCGCCGAATAGGGCCCGTCCATGCCGAAATGGCGCGCGAACCCGATCCAGACAAGCACGCCAACGAGTCCCGACAACCCCGCGCCGTGACTGACCGCCGACCGCGGACGAGGGTCGGTCTCGGTCGTACCGGCAAGCTGAGCGTCGTGATCCATGGCGGTGATACGTAGCGCGGATTGGTAAGCAAGCCATGAAGCATGTTTGGCCGCCCGGTCCGAAGCAAGGTCATCCCCGTCGATTTAGGATGATCGGCAATGGCAGCATCGGATCCGAAATAACGCAGCGCGCGGGCCGAGCTGGGTGGGAGGAGAAACTCGCTCGGTGCTGAATAACAGGGGCAATCTGGACTCGGCGGCCACCTGTGGATCACGAGCGCGAATGTTCTATTTCGGGACCTGGATGACCGCGAATTTAATCGCGGGCGTCCCGTCGGGCGCTACGTTGCGATCAAGGAGATCGCGATGTTTCAGAGACTTATCGGACGTGCCAAATGCATGATCGGCATACATCGTCGGTCTCGCAGACACACCGTCTTCAAGGGTCGCGGCGCGGATACGAGCATCTGCCGCTATTGCAGGAAATCGATGCGGAGTACGCCGGCGGGCTGGGTCGTCGAACACTCGAACTGAGACGATCGTCTGAATGTGAGGCGGGGCCAGTACTCGTCGCGCTATCGCCCGTTTGGTGGTGCGATGAACGGACTAAAGCCCGGTCCGACAGCGCGTCGTCGTCAGTGACGCCACAATTCGTAGATGTTGAGGATGACCTCGAACGCGATCAGCCCGATCACGGCAAGCTCAAGCCGCAACGAGCGCTTGTCCTGCACCAGGTCGAGCAGCCATTCGGCAGCGTCGCCGATCACCTCGAGCTTGCGTTCCATGGCGCGTGCGCGGTCGCCCAGTTCGAACTCGGCTTCGAGACGCCCGTAAAGCCGGTCGAGTTCGGGATGATCCCAGAGCAGGTCCGGCTTCTCGGAGATCTGCGCCCGGCCGACGACGCGGTGCTGCGCCGCGAGAACGTCACCGATGCTCTGCATGACGCGTCGGATCGGCATCACCGCACGACCGTGGATGCGCAGTTCGTTGATGAGCGGCTCCACGCGATCGAACGCTTCGGCAATACGGCCTTCATCCCGCGCGAGGACGACGCTCCGGGCGACGACGGTGGCCGTCAGCAACAAGCGTTCCCGTGACGCCTCCCTCAACCGTATGTGTCCGTCTGCACTGACCGTTTCCTCGCGGTCCGCGGAAATCTCGATCCAGGCGGTTTCCGTTTCGGGCGTGGCCAAGGGATCGATGATGTGCTCGGACAGGGTTTCGATGAACCGACGCTCGGTTTCGACCGCCGCCCCGATCAGCACCAGGACACCGTAGCGAAAGACGAACGCGGCCCCGACCCCCGACAGGTTGAGGGTCTCGGGCTCCGCGAAGTCCTGCAAATTGCGGGTATCGATACGCGTACCCAGCAGAAGCGCTCGCACGTCGCCCCTGGCGGCTTCGCCAGGCAGGGGTGCACCCAGCACCTCCCTGATCCCGACGCTTATCGTTCGCAGCGATCCGCCCTCAACCATGTCGCGTCACAACCATGGGCCCGACCTTATCAGTTTCAGACACATCGTCTCGCAACCGATTTAGCGGCCGCCGAGCTACACCGTAGCGTCACACGATTGTTGCCAGGCATGCAATCGATGAAAAGGACCGAGGCGACGCCAGTCCATTGCCTGCATCGACAAAGCCGTGCCAACACCATGCGATGTATCGCGCTTCACCCCTGGCGGTTTTGCCGCTGTTGCTGGCTGCCGCCCCGACCTGGGCACAGCAACAGGATACGCAGGCGTGGGAGCAGCTCAACGTCGTCGTTCCCATCGCACCAAAATTGCGGGTGACGCTGGAAGAGATTGCGCGGACCAGCGACCGCCAGGACGGAATCTACACCACCGAATTCGGTGCGCTTCTCGGCTGGCAGTTGGCCAAGGGCGTCGAGCTTGGATTCGGATACCGCCATGTCGGATTTCACAGTCGCAACCTCGCGCCGGACGAGGACCGGCTCCGCCAGCAGATCGTGGTCACCAGCGGGCGCTTCGCCGGGCGATTGCGACTCGACGAACGCTTCAACCCGGACGGTAGCGAGATCGGCTTCCGGGTCCGGCCGTTGCTGCGGTACAATTTGCCGCTCGGACCCAAGCGACTGGCCTTGTTCGTCAGCCACGAAAGCTTTTTCTGCCGAACAGTACGACCTGGGGCCAGCGCGCCGGGTATGAGCGGATGCGCAACATCGTCGGGCTGGCTTTCCCGATCGGCAAGGCGGTGACGGCCGATGTCGGCTATCTCAACCAGTACCGGTTCGCGCGCGGTGGCGCACGCGCCCAGATGGACAATGCGCTGAACCTGCAGCTTACCTTGAACCTGGGGACGCTTGGCGTGGCAGGTCTTCACGATTGAGGTCCTCGCGCTGGAATCCGGATCCCGACCTCGGGTTTGCCGCGTCATCATCGAAGCCCGGCCTCCGAACGTTCGCCCCTGTGTATCGGGACACCACTTGCGCGCGGTCCGCTTAGACGCAACGATAGGTCATGTCGTTCCTGCTCTCGCTCCTGCTTCTCCAGGCCGCCGTCACGCAGACGCCGCCGCTCACGCCCGCGGTCAAGACCGCACCGTCCACGTCGAACTGGCCGGCACGCGACGCGCAGTTCACGGTTCGCCGCTTTCGCTTCCGCTCGGGCGAGACCCTGCCGGAACTGCGCCTCAACTATACGATGCTGGGGCAGCCGCACCGGAATGCGCGGGGTGAAATCGACAATGCGGTGATGGTCCTGCACGGTACGGGTGGCACCGGTCGCCAATTCCTCAGCCCGCAGTTCGCCGATGAACTTTACGGCCCGGCTCAGCCACTGGACATTACGCGCTACTGGATCATCCTTCCCGACGGAATCGGGCACGGCAAATCCTCCAAGCCGTCCGACGGGCTGCGCATGCGGTTTCCGCATTACGATTATGACGACATGGTCGAGGCGCAGTACCGGCTGCTCCACGATGGCCTCGGCATCCGCCGCATGCGGCTGATCATGGGAACGTCGATGGGCTGCATGCACAGCCTGGTCTGGGGCGAGACGTATCCCGAGTTCGCCCGCGCGCTCATGCCGCTCGCCTGCGAACCTGTCGAGATCGCCGGGCTGAACCGCATGTGGCGCAAGCTCGCGATCGACGGGATCAAGGCCGATCCGGCCTGGGCGGGCGGCGAGTACCGGACGCCACCGGTACAGGGCCTGCGCACAGCCGCCAGCCTGCTGTTCGTCGCCGGTGGTGCGCCGCTATTTTTCCAGAAACAATATCCCGGGCGCGATGCCGCCGAGGCCTTTGCCAAGCAGCGGGTCGCAGCCTCGATCGACGGGACGGATGCCAATGACCTCGTGTATCAACTCGATGCCTCGCGGACCTATGCGCCCTGGTCGCGGCTGGAGGCGATCACCGCGCCGACGACCTGGATCAACTCGGCCGACGATTTCATCAACCCACGCAATCTCGATTACCCGCTTCGCGCCGTTGCCCGCATGAAGAACGCGCGATTCCGGATGATTCCGGAGAGCACCGACACGCGCGGCCACGGCACCCACACTGCGGCCCGGTTCTGGAAGCAGGACCTGGCCGACCTGCTGCAACGTACCGAATAGATGTCGGAGGACGCGGCGACAAAAATTGCGTAGTTCAGCCGTGCGTTATCGCCTGCGTGGCAATCGAGCCGTCAGACGCAAGATGGGAAATGACATGCGATTTGTTCAGATCGAGATCCTGCCGCAGGGCAAGGCGCTGGTAGATATCGACAAGCTGACCCACGCGGTACCCGAGGGCGATGGGTCACGCCTGTTCCTGGGGGCGCAACACATCGACGTGCCGCATTCATTGGCCGAACTCGAGAACGTTCTGGCTGGGCGCGAGCGAACCGACGATGGCGCGAACAGCACGGCGGGGTTCGGCGTCCGGTAGGCTGACGCGACGGCGTGCGCTGGTGCAAATTTGACCTGCCGGCGCGGTCGTTATCGATCGCATTACGACCAGGTGGCTGCGCGTCAGGCCGTCGCCCGACGCATCAGGCCTCGTCGGTGGAGATCGGCTTTCGCGCCGCCATCTGGACCGGCTTGCCAATGACCGCGCGGCCAGATGGCCAGCGTCGCGCGATGCAGCGGTCCTTGGCAATCCGGACTACGCTGACGGTATCGCCCTGGTTGCCGCCAAGGACGTGATACGCGGTTGGGTCTTCGCCGACATAGAACCCGACATGCCCACCACCCGGACGTTCGAACACCAGCACGGCGCCGGGAGCCAGTCGCTCCGGCCGCAGTGCCGACCCCCATGTCGACCATGACGTTGCGCGCACCGCGATAGCGGCCGGCTCGATACCGTCTTCCTGAAGACAATAAGCGACGAACACCCCACACCACGGGACGCTGTCGGCATTATAGACCATTCCGAGGATCTTCGTCCCCAGCCGCTTCGCCCAACCCAGGATCGTCGCGCTGTTGGCCGATCCGGCAGCTTCCTTCGTGCCCAGCTTCGCGCGCGCGGCTTTCAACCATTTGGGCTCCGTCACCATGATTCACTCGGCCTCAAAGCTAAAATCAGGGAACGCCCGTGGTTGCGCTCGAACACGCGCACTACAGCATCCGCTTCACGGTCGGCAGGATCGCCGCGACTACCGCTGCGATCGCCGCCGCGTTGGGATGCACCCGATCCGCCAGTACCATCTCGGAATGTCCCAACACGCCAGGCGGGAAGAATGGCCAGACGGTCGCGCCATGCTCGGCAGCCAACCCCGCGTGGATACCCAGATACGCCGCGGCGCGGTCACGGATGAACGCCGGGGGGTCGACGGTGGTCAGCAACACGGGGATGCCGCAGCTACCCAGGCTCAGCAGGATCTGCTCGAGGTTCGCCCGCGTACGCGCCACGGGGATCTGCCGCAGGACATCGTTCGGTCCCACCTGAACGATCGCAAGTACGGGCCGCTGGTCGAGCGCGGACAGCAAGCGGGGCAAGCGCCGCAGGACGTCGGCAGTGGTATCGCCCGACACCCCGGCGTTCACCACGCGGGCGCCAGGATGTGCCGTCTGCAGCGATGCCTGCAATCGTGCGGGGAAACTATCGGCAGCTTGCAGGCCGTAACCGGCAATCAGGCTGTCACCTATTGCCAGGATCAAGGGTCGGTCGGTCGTCATGCGTTGCCGCGAGATAGTTCACGTTCGACGCATTGTAAGACGTTCGGGTAAGACGGCACGCCGCTATCGCGTCGAACCTTTGACGCTGATGCTCGTTCCTACGTAATGACAGACGAACGGACGTCGCGGCGCTCATGAGCGTATTCTTCACGGCCGACACGCATTTCGGCGACCATCGCACGATCAACATCTCGCGACGACCGTTTGCCAACACCGCCGAAATGGATGCGGCGATGGTCGAGCGCTGGAACGCCGTCGTCGGCCCCGATGACGTGGTGTGGCACCTGGGCGACGTGGCACGTCGCCCGACGGATGTCGCCGAACTGCTCGCCCGACTGAACGGGAGCAAGCATTTGCTGCGCGGCAATAACGATCCGGATGCGACGCTGGCGGCGCACGGATGGGCGAGCGTCGGCGACTATGCGGAAATCGAACTGGATGGCCGACAGCTCGTCTTGTGTCATTATCCGTTCCGAAGCTGGAACGGGCAGCACCGCGGCGCGCTCAATCTGCACGGGCACAGCCATGGCCGGCTGAAACCGATGCCGCGCCAGTTCGACGTCGGCGTCGATGTTCACGACTTCGCACCGATCCTGCTCGACAGCCTGATTCAAGCGCGCTGATACACCTGCGTTCGACGTCCCGTCGCTTCGGCATCTAGCATCAGCGTGCGTAAGATCAGGCGCGCATTGCCGTCACGAAGGCCTGGAACGCGGCGGTGGGTTGGCGTCGGCTGGGATAATAAAGATGGTTCGGGGCGAGGGTCAGTGCCCAGCCGGCCAGAACCTCGACCAGCGTGCCGTCAGCCAGTTGTAGCGCGGCGTGCGGCAGCGGCAGGCAGGTTACGCCTAGCCCCGACACCGCGGCGTCGCGCATCACGTCGATGTCGTTGGTCGTGAAGTCGCCACGGACCGATCGCTCCAACGTCCGGCCATCCCGTTCGAATTCCCAGCGGTGGACCACGCCGGACGACGTGTACCGGTAACACAGGCACCGATGCGCCGAGAGATCGTCGGGATCGACCGGTGCAGCACGCCCGGCGAGATAGGACGGTGCTGCAACGAAGACGAGCGGCACCGGCGCGCTGATCCGGACCGATATCATGTCGGCTTGCAAGCTCTGCGCGTGGCGGACTCCGCAATCGAAGCGGTCCGCGACGATATCGACGAACCCGTCATCGACCACCAGTTCGACGGCGATGTCGGGATAGGCGTGCGCAAAGTCGGCCAGCCGCGGCAGGATGGCGTAGATGGCGGCAACCCGGTGCGCGCTGACCCGGATCCGCCCCGCCGGTCGTTCGCGCGCGTTGTCCAGGTCCGCCAGCGCGCCCGCGACCGACGCTATCGCCGGTCTCAACCGCGCCAGCAGTTCCTCGCCCGCAGGCGTCGGCGCCAGCGACCGAGTGGTACGATCGAGCAGCCGGACGCCCAGTTTCGTTTCCAGCGACCGCATCGCATGGCTGAGCGCAGAGGCAGACAATCCAAGCCGCGTCGCCGCCCGTGCGAAACTGCCGGCCTCGACGATCGTCTCGAACACCGCGAGACCGGACCAGAGATCGCGATCCATTCGTGAACATCCTTCAGCAACCCATGCGCCTGAGACGATCTAATCCTCGGGCGGTCCGGCGTCCATCTGGAGGCGACACAGTGCAGGATGCCATCATGAACCTCGACACCTATCGTCCGCTCGGCCGCTCCGGCCTGCTCGTCAGCCCGCTGGCGCTCGGCACGATGACCTTCGGCACGCCGCGCTGGGGCCTGGACGAACGCGGCAGCCGCGCGGTGTTCGATCGCTACACCGATCTCGGCGGCAATTTCGTGGATACCGCCGACGTCTATGCCGGGGGACGATCCGAAGAGATGGTCGGCGCGTTCGTCGCCGCGCAATCGTCGCGCGACCGGATCGTCATTGCGACGAAATCCGGGTTCGCTACCGGTCGTGGTTATCACGCGGGCGGCAACGGCGCACGCCACATACTGGCCTCGGTCGAGGGTTCGCTCCGCCGGCTCAAGACGGACTTCATCGACCTGTACTGGGTGCATGTCTGGGACGGCGTCACCCCCGCCGAGGAATTGCTGCGGACGATGACCGCGCTCGTCGCAGCGGGCAAGATCCGCTATTGGGGCATATCCAATACGCCAGCGTGGTATGTCGCCGAACTCGCCACCCTGGCCCGCGTCCAGGGTCATCCGGCGCCGATCGGCCTGCAATATTTCTACTCGCTGGTAGAACGCGGGGTCGAGGCCGAGCACCTGCCGCTCGCGCGGTCGGCGGGCATGGGCCTCGTTCCCTGGAGCCCCCTCGCCTATGGCTTGCTGACCGGCAAGTACGACCGCGCCACCGTCGAGGCGGGACCGAAGCGGGCGGGTGGCGTCCCCAACCAGGCCGGGCCGGACGACACCGCGCGGCCCGCGGACGACAAGCGGCTCGACGGCGACAATCCGTTCGGCGACACACTGTTCACCGAACGCAACTGGCAGATCCTCGAGATACTCAAGCGCATCGCAGGCGAGATTGGCGAAACGCCGGCACGTGTCGCACTGTCCTGGGTGGTCGGGCAGCCGGGGGTCGCATCGACGTTGATGGGCGTGAGCCGGCCCGAACAGGTGACCGACAATGTCGCCGCACTCGGCCTTCGCCTGCCGCCGGAACACCGGGCCGCGCTCGATACGGCGAGCGGCGGTAACCTGCCGTTTCTCTACGGCCTGTTCCAACCTGCCGTGCGCAACCAGGTCGTCTTCGGTGGGGCAGATGTCCAAAGCTGAAGCTTGATCCTGGAGCCGGCAACGTGGGACGAAATCTGCGTTGGTCCGGCTCCAATCGACAATCTTCGCGTTTGAAGATGTCCGGTCCGCTGCACGCTTAGATGTTGCGCGCCGGCACGGGGGTATCATGCGAATTGGGATCATCGGCGCGGGGATGGCAGGCCTGTCTTGTGCGCATGCATTACGCGACCAGGGTCATCACCCCGTCCTGTTCGACAAGGGTCGCGGGCCCGGTGGCAGGATGTCGACGCGCCGGATCGACACGCCGCTGGACGAGGTCGCGTTCGATCACGGCGCGCAATATCTCACGGCGCGCGATCCCGCCTTCGTCGCGCAGGTCGATCGTTGGGCGCAGGCGGGCCACGTCGCGCGCTGGTCGCCTGCGGGCCCCGATGCCTGGGTCGGGACGCCAGCGATGAATGCGCCGGTCCGCGCCATGGCGAGCGACCTGGATGTTCGATGGAACACGGCGATCGACAGCGTCTCGTATGACGGCGACTGGCGGATCGGGCGCGAGCGGTTCGACGTGGCGATCGTCGCGGTACCCGCAGAACAGGTCGCGCCCCTGGTCGCGGCTCACGACGGTGCGCTCGCCGATGCGGCCCGCTCCACGGTGTCCGATCCCTGCTGGACCGTCATGGCGGCGTTCGATGGTCCGGTGCAGTTCGAATACGACCGGGTGACGGATTTGGGAGCGATCGGGTCCGCCGTCCGCAACTCGGCCAAGCCCGGGCGGACCGGACCGGAGGCGTGGGTACTTCAGGCCAGTGCCGACTGGTCGCGCGAACATCTCGAAGATACGCCGGACGTCGTCGAACAGGCAGTGCTCGCGGCCTTCGCCGACCACATCGGCGTCGCGTCGCCTGCTATCATCGCGACCAGCGCCCATCGCTGGCGGTATGCAAAGACCAACGCACTGGACCGGGGTGCGTTCTGGAACCCGGACATCCAGCTGGGCGCATGCGGCGACTGGCTCGTCGGACCGCGGATCGAAGCCGCTTGGCTATCCGGGCAGCGGCTTGCGACACTAGTTGGTCCAACCGGATCAACTGCCGCTGAAGGAGGTCACTGAGACCTACCTTGCGCTGTCGACGCGCGCCTTCGTGCCCCCGCTACGATCGCGTTCGCAGTACCGGCACCAAGCTCCGCCGACGCTAATTTTTTGGTCGATCGCTATATCCGTCGACCGATAAGCGCGGCGAAGACGCGTCGCCAGTCCAGTAGCACCGTGGTCAGGGAGCCGGCCCTTTGCAAGGTCGTTTCTCGCAACGCATGTCAGCGAATGACTCGGTAGGGAAACCAGTGGCGGAGCGGGTGGGATTCGAACCCACGATACGCTTTTGACGTATACTCACTTTCCAGGCGAGCGCCTTCGACCACTCGGCCACCGCTCCGCATTGCTCTGGAAGCGGGTCTGCTAGTGCGGGTTTCGCCCGCGCGCAAGCAATTGCGTGCGGTGATCGGCTGGGGCAGTCTACGGGGATGTTGAATATCCTTCTCGCCGCCATGCTTGCGCAGGCCGTTCCGGTCGCCGCGACGCTCCCGTCCGATCCGGTTGCGGCGGACTGGGTCGCGGTGCCGGACGACGAGCTGGTGGTGTTCACGCTGGCCAATGGGCACCGGTTCACGGTGCGGCTCGCGCCTCGGTATGCGCCCATTCACGTGGCGAACATACGCAAGTTGGCGCTTGCGCATTGGTGGGATGCGGGGACGAGCGTGTACCGCGTTCAAGACAATTACGTGGCGCAATGGGGTGACGCGACCGAGAAGAAGCCGTTGGTCGCGGGCGTCGTCGCCAACCCGCCGGCGGAATATCTGCATACCGGGTCGACGACGGTGGCGCGGCTTTCGCAGCGCGATCCTTATGCGGAATGGGCGGGGTATAGCCGCGACGGGTGGCCGCTTGCGGGCAATGGCGCGACCGAGTGGGTGCCGCATTGCTACGGGATGGTCGGCGTCGCGCGCGATCTGGCGCCGAGCACGGGGAGCGGCGCTGAGCTGTATACCGTGATCGGGCATTCGCCGCGTGCGCTGGACCGGAACATCGCGGTGGTAGGCCGCGTGATCGACGGTGTCGAGTGGCTCTCGTCGTTGCCGCGCGGGACGGGGGATTTGGGATTCTACAAGACGGAAGGGGAGCGTAGCCCGATCGTGTCCGCTCGCCTCGTGAGCGAACTGCCCGCCGCCGAGCGACCGCATTTCGAATATCGCGCGGCGGACAATCCGCGGTTCGTGGCCTGGATCGCCTCGCGGGAGAACCGGGCGGGGCCGTTCTTTACCGTGCCTGCCGGGGGCGCCGACATCTGTGCCGCGCTACCCCCGGTGCGCAAGGCGCCCTAGCGAATGACGGGCGGCTTGCCGAACAGGCCGGCGTTATAGTCCTCGATCGCGCGGACGATCTCTTCGCGGGTGTTCATGACGAACGGGCCGTGGGAGACGACGGGTTCGCCGATCGGATCGGCATGGCCGTAAAGGATTGTGGCGGAGGCTTCAGTCTCAACAGTGATGGTGTCGCCCTCGTTGCCGAATGTGGCGAGGTGGTGCGGCTTGATCGGCGTGCCGTTAGCCGTGGGGGCGCCTGCGACGACGTAGAAGAAGACCGCGCGGCCGGTTGGGGCTGGCAGGTCGACCTTGGCGCCGGCTTCGAGTTCGATCGTCATCATCGCAACGTCGGTCAGCGATTCGAACGGGCCCTGTCGTCCGGCAAACGTGCCCGAGATCAGGTTCACGGTGCCACCCTCGACCGGGATCGCGGGAATGTCTTCGCGCTGGAGGCCGGTATAGGCGGGCTTGGTCATCTTGAGCCGACCGGGGAGATTGACCCAGAGTTGCAGGATCTCCAGCGAACCGCCGTCGCGCTTGAACGACGCCGGCGAGATTTCCGCGTGGATCAGGCCCGAGCCTGCCGTCATCCACTGGACGCCGCCCGCGCGGATGACGCTCTCGTGGCCGCCGCTGTCGAGATGCGCCATCTCGCCCTTCAGGATGAAGCTGACTGTCTCGAAGCCGCGGTGCGGATGCGGGCCGAACGGGAGGCCGCTATTGCCGGGACGATAGGTCTGCGGACCGTGATGGTTGAGGAACAGGAACGGATCGACCTGCGACAGGCCGGGACCCGGTAGCGGGCGGCGGGTGACGAGATCGGCGATATCGTCGCGCTGGGCGGGATACTGGTTGAGGACGTGGCGCATGTCAGGATGCCTCGCGGTCGGCGGCGGTCGGCCGCGCGATGTCGGCGAGCAGGTCGTCGACACCGGTGACGAGGAAGTCGAGCGTGCGCTGGTCGGTCAGGCGACCGTCGGCGATCTTCTCGTGCACCGCGCCAACGACGGCTTGTGGGCGCAGCACGGTGCGCGCGCCGATCGAGGCCAGCGTCTCGTTGAGTTGCGCGTGGGCGCGTGCGCCGCCGACTGCGCCGGGCGACGAGGTGAGCGTGAAGACCGGCTTCCCCGTAAGCGTCGCCTTGCCATGCGGGCGTGAGGCCCAGTCGAGCGCGTTCTTCAGGACGCCGGACATGCCGTGGTTATATTCGGGGCTGGCGATGACGATCCCGTCGGCCGCGCCGATTGCCGCGCGCAGGCCTGCGACGGCGGCGGGGGGCGTATCGGTGTCGGCGTCCTGGTCGTAGAGGGGTACATCGTTCAGCGCGAAGACCGTCAGCGCGGCCTTGTCGGTGATCGCTTCGCCAAGCGTGGTCAGGATCGCGGTATTGTACGAGCCGCGGCGCAGGCTGCCGGAGATAGCGAGCAGGACGGGAAGAGCCATGGAGTTTCCTTTAATTGAAGCGGTAGCCGGAGATTGCGGTTTGCAGCACGCGCTCGCTGTAATCTTGCGTGCCGGGTCGGTCGGAGGCACCGGCGGCAACCATCAGTGGGAGGAGATGCTCTTCGCGGGGATGCGAAAGACGGCCGGCGGGGGCTTCGGCCCAGCCGGCTAGCGCCTCTGCTCGGGCGGTCGGTTCGGACTCGACCGCGGCGGTCAGCCATTGGTCGAAGGCTTCGGACGGCGCAGTGAAGCGGGGGTCGCCGTAGCCGCGCATGTTGTGGAAGCTCATGCCCGAGCCGACGATCAGGACGCCTTCGTCGCGTAAGGGGGCGAGTGCGCGGCCGGCGGCGGCGTGCAACGTAGGGTCGAGATCGCGGTCGACGGACATCTCGACGACCGGGATGTCGGCGTCGGGGAACGCGACCTTCATCGGGATGAAGACGCCGTGGTCTAGGCCGCGCGTCGGGTCGACAATGGCGGTCAGGCCGGCTTCGCGAAGCAGGCCGGCGGCGCGGGCTGCCAAGGCGGGATCGCCGGGCGCGTCGTAGCGGATCTCGTAGGTATGCGCGGGGAAGCCGCCGTAGTCGTAGATCAGTGGCGGCGTTGCCGCGCCGGTCAACGCAAAGCCGCGCGTTTCCCAGTGGCCGGAGACGACGAGAATCGCCTTGGGCTTTTCGGGTAGCGAGGCGGCGATCGACCGAAGGTACGCGGCCATGCCGGTCCAGTTCCCGGCGGGGTCGTCCATGAAGAAACAGGGCCCGCCACCGTGCGGAATGAAGAGCGTTGGCTGGCGGATGTGTGTCATGGTCTCGAGGTAGGTGGCGGTGGCGGCGACCGGAAGGCCGCGAATGGCAACGCTGCGTTGCCGGTGGGCGCGGCGGTCAGGTCCAGTAGAGGATGCGCGCCTGCGGGAGTTTGGCGGCGATCTCATCCTGGAAAAAAGTGCGTAGCGCGCGCATCGTGTCGGCGTCGTAGACGTATTTGACCGAGCCGAACTTGGTGCGCTTCTCGGCGCGGTTGGCCATGCTGAGGTCGAGCGACGAGCCCGGGTACCAGGTTTCGAGCACCGCCTTCGATCCGGGGGTGTATCGATGCGTGATCAGTTCGATCGTCACGTCGGGCACGTCGGCGAGCACCCTGCCCGCCTCCGCCAGCAAGTCGCCATACGCCTCGCGCCAGCCCTCAGCGGCGATGATCGGCGCGACCGTCAGGCCAACCTTGTAGCCCGCGTCCGCCATCCTACGTAGCGCCACCAGCCGCGCGGCGACGGGGCTCGTGCCGCCCTCGAAGCGTGCATAGGCGGCGGGGTTGATCGAGGCGCGCATGCGGGTGCGGCCACCGTGGTCCAGACCCAGCAATGGCTCGACCGCGTCGAACTTGGTGGTGAAGCGCAGTTGCACGTCCGCCTCCCACGCGCCGAAATGCGCGATCAGTGCGGACAGCGATCCGGTGACGTGCTCGATACCGAGCGGGTCGGTGTAGCAGGAGGCCTCGAACGTGGTGCCTTCGTGCGCGCGGGCGGTCGAGCGCGAGGTTACTGTGCCCTGCCCGAGATGTGCGGGGAGTTCGGCGAGTATCTCGGGCAGGTTCGCGTAGACGCGCGTGATGGGTGGCCCTTTCAGCGAGCCGGCGAGGTAGCAATAGCCGCAATGCGCGGGGCAGCCTTCGGCGAGGTCGATCCGCCAGTCCGCGCTGGGGGCGATCGGCTGGAGCTTGCGCTTCGACGGCGGCGCGACGACCAGCGCGAGTGTCGCCTTGGCTTCGGCATAGGCACGGCGGGAGTCGTCGGGGAAATCGAGCTTTAGACGGTCGCTCGGTAGCGTCGTGACGGGCACGCCGAGTGCGGTCGCGCGCGCTGCAATCTCGGCGCCATGATCCCAGGTCAGCGCGGACGGGGTCGCGAGCAGTCGCTTCGGCTGCCAGAGTCGGGAGGGTTTTGGCGCTGGCATCGAACGACAACGCACGCCTTCGGGGAAGCGTTGCGGCTATTTTACCGGGCGTTTCTCGAGCTTTCGCGCGAGCGTGCGGCGATGCATGCCGAGGCGGCGCGCGGTCTCGGAGATGTTGAAGTCGGTTTCGGCGAGCGTGGTGTGGATGCGCTCCCATTCGAGCGTCTTGATCGAGGTCGGGCGTTCCGACAATTCGGTGTCGACGCTGCCCTCGGTACGATCGAACGCGGCTTCTATGTCGTCGGTGTTCGAGGGTTTGACGAGATAGTGCGACGCGCCGAGCTTGATCGCCTCGACCGCGGTGGCGATGCTGGCGAAGCCGGTGAGGACGACGACAAGGATCTCGGGATCGTGTGCGTGGAGCGTCTGGACGCAGACGAGGCCGGACGCACCGCCCAGCTTCAGGTCGACGACCGCGTAGCGTGGGGTGCGCTCGGCGAGTTGCTCGACGAGTTCCTCGTGGCTGGCCGCCTGCATCACTTCGTAGCCGCGGCGTTCGAACGAGCGGCGGAGCGTGCGGGCGAAGGTCTCGTCGTCCTCGACGATCGCCAGGAGTTTGGGTTCGGTCATTTGGGTAGCACCGATCCGACGTCCGTGTTTGGAGAAGGATTGTCCCAAACCACTCTGTCACCCCGGACTGGCTCGACGGCTATCCCTTGCGAGCTAGTAAGACGTGTTTCCCCGCGAAGGCGGGGATCCAGACTGGGCTCCCGCCTTCGCGGGAGAACAAGGAGGGGCATGGTGCCGCTCGGCATGAAAGAATTTCCGCCACAGTCTCCGTCTCGAACCGACGGTCGATCCGTCCGCGTCATGACAGCGCGATCGCGGAGAGGGGCATGCGGATCGTGACTTCGGCGCCGCCGCCTTCGCAGTTCACGACCGACACGCCGCCGCCAAGCTTGCGCATGACGTTGACCGCCAGGAACAGGCCGAGGCCATGGCCGGGTTCGCGCTTGCTCGACTGATAGGGTTTGCCGAAACTGGCGAGGCGTTCGTCGCTGAAGCCGGGGCCGCGGTCGCGGACGATCAGGGCGAGGTCGCCGTCGGTGCGTTCGCCGCGGAAGGCGACCCAGTGCGGCGAGGCTTCGGCGGCATTGTCGAGCACGTTGGCGATTACCTGTTTGAGCGCGGGGTCGGACACGACCTGCGGATCGTCGCCGACTCGGGTGGTGTAGTCGAAATCGACCGACGGGTGCACCGCGCGCCATTCGTCGACGATTCCGTCGAGGAGCTGGTGGAGCGGCATGATCTCGGGTGCTTCGCCGCGCGCTTCGCCCGCGGACAGCAATATGCCGGTGACGATTGCCTTGCAGCGCTGGACCTCGGACTGCATCTCGACGATCTCGGCCTGGAGGTCGGCGTCCTGCGCGAGCGTCGGCATGCGGCGCCAGTCGGCGAGAATAACCGCTATCGATGCGAGCGGCGTGCCTAGCTCGTGCGCGGCGCCCGAAGCCAAAAGGCCCATGCGGACAATATGATCCTCCTCGGCGGCCTGCTGGCGAAGGTCGGCGAGGCGCGTGTCTCGGGCGCGCAGGTTGCCGGTGATGCGGGCCATGAAGAGCATCAACAGCGTCGCGATCAGCATGAAGCAGAGCAGCGAGCCGATCGTGTAGAGCAGGAAATACTCGCCGCTGTAATCGGGGGGCAGGATCAGCGGGCGGTAATAGAGCGTGAGCACGCCGAAACACGCGGCGGTGACGGCGACGATCGCCCAGCTCGACCAGCGATCGAGCAGCACCGCACCGAGCACGACGTGGAGCAGATAGAGCGAGATGAACGGGTTGGTCGCGCCGCCCGCGAGATAGAGCTGCGTGGTGAGCAGGCCGACATCGAACAGCAGCGCGAGCAGGAGCTGGATGTTCGCGCCCTTGCGCCAGCCGTAGAGCGGCATGCTCGCGAGGTTGAGCCCCACGGCCGCTGCAAGCGCGGCCATCATCGGGACCAGCGGAAGGTCGAAGCCGAGGCCGAAGCGCGCGAACAAGATGGTGACGAACTGGCCGGCGACCGCGATCCAGCGCAGCGTCACCAGCTGGCGCATGTTGGCGTTGCCGGTCGCGTCGGTGCGCGCGGTCGCGAGCGCGAGCCAGCGTTGCCAGCCCTGGCGTGCCGCCTCCGAAGTCATTCCGCCCCCCGCCGCTTCCGCGCATCCTGGCGGACGAACACGACGAATGCGCCGATCGTCATCGCGGCGAGCGCGAACCAGGTCAGCATGTAGACGAGGTGGTTGTTCGGAAAGGCGATGATCGTCAGGCCGCCGACCGGGGCTGCGCTGCCGGACTTGTCCGCATCGACGAAATAGGGGGCGACGTTCGACAGGCCGCGCGCCTCGGCGATCGCGGCGACGTCGCGCGAATACCATTTGCCGGTGGCGGGGTCATTGTGGCGGAGGAAGCCGCCGCCAGGCTCGGTGATGCGGAGATAGCCGGTGATCGTGACCGGGCCGGTTGGCTTGGTATGCGCTAGGCGTTGTTCGGGCGAGACGTATCCGCGGTTGACGAGGACGGTGAAGCCTTGCGCGGTCCGTAAGGGCGTCACGACCCAGTAGCCGCTACCGAGCGCGGTTGCGGCGCGGACCAGCGTCTCGCGACTGTTATCGAAGGTGCCGTCGAGGCGGATGCGCCGATAGGCGTCGGTGGTGGCGGTGATCCTGCCCCAGAAGCCGGGTCCGGGCGGAGCGACCGGCGCGGCGTGCGAGCGCGCCGCTACCTGTGCGATCAGGTTGAGCTTCCAGGTGCGGCGCTCGACCTGCCAGATGCCGAGCGCCATGAACCCGGCGAACAGCAGCAGCGCGACCAGGCCTGCGACATAGACGGCAGGGCCCGGTCGCGTCTTCATCACATGTCTGCCGCGGCCTGCATCGGCATCATGTTCGTGTTCATGTGGTACATCACCCAGATCGATCCGCTGAGCGTGATGACGACGAGGATGATCGTGAAGATCAGCGCCATCATCGTCCAGCCGCCCTCCGACTTGCCGCTCATGTGCAGGAAGTAGATCATGTGGACGACGATCTGCGCGACTGCGAAGACCATCACGACGAGCGCGGCGGTCGACGGATCCTTGAACGCGCCAGTCATCACCGCCCAGAACGGGATCGCAGTCAGGATGACGGAGAGGAAGAACCCCTTGAGGTAGCTGCCACGCGTACCGTGTGCTGCGCCGTTGTCATGGTCGTGATCGGCGTGCGGATTGTTCGCCGGTGCTTGGGGATCGCTCATCGCAGGGTGCCCATCAGATAGACGAAGGTGAAGACGCCGATCCAGATGACGTCGAGGAAATGCCAGAACATGCTGAGGCACATCAGGCGGCGCTTGTTCGCGGCGATCAGGCCGTGCTTCTGGACCTGCACCATCAGCGTGACGAGCCAGATCAGGCCCATCGTGACGTGAAGGCCGTGCGTGCCGACGAGCGTGAAGAACGACGACAGGAACGCGCTGCGGGTCGGGCCCGCACCCTCGTGGATGAGGTTGGCGAACTCGTACATTTCGATCGACAGGAACGCGAGGCCGAACAGGCCGGTGAACACCAGCCACATCTGCATGACGCGCTGGCGACCTTCCTCCATCGACAGCATCGCGAAGCCGTAGGTGATCGACGAGAACAGCAACATCGCGGTGTTCACGGCCACCAGCGGCAGCTCGAAGATCTCCTTCGGGCTGGGGCCGCCGGCATAGCTGTTGCCGAGCACGGCATAAGCCGCGAACAGCACCGCGAAAATGAGGCAATCACTCATCAGGTACATCCAGAAGCCCAGCATCGTGCTGGCGCCGTCGGGATGCTCGTGCTCCTCGATGTCGTAGAACGAGACCTTCTCGGTCTCGTTCAGACCATCCTTCATGGGTATTGCGGACATCGCGTCAGGCTCCCTGGGTCGCGAGCTGGCGGGTGCGCGCGTTCTCGGTGGCGATCACGTCCTCGACCGGGATGTGGAAGTCGCGCTTGTAGTTGAAAGTGTGGAAGATGGTGGTGCCGAAGATGCCGGCGAGTGCCAGCCCTGCGAGCCACCAGACGTACCAGATCATCGCGAACCCGAACGCCACGCTGAGGCCGGCGAGCACGACGCCCGTGCCGGTGCCACTCGGCATGTGGATCGACTTGAAGCCGGTCACAGGCCGCTCGTGCTTGCGATCCTTCATGTCGTACCAGGCGTCCAGGTCATGGACGATCGGCGTGAACGCGAAGTTGTACTCCGGCGGCGGCGACGAGGTCGCCCACTCCAGCGTGCGACCGTTCCACGGGTCGCCGCTATGATCGGCCAGCGCCTCGCGGTTGCGGATGCTGACGAAGATCTGGAGCAGGAAGGCACCGATGCCGGCTGCGATCAGGGCTGCACCGAAGGCGGCGATGACGAACCAGATCTGCAGGTTCGGATCGTCGAAATAGCGCATCCGGCGGGTCACGCCCATCAGGCCGAGCACGTAAAGCGGCATGAACGCGAAGTAGAAACCCACAACCCAGCACCAGAACGATACCGTGCCCCACTTCTTGTCCAGCTTGAAGCCGAACGCCTTGGGGAACCAGTAGTTGATGCCGGCGAACATGCCGAACAGCGTGCCGCCGATGATCACGTTATGGAAATGCGCGACCAGGAACAGCGAGTTGTGCAGCACGAAATCGGCTGGCGGGACGGCGAGCAACACGCCGGTCATGCCGCCGATCGTGAAGGTCACCATGAAGGCGATCGTCCACATCATCGGCAGTTCGAACCGGATGCGGCCCTTGTACATCGTGAACAGCCAGTTGAAGATCTTGGCACCGGTCGGGATCGAGATGATCATCGTGGTGATGCCGAAGAACGAGTTCACGCTCGCGCCCGACCCCATCGTGAAGAAGTGGTGCAGCCAGACGAGATAGGCGAGGATCGTGATGACGAGCGTCGCATAGACCATCGAGCTGTAGCCGAAGAGGCGCTTGCCCGAGAAGGTCGAGGTGACTTCCGAAAAGATGCCGAACGCCGGCAGGACCAGGATGTAGACCTCCGGGTGACCCCAGATCCAGATCAGGTTGACGTACATCATCGGGTTGCCGCCCGAGTCGTTCGTGAAGAACGCGGTGCCGATGTAGCGATCGAGCGACAGCATCGCGAGAACCGCGGTCAGCACCGGGAAGGCGGCGACGATCAGGATGTTGGTGCACAGCGACGTCCAGACGAAGATCGGCATCTTCATCATGGTCATGCCGGGTGCGCGCATCTTGACGATGGTCGCGACCAGATTGACGCCGGACAACAGCGTCCCGATGCCCGCGATCTGCAACGCCCAGATATAGTAATCGACACCGACGTCGGGCGAATACGCCAACCCTGAGAGGGGCGGCATCGCGAGCCAGCCGGTCCGTGCGAACTCACCGATGAACAGCGACATCATGACGATCACGGCACCCGCCGCGGTCATCCAGAAGCTGAAATTGTTGAGGAACGGGAACGACACGTCGCGCGCACCGATCTGGAGCGGGACGACGTAGTTCATCAGGCCCGTGACCAGCGGCATCGCCACGAAGAAGATCATGATCACGCCATGTGCCGTGAAGACCTGGTCGTAGTGATGCGCCGTCAGGTATCCTTCGGACCCGTTGAACGCCATCGCCTGCTGCGCGCGCATCATGATCGCGTCGGAGAACCCGCGCAGCAGCATGACGATCGCCAGGATGATGTACATGATGCCGATCTTCTTGTGATCGACGCTGGTGAACCACTGGTTCCACAGATAGCCCCAGACCTTGAAATAGGTCAGCGCGGCGACGAGCCCGAGCCCGCCGATCGCCACCATCGCGAAGGTGGCGACGACGATCGGTTCGTGCAGCGGCAGCGACTCCAGGGTCAGGCGGCCGAAGATAGTCTTCAACAGGGTGTCGTTCATGATGGTTTCTCTAGCCGTTCGCGACGGGGCGCGTGCCCGGCATGGTGGAGGGGGTCAGCATCGTGTGATTGCGGTTGGACTGCGAGCCGGGGGCGCTGTTTGCACCATCCTTTTTGATGTCGGCCGGCGCGGTCCAGTGGTTGCCGCTTCCCTTTTCGTTCGCGTCCTTCATCAGGGCGCCTTCGGGATGACCGGTGTCCTGCGGGCCCTTGCCGCCGTTGACTCCGGGCATCGCCATGCCGGCGTGCGAGTCCCCCCCGCCTTTGCCGCCGTGCATCATCTGCGACATGCAGACCTTGCCGGGCTGGACGCACTGCTCGACGACCAGCTTGAACATGTTCGGCTCGACCGCATTGTAATAGCGGACCGGGACCTTCTCGCTCGGCTTCTCCAGCTGGAGATAGCTCGCGCGGTTCAGACCGCCGCCACGCTGCTTGACCTGGTTGATCCAGGCATCGAAGCCCGCGTCGCTGACGCCGTGGAAGCGGAAGCGCATCCCCGAGAAGCCCGCGCCGCTATAGTTGGACGAGAATCCCTCGTAGTTGCCGGGCTTGTTGATGACCGCGTTCAGCGTCGTCTGCATGCCAGGCATCGTGTAGATCATGCCAGCGAGCGCAGGGATGTAGAACGCGTTCATCACCGACGACGAGGTCATCGAGAAGCGGATCGGCCGATCGACCGGCGCGGCCAGCTCGTTGACCGTGGCAATGCCGTATTCCGGATAGATGAAGAGCCACTTCCAATCGAGCGCGACCACCTGAACCTCGAGCGGCTTGCCGGCGCCGTTCGGACCGTTGCCCGCCTGCTGCTTGTCGACCAGATTGCCGACCGGCACGTTGTTCGCGAGCGTCGGAGAATCAGGCTTGATCCGGCCGAGCGGGCGATACGGATCGAGCAGATGCGTGCTGGTCCAGGTCAGCGCACCGAGCGCGATGATGATCAGCAGCGGGATGCCCCAGATCAACAGCTCGAGCCCAACCGAGTGATCCCAGTTGGGTTCGTACTTGGCCGCCTTGTTCGACTGGCGATATCGGAACGCGAAGAACAGCGTGAGGCAGATCACCGGCACGATGATCAGCAGCATCAGCCCAGTCGAGATCAGCACGAGGTCGCGCTGCTGCACTGCGATATCGCCGGAGGGCGACATCACTACCCAGTCGCAACCGCTGGTGAGCAGTGCCAAAGGCATGGCCACCAACCATTTTCGAGCCGAGATTTTGGTGCGGGAAAGCTGTGTCACGACGGTCATTCGGTCCCCCTACGCCTCGGTTGCGCTGCGCTACAGTGGACAATTTGTCCAATGGGCGCTGCACTGCAACATCGGCATGACTTTATCGTCGCCCGGAGTAGCATAGATCACCCCTGCCCGCATTGGGCGCGGGAGATTGGCGCGGAATATATCTGCCCGCATCCGCCGGAACAGCGTATCATCGGGTTCGCGCCCTGAAGAGCGAGTTGAAGAATGAGTGCAAATACAGTCCCCGAGACGAGCTTCGAAGCCGATGCTCGCAGTATCCACAGCGACGGCGAGCACGTCACGCCGGGCGTGATCGCGATCGGCGTGGTGATCGGCCGCACCTCGGAATTCTTCGACTTCTTCGTGTACGCGATCGCCTCGGTGCTGGTGTTCCCGACGCTGGTGTTCCCGTACGTCGACCGGTTGCAGGGCACGCTCTATTCGTTCGCAGTGTTCGCGCTGGCATTCTTCGCCCGGCCGATCGGCACGGTCATCTTCATCGCGGTCGATCGCGCCTATGGCCGCAGCGTCAAGCTGACGATCTCGATCTTCTTGCTCGGCACCTCGACCGTCGCGATGGGGTTTATCCCGAGCTATGATTCGGTCGGCAACTGGTCGGTGGCGATCCTCGCGCTGCTGCGCATCGGCCAGGGCATCGCGCTCGGTGGCGCCTGGGATGGTCTCGCCTCGCTGCTGTCGCTGAACTCGCCCGAGAAGCATCGTGGCTGGTACGCGATGCTGCCGCAGCTCGGTGCGCCGATCGGCCTGCTGGTCGCCAGCGGCCTGTTCGCGTTCTTCGTCGCTGCGTTGCCGACCGAGGATTTCTTCTCGTGGGGCTGGCGCTATCCGTTCTTCGTGGCGTTCGCGATCAACGTCGTCGCATTGTTCGCGCGTCTTCGTCTGGTGGTGACGCCAGAGTTCGAAGAAATGTACGCCAAGCGCGAACTCGAGCCCGCGCCGGTCGTCGAGACCGTGCAGTCGCAGTGGAAGGCGATCTGGCTCGGCTCGTTCGTGCCGCTCGCGAGCTTCGCGCTGTTCCACATGGTCACGGTGTTCCCGCTGTCGTGGGTCGTGCTGTTCACGCGTGAGGCACCGGCGCGTTTCCTGGTGGTCGAGGTGATCGGCGCGGTGATCGGTATCGGTGCGATGCTCGTGTCGGGGCTGCTTGCGGACCGGTTCGGGCGTCGCACGATGCTCGGCACGATCGCGGTGCTGATCGCGCTGTTCGCGATCGCCGCACCGAAGCTGCTCGATGGCGGCGACGTCGGCGAGCGCCTGTTCATGGGCGTCGGCTTCCTGCTGTTCGGCCTGTCGTTCGGCCAGTCCTCGGGCGCGATCGCGTCGAGCCTGTCGCCGCAGCATCGCTACACGGGGTCGGCGCTGACGACCGATCTGGCGTGGCTGTTCGGTGCCGGGTTCGCTCCGCTGGCGGCACTGTTGCTGACGAGCAAGCTTGGGCTGGCGGCGAGCGGCGCGTACCTGTTCTCGGGCGCGGTGTTCACGCTGATCGCACTGGGTCTGAACAAGCAGCTGGCGAAGCGGGACATCGCGCGGTGATTGGTCGGGGCTGACGGACTTACCGAACGGGCCCCCGCCCCCTCCTTCCGCACCCACGAACATCACACGAACTGAAGAGCACCACCCCGGCGGAGGCCGGGGCCCAATTGGCAAGGCTGCAGTAACGGAGCGCTGCCGCTAGTTAGCACCGTCCCCCAATTGGGCCCCGGCCTTCGCCGGGGTGGTAGTGATTGAGATAACCCGGACGACCCACCAGAACCGTTCCCCCGCGAAGGCGGGGGTCCAGGAGCCACTGGCGCCATCATTCGTAACCCGAGCCTCCCGCTTTCGCGGGAGAACAGTATTCGGCGAGCACTCAAACTCGCTAGTGCTCCTTCTCATACCCGCCGACGATCCAGCCCCCACGACACCGCCCAGATCGCAAACCCGCCAAGCGCCAGCGCGGTCCCGACCCAACCGGTCGATGGCAACCCATACCCACCCGCGATCGCCAGCCCGCCAAGCCAAGGCCCAAGCGCATTGGCCGTATTGAACGCGGAATGATTGAGCGCTGCGGCCAGGGTCTGCGCCTCCTCTGCGACATCCATCAGCCGCGTCTGGAGGATCGTCGACAGACCGCCCCCGCACCCGATCAACACCACCACGGGCAGCATCGCCCACAGATGCGGCGTCGCCGGCGCGTAGAGCGCGAGCGCCCCTGCCCCGAACAGCAAGGTGATCCCCGCCGCCGGCATCAGCGCGACGTCCGCTGCCTTGGCACAGACCAATGTCCCGATCGTCATGCCGACGCCGAACAAAGCGAATGCCACCGGCGTGAACGCGGACGACACCCCCGTGACCTCGGTCAAGGTCGAGGCGAGATAGGTGTAGACGCAGAAAATCCCGCCAAACCCGACCGCACCGATGGCAAGCGTCAGCCACACCTGCCCGTTACGTAGCGCCGCCAGTTCCCCGAGCGGGCTCGCATCCTTGGCGGGGCGCAAGACCGGCGCGAACCTGAACAGCATCGCCACCGTCGCGGCCGCGATGATCGCGACGATCCCGAACCCCCAGCGCCAGCCGAACCACTGACCGATGCCGTTCGCCAGCGGCACGCCTGCAATCGTCGCGATCGTCAGCCCGAGCATCATCCGCGATACCGCACGCGATCGCTTCTCGCGCGGCACCATCGACGCCGCGACCAGCGATCCGACCCCGAAATACGCGCCATGCGGCAATCCACTCAGGAACCGGGCGAGCAGCATCAGGTGATAGGTCGGCGCGAGCGCGGACAGGCCGTTGGCGATTCCGAGGAACATCATCAACCCGATCAGCAACACCCGCCGCTCGATCTTCGCCGCCAGCACCGCGATCGTCGGCGCGCCAACCACCACGCCCAGGGCGTAGGCACTGATGACATGCCCCGCAGTCGGCTCGTCGATCCCGAGCCCGCGCGCGAACTGCGGCAACAGGCTCATCGCCGCGAACTCGGTCGTCCCGATCGCGAACCCGCCGACGGCGAGCGCGAGCAGCGCCATGCGCGTATCGACAGGTTTCATAGAGGTATCGCTTTCTCAGGGTCGCTGCGGCGGCACAATGCTGCATCGCAACATGGGCCCTCTATCACCCCGGACGGCGCATCTTGAACAAGGAATCCTCCGTGATCGCAAAGTAATCCGCAGGGCCGCCGCCGCGCAGGATCGGGTTCGCGCGGGCTGTCTGGTAGACGCCGTCCTCCAGCATCGCGGAATCGATGTGGATCGCGACCGCCTCGCCGAGCACCAGCCACTGGTCGAGTTCTTTGCCGTCCTTGGTCTCAAGCCGGATCAGCTGCGTGAGCTTGCACTCGAACTGCGCGCGCGAAGCGGCGACCCGCGCCGGCTTGATCTTCGTCGAAGCGGCCATTTCCAGCCTCGCCAGCGCGAACTCGTCGACGTCGGCGGCGACGTTCGCGGCGGTCGTATTCATCGCCTCGCCGAGATCGCGCGTGACGAGGTTCCAGACGAACTCACCGGTCGCCTCGATATTGGCGACGCTGTCCTTCCAGCCCATCGACGAGAAGCCGATGATCGGCGGTGCGTAGTTGAAGAGGTTGAAGAAACTGTACGGTGCGAGGTTCGCCACGCCGTCGGCGGACATCGTACTGACCCAGCCGATCGGGCGCGGCGCGACGATCGCGTTCAGAGGATCGTGCGGCAGGCGATGGCCGTTCGCGGGCTCGTAAGAATGCCATTCGATCATGCGGTACGTTCCTGCTATATCACGGTGCGACTGCCTATAGCGAAGGTCGAGCATGAACGATCCCACTGACCCGACAATCACCCCGGTCATCAAGCGCCACCGGATGGCGACGCGCGTCTGGCACTGGGTGACGGTGGTGACGATGTTCATCATGATCGGCAGCGGCATCGGCATCCTCAAGGCGCATCCGCGGCTGTACTGGGGACGGTACGGCGCGAATTTCGATACCGCGTGGACGACGCTCGACCAGTGGCCGAGCTGGCTGGTGTCGCTGCTCAACCTGCTGACGATTCCGGCGGGCTACAACCTCGCGCTGTCGCGACGCTGGCATTTGCTATTCGCGCTGGTGCTCGCCTTCGCGCTGCTCGGGTTCATGATCGTCAGCCTGATCAACAAGCACTTCCAGCGCGATCTCCGCGTGCGTGCCGCCGAGCTTTCGCCGCGCGAAGTGGTGCATGACGTGAGTGAGCATCTTGCCTTCCGCTTTCACGATCCCAAGAAGCCGGGCGCGTACAATATCCTCCAGAAGCTCTCGTATGTCGTAACGATCTTCGTGCTGATCCCGGTGATGATCCTGACCGGGCTGACGATGTCGCCGGGGATGGACGCGGCGTGGCCGTGGCTTCTCGAGGTGTTCGGTGGTCGGCAGTCGGCGCGCTCGATCCACTTCATCGCTGCCACCGGGCTGGTGCTGTTCATCATCGCGCATCTGGCGCTGGTGATCCTCGCGGGGACCTGGAACGAAGTGCGGTCGATGATTACCGGGCGCTGGAAGGTTCCGGGGCACGTCCCCGCCCACACGTCGGAGGACGTCGCATGAGCTCGCTGATCACCCGCCGTTCGCTCGTCATGGGCGCGACCATCGGTGCCGGCGCGCTGCTGACCGGCTGCGACAAGATCGCTGCGAATCCCGAGGCGCGGAAGATCCTGTTCATGGGCGAGGACATGAACCGCGGGCTGCAACGCGCGCTGACCAACCGCAACGCGCTCGCGCCCGAGTTCAGCCCTGCGCAGATGTCGCCGATCTTCCGCTCCAATGGGACGAGCAATCCGGGGACCGCGGAGTATACTTCGATGGTCGCCAATAATTTCGCGGATTACCGGCTCAAGGTCGGCGGTTTGGTCGATCGGCCGCTGTCGGTTTCGCTCCCGCAACTCCGCCAGATGCCATCGCGTGCGCAGATCACGCGCCACGATTGCGTCGAGGGCTGGAGCGCGATCGGCAAATGGCAGGGGCCGAAGCTCGGCGCGCTGCTGACCGCTGCGGGTTTGCAGAAGTCCGCGCGCTACATCGTGTTCACCTGCGCCGACTTGTTCGGCGGCGCGAACTATTACGAGTCGGTTGATCTGGTCGACGCGTTCCATCCGCAGACGATTCTTGCCTGGGCGCTCAACGATCAGGTGCTCGACGTCGCGCACGGCGCCCCCGTTCGGCTGCGCGTCGAGCGGCAACTCGGGTACAAGCACGCCAAATACGTCATGGCGATCGACGCGGTCGCCAGTCTCGCCGGGATCGGCAAGGGCAAGGGCGGCTATTGGGAAGATAACGTGGATTATGACTGGTACGCAGGCATCTGAGCCGCCCCGAGGGGTAGCGCAATTCCATACCAGTCATTAGCTAACGCGACATGGCCCTATTCGATCGTTTCCTGGCGCGGCAGGTTAAAACCGGCGAACTCACGCTCATCCATGCGGACGGCACGACCAAGCATTTCGGCAAGCCCGACCCTGCGTATAACCCCGTCGCGATCCGGCTGACCCAGCCGGGCGTGGCCGGCGCGATCGTCCGCCACCCGGCGCTGGGCGCGGCGGAGGCGTTCATGGATGGGCGCCTGGTGATCGAACGGGGCGACATTCGCGACCTGGTCAACCTACTCAAGGGCAACACCCCGTGGGAGCGTGGCGGCGGGCTCAATCCGTCGCTGCCGATCAAGCTGCTCGACAAGGTGGTGCACCGCGTCGACCGCGTGAACATGGCGCGCCGGTCGAAAAAGAACGTCGCGCATCACTATGACCTGTCGGATCGGCTGTACGACCTGTTCCTCGACGCGGACCGGCAATATTCCTGCGCGTACTTCACCGATCCGGGGAACAGCCTGGAGCAGGCGCAGTCGGACAAGAAGGCGCATATCGCCGCCAAGCTTGCGATCCAGCCGGGCATGCGCGTGCTCGACATCGGTTGCGGCTGGGGGGGGATGGCGCTGTATCTGCACGCGAAGACCGGCGCCGAAGTGCTGGGCGTGACGCTGAGCGAGGAACAGTTGAAGGTCGCGCGGCGACGGGCCAAAGAGGCTGGCGTCGCCGACAAGGTGAAGTTCGAGCTGATCGACTACCGCGCGCTGACCGGGAGTTTCGACCGGATCGTCTCTGTCGGGATGTTCGAGCACGTCGGCCCGGCGCACTACAAGGCGTTCTTCCGCAAATGCCGCGACCTGCTGACCGCGGACGGCGTGATGCTGCTCCATACGATCGGCCGGATGGGCGGTCCGGGCGTCACCGACACCTTTACGACCAAGTATATCTTCCCGGGCGGCTATAACCCGGCGCTGTCGGAAATCGTGAAGGGGTATGAGGGGCTGCGGATGTTCCCGACCGATATCGAGGTGCTACGCGTCCATTACGCACTGACGATCGACCAATGGTACGACCGCACGGTGGCCGCGAAGGACGCGATCGTCGCGTTGTACGACGAGCGGTTCTACCGGATGTGGACGTTCTATCTCGCGGGCGCGGCGGCAGCGTTCCGGACCGGGGGGATGGTCAATTACCAGATCCAGTTGTCGAAGAGCCGGATGACGTTACCGTTGACGCGGGACTATATGCTCGAGGGTGAGCGAGCGTTGCGGGAGGGGTGACCCGCTCTGCTCCCTGGAAGGGAGGGGAATTGGTTACGCTTTAGCGCGGCCCCTGCATCTCCGACTTCGCCGCAGCGCGCTCGTCGCCGCCGATCTTGCCGTCCTTGTTCGCGTCGTACTTCGCAAACGTTGCCGCCAGGAGTGCCTGCGCTTCGGCCTGCGTGACTTTGCCGTCCTTGTTCTTGTCCGCGCTGGTGAACCACAGATCGGCGAGGCGCTTGGCATGCACCGGATCCGGACGGCCCGGCCCGACCTTCATGTTGCCGATCCGTGCCTGCACTTCCGCGCGCGTCAGGACGCCGTCCTTGTTGGTATCCGACGCGGCGAACTCGGTCTTGAACTTGGCCGAGGCGGACGCGCGGGTTTCCTGCGCGAGCGCCGGAGTCGCAAGGCCGGCAAGGACGAGAAGAGTGAGGCTTTGGCGTAGCACGGTGGGTTAACTCCAGAGGATTTGCGGCGCGAATAGACCGGTTCGGTTGTACGCGCCATTAACGCTTGCGGTTGCATGCACAGGTTGCATGAGGGGCCCCCAGCGCATAGGGGCGCGGGCATTGCATATTGCCCGAAGGATTCTGCCCGTGACCGATCAGATCAATCGTCCCGCCGGCGAGGCCGGCATCAATCGGGTCGTGCTCGCCTATTCCGGTGGCCTGGACACGAGCGTGATCCTGAAATGGCTCCAGCAGACGTATAACTGCGAGGTCGTGACGTTCACCGCCGATCTTGGCCAGGGCGAGGAACTCGAGCCGGCGCGCGCCAAGGCCGAGATGATGGGCGTCAAGCCCGAGCACATCTTCGTCGACGATCTGCGCGAGGAGTTCGTGCGGGATTACGTGTTCCCGATGATGCGGTCGAACGCGCTGTACGAGGGGCTGTACCTGCTCGGCACGTCGATCGCGCGGCCGCTGATCGCCAAGCGCCAGATCGAGATCGCCAAGATGGTCGGCGCCGACGCGGTCAGCCACGGCGCGACCGGCAAGGGCAACGACCAGGTGCGGTTCGAGCTCGGCTATTACGCGCTGTCGCCCGACATCAAGGTGATCGCGCCGTGGCGTGAGTGGGATCTCACCAGCCGTACGCGCCTGATCGAGTTCGCCGAGCAGCACCAGATTCCGGTCAGCAAGGACAAGCGCGGCCAGGCGCCGTTCTCGACCGATGCGAACATGCTGCACACGTCGAGCGAAGGCCTCGTGCTCGAGAACCCGTGGGACGAGGTCCCCGACTATGTCTATTCGCGCACCGTGAACCCCGAGGACGCGCCTGATACCCCCGAGTACATTACGATCGATTTCGAGCGCGGCGACGGCGTCGCGATCAACGGCGAGGGCATGAGCCCGGCGACGTTGCTGTCGACGCTCAACGACTATGGCCGCCGTCACGGGATCGGCCGTCTCGATCTCGTCGAGAACCGCTTCGTCGGCATGAAGAGCCGCGGCATGTACGAGACTCCCGGCGGCACGATCTATCACCTCGCGCATCGCGGCATCGAGCAGCTGACGCTCGATCGCGGCGCGGCCCACCTGAAGGACGAGCTGGCACCACGTTATGCCGAGCTGATCTACAACGGCTTCTGGTTCTCGCCAGAGCGCGAGATGCTGCAGGCCGCGATCGATCACAGCCAGGAGAAGGTCTCGGGCACCGTTCGGCTGAAGCTCTACAAGGGCGGCGTGTACGTGGTCGGCCGGAAATCGCCGAACTCGCTGTATTCGGAGAAGGTCGTGACGTTCGAGGACGACCAGGGCGCCTACGACCAGCGCGATGCGGCGGGCTTCATCAAGCTGAACGCACTGCGCCTGCGCCTGCTCGGACGGCGTGATCAGTAGGGGCGAACAGTAACCCGTTCCCCGTCGGACCTCAGTCTAATGTCGAAGTTTGCGGGGAAGATCGTCAACTCGTCGTGCGCGCACTTGTCTAGTGCGCCCACCCGCCCCTAGGGTTCGACGATATGATTACTCAGGGGGAAACGCTGCATTGGTGGCAGACGCGCGCATTCGTTGCCGCGGTTGCGATCGCATCGATCATACCGTTGCTGTGGCCGGAAATACCGCCGCTGGTCGACCTGCCCGGGCATATGGGCCGGTACCGCGTCCAGCTGGCGATCGCCGACAATCCCTGGTTGAATCAGTGGTATAACTTCCGCTGGCAGATGATCGGCAACCTCGGCATCGACCTGCTGATCGTGCCGCTCGCGCCGATCTTCGGGTTGCAGCTCGCGGTGAAGCTGATCGTGATGGCGATCCCCGCGCTCACCGTGACCGGGCTGCTGTGGATCGCGCGCGAGGTGCACGGGCGAATCCCCGCGACCGCGCTGTTCGCGCTGCCGCTCGCGTACAGCTATCCGTTCCAGTTCGGATTCGTGAATTTCGCGCTCGGCATGGCACTCGCGCTCAACCTGTTCGCATTGTGGCTGCGGATGGGGCGGCTCGACCGGCGGCAGCTGCGGACCATCATCTTCGTCCCCGTCTCGTGCCTGTTGTGGCTGTGCCATACGTTCGGCTGGGGCGTGCTGGGCGTACTCGCCTTCTCCGCAGAGCTGATCCGCCAGCACGACATCCGTCGCGACAGCGATCCCAAGAGCTGGGCGCATGGTTGGTTCAAGGCGTGCATCCAGGCGGGGCTGAACTGCCTGCCGCTCGCGCTGCCGATGGTGATGATGATCGTCTGGCGCTCGGGTGATCATGTAGGCGGCAAGACGCAGGACTGGTTCAACTGGCGCTGGAAGATGAACTGGATCACGATGGTCCTGCGCGATCGTTGGATGACGTTCGACATCGCGTCGGTCACCGTGCTGTTCGTGATCCTGTTCCGCGGCGTGCGCGACCAGACGATCGAATATTCGCGCAACCTGAGCCTGTCGGCGCTGTTCCTCGCGATCGTGTATATCCTGTTGCCGCGGATCGTGTTCGGGTCGGCCTATGCCGACATGCGGCTCGCGCCGTTCATGCTCGGGATCGCGGTGATCGCGCTGCGGCCGCGACACGGGCTTTCGCTGCGCGGCGCGGCGGTGCTCGCGGTGCTGGGCTTTGCGTTCTTCGGCGTGCGGCTGGTGGGGACGACGGTCAGCTACCTGATGTACGATCGCAGCTACGACCAGGCGATCGCGGCGATCGATACGGTGCCCGAGCGATCGCGCGTCGTGTCGTTCGTCGGGCGGCGGTGTCGCGACGACTGGGCGTATTCGCGGCTCGAGCATGTCCCCGCGCTGCTGCTGGAGCGGCGACTGGCGTTCACCAACGATCAGTGGTCGATGGCCGGCGCGCAGTTGATGACGACGCACTATCCGGCGGCGAAGGGCTTCGCGCACGATCCGTCGGAGATCGTCAGCGACATCAAGTGCCGTGGCCAGTTCTGGCGGCCGATCGGCGTGGCGCTGCAGAAATTCCCGCGCGATGCTTTCGATTATGTCTGGCTGATCCACCCGCCGAAGTTCGATTCGAAGCTGGTCCGCGACCTGACGCTGATCCGGCGCGATGGCACCAGCCTGCTCTACCGCGTCAATCGGGTTGCTGCTGCTCGCCCCGCCGGAACGGAGTAAGCTCGCCAAGATATTCCTGCTGCTCGGCGACGGCTTCGCGTTCACGGAGCAGATAGTCGGCGATCGCGCGGCGGAAGCTCGGGTCGGGGATGTAGTGCGCGGAATAGGTCGCGACCGGGGCATAGCCGCGCGCGAGCTTGTGTTCGCCCTGCGCGCCCGCCTCGACGGTCTGCAATCCCCGCGCGATGGCCGTGTCGATCGCCTGGTAATAGCAGAGTTCGAAATGGAGGAACGGCACCTCCTCCGTCGCCCCCCAATAACGACCGTAGAGCGTGTCGTCGCCGATCAGGTTGAGCGCGCCGGCGATCGGTGCGCCATCACGCTCTGCGAGGATGAGGAGCACGCGGTCGCCCATCGTCTTGCCGATCTGGTCAAAGAAGCCGCGCGTGAGGTACGGTTGGCCCCATTTGCGGCTGCCGGTGTCCTGGTAGAAAACCCAGAACGCGTCCCAGTGCTCGGGCGTGATCTCGGTACCGACGAGGTGGCGGATCGTCAGACCTTCGACGGCGGCGGCGCGCTCCTTGCGGATCGCCTTGCGCTTGCGGCTGGCAAGGACGGCGAGGAAGTCGTCGAAGCTGGCGTAGCCGTCGTTCTTCCAGTGGAACTGCGTACCCTGGCGGATCAGCCAGCCTGCCGCCTCGAATAGCGCCACTTCGTCGGGATCGATGAAGGTGGCGTGGGCGGAGGATAGCCCGCTCTGGTCGGTCACCGCCTCCAGCGCGGCGATCAGCGCGGGGGCTTGCTCGCGGTCGCGAAGGAGCAGGCGTGGGCCGGGTACAGGACTGAACGGCGCAGCGATCTGGAGCTTGGGGTAATATTGCCCCCCTGCCCGCTCCCACGCGTCCGCCCAGCCCTGGTCGAAGACGTATTCGCCTTGGCTGTGACTCTTGGCATAGGCGGGCGCGATTGCCGCGGGCTTGCCGTCGGCGCCGTCGACCACCACCGGCAATGCCTGCCAGCCGGAGCGGCCGCCGACGCTTTTCGACCCTTCGAGCGCGGAGAGGAAGGCGTGGCCGACGAACGGGTTGGCGGTGCCGGAGCACGCCTCCCAGTCCGCGGCCGCGATCGAAGTGACGCCTTGGGCGATGCGGGCTGTGACGGCGTTCATCCGCGACATTTGGGGTAGCGGGGTGCCGATAGCAAAGGGCGCGTCAGCTTATCTCGAAGGAAAACAGCCGTCCGTCCCATACGCCGCTCTCGCGCGAAGGCGGGAGCCCAGGACCACATGGGCTGCGCTTGGTAACCCTGGGCTCCCGCTTTCGCGGGAGAACAAGTGTCAGGCGGAAACTTGAACGATCGCGTCGACCTCGACAGCGGCGCCGAGCGGGAGGACAGGAACGCCGACTGCCGCGCGCGCATGCTTGCCGGCATCGCCGAACAGCGCAACCATCAAGTCCGAAGCGCCATTGGCGACTTTCGCCTGGTCAGTGAAATCGCCGGTCGAGTTGACGAACACGCCAAGCTTCACGATCCGCTCGACGCGGCCGAGCGTGCCGAGTGCCGCCTTCATCTGTGCGACGAGCATCAGCCCGCAGAGCTTCGCCGCTTCCTGTGCGTCTTCGAGCGAGACGCCGTCTCCGACGCGACCGGTAACCAGCGCGCCGTCCTTGAACGGTAGCTGGCCCGAGATATGGAGCATGCCGTTCGCCAGCACGGTCGGGACGTAGGACGCCACGGGTGCGGCGGCCTGCGGAAGGGTGAGGCCCAGCTCTTCGAGCTTGCGGTCGATACGATCGGTCATGGAGGAGGTATCACCACAGCGGTGGGGGATGGGTCAAGGGGCCCCTTCTGCTCCCCTCCCTGGAAGGGAGGGGCCGGGGGTGGGTGGGCTTCCGCATTTGTCGGAACGGTTGCGACTGAAGCTGGCCTACCCACCCCCAACCCCTCCCTTTCAGGGAGGGGAGAATGCTGTGTTCGTGGTGACGTGGACGACTCAGGCGTCCGCCGGCAAACCCGCTTCGAACCGTGCGGCGATCCAATCCGCCGCCTCGCGCCAGTCGTCGATCCGCGCATGAGCCTCGGGCGCCTTCGGGACGCTCACCGCCAGCGTCGGCTCGGAGACCATGTGCAGCCGGTGCACCCCCGGGGCGTGCTTCGCGACCGACTCGTGATGCACCGCCAGATCATCCACGAACACCGTGACCGGCGAGCCGTATTCTTCGACCAGCCGCGATACCGGCGTGCCCTTGCCGCCCTGGTTGCACTCAACACGGTGCGCGATGCCGAACTTCGCCAGTTGCTCGATCCGCGGCTGGCGGCATTCGTCCTGGAGGTTGGTGAGGATGACGATGTCCGCCACCTGTGCGAGCCGCTCCAGCGCCTCGACCGCATGCGGTACCAGCGTCTGGCGGTGCATCTCGCCGGGAAAGAACTCACCCAGCATCGCCCACATGTCCTCGCGCGACGGCGGCGGGCCACCGTCACGCCGCGTCATTGCGGTCGAGAAATCGCCGTGCTGGATCGCGAAATCGATGTCGTGGCGCTCGTCGAGCCAGACGCCGAAATGCTTGACCATGTGCAGCAGCACTTCGTCGCAATCGCTGATCAGCAACGGCCTCATGCTTCAAATTCTCCCTGGTCCAGCTTGGCGTGTGCGCGGACGAGTGCCTCTGGCTTCACACCCAGCGACTCGGCGCAGGCAATCAGGTCCGGCTCATGGTTTTCGAGAAAGCCGAGCGCCGCCGACAGCACCGTCGGGTCGCTCGCCCGAGCGCGGAGGTCATGCGGCTCAAGGCCGGTCACCGACAGCAATCGCATAGCGCGATCGGGCTCGACCAGCGTCCATACCAACGCGCGCAGGGCGAGCGCTTCGGCGTCTTCGTTTGAATCACGGTCGCGCATTGCCTATCGTGCCCTCTTTCCGGATAAGGTGCGGCGGTGACAAAGAAGGTGCTCGTTGTCGAGGACAACGAACTCAACCTCAAACTATTCTGCGACCTGCTGCGCGCGCATCAGTTCGCCGTCGAACCCGTGCGGGACGGTCGCGAAGCCGTTGCGCGCGCTCGGGAATTCGTGCCCGACCTAATCATCATGGACATCCAAATGCCGCACGTCACCGGCTACGAGATCATCCTCGAACTGAAGGCGGACGAGGAGTTGAAGGCGATCCCGGTGATGGCGGTGACCGCGTATGCTGGGCGCGAGGACAAGGAGCGGATCCGGGCTGCGGGCGCGGACTCGTATGTGTCGAAGCCGATCAGCTTGGCGCGGTTCATGGATGCGGTCGGGGCGCTGATCTGAGGTGGGAACGAACGGACAGCCATCTACTCCGCCTGCACGTTGCTTAACCCGCACATTCCGTTGCCAACCCCCCAACCCCGTTCGTGCTAAGTAGAGACCGAGTAGCTCCGTCAGGAGCGTATCGAGGGCGCGTATCGAAGCATGGGTTCCGCGCGCCAACCTGTCCTTCGATACGCCCTCTCGATACGCCGCCTTCGGCGACTACTCGATGGCTACTCAGGACGAACGGGAGGGGGGACGAATCGAGGAGGGAATCACAAACGCCAAAAGCCGCGGGGGCTACCCCGCGGCTTTTCGGATCTTCGCAATCAAACGACGGCTTGCACCGCCGACCGGATTACTTGATCTTGGCTTCCTTGAACTCGACATGCTTGCGCACGACGGGATCGTATTTCGAGAAGGAGAGCTTCTCCGTCTTGGTACGGGGATTCTTCTTGGTGACGTAGAAGAAGCCGGTGTCAGCGGTGCTGAGCAGCTTGATCTTTACGGTGGTCGGCTTGGCCATGAGCCCAATTCCTATGGCTTGAAAATGCGAAAGCGGCGAACTGACGCCGCCGCTCCATCAGGGGCGGCGCATGGCGGACGCAGGGAGCGAAGTCAAGCTTTACCCTGTCGCTGCATGCCGAGACGCTTCATTTAACCCGCTATTCACTACCACAAGCGCATCATATCATCAGATAAAGACAGGAGCGGGATCGTGGGGCAGGCGCTGGTTCGAATCGACGACATGATCGCGGTGAAAGCCGATCTCGCGGCGCGAATCGCGGCGATCGATGTCCGAGCGCCCTATTCCCGCCCTTGCGACATCGCCACCGAGATCGATGCGATCCGCGTGATCGCACATACCAACGGCCTCAACCCCGCGGTCACGGTCGCGCACTTCGTCGATTCCGCCCTGTCGCGCGGCGAGCATGGTGCGCTGGTACATGGCTGGCTGTCGATCCTGCGCGATGCGGTCGGGTGCGAGCGGCAGGACGTCCAGGCGTGCCACGCGTTCGCCGCGGCGTGTTCGGTGCGCCTTGCGGGATAATTCATGGACGCGTTGATGGCAGCGCTGGTCGCGGCGGCGCTCGCACAGGTCGGCGATCGAACGGCGTGGCTCGCAGCGATCCTGTCGGACCGATACCGAAAGCCGGGTCTTGTGATCGCGATGGCGGCGCTGGCGTTGTTCGCGGCGAGCGGCTTGGCGGCGGCGCTCGGCGCGGTGATCGGGCCGAAGCTTGCCCCCAATGCGCAACAACTGATGCTCGCGCTCGCATTGCTGTTGCAGGGTGGTGGATCGTTCTTTCCGGCCAGGGCACCCGAGCGGCTGGATCGCTGGAAGATCGGCGCGATCGCCACTACCGCGCTCGGCCTGTTCATCCTGGCTTTCGGCGACGGCGTTCAGTTCATCGTCCTGACGCTTGCCGCGCGGACGCCCGTCCCGGCCCTCGCGGCGATCGGCGCGACGATCGGCTCGCTGGTGGTGATCGTCCCCGCGGCGCTGATGGGCGAGGCCGCGTGGCTTAGACTGCCGCTCAAGCCGTTGCGCATCGCCATCGGCACCGTGTTCCTGATCTTCGGTATCGTCCTGGCGCTTGGCGCACTACGCTTGGTCTGACGGCCGGGAGCAAGTGTGCGTTCGGATCGTTCACGCGACGACCTTCCAACGGGAGCTAAACATGGCCGAGATCAACCCTGCTCTCGACACGCCGACCGACCTGCCGAGCAACAGCACCAAGTCGGTCGCCGACGCGCTGAACGCCGCGCTCGCCGATTGCTATGCGCTGTATCTCAAGACCAAGAATTTCCACTGGCACATGTCGGGGCCGCATTTCCGGGATTACCACCTGCTGCTCGACGACCAGTCCGCGCAGATAATCGGCGTGACCGACGCGATCGCCGAGCGCGTGCGCAAGACCGGCAACACCACGCTGCGCTCGATCGGCGACATCTCGCGGCACCAGACGATCGCGGACAACGACATGGCGTTCGTCGGCCCAACCGAGATGCTCGCCGAACTGCGCGAGGACAATCTGAAGCTCGTCGAACAGTTCCGCATCGTCAAGGACGCCGCCGACGCCGCCAAGGACAACGCGACGAGTGGTATCGTCGACGAATGGACCGATCATGCCGAAGAGCGTGCGTGGTTCCTGTTCGAGGCGAGCCGCAAGGGTTGAGAACGGCCGTAGCCTCAATCCTCCCCCGCAAGGGGAGGATTGTGAGGCCACTCCACCCTCAACTGCTCGGCAACTTTCAAAACTGCGGATTGACCGTCGCCGGGGCCGCCCGCCGGCGGTCGTTTCGCCTCTGCATCCCTTCGGGCGGCAGGTGCGTTTACCGACAATGCACGCATTCGCCGCCCTGCTCGATTCGCTCACCTACACCCGGTCGCGTAACGCCAAGCTGAAGCTGATCGCGGATTACCTGCGCGCGACGCCCGACCCGGACCGGGGCTGGGCGATGGCGGCGCTAACCGGCGATCTCGATCTCAAGGGCGTGAAGTCCGCGGTGATCCGCGGACTGATCGAAGAGCGCGTCGATCCGGTGCTGTTCCGGATGAGCCGCGATTATGTCGGCGATACTGCGGAGACGGTGGCGTTGCTCTGGCCCGAGCCGACGGTTCCGGTCGACCCCACCCCCTTGTCGATTACCGACGTCGTCGAGCGGCTGGCGGCATTGTCGCGGGCCGATGCGCCGGGTGCGCTGGCGGACATGCTCGACCGATCCGATGCCGAGGAGCGGTTCGCGCTACTCAAGATGGCGACCGGCGCGTTGCGGATCGGCGTGTCGGCGCGGTTGGCGAAGACGGCGCTGGCGGATGCGTTCGGGCTCGACGTCGATGCGGTCGAGGAGGTCTGGCACGGGCTCGATGCGCCGTATCCGAGCCTGTTCGCCTGGGCGGAGGGAACCGGAGAGCAGCCGACGCCGGCGGACGTCCCCGTATTTCGGCCGTTCATGCTCGCGCACGGACTCGAAGACCTGCGCGTCGATCTCACCGACTATGCCGCCGAGTGGAAATGGGACGGCATCCGCGTCCAGATCGTCCATGTCGCGGGAGAGACACGGCTTTACAGCCGGACCGGCGACGACGTGACGGACAGCTTCCCCGAGATCGCGGCTGCGTTCCGGACGCCGGGGACGGTCGACGGCGAACTTTTAGTGAAGGGCGAGCATCAGGGCGGGACACTGGAGGATGGCGGCGGAGCGGCGAGCTTCAACGCGTTGCAGCAAAGGCTTGGGCGCAAGACTGTGTCGGCCAAGATGCTGGCGGACTATCCCGCGTTCGTGCGGCTCTATGATCTGCTGATCAATGGCGACGAGGATCTGCGCGCGCTGTCCTGGACCGAGCGGCGGAAGCGGTTGGAGGCGTTCGTGCCGCAGCTGGATCCCGAGCGGTTCGATCTGAGCGCGGTGATCGAGGCGGACGACTTCACCGCGCTGGAGGCGATTCGCGCGACCTCGCGCGACGCGGCTATCGAGGGCGTGATGCTCAAGCGCCGCGATTCGCCGTATGTCGGCGGTCGGCGTGCCGGGCTCTGGTATAAATGGAAGCGCGATCCGCTGACCGCCGATTGCGTGATGATGTACGCGCAGCGTGGGTCGGGGCGGCGATCGTCCTATTATTCGGATTACACGTTCGGTTGCTGGACCGAGGAGGGGGAGCTGCTTCCGGTCGGGAAGGCGTATTCGGGGATCACCGACGAAGAGCTCAAGATGCTCGACAGTTTCGTTCGCAATCACACGCAGAACCGGTTCGGCCCGGTGCGCGAGGTGGAGAAGACGCTGGTGCTCGAGATCGCGTTCGATTCGCTGCACGGCTCGAAGCGCCACAAATCAGGGGTGGCGATGCGCTTTCCCCGGATCGCGCGGATCCGGACGGACAAGCCCGCGGCGGAGGCGGACCGGATCGAGACGCTCAAGCGGATGATTACGTAATCGGCACGTCATGGAAGTGCGCGGCCGGGCCGGGTATTCATCCGGTCTTGGTACGAGTCAGGACGATCCAGTGAAAAGTTCGAAACATCCTCGCACGGTAGCGGCACGACGCTGGCGGCGCGGCGCGTGGGTGACTGCTATAATATCCGCGATCGTCGTGCTGTTCGTCTACCTCGCGGGCTATTTCGACCGCGATCCGGTGCATGTGTATCCGGCGATCGGCGTGCACGCGTCGGGACCGCCGCCGATCGCGGTGGTGAACTTCTCAGGCGACATGGGGCTGCGGTTCCTGCTCGGCGCGTCGACCTCGCGGAGACTGACCGAGCACGGCATCCCGGTCGTCGGGATCACCACGCCAGCGTTGTTCGCGCATCGTGTCACGCGTCACGAGCTCGATGCGATCATCGCGGATGGCGTGCGGACGGCGCTCTCGCGGACCGGGGCGAAGCGGATCGTCGTGATGGGGCAGTCCTATGGCGCGGATATCGTCCAGACCGGACTCGCCAACCTGCCCGCGGACTTGCGACCACACGTTGCCGCGATCGTGCTGATCCTGCCGGGTAACACGGTGTTCTATCGCGCGGATCCGTCCAGCCTGCTCTACGATCACGGCACGCCCGACAGCATGGGCGCGACGACCGGCAATCGGCTGACCTGGGCACCGGTGACGTGCATCTATGGGCTGGAGGAGACGGACAGCCTGTGTCCGCTGCTGACGACCGCGAACGCGCGGAAAGTCGGGATGCCGGGGGGGCATAATATCCATCACGATGCGGATGGGTTGCTGCGGCATGTGCTGGCGGCGATCCGTGCGGTCGCGCCGGGGGCTGGACGGGGGTTCTAGCGGAATTCACCATCTACGAAGCGACCCCCTCCAGAAAGGCGCGCCTGACTACGCCCTTCGTCATCCTAATGAAAGTCAGGATCCGGGGTAAAACAGGATAGCTCTGGTGGCTCTGGATCCTGACTTTCGTCAGGATGACGGAACTCTGATTGCAGCGGTTGAAGACTGCGTTCACGAGACGGCCGGCGACCCTCCATGTTCTCCTGCGAAGGCGGGAGTCCAGTCTGGGCTCCCGCCTTCGCGGAAGAACAAGTCGGGGTGCGGTGTCGGTGGCCCGGACTCGCTCGCCGACTATTGCGGCTTCGCGGCGATCTTTATCTCGAAGAGCGTCGGCCAGTATTTGCCCGTCACGAACAGCCGGTCGGCCTTCGCGTCCCAGGCAATACCGTTGAGCACCGCTTCGGGATCGGTCGCGGCGATCTCGGCAACCAGCGGGCGGAGGTCGATGACCGCGATCACCTTGCCGGAGGCGGGATCGATGCGGACGAGGAAGCCGGTGTGCCATACGTTGGCGAGCAGCGCGCCATGGACATATTCGAGCTCGTTGATGTCTCGCAACGGGCGACCGTCGATCGTCACCGCCACGCGCTTGCGTTCGGCCAGAGTGAGCGGATCGCGGACGATGATGTCGGGGCTGCCATCGGACTGGAGCAGCGAGACGCCGTCGCTGGTCAGGCCCCAGCCTTCGCCGGTGTAGCGGTTCTGCCCCTTGGGCTTGAGCGTGCGGACGTCCCAGCGGTGCGCGATGCCGTCATGCCAGGTGAGGCTGACGAGCTGGTCCTTCCACAGTGCAAGGCCTTCGCCGAACTGTGCGGGGTCGATTCGCACCTTGGCAAGGATCTTGCCGTCCTTGAGCGAGACGCGGCGGACGTCGGATTGCCGCTCCTGCCCCGTGCTCTCGTACAGCGCACCGTCGTGCCAGAGCAGGCCTTCGGTGAATGCCGTGCGATCGTGCGGGTAGCGCGCGACGATCGTCGCCGAGAACACCGGCACGCGGGTCGGCTCGCGCGGAGCTGAGACAGCATTCTGCCCGGCCTGCGCCGCGGACGACAGCGAAGACGATGAAACGAGAACGGCCGGTCCCGCCAAAGCGAAACCGGCCGCAATCATTATCCTACCGAACACGGTACGATCAGCGTTCTGGGTCAGACAGCTATCAGCCGCCTGCGCTCAGGTTCACTGCTGCGTACTTGCCGCGACGATCGACTTCGAGCTCGAACTCGAGCTTGTCGCCCTCGTTCAGCGTCGACATGCCGGCGCGCTCGACGGCCGAGATGTGGACGAATGCGTCAGGCTGTCCGTCGTCGCGCTGGATAAAGCCGAAGCCCTTCATCGCGTTGAAGAACTTGACCGTACCGGTCGCCTTCTCGCCGGTAAGCTGACGCTGTGCGCCACCTGCACCACCGTCACGGTCGCGATCGCCACCACGGGGCGCGCCCGGGCCGGCATCACGGTCACGCGGCGGGCCGCGATCGGTGACGGCCATCGGCTCGCCGTCAATCTTCAGGTCGGTTGCCGAGATACGGCCGCCGCGATCGACGAGCGTGAAGCCGAGCGGTTGACCCTCGGCGAGAGCGACCATGCCGGCCTGCTCGACTGCGCTGATGTGGACGAACACGTCCTCGCCGCCGTCATCGCGAACGACGAAGCCGAAGCCCTTCTGCGCGTTGAAGAACTTTACGACGCCCGTGCCTTCGCCGACAACCTGGGGAGGCATGCCGCGGCCACCGCCGCCGCCGCCACCGCCCGAGAAGCCGCCGCCACCGCCGCCGCCGCGGTAACCGCCGCCGCCGCCGCCGCTGCCGCCACCGAAGCTGCTGCCGCCGCCGTAGCTGCTGCCACCGCCGCCACCGTAGCTCGAGCCACCGCCGCCGCCATAGCTGCTACCGCCGCCGCCGCCGAACCGATCGCCGCCACCGCCAAAGCTGCTGCCGCCGCCGAACTCGTTGTCGCCGCCGCCGAAGCTGTCGCGCTTGTCGCGGCCACGCCCGCCACGGTTCCCGCGGCCACCTTTATCGAAACCCATAAGCTCTGTTCGTCTTCCCGGTTCGCCCGCAAATTTCTCAAAACCCTTGTGCCGGACGACGAACGCAGGTTTTCCAGCGCGAAACCTTTTGCGCCTTGAGGGGACCCTTAGCGCAAAATACAAGCCGTCGCGAATAGATTCTGATCCGAGGACGCTCGATTTGGATCGATACTGGCGCAAGTGTCGCGCGCCAGCCACGACTCGTCGCATCAACGATCGCAAAGCCTTCTTGTCGCCTGATTTGGATCGGTGACGCATATAGAGGCATTGAGCGTTAAGCTTCGGGCGGCTACGGCCGGCGCATGACAGTTCATCTCCACGAAGGCGACATTCCCGCCGACCTGTTCGCGGCCGGCGCCGCGATCGCCGTCGATACCGAGACGATGGGGCTGATCACGCCCCGCGACCGGTTGTGCCTCGTCCAGCTTTCCGATGGCGGGCCCGACGAGCACCTCGTCCGATTCGCCGCGGGTGCCGGCTACGACGCACCGAACCTGAAGGCCCTGCTGGCCGATCCGGCGCGCGTGAAGCTCTATCATTTCGGCCGGTTCGACATCGCGGCGGTCCAATATTATCTCGGGGTGGTCGCGGCACCGGTATATTGCACCAAGATCGCATCGCGGCTGGTGCGGACCTACACCGATCGTCACGGTCTCAAGGAAATCGTCCGCGAACTGCTCGGCCAGGACATCTCGAAGCAGCAGCAGTCGTCCGACTGGGGCAGCCCCGAACTGTCCGAGGCGCAGAAGGATTACGCGGCGTCGGACGTCCGCTTTCTCCACCGGCTGCGGACCGAACTCGACAAGCGATTGATTCGCGAAGGCCGGATGGAGCTCGCGCAGGCCTGCTTCGACTTCCTGCCGACTCGTGCCGCGCTGGATATTGCCGGCTGGCCCGAAATCGACATTTTCGCACACGCATGATCGAAGTTCCGCCGCCCTCCCCCGTCGCCCGTCGCGTGCGGACCGCGCGCCAGGACTGGGCTGCGCCCGGTGGCAGCCACGATCGGTTCGTGGCGATCGCCCGTGTTGGGCTGCCGACCGCGATCGGCGTGCTGGCGGCGTTCCTGGTGATGGCACCGCTCACCGCGGGCGGCGACGTGTCGTTCCTGCTCGACAAGAACAAGGTCGACGTCGCGCAGGAGCGGATGAAGACGCAGGTGGCGCGCTATCGCGGTGAGGACACGAAGGGCCAGGCATTCACGCTCGACGCGGCCTCGGCGATCCAGAAGAGCTCGGCCGAGCCGATCGTCCAGCTCAATCAGCTCGCCGCGCAGATCCAGCTGACCGACGGCCCCGCCAACATCAAGGCGAACACCGGCCGCTACGACATGGACACCGAGAAGGTGCAGTTGTTCGGGCCGCTGAACGCCACCGCAGCAGGCGGCTACGACCTGAAGACCACCAACGCGACGATCGACATGAAGGCGCGTACGCTCGAAAGCGGCGGGGCTGCGACCGGCACCGTCCAGCAGGGCACGTTCAGCGCGAACAAGCTGCGCGCGAACCTGGAAGAGCGGACCGTGACGCTCGATGGCAATGCGCGCTTGCGGATCATCCCCAGAGGGCCGAAATAGCCGCCATGCGCGCTCCCCACATCCTTGCCGGCTTGTCTGCCCTTTTGCTCTCCACGACCACGGTCGCGCAGCAACCGCACAACTCCAACGCCCCGATCAATTTCGGCGCGGATCATATCGAATTGCAGGACAAGGCGAACCGCGCGATCCTGTCGGGCAACGTCGCGGTTAAGCAGGCCGAGATGACGCTGAACTCGGCGCGAATGACGGTGGCGTATACCGGCCAGGTGATCGGCGGGAACCCGCAAGTCTCGCGGCTCGACGCGTCGGGAGGCGTGATCGTCAAGCGTCCAGACCAGACCGCGCGAAGCCAGTATGCGATCTACGATCTCAACCGGCGCGTCATCACGATGCTCGGCGCGGTCACGCTGACGCAGGCGGGGAACACCGTGAACGGCGGGCGCCTGACGATGAACCTCGACACCGGGCGTTCGGTGATTGACGGGTCGTCGGTCGCCGGCGGCAGCGCTGGCGGATCGGCAGCGAGTGGAGGCACCGTTACGCAGACCGGTGGCCGCGTGACCGGTACGTTCTCGGTCCCCAAGCGCAACTGAGCGTGTGAGCATGTCGCGAGGGCTTCCCTCGAACGGCGCGCTCCTGCATGTTTCCTGCCAAACCCCCGCCGAGTGTTCGGCGACTGATTATTGCGAGGGCCTGATCCCATGGACGCCACCACGCTGCCCCCGATCGAGGACGTCGCCCCGATTTCCGAGCCTCCGGTGAACAACGGGCTCCAGGTCGTCTCGATCGCGAAGTCCTACGACAAGCGCGTCGTGTTGACCGACGTGTCGGTGTCGGTCGGGCGCGGTGAAGTCGTCGGGCTGCTCGGGCCCAACGGCGCGGGCAAGACGACGTGCTTCTATTCGGTGATGGGCCTGGTGAAGCCGGATTCGGGCCGCATCATGCTCGACGGCGAGGACATCACGAAGCTGCCGATGTACCGACGCGCGATCCTGGGCCTGGGCTATCTGCCGCAGGAGACGTCGATCTTCCGCGGGCTGACGATCGAGAAGAACATCCTGACCGTGCTGGAGCTGTCCGAGCCGGACAAGGCGGCGCGCCAGCGGAAACTTGATACGCTGCTGGAGGAGTTCGGTTTGACTCGGCTCCGTGCTGCACCGGCGATGGCGCTGTCGGGTGGCGAGCGGCGGCGTGCGGAAATCGCGCGCGCGCTGGCGGCGGATCCGTCGATCATGCTGCTCGACGAGCCGTTCGCGGGCATCGATCCGATCTCGATCGCCGACATCCGCGACCTGGTGAAGGATCTGAAGCGCCGCGACATCGGCGTGCTGATCACCGACCACAACGTCCGCGAGACGCTGGAAATCGTCGACCGCGCGTACATCATCTATGACGGCCGGGTGCTGTTCTCCGGCTCGCCCGAGGAACTGGTCGCGGATGCCAACGTCCGGCGCCTGTACCTCGGCGAAGGCTTCTCGCTTTAAGCCGATGGATACGCCCCTTTCTCCGTTCGCCCTGAGCGAAGTCGAAGGGCTGCCGCGTGAGCCGGTGCTTCGACTTCGCTCAGCACGAACGGACGGGGTGGCATGAGCCTCGCCCCTCGCCTGGACATCCGCCAGTCGCAGTCGCTGGTGATGACCCCGCAGCTCCAGCAGGCGATCAAGCTGTTGGCGCTGTCGAACCTCGAGATCGAGGGATTCATCGCCGAGGAGGTCGAGCGCAACCCGTTGCTCGAAGCCAGCGCCGCCGAGGATAGCGACGCGCCCGACCGCGAACCCGCCCCCGAAGTCCGCGACGAACGCGTCGCCGCCGACGAATTGGTCTCCGGTACGGGTAGCGGCGACGAACCGACGCTCGACGTCGACTACGCCACCGAAAGCCACCAGCAGGACAGCGTCGCCGACGGCGGCAGCGGGATGGACGGCGCGCTGTCGATGACCGGCGCGAGCGCGGGCGGCGCAGGCGGCGAGGACGGCCCCGATCTCGACGCGTTCGCCGATACCAGCCTCAGCCTCGCGGATCACCTGCTTGCCCAAGCCGGCCCTGCCATCCCGCACGAAGACGCGTTCATCGCCGCGCATCTGATCGACCAGATCGACGAGGCGGGATACCTGACCGTGTCGCTGCTCGACATCGCCAACCGGCTCGGCGTGCCGCTGGTCCGCGTCGAGCGCGTGCTGGCGACGATCCAGACGTTCGACCCGACCGGCGTCGGTGCGCGCGATCTATCGGAATGCCTCGCATTGCAGGCGCGCGAGGCGGACCGTTACGACCCTTGCATGGCGCGGTTGATCGACAACCTTGACCTGCTTGCGCGCGGCGAACTGACGCGGCTGAAGCGGATGTGCGATGTCGACGACGAGGACATGGCCGACATGATCCGCGAACTGCGCGGTTATGACCCGAAACCGGGGTGCCGATACGGGGGCGAACCGGCGCAGTCGGTGACGCCCGACCTGTTCGTGGCGCGGACCAAGGCGGGCTGGGCGATCGAGATCAACGCCACCACGCTGCCGCGCGTGCTGGTCAACCGCAGCTATTATACCGAGCTGTTGGGCGGGCAGCAGGACAAGGCGTCGAAGGCTTGGCTGAGTGATTGCCTCGCGAGCGCGAACTGGCTGGTGAAGGCGCTCGACCAGCGCCAGCGGACGATCATCAAGGTCGCGACCGAGATCGTGAAGCAGCAGGAGGCGTTCTTCCTGAAGGGCGTCGCGCATCTCCGCCCGCTGACGCTGCGCCAGGTGGCCGACGCTATCGAGATGCACGAATCGACCGTCAGCCGCGTGACGAGCAACAAATACGTGTCGTGCGCGCGCGGGCTGTACGAGCTGAAATACTTCTTCACGAGCGCGATCCAGTCCGCGGACGGCGGCGAGGCAGTATCGGCGCAGGCGGTGAAATCGGCGATCCGGGCGCTGATCGATACCGAGGGTGCGAAGATCTTGTCGGATGACACGCTGGTCGATTTGCTCAACGCGAAGGGCTTCGACATCGCGCGCAGGACCGTCGCCAAGTACCGCGAGGCGCTCGGGATCGGAAGTTCGGTACAGCGGCGGCGTGCAAAAGCGCTGGAGGGGGTTCGGTAGGCGTTGCGCGTGGGTGGGAGGATTACGTTTCGAAAGAGAGCACCACCCCGGCGGAGGCCGGGGCCCAGTTGGAGGGTCCTAAGTAACGACGCGCAACATCCCTCAGCTACGTTTCCCAACTGGGCCCCGGCCTTCGCCGGGGTGGCGTACTCAGGAATGGCTCAGTTCGGAACCTGCCCCGAGTCCCCCGCCCCCGACACGCTCGCGCCACCCGGTGGCGTTGCGCTACGCGCCTCGCCGATCGCCTGATCATACCAGCGCGCCAGGTCCGCCTTCATCTGGTGCAGCGCCTCGGGGTTGAGATACGTCATGTGCCCCGCGGGATAATAGCGAAACGCCAGGTTCCGCTGCCGTGACGGGTCGAGCATCATGTGCCCGAGATCGTTCTCCGTCCCGAAGAATGGCGTCGCCATGTCGTAATAGCCGTTCATCGACAGCACGTTGAGATACGGATTCTCACGCATCGCCGCGGCGAGGTCGACCGCGGTATTCGGGTTGTTCTGCGACTGGCCGCCACGACCCGGCGCATCGTGCTTCCAGTTCCACGTCCAGCCGGGCGCGTCACGCGCGCTGAGGCGGTACGGCATCTCGGTCTTGTAGCCGAGCGTGTGCGTCACGTAATCGTTGAACGTGGCGATGAACGCGCCGGCGATCGCGGTGTCCGACGCATCGGCCTCGGGCCGCTCGCCCGCCGCATCGCTGTCGACGCCGGTGTAGCGCGAGTCGAACCGGCCGAGCGTCAGCCGCTGATCGCGCAACAGTTCCTTCTGGAAGCGGGCGAGATCGATGCGCAGGTTGGCGCGCTTGATGAAGTCGGGCGAGATGCCGATCAGCTGGCTCATCCGGTTGGCGACCGCATCGCGCTCCGCATCCGAGATCGTCTGCCCCTTCGACAGCGCCGCCGCGTACGGCCCGGTCGCGAATGCACGCGCTTCGGCGACCGTGGTGGCGACGTCGGCAGGGCGGTTCTGGAGGCGGTTATGGTACCACGCGCTCGCCGCATAGCTCGGCAGATAGTTGAGGTAGATCTCGTCGAGCCCAGGCTGCCTGTATCCATAATTCATGATCGACGACAGCAGCACGACGCCGTTGAGCGCCATCCCGCGATCCTGCAACTGGTATGCGAGCGCACCCGAGCGCGTGGTGCCGTAGCTTTCGCCGAACAGGAACTTCGGGCTGTTCCAGCGACCGTACTTGGTAGCGTAGCGCAGGATGCCCTTGGCGAACGCGTCGGCATCCTCGTCAACGCCGTAGAACGCGGAGGGCTTGGTATCGCCGAGCGGCCGCGAATACCCGGTGCCGACTGCGTCGATGAACACCATGTCGGTCTTGTCGAGCAACGTGTCGGGATTGGGACCAAAATCGTACGGCGCGGGCTTGATGTATTCGGGGTTGGCCGTGCGCAGCCGAACCGGCGCGAACGAGCCCATGTGCAGCCAGAAACTGGGTGAGCCCGGCCCACCATTGTAGAAGAACGTCACTGGGCGTTTGGTGCCGGGCTTCACGCCGTCGAGCGTGTAGCCGGTGTAGAACAGGCTGGCGGTCGGCTTGCCCTCGGTATCGCGCAGCGTCAGCGTGCCGACAGTCGCGGTATAGCCGAGCGACTTGCCGCCGACGGTGACGCGCCCCTTCGACTTGACCTCCTGCTCGGCGATGGGAGCGTTGGCGTAGTCCGCCTCCGCCTCGGCCTTCATCCGGTCGGCGTTGGTCTCGGACTTGTCCTTCTTCGGCGCGTCCTGCGCGACGGCGGTGGTGGAAAGCGCGAGCAGCAACAGAGCGGCGAACTTGGTCGAACGGGCCACGGGATATCCTTGCGACAGAAGCGATACCCTATCCTGCCGCAGCCTCCACAAAGCGCAAGGGCTCAGTCGTCCTCGTCCTCGAACCCCACCAGCGCGAGCGCGCGTGCCTTGATCTGGCGGGTCATGCACCAGTGGACCAGCGCGTCCTCGCGGCCGTGCGTGACCCATACCTCGCGGGGCGCGATCTCGGTGAGCGTAGCGATCAGTTCGTCCCAGTCGGCATGATCGCTGAGGATCAGCGGCAGTTCGACGTTCTTCTGGCGCGCACGGCCCCGGACACGCATCCAGCCGCTGGCCATCGCGGTGATCGGATCGGGCAGCCGCCGCGACCAGCGATCGTTGAGCGCGCCGGGCGGGCACATCACGACATGCCCCGCCATGTCCGCCTTCTTCGCATCGGCGACAGGGAGGAGTTCGCCGAGCCTGACGCCGTGCTCGGCATACAGGTCGCAGAGACGTTGCAACGCGCCGTGGATGTAGATCGGCGCTTCATGCCCGCGTTCGCGGAGTTCGGCGATCACGCGTTGCGCCTTGCCGAGCGCGTAGGCGCCGACGACGACGCAGCGATCGGGGTTGGCGTGGAGGGCGGCGATCAGCTTGTCGATCTCGTCGCCGGTGTCGGGGTGGCGGAAAACCGGCAGGCCGAACGTGGCTTCGGTGATGAAGACGTCGCATTTGACGGGTTCGAACGGGGTGCAGGTCGGGTCCGAGCGGCGTTTGTAATCGCCCGAGACGACGATCCGTTCGCCGCGATAGTCGAGCACGATCTGTGCGGAGCCGAGGACGTGACCGGCAGGCACGAAGCCGATGTCCACCTCTCCCATGCGGATCGTCTCGCCATATGCGACCGGGTTGCCGGCTTGCGGGCCATAGCGCGCATCCATGATCGCGAGCGTCTCAGGCGTGGCCCAAACGGCCTCGTGGCCACCGCGGGCATGATCGGCATGGCCGTGCGTAACGAGTGCCTTGGCTGTGGGGATCGAGGGGTCGATCCACGCGTCGATCGGCTTGACGAGGATGCCGTGCGGATGCGGTTCGAGCCAGTCGCCGAGTTTTGCCATGCCAGTACTACGCGTGAACCGGGCGTGCGGTGCCAGCATTGTCTCGCGCCCAGTGTCCCGTACGATGCGCGCGCTCACCGGGGGGATGTCGCATAAACGATACGATAGAAAACCCGGTCGACCGGCGAAGCGTGCCAGCACGGGTCGGCGTCGCCGCGCTCAACCTGATCTTGCCCGGACTCGGGCTGATCCGCGTCGGCGATCGGCGCGGCGCGGCGCGGCGCTGACTTTCATGGCGCAGTTCGCACTCGCCGCACTCGTGACGTTCGGGTTGGGGCACATTCCCATCTCAGGTTACGGTGTCGCGGTAGCGGCGCTGGTGCTGGTCATCGCGTTGCTTGGTGCCGTTTACGTCGTGCCGATCATGCTCACATGGCGCAAAAGCAGGCTTCGCGGCCCCAAACCTTGGTGGTCTCGCTGGTATGCGCTGGCGCTGATCGTCGTGGTCGTGCTGGGCCTTTGGGAACGCGTGCCGCCGATGATGCACCATTTCTACAAGCCGTTCTTCGCACCGTCCGACAGCATGGCGCCGACGATCGGCAGCGGTGACAAGTTCGTCGTCGACATGCGCTGGCATGGGCCACCGAAACGCGGCGACGTGATCGTCTTCCAGGCGGCCGACAGCGTCCGGGTCAGTCGGATCGCGGCGATCGCGGGCGACAGGATCGCGATGCGCGCTGGCCTGCCGATCGTGAATGGGGTCCCGGTCGCGCAGCACACCGAAGGCAGGGTGATGGTCGACGATATCGAAGGCCGACATCCTGCGACGATCCTGACGGAACGCCTGCTGGGCGAGCGATCCAGCCATCGCATATTGGACACGGATGCGTCGCTGTTCGACGACGCGAGCGAGGTCACCGTCCCGCCGGGCCATCTCTTCGTGCTCGGCGACAATCGCGATCGCTCCGCAGACAGTCGCGTGCCGCTCGAGCAACAGGGCGTCGGGATGGTGCCGACGACGACGATCATCGGCCGCGCTATGTACCTGTATTGGAGCAGCAATCGCGCGAAGATCGGCGATCGGCTCGACCGCTAGACGGTACGAGCCCCCGAGCTTGCTCCCGTACTCCGAAGCGGAAGTACCTGCGGAATGCCGCCGGTTTCGGATCCCAGCGACGGGCGCCGGATTAGCGGCGGCGGCCTATTTTAATCGTCGCGACGATCGCGTCCATCTGGGCTGCGGCTACCGCCTGGGTCGGCGCGTTGCGTGCCGGCGCTGCTGCCGCCTTAACCGCGTAGGTGACGCGGTCGATCGCGTAGCAGGTGCCGTCGACGACGGTGCGCAGGTTCGTTGCGTTGACCTGTTGGCTCATCCCCGCGTCGCCGTTGGCATAGACCGTCCAGCGGTGGCCGCCGAGCATCCGGTTGGGCAGGCGCCGACCGCTTCCCGACTTCAGCCCCGCGGTGCCGCAGGTCGCGACGACCGCGGCGCTGCGGCTGAAACCGACCTGCACCATTTCTGTGACCTGGCCCTGGCCGTCGCTCGGCTTGGCGACCTGCCAGAAGCGGACGATGCCGACCCCGCGACCGACCGGGCTGCCGTCCCAGACCTGGCGCCAACCGGCGTTCATAAGGGCGCGGCCGGCGAAGTTGCGCGTGGGGGTGAGCGCAGACGGGTAGGACAGCCGGACCATACCGCCTGCCCCGAGGAAGGACTTGGTCGCGGCGCTGGCGTTGGCGAAGGGAAGAAAAGCGAGCAGTGGCAGTGGCAGCAAGAAGCGAAGAAGCGTCACCGATCGTCTTTCATAAAGAGAGCCTTGGCAGTGTGCCGGCCGTTTGCGCCGCGTCCATAGCGGTGCGGCGCAACGCCCCCATATGACGATGATGCGTGAACAGGCCGTGAGCGACCTCCCCCCTCCCCTCGAAAACTGGTTCGCGACGCGCGGGTGGCGGCCGCGGCGGCATCAGCTGGAGATGCTGGCGGAAGGCCGTGCTGGGCATCACGCACTGCTGGTGGCGGCGACCGGGGCGGGGAAGACGCTCGCGGGGTTCCTGCCGACGCTCGCCGAGCTGATCGAGGCGCCGACCAACGGGCTCCACACGCTGTACGTCTCGCCGCTGAAGGCGCTTGCGGTCGACGTGCAGCGCAACCTGCTGACGCCGATCGACGAGATGGGCGTCGATATTCGCGTCGAAACGCGGACCGGCGATACGCCGTCGGACCGCAAGGCGCGGCAACGGGTCAAGCCACCGCAGATCCTGCTGACGACCCCAGAGTCCCTGTCGCTCTTGCTGAGCTATCCCGACAGCATCACGATGTTCGAGAACCTCCGCACGATCGTCGTCGACGAGGTGCACGCGTTCGCGACCGGCAAGCGCGGCGACCTGTTGTCGCTGTGCATGGCGCGGTTGCAGACGATCTCGCCGGGGATGCGCCGCGTTGCGCTGTCGGCGACGGTCGCGGATGCGGACGGCTACCGCGCGTGGCTCGCGCCCGACGGCGACATCGACCAGGTCGCGATGATCCGCGGCGAGGCGGGCGCCGATCCCAACATCGCGATCCTGCTGCCCGAGGGCCGCGTGCCATGGTCGGGACATTCGGGCCGCTATGCCGCCGCGCAGGTGATGGCGGAGATCGAGGCGCACGAGACCTCGATCGTGTTCTGCAACACGCGCAGCTTGGCTGAGCTCATCTTCCAGGATCTTTGGAAGGTGAACTCGGGCAACCTCCCGATCGGCGTCCACCACGGCAGCCTCGCCAAGGAGGCGCGGCGAAAAGTCGAGAACGCGATGGCCGAGGGCAAACTCCGCGCGCTGGTCGCGACGTCCAGCCTCGATCTTGGGGTCGACTGGGGCAATGTCGATTGCGTGATCCAGATGGGCGCGCCGAAGGGATCGTCGCGACTGTTGCAGCGGATCGGGCGCGCCAACCACCGGCTCGACGAATCGTCGCAGGCGATCGTCGTGCCGGGAAACCGCTTCGAATATCTGGAGGCGCGCGCGGCGCTCGACGCGGTCGAGGCGGGCGAGCTCGATGCGGATATCTTCCGCGTCGGTGCGCTCGACGTGCTGGCGCAGCACGTGATGGCGTGCGCATGCGCGGCGCCGTTTCGCGAGGCGGATCTGCTCGACGAGATCCGCTCGGCGCTCCCCTATTCCGCGCTACCGACCGAGACGTTCGAACGGGTGCTGCACTTCATCAGCGACGGCGGCTATTCGCTGAAGGCGTATGACCGGTTCAAGCGGCTCACGAAGGATGCGGACGGGACGTGGCGGGTCAGCCATCCGAAATTCATCGGCCAGCATCGGCTGAACGCGGGCATCATCGTCGAGGCGACGATGCTCAACGTGCGGTTCGGCAATGGCCGCGTGCTCGGCCGCGTCGAGGAGGCATTCGCGGCGCAGTTGAGCCACGGCGATACGTTCTTCTTCGCAGGGCTCAGCCTCGAGGTGATGAAGATCGACCTCGAGGACCTAGTCGTGCGCGCGACATCGAAACCCGCGCGGATTCCGACCTATGGCGGCAGCCGGATGCCGCTGTCGACCAACCTTGCCGACCGCGTTCGCGGGTTCCTCGCGCATCCCGGCGACTGGGCGCGCTTCCCCGACGACGTGCGCGAATGGCTGGAGATGCAGGCGTATCGCTCGGTCATGCCCGAGCCCGGCCAGCTGCTGGTCGAGACGTTCCCGCGCGAGGGGCGGCACTACATGGTCGCGTACAGTTTCGAGGGGTGGAACGCACACCAGTCGCTCGGCATGCTGATCACGCGGCGGATGGAGACGCAGGGGCTGAAACCGCTCGGCTTCGTCGCCAATGATTATGCGCTGGCGGTGTACGGGCTGGAGAAGATCACCGACCCGGCGTCGCTGTTCTCGGCGGATATCCTCGAGCATGAGTTCGTCGAATGGGTGCAGCAATCGCATCTGCTCAAACGCGCGTTCCGCGAGGTCGCGGTGATCGGCGGGCTGGTCGAGCGGCAGCATCCGGGCAAGCGCAAGACCGGTAAACAGGTGACGTTCTCGACCGACCTGATCTACGACGTGCTGCGCAAATACGAGCCGACGCATCTGCTGCTGGAAGCGGCGTGGGCGGATGCGCGCGCGCGGATGACCGATGTCGGGCGTTTGGCGTCGCTGCTCGACCGTGCGGCGGCGACGATGGTGCATGTCGATCTGGAGCGGGTCACGCCGCTCGCGGTGCCGGTGCTGACGCTGATCGGGCGCGAGAAGATCTCGACGAACAGTTCGGACGACGCGTTGTTGATCGAGGCGGAGGCGATGATCGCGGATGCTATGCGGCCGGATTGAGGGCGCCTCACCCCGCTGAAACGGCACCACCCCGGCGAAGGCCGGGGCCCAATTGGAAAGGTGGTCGTAACGGAGCACTGCCCTCCATTAGCAACGTCCCCCAATTGGGCCCCGGCCTCCGCCGGGGTGGTACGGTTTATAGCGTCGTCCGTTCCTAACAACGACCGTTGCGTATCCACCAAATCAGGCGCAGCATTTGCAGCATGCGCAGGTGGCTAGCCCCTCTACTGCTAGCCATTGCCGCCCAGGCTAGCGCTCAGGACGCAGCCTCTCCACGCGATAATGCTGCACCTTCGCCCAGCGCAGCATCGGCAGCAGAACCAGACCCCGCCACGCTTCTGTTCGGTGACGACCAGGCCCGGATGACGGTGCCGGTCACGATCGCCGGCGCAGGACCGTTCGCGTTCGTCGTCGATACTGGCGCCCAACGGACCGTCATCGCGCGCGAACTCGCAGCAACGCTAGGCTTGGCGCCGGGGCGCATCGTCCGCGTGACCGGCATGACCGGATCGAGCGCCATCGGCACCGTCGTCATCCCCTCGCTGAAGGTCAGCGTGATCGGCAGCGCGGCGATCGAGGCGCCGGCGATCAGCGCGATCAATCTCGGCGCGCGCGGGCTGCTCGGAATCGATGCGTTGCAGGCCCACGCGGTAGGAATCGACTTCGACACCAACACGATGACCGTCACACCCTCGCGCAAACGGCAGAGCCGCGAGCGCGCCGGGCCCGACGAGATCGTCATCCGGGCGCGCAGCCTGTTCGGGCAGCTCGTCGTCACCGACGCCTATTGCAACGGCATCCGCATCCGCGTGATCCTCGACACCGGCACCTCGGTCAGCATGGCCAATGCCGCGCTCCGCCGGAAGGTGACGCGCAAGGGGCTGGGCAGCGCGGGGGCGTCGCAGCCCGTGTCGCTGACCGGGGTCACTGGCGAGACCGTGATCGCCGACTATACGACGATCGACCGCGTCACGATCGGCAGCCTGACGCTTGGCGACCTGCCCGTGGCGTTCACCGCAGTCGACGCACCGCCTTTCCGCCTGTTCGGCCTTGCCGAGCGGCCCGCGATGCTGCTCGGGATGGACGTGCTGCAACTGTTCCGCCGCGTCGACATCGACTTTGCCAACCGCGAGGTACGGCTCACCTTGCCGCGCGAGACGCGCCGTCGTGGCGAGCTGCGCCGCTGAGGTTGCGTCCTGGTGCGTTCGCTGCAACTCTCCCGCCGAAAACGAAAAAGGGGATGACGATGCGCGCAACTGGCTGGCTACTCACGGCGGCAATCCTGACGACCCCCGTGACAACGGCGCTTTCCGCACAGGCGCAGTCGCGGCCCGACCAGAAGGCGTTCCTCGGGCTCTACAAAGAGCTGGTCGAGACCAACACGACTCTGTCCGCGGGCAGTTGCACGCAGGCCGCGGCACAGATCGGGGCGCGTCTGAAGACCGCGGGCTATGCCGATGCCGACATAACCTATTTCTCGGTGCCCGAGCACCCGAAGGACGGCGGGCTGGTCGCGGTGCTGAAGGGGTCGGACGCGTCGATCAAGCCGATGCTGCTGCTCGCGCATCTCGACGTGGTCGAGGCCAAGCGCGAGGATTGGGTGCGCGATCCGTTCAAGCTGATCGAGGAAGGCGGCTATTACTACGCGCGCGGCACCGTCGACGACAAGGCTCAGGCGGCGATCTGGTCCGACGCAATGATCCGCTTCAAGACGAGCGAGTACAAGCCGAAGCGGACGATCAAGCTGGCGCTGACCTGCGGCGAGGAGACGACCTTCGCGTGGAACGGCGCGCAGTATCTGGCGAAGTCGAGGCCCGACCTGATCGCGGCGGAGTTCGCGTTGAACGAGGGCGGCGGCGGGCGGATCGACGACAATGGCAAGCGCCAGCTGCTGGCGATCCAGGTCGGCGAGAAGGCGGCGCAGAACTACACGTTCCTCGCCACCAACCCGGGCGGGCACAGCTCGCAGCCGATCCCCGAGAACGCGATCTACGAGCTCGCCGATGCGGTGAAGGCCGTCCAGGGCTACGAGTTCCCAGTGAAGTTCACCGACACGACCAAGGCGTTCTTCGCGGCCAGCGCGAAGGCGATGCCGGGCGAAATGGGGGATGCGATCACGAAGCTGCTCGCCAATCCGGAGGACAAGGCGGCGGATGCGATCGTCAGTCGCGACAAGGCGATGCACTCCACGTTGCGCACGACCTGCGTGGCGACGTTGCTGAACGCGGGTCACGCGGAGAACGCGTTGCCGCAGCGCGCGACCGCGAACATCAACTGCCGGATCTTTCCGGGCGAGACGGTGGAGGGAACGCTCGCCAAGCTGAAGGAACTGGCGGGGGCGAAGGTGACGGTGACGGCGAACCAGCCGGTGCGGCCCACCGCGATCCCGCCGACGCTCGACCCGAAGATCATGGGGCCGGTGACCAAGGTGGCGGCGAAGCACTTCCCCGGCCTGCCGATTCTCCCACTGATGTCGACCGGGGCGACCGACGGCATCTTCTTCGAGGCGATCGGGATCCCGGTCTACGGCGCGCCGGGCGTCTTCATCGACAAGGACATGGGCGGCATCCACGGCCTCAACGAGCGAATTCGTGTGAATTCCCTGTATGACGGCCGCGACTACCTCTTCGATCTGGTGAAGGCGTTTGCTGGGTGAACGTCCTTTCCCTCTCCCCTTCGGGGAGAGGGAGGGAGGAGCCTTAGGCGACGGAAGGGAGAGGGGCGTGAAGCTCGGGACGGTGACTCCCAACGCCCCTCTCCCTTCCCACGGCAAGCGCCGCGGGCCCCTTCCCTCTCCCCGGAGGGGCGAGGGAGTTTTGTTAGCCGGGATTATCTGTTCGGGTTGGTGAAGGCGTTCGCTGGGTAACGAGGCCTTCCCTCGCCCCTTCGGGGAGAGGGAGGGAGGAGCCTTAGGCGACGGAAGGGAGAGGGGCTTGGGGCTCGAGACGACGCATCCCAACGCCCCTCTCCCTTCCCACGGCAAGTGCCGCGGGCCCCTTCCCTCTCCCCGTAGGGGCGAGGGAGTTTAGACGGTGACTTGTTCGCCTAGTTCTAGCACCTTGCCGGGGGGGATTTTCAGGAAGTCGGTGGGATCGCTGGCGTTGCGTTGCAGGAACAGGAATATCCGGTCCTGCCAGGGCGGCATGCCCTTTTCCGCGTCGGGTTTCAGCGTGTTGCGGCCGATGAAGAACGAGGTGCGCATCGGGTCGAGCCCGAGCTGTTCGGTCTTGTTGCCGACGCCGAGATCGCGGGGCACGTCGGGGGATTCCATGAACCCGTAGGTCAGCACGACGATCGAGAAATTGTCGTCGACGCGTTCTACCTTCGCGCGCGACGCTTCCTCGACGAATGGACGATCCGCGGTGCGGATGCTGACGATCAGGTTGCGCTCGTGGAGCACCTTGTTGTGCTTGAGGTTATGCAGCAGCGCGCCCGGCGTCGCGTGCGGGTTGCCGGTCAGGAACACGGCCGTCCCCGACACGCGCTCGGGCGGACGCTTTTCCAGCGCCGAGGCCAGATCGCTTAGCGGGATGCTCTGGCGCTTTTCGAACGCGCTGACGATCTTCTTGCCACGCACCCAGGTGAAGATGATCAGCCCGATCGCGGCGGCGATGACCAGCGGTACCCAGCCACCCTCGATCACGCGCAGGATGTTCGCGCCGAAGAAGATCAGGTCGAGCGTCAAGAACGGCAGGATCGCCGCTAGCGCGAGCGGGCGCGACCAGTTCCAGCGGTGCCGGACGACGATGTACGCGAGCAAGGTGGTGACGACCATCGTGCCGGTCACCGCGATACCGTACGCGGCGGCCATCGCCGACGACGTCTTAAACTGGATCACGAGCACCAGCACGCCGATCAGCAACAGCCAGTTGATCGCGGGCAGGTAAATCTGGCCGGCAAACACCGCCGAGGTCTGGCGGATGCGCAGGCGCGGGAGCAGGCCGAGCTGAATCGCCTGCTGCGTCAGCGAGAACGCGCCGGTGATGACCGCCTGGCTGGCGATGACGGTCGCGAAGCCGGCGAGGATGATCAGCGCCGGACGCAGCGACTCGGGCGCCATCAGGAAGAACCAGTCCTGGTTGACGAACGGCACGCCCCGCGCCGCCGCATCCTCTAGCCGCGACAAGGCGAACGCGCCCTGGCCCAGGTAGTTGAGCGCCAATGCCGGAAAGACGAGGAAGAACCAGCCGATGCGGATCGGCAGCTTGCCGAAATGGCCCATGTCGGCGGTCAGCGCCTCAGCGCCGGTGACGGTCAGGAACACCGCGCCGAGCACGAACAGCCCGGTGACGCCGTGCGTGGCGAGGAACGAGATGCCGTAGGTCGGCAGGAACACGCGGACGATCGAGGGCTCGTCGGCGATATGCCAGATGCCGAGCGCACCGATCGCCACGAACCAGAGGATGCAGACCGGGCCGAACAGCTTCGATACCTGCGCCGTGCCGCGCGACTGGATCAGGAACAGCCCGATCAGGATGGCGATCGTCAGCGCGCGGACGACGCCTTCGTTGAAGATGTGCGCGGCGCTGGGGATCGTCCGCAGGCCTTCCATGGCGGACAGCACCGACAGCGCCGGGGTGATGATCGCATCGCCGTAGAACAGCGACGCCCCCGCCGCGCCGAGCACGATCGCGATCCGCGATCGCATGCCGAGCGCGCGACGGGCGAGCGCAGCGAGCGCGAGTACCCCGCCCTCGCCTTGGTTGTCGGCGCGCATCAGGAAGATGACGTATTTGACGGTGACGACGAGGAACAGCGACCAGAGCGCGAGGCTCAGCACGCCAAGGATTTCGGTCGGATCAATGCCGCCTGCGGACGTCTGGCCGAGTGCCTCGCGGAACGCGTAGAGCGGGCTGGTGCCGATATCGCCGAACACCACGCCGATCGCGCCGACGGTCAGCGCGGCGAGTGCGGGGTGCGGATGCAGATGCGCCGCTGACAGATCGCCAGGCGTTTCCGGTACAGCGGCAGTTTGGGGTGTTCCGGCGACGGACGTCATGGCGCGAAGAGCGCTCCTCCTGAGGGGACGGCGCGCTTTACGCCGATTGGGGGCATGCGCAAGTCCTGCTGGTTTGGGGCTATGGCGGGTTGATTCACACGGCGTGCACCGGCATGGCGAGGAAATGGTTCCCTTTTCGTTCGGCGGGCATGCGCTTCTGGCGTTGGCGCAAGGCGCGCTGTTCTGGCCGGAGCGGCGTGCGCTGCTGGTCGCCGACCTGCATTTCGAGAAGGCGAGCTGGTTCGCCAAGCGCGGCCAGATGCTGCCGCCGTATGATTCGATCGCGACTCTGGCCGATCTGACCACGCTGGTCGCGGCAACGGGCGCGCGCGAAGTCTGGTGCCTCGGCGACAGCTTCCACGATAGCGACGGGTGCGAGCGGCTGCCGCAGCGCGCGCAGGACATGCTGCGGGCGATGACCGACGGGACGCGGTGGACGTGGATCACGGGCAATCACGATCCGGCGATCCTCGATCGGTGTGGCGGGGAGGTGGTAGACGAGGTGGTCGTCGATGGACTGGTGCTGCGGCATGAAGCGGACCGGGCAGAGACGCGGCCGGAGCTGTCGGGGCATTTCCATCCGAAGCTTCGGTTGCGCGTGCGGGGGAAGCAGGTGGCGCGGCGGTGTTTCGTGGCGACGTCGACGAAACTGATCCTGCCGGCGTTCGGGTCGCTGACGGGCGGGCTGGACGTGGACCATCCGGAGATCGTGCGTGCGGTTGGGGTTGGGGCCGAGGCGATGGTGCCGGTGGCGGACCGGATGCTGCGGTTTCCGGTTGCGGCCTAAGGTTCCTATCGTCACCCCGGAGCGGGTGCGATACTTCCCTGTCGAAACATCACCTCATCCCTCCTTGTTCTCCCGCGAAGGCGAGAGCCCAGTCTGGGTCCCCGCCTTCGCGGGGAAACAAGCTACTTAAGTCCAGTAATCTACTGGGGGCCCCGCTAACCGAATTCAGCTAGAAATCGTCGGAAACGCCGCGCGGAAAGCGGCTACCTTCGGCTTGTCCCACATCACGACATACGGGTGTGTGGGGTTTCGGTCGTAGAAATTCTGGTGATACGCCTCGGCCGGATAGAACGTCCCCGTCTCCAGCTTCGTCACGATTGGCCCGGAGAACGCGTGCGTGGCACCGAGTTGCGCGATGTAAGCCCGCGCGACCTGTGCCTGCGCGGGCGACTGCGGGAAGATCGCCGAGCGATAGCTGGTGCCGCTGTCCGGGCCCTGCCGGTTCAACGTCGTCGGATCATGCGCGATCGAAAAATAGACGCGGAGCAGCGTACCGTAACTCACGACGCGGGGATCGTAGGCGATCTTGATGGCTTCGGCATGCTTCGTCGTCTCGGCGGAGACCTGGTCGTAGGTCGCGGTCGCCTTGGTGCCGCCGGCATAGCCGGTCGTGACGGCCTTCACGCCCTTCACATGCTCGAACACCGCTTCCATCGTCCAGAAGCAGCCGCCCGCGAGTACCGCGGTCTGAATACCGGGCGCGGCGGGAAGGTCTGTCTTGACGGCGGGGATGACGACGGCGCGGGCGCCTTGCGCGGTGCCGGTGGCAATAAACGCACCGGCGATACCGATGGCGGCGAGCGTGGCGAGAAGCGGCTTTTTCATGCTTTGATACATGGGGTTGCGCTTGCGCTTCGCTAGGCCATCGTTGCAGTTACCAAGTGGGCATTTATCGCGCGGTGGCGGAGACGCTGTGCTCGAAATGGCTGGCGAAGGTCTGGCGGGCTTCGGCGGGCTGGAGTGCGAGCAAGCCGATGGCGCCGAGGACGAAACCGCCGCTGAACTGCCAGAAGAAACTCGACTTTACGATGCTGCGCATGATGCGATCCCAATGAAACCCAGTGATGGCGCCGACCGGATAGGTCAGCGTCAGTTACGGACCGGCATGTCGTAGAGATGCCGGTCAACCACAATGTCGTTTTTAGAAACTCTCGATTAACGCGCCGTGGCCGATGCGTTCATCGTGCAGCAGGCATCGCCCGGCAGGGTTGCCGGAAGATGTCGCCGCGTGTCTCGAATGTTGCCGGCGTTATTTCAGCGCGGCGCAGGCCGCCTGAATGCGCGAGCAGGCCTCGCGGAGCAACGCGTCCGAGGTGGCGTAGCTAATCCGGAACGCCGGCGAGAGGCCGAACGCGGCGCCCTGGACGACGGCCACCATGGCATCGTCGAGCAGATAGCCGACCATCGCCTCGTCGGTGTCGATCAGGCGGCCGTTCGGCGTCGTCTTGCCGATCAGCTCGGCGAACGACGGGTATACGTAGAACGCACCCTCCGGCGTCGGGCAGTGCATGCCGTCGATCTCGTTGAGCATCGACACGACGAGGTCGCGGCGGCCCTGGAACGCGGTGTTGCGCTCGGCGAGGAAGGACTGTTCGCCGTTAAGGGCGGCGACGGCCGCCGCCTGCGCGATCGAGCACGGGTTCGAGGTCGACTGCGACTGGAGCTTGGCCATCGCCTTGATCAGCCACGATGCGCCTGCGCCGTAACCGATCCGCCAGCCGGTCATCGCATAGGCCTTCGAGCAGCCGTTGACGGTCAGCGTGCGCTCGAACAGCTCGGGGCATGCCTCGGCGATCGTCGCGAACTTGAAGCCATCATAAACGATGTGCTCGTACATATCGTCGGCGAAGATCCAGACGTGTGGATGCCGCGCCAGAACCGCGCCGAGCGCCTTCAGTTCGTCGATCGTGTAGCCGGCCCCCGTCGGGTTCGACGGCGAGTTGAGGATCACCCACTTGGTCTTCGGCGTGATCGCCGCGTCGAGTGCCGCCGGATCGAGCTTGTAGCCGACCTCGGGGCCCGCCTTGACGATCACCGGCACGCCGCCGGCGAACTGCACGACGTCGGGATAGCTGACCCAGTACGGCGCGGGGATGACGACTTCGTCGCCCGGATCGATCGTCGCGACCATCGCGTTGAACAGGGTGTGCTTGCCGCCGACGTTCACGCTGATCTGATCGGTGGTGTAGGTGAGGTTGTTGTCGCGCGCGAACTTGGCGACGATCGCCTGCTTCAGCTCGATCGTGCCGTCGACATTGGTGTACTTGGTCTTTCCATCGCGGATCGCCTGGATCGCCGCCTCTTTCACGAAGTCCGGCGTGTCGAAATCGGGTTCGCCCGCACCGAGGCCGATCACGTCGACGCCTGCGCGCTTCAGTTCCAGAACGCGCGACGTGATCGCGAGCGTCGGCGAGGGACTGATGCGGCCGAGCGCGGCGGATGCGTGCATGGTGTAACCTTTGCGGTTGTCCGCGAACGTCGCCGCGGAATTCGCGGGCGCTATACGCGCCGATCGGTCGAATTCGCAACCGTAACGATGGCGGGAATGAGCCCGCGGACTGCATTTCCGATGAAGAACCCGGCGGTCAGGTCGGCTCGGGTCAGGGGCGCCTCGGTTGCGCGGCCCGATTCGAGCAGGTCGGCACGGAGAATGCCGGGGAGCAGGCCATGCCGTAGCGGCGGTGTCACGAGGCGTTCGCCACGTCGGACGAACAACGAGGTAAAGCTGCCTTCGGTGAGGAAGCCATTCACGTCCTCGAACACCACCTCGAACGTCCCGGCGGCTTTCCGCGCGTCGTCGTAGAAGGCGCGGGCGCTTGTCTTGTGGCGGAGGCGGAAGTCGGTCGCGGCGACTGGCAGCGGGACGATCGCGACCGTAACTTGCGCAGGCGAGCGCGGGAGCGGTGCCGCCTCGATCGCGATCGCGCCGGACGGACTGAGCAGCAGGCGGATGCGGCGGGGTCCGCGCAACCGGAAGGTGGCGGCCTGGAGTTCGTTGCGCGCGGTGTGGCGGTCGAAGGTGAAGCCCAAGGCCTGGGCGCTCGCCTTCATCCGCGCGAGATGCGCTTCGAGGCGAGTCAGGCCGTCGTCGGGATCGAACGCCATCGTCTCGATCAGATCGAAGCGGTGCTGGCCGGCGGTGACGAACGCGCCCTTCGCGTGGCATTCGTCCCATTCGGCGTCGGCTGCGCTGTCGGCGACGATGCCCGAGCCGAGACTCATCGTCGCCGCGCCGTCCTGGATCGCCAATGTGCGGATCGCGACGTTGAAGATAGCATCGCCGTTCGCGTCGAAGCGACCGATCGCGCCGGTGTAGATGCCGCGAACGCGCGCGTGCTCGACTTCGGCGATGACTTCCATCGCGCGCTGTTTCGGGGCGCCGGTGATCGATCCGCAGGGGAACAGCGCGGTCAGGACGTCGACCGCGTCGCAGTCTGGTTTCAGCGTCGCAGTGACGGTCGAGGTCATCTGGTGGACGGTCGGATAGGTCTCGACGGTGAACAGGTCGGGGACCGCGACCTGGGTGGCGACGCGTGACAGGTCGTTGCGCATCAGGTCGACGATCATGAGGTTTTCGGCGCGCTGCTTCGGATCGGACGCGAGCGCCTCGGCGAGCGCACGGTCAGCATCGGGCGTGTCGCCTCGCGGTGCGGTGCCCTTCATCGGGCGGCAGGTGAGCGTGACGCCGTCGAGCGCAAAGAAGAGTTCGGGGGAGAGCGACAGGAAGCTCGTCTCGCCGGTGTCGATCAGCGCGCCGTATCCCGCCTTCGCTTGGCGCCGCAGCCGGGCGTAGAGCGCGAGCGGGTCGCCGACGAACGGGACGGTGGCGGCGAAGGTAAGGTTGGCCTGGTAAATGTCGCCCGCCGCGATCAGGTCGAGCACGCGCGCGAGGCTGGCGTCGTAGGTGTCGCGGTCGATCAGCGGCTGCGGTGCGCCGGTCCACGCGCCTGCGGGGTCGGGGAGCAACGCGGCGACGTCTTCGGGCGCTATCGTCTGGTAGTCGGCGAACAGGCCGAACCAGAGCAGCGGGCCTTTGGTGCGGACGTCGACCGGCCTCGACGCGAGGGCGGCGCCGGCTTCGTAGGTGAGGTAGCCGGCGGCGTGCAGCCCTTCCTTGCGGGCGTCGCGGAGGGCGTCGAATGCGGGGCGGACTTCGGCGAGCGTATCGGCGCGGACGATCCGGACGGGATCGCGGTACAATCGCGCAGGCGCCCCCCCCTCGCGGGCGTCATCGAGCAAAACGAAGGGCGCGGTCCACATCGTCGCGACTGTTGCACGGAGCGCGAGGCAAACCGCAAGCGGCGATTGCTCCAACGGACGCGCTATCCTATTTCGAGGGCATGACAAATCCTCCCCTCCGCGCTGCGCCCCCGCTCCGTGCTGCCATCGTGCCCGTCACGCCGATCCAGCAGAACTGCACGATTATCTGGTGCACCGCGACGATGAAGGCGGCGGTGATCGATCCAGGCGGCGACCTGCCGCGGATCATGGCGGCGGTCGAACAGGCGGGGGTCACGGTCGAGAAGATCCTGCTGACGCACGGGCATATCGATCATGCCGGCGGTGCGAAGCGGCTGTCGAACGATCTCGGCGTGCCGATCGAGGGGCCGCACGAGGCGGACCGGTTCTGGTTGCAACGGCTCGATCAGGGCGGGCCGAAATACGGGATCTCCGGCGTGAATTTCGAGCCCGACCGGTGGCTGGTCGAGGGTGATACGGTGTCGGTCGGCGACCTTGTGCTCGATGTGTACGAGACGCCGGGGCATACCGAGGGGCATGTGATCTTCCACCACGCGCCGTCGAAGTTCGCGCAGGTGGGGGATGTGCTGTTCCAGGGGTCGGTCGGGCGATCGGACATGCCTGGAGGGAATCACGAGACGCTCGTGAAGTCGATCGTCGAGAAGCTGTGGCCGCTGGGGAGCGATACGAGCTTCATTCCGGGGCATGGGCCGGCGAGCACGTTTGCGCATGAGCGGGCGACGAATATGTTCGTTAGCGATCGGGCGCTGGCGGGGTAGATTGCTACCGTTCCCCCGCGAAACCTCCTGCTCCCTTGCGAACGCGGGGGTCCAGGGTACCAAGCGGCAGTGCCTGTAACCCTGGGCTCCCGCCTTCGCGGGAGAACAAGAAGAAACGCGTCCATCACAATCACTCCACCCCGGCGAAGGCCGGGGCCCAATTGGGGGACGGTGATTGGCGGATGAGGCGCTCCGTTACAGCAACCTTTCCAATTGGGCCCCGGCCTTCGCCGGGGTGGTACTGGGGTGTGAAGGCGACCTTCTACTGCCGCTCCCCCACCGTCTGAGCCCGCACAGACTTGAATTCCGACCCATCGCGCCATTCCGGCCACAACCGGCTGTTCGCCAGCTTCGTGCCGATCGTCTTGAACAGGTCCACGTCCTGCGCCGCGCCGCGCAGATCCCAGTCCACACCCCACGCGTCACACGTCTGGTGATAGCATTTCATATAGCCGTCGAGCCACGCCTGCCCCGCGGTCCGGCCGCCCTTGACCAGATCGGGTGCGCCGCTGATCGCCATCAGCAACAGCGTCGGCACGCCGCGCCGTGCGACCGAGAAATGGTCGGCGCGGTAGAACAGCCCGCGTTCGGGGAGCGCTTCCGGCGTCACGACGCGGCCTTGCGCTTTCGCCGCATCGCTGAGCATCTCCTCAAGACTGTTCTGGCCCGCCCCTACCAGCATGACGTCCTTGGCAGGGCCTGCCGTCTGGAGGATGTCCAGCGTCAGGTTGGCGACCGTCTTGGCGGCCGGATAGACTGGGTTCACCGCATAGGTCTCCGACCCGAGCAACCCGCGCTCCTCGCCGCTCCACAGCGCGAAGACGAGGCTGCGATCGGTGCGGGGGGCCTTGGCGAAGTTGCGCGCGAGTTCGAGGACGCCCGCCACGCCGAGGCCGTCGTCGTTGGCGCCGGGGCGGATGGTGCGCCCCTGCGCATCGGGCGCACCGATGCCGTACGCGTCCCAGTGCGCGCCGAACATCACGACTTCGTCCGCGTGCCTGGTGCCCGGCAGCTTGGCGAGCACGTTCTGGCTTACGGCGGTGTCGTGCTTGACCGGCAGGTCGGTGGTGAACGCCTGCTTCAGCGCGACCGGACGGAAGTCGCTCCGCCGCGCCGCCTTGCGCAACGCCGCCAGATCGAGGCCCGAGCTTGCGAACAACCGGGTCGCCGCACCGCCCTCCAGCCATCCCTGGAGCATCACCCGCGACTCGGGATCCTTCCGGACGATATCGTAATTCTCGCCGGCAGGGGCGGTGACCGTGTTCCAGCCGTAACCAGCGCCCGCCGTGTCGTGGACGATCAGCGCGCCGACCGCGCCACGTCGCGCGGCTTCCTCGTATTTGTACGTCCAGCGGCCGTAATAGGTCATCCGGCGATCACCGAACTTGCCCTTCGCATCGTCGCCGGCGACCGCCTCGAAATCGGGATCGTTGACGAGGAACACCGCGACCTTGCCCTTGAGGTCGAGGCCCTTGAAGTCGTCCCAGCCGCGCTCGGGCGCGCTGACGCCGTAACCGACGAACACCATCGGTGCGTTGGCGATCGCGACGCGGTCGACGCCGCGGACGGTGCTGAGATAGACGTCGCGGCCCTGAACGAGCGCGGTGTCGCCGGCGCGGACGGTGCCCGCGCCCATCCGGGTGTGGACGAGCGGCACGGGTTGCGTCCAGCTGCCGTTCGGGCCGCCGGGTTGCGCCTTCATCGCCTTGAACTGCGCGATCAGCCAGGCGATCGTCTTGGTCTCACCCGGCGTTCCGGGCGCACGGCCCTCGAACGAGTCGGAGGCGAGCGTCTTCACGTCGGCGGACAACCGCTCTGGCGAAACTTGCGCCACTGAAGGCGACGCGGTCAGCAGCGCGGCAGCGGTAAGATAGCGAAGCGCGCTCATGCCCGGCCGCCCGACGGCACGACCTGGAAGGTCTTCGCGGCCGGCACCGCGTTCGCCTGATATGCGATCGCCAGCGCCCATCCGGCCAGCACCGCCATCAGCGCCCAGGTCGCCAACGCACCCCCTGCCCGCGGCACGCTCGACGTCGTCCGGTCCATCCCAAACGCGTGAGCGATTCGCGCGATCACGAACACCGCGCCGGCGATCCACAGCCATAGCGTCGATCCACCGGCGAGCTCGATCAGCCCCATCAGGATCAGGATGAACGGCGCATATTCGGTGAAGTTGGCATGCGCGCGCATCCGCGCCTGCAGGCGGTGGTTGCCGTCGTCGCCGATCAGCACGCTTTCCTTCACGCGCATCGGCACGATTCGGAAGGCGAGCCACAGGTTGACGACGGCGGCAGCCGCGGCGATCGTCAGCGTTACGGGTAATATCACGGCGTTGCCCCTCGAATATCAGGTCTTTTGTCAGGCGCACGCCCTGCCACTCGAGATCAAGGGTTGCAACGTGGGGGGCGGAAGCTTGCAACGCGGGGTGAAATCGCTATAGCGCCACGCTTCGCGAGCGTCAGGCCGCATGGGTTGCTTCAGGCGGCCGGCATTCTTGTCGGTTGCCTGTGTCCTGTGTCCGGACGTACTCGGAGCCCCGACCTTTAGATTGAACAAGGTGCCGAAATGGCCGTCCCCAAAAGAAAAACCTCGCCCTCCAAGCGCGGCATGCGCCGTGGCCACGACTCGCTCACGATCGCGTCGTTCCAGGAATGCCCCAACTGTGGCGAATTGAAGCGTCCGCACAACCTGTGCGGTTCGTGCGGTCACTATAACGGTCGCGAAATCCTCTCGATCGAGGGCTGAGGCTTCCGTCCGGAACCTCTAACTTGAACGAAGGATAAGCGATGCCCGACAGCGGCTGGATCGCGGTCGATGCGATGGGTGGCGATGACGGGCTGGCAGTGATGCTCGCCGGTGTCGCTCGCGCGCGTCATCAATTCGAGGGCATGCGCTTCCTGCTGGTCGGCGACGAAGCTGCGATTCGCGAGGGGCTGAAGGCTCATCCGAACCTATCGCAGCATTCGGAGATCGTCCACGCGCCGGAAGTCGTCGGGTCGAGCGACAAGCCGACCCAGGCGATTCGGCGTGCCAAGAAGACCTCGATGGGCATCGCGATCGACCTGGTGAAACAGGGTCGCGCCGCCGCTGCGGTGTCGTCGGGGAATACCGGCGCGCTGATGGCGATGGCGAAGCTGTCGTTGCGGATGCTGCCCGGGATCGACCGGCCGGCGCTCGCGGCGCGTCTGCCGACGCTCGGCGACACCGACATGGTGATGCTCGACCTCGGCGCGAACACCGAATGCGACGCGCGCAACCTCGTCCAGTTCGCGATCATGGGCGCCGCCTATGCCCGCACCGCGCTCGACATCCCGCATCCTCGCGTCGCGCTGCTGAATATCGGCAGCGAGGACATGAAGGGTACGGACGAGATCCGTGATGCGGCGGCCCAGCTGCGTGCGACGCCCGCTGTCGACATGCAGTTCAACGGCTTCATCGAAGGCGACCGCCTGTCGCGCGGCGAGGTCGACGTCGTCGTGTGCGACGGATTCTCAGGCAACATCGCGCTGAAGACCGCCGAGGGCACCGCGCGATTCGTCGCCGACCTGCTCAAGCGCGCGTTCCGCAGTTCGGTGCGGTCGAAGCTCGGCTTCCTGATCTCACGGCCGGCGACCGAGTTGCTGCGCGATCACCTCGATCCCAACAATCACAACGGTGCGGTATTCCTCGGGCTCAACGGCATCGTCGTGAAGAGCCACGGCGGCGCTACCGAGCGCGGCGTCGCGACGGCGATCGGCAATGCCGCCAAGATGGTGCGAAACGATCTGGTGCGGCGGATCGCCGATGATCTTGGCAGCGTGGAGAAGGCGGCATGATCCGTTCGGTCGTCATCGGCACCGGCTCCGCCCTGCCCGCGCGTCGCGTCTCGAACGCCGAGCTGGCGGAGCAGGTCGATACGAGCGACGAGTGGATCGTCGAGCGCACCGGCATCCGCTTCCGTCACATCGCCGGCGAAGGCGAGACGACCGCGACACTGGCCGCCGACGCATGCCGCGCGGCTTTGACGGCGGCGGGGATCGAAGCCGACAGCATCGACCTGATCGTTCTCGCCACCGCGACCCCCGACCAGACCTTCCCCGCCAGCGCCACCAAGGTGCAGGCTATGCTCGGCATCAACGATTGCGTCGCGTTCGACGTGGCGGCGGTCTGCTCGGGCTTCCTGTACGCGGTGCAGGTGGTCGACAGCATGATCCGCAGCGGCGTCGCCAAGCGCGCGCTGGTGATTGGCGCCGAGACGTTCAGCCGCATCCTCGACTGGGAAGACCGGACGACGTGCGTGCTATTCGGCGACGGCGCCGGCGCGATCGTGCTGGAGGCGCAGGAGACCGCGGACGAAGGTGGTCGCGGCATCCTGACGACCAAGCTGCACGCGGACGGCCGTCACAACGCGCTTCTCTATGTCGACGGCGGCGTCTCGACGACCGGCACCGTCGGCAAGCTGCGCATGAAGGGCCGCGAGGTCTTCCGCCACGCGGTCACCAACCTGGCTTCGGTGATGACCGAGTCGCTGGCGATGGCTGGCTTGTCTTCGGATCAGGTCGACTGGGTCGTGCCGCATCAGGCGAACGCGCGGATCCTCGACGCGACCGCGCGCAAACTGGGCCTCGCGGCGGGCAAGGTGGTGGTCACCGTCGACCAGCATGCCAACACGTCGGCCGCCTCCGTGCCGCTCGCGCTCGACGTCGCGGTGCGCGATGGACGTGTCCGACAAGGCCAGATCGTCGTACTCGAGGCGATGGGCGGCGGGTTTACCTGGGGCGCGGCGGTTATCCGCTTCTAATCTCGTAGAAAGAGATCGATTCACTTGTAGAACAAAAGTTCTTCCGGTCGCGATCCTGCTTGTGTAGAGAAGCGCCGAGACTGGGAGCTTGCGAATGACGATGACCGGTACATTGACGCGCGCCGATCTGGCCGAGTCCCTCCACCGCGAGGTGGGATTGTCGCGTGCGGATTCCTCGAAGATCGTGGAACAGATTCTTTCCGAGATGTGCGGCGCACTGTCCGAAGGCGAGAACGTCAAGATCTCGGGGTTCGGCACGTTCGTACTCCGCGACAAGGGCGAGCGGGTCGGCCGTAATCCGAAGACGGGCATCGAGGTGCCGATCGCACCGCGTCGCGTCCTGACGTTCCGCGCGAGCCAGATGATGCGTGAGCGCATCGTCGGCGCCGACTGATTCTGTAATGCCCGATGACGCCGATACTTCCGGTGGCGATTTTACGGACGACATCGACGTAGCGGGCGATCCCGGTTCCGACGACGGCAGCACATCCTTAGGTGCCGTGGGCATAGCGACGGCGGGGCCGGGCAAGGCGGGCGCTGCGTTCAGGACGATCGGCGAACTCTCGCGTGAGACCGGCCTGCCACAGCATATCCTGCGCTATTGGGAGACCCGGTTTCCGCAGTTGCGGCCGCTGCAGCGCGCGGGGAACCGGCGCTATTACCGTGCCGAGGATGCGGTATTGGTCCGGCGCATCGATACGCTGCTCAACCGCGAAGGTTATACCGTCCGCGGCGTGCAGCGACTGCTTGCGGCCGAAAAGACAATGCCGGTCACGACCGACACAATCGAGCCGGTGATACCGGCGCTGCGTGCGATCCGCGCGCTTTTAGCGCAGGCGTTGGTCGAGGACGGCCGGCGCGCATAGCGCGTAACTGGCCGTCGTGAAGGGGAGAGGGGAAGGACGACGCCCTCCCCCCTCGCCGATCTCAATCCTCGCTGCCGAGCGTCTTCTTGGCGGCATCAAGCGCTGCCTTGCCGCCCTTGCGAACGGTCTTCACTGCGTCTTCCGACGCCTTCTCAACCGTTGCACCTGCCTTGCGACCAAGCCCGATCGACTTCGCCATCGCACGGCGCGCTTCCGAATAGGTCGCGGCGACCATCGGATAGTCGGACTTCAGGTTGAAGCGCTCGCGATACTGCTCCGGCGTCATGCCGTTGGTCGACAGGTGACGACGCAGCGTCTTGTACTTCTTGCCGTCGAGCATCGAGATGATGTGATCGGGCGATGCCAGCGACTTGCGGACCGAAACGGCTGGCTCGGACGTCGGCTGTGCTGTTGCCTCGGGCTCCGCTTCGCCATTGCCGACCAGCTTCTCGACGGCCGAATGCATCGCGACGAGGAACGCAGGCACGTCGTCGGCCGCAGTGCGCGTATTGGGGTTGGCAAGCCATGCTGCCGTCAGTTCGGCGGCGAGCTCGACTGTATTAAGTGTATCGGTCACGGTATGTCCTTGAATTCGTAATGCACCCCTGCTGGCAGGCGCCTACTATATTTGTATGAAATTGAACACCAGGTGTTTAACATACGTGCATCATTACATTTTGTTCATCGTCCGACATAAATATAATCGGCTTGACTGATACTGGCTGGGCTTCGTCGCTACTCCGGCCCCGCTCGGTAGATGTCGGAGTAGATGATCAAATCTATGAAACGTGCTGCATCGCGCGCGCAACACGGTAATATCACGCCGCATTAAGCGTATTGCATCCTTACCTATCATGGATAGGCGGCGCGGAAGTCCGGTGGGTAACTAGCGTTACTTGCTTATCGGCACGGATTTTGCGGAAGGTCGCCGGCGACCCTCTCGCTCGCGGACTGCCCGCGACATCGTGACGAACAGTCCTGTACCGCGAGTCCGACGCCTATTTCGCCGACGCGACAATGCAATATAACAGGATTGGCACGCCGATCACGAGGATCATTAGGATAAGATTCACGTCGATGAAGCGGTTCAACCAGTTCGGCTGCTTGCGAGCGCGACGATCGCCATCATCGGCAGAATAGTTTTCGACGATCTCCAGTTCGAACTGGTTCGAGAAAAAATGCTTCGGCCTCATTCTAAGGAAGGGCTGCGAGGCGCGATCCTGCAGTTCGACGTCATGATCCGCCAAAGGGCGACTATCTTTATCAGGGTTCTGTTCCGACACTGTGCGGTTTCCGTTTACTCGAGATCATGGGCGCGCAGAGCACGTCCCAAAGCTCAGATCGAATAAAGCCCGAACTCGAACGGCGAACAGCCGCGAGCTCGGGCTAACCGCGTGCGGCGAGTTGACCCGAATGGTCGAGAAAACGCTTATGTGTCGCAGGAGCGTACATGCAAGTTACATCGGAGCCGTGACCATCAATGTCAACACGCATGGGACGTGACTTAGAGGCCGCTCGACGTCAGCGACTTGGTCTTGCTGCCAATTAAAGACGGTCGGGCAGCGGACGTGCCGCCCGACCGTCAGGGCTTCACCTTCAGGCGAGCGTCAGGCCGACATCGACGTTGCCGCGGGTGGCGTTCGAATAGGGGCAGATTTCGTGTGCGGCATCGACCAGACGCTGCGCTTCGGCGCGGTCGATGCCTGGCAGCGACACGGTCAGGTCGGTGGTGATCCCGAAACCGCCAGCCGAACGCGGGCCGATACCGACTTTCGCGGTGACCGAGACGTCGTCGGGCAGCTTCACCTTCAACTGCTGGCCAGCGACCTTCAGTGCGCCGATGAAGCACGCGGAATAGCCGGCTGCGAACAGCTGCTCGGGGTTGCTGCCGTCGCCGCCTGCGCCGCCCAGTTCTTTCGGCGTCGAGAGCGCGACGTCGAAACGGCCGTCCTGCGACCGTGCATGGCCGTCGCGGCCGCCGGTTGCGGTAGCTTCGGTGGTGTATTTTACATCGACGGACATGCTGAAATCTCCATATTGCTTATCGCGATAACGATCTATGATGTGGCGGTACCGAAGTCCAGTAAGATTTGCCGCGATAAGCAATTTTATGTACGGTCGAGCGTGAAGGAGCCTGCCGTGTCCGATCCCCTGCCCCTCGACGACCAGCTCTGCTTTTCGCTCTATGCCGCGACGATCGCGATAAATCGCGCGTACAAGCCCGTGCTCGACCGGCTCGGCATCACCTATCCACAGTTTCTCGTCCTCCAGACGCTCAACGAGGCGGAGGATGGCTGTTCGATCGGCGCGATCGCCGAACGGTTGGCACTCGAACCGAGCACGATCACGCCGTTGGCGAAACGGCTGGAGGCGGCGGGGCTGGTCACGCGCATCCGCAATCCCGCCGACGAACGACAGGTGCGCGTACGTCTAACTGAGACCGGCAGGGCGCGGTGGGCGGAGACAGGGTGTCTTGGCCCGCTGATCGTCGAGCGGTCCGGCATGACGCAGGATCGACTCGCAGCCCTGAACGTGGAGGTCGCGGCGCTGCGGCGAGCACTTGCAGGGGACCGTTCGGCGATGCAGTGACGCTCGTAACGCGCCAATTCTGCAGGCATGACTGACGATCGGTCGAACGAGGCCGACTGACTCGGCTGGGAAGTACGTACGCGAAGATCGACGCCTACCCGTCCTTATCGTTTGGTGTCCAAGAACCCGCGTACGGCTGAGATCGTCGCGACAGGCTGTTCTTCCATCAGCCAGTGGCCCGAGTCCGGGATCACCACCTGCGTCACGTCGCTCGCGGCGAACCGCATTACCGTCGCCATCATCGGCCCGAACGACTTGGCGCCACCGATGGCAAGCACCGGCATGGTCAGCTTGCCCGCCGCGACGAAGCCGGCATTGTCCGCTGCGTCGCGGTCGAACGCGGCGAACTGCGCAAAGCCCGCGTGCATCGCGCCGGGCCGGGCATAGAGCGCGGCATAATGAACGCGGGAGGCTTCGCTGAACTTCGCCGGTGACGCCGAGAACTCGTTCCAGAACCGGTCGAGATAGATGCGCTCGCGACCCGCGACGAGCCGCTCCATATCGGGACCGCCGAACCGGAAATGCCAGAGCAGCGGGTTCTTCAGCAGTTCGTCCCACGGCCCGATGCCGGGCAAGGGCGCGTCCATCAGGACGAACCGGGTAACTCGGTCACGGTTCCGGGCGGCGAAGGCATAGCCGACCATGTTGCCGATATCGTGCGTCACCAGATCGGTCCTATCGATCTGCAGCGCGTCGAGCACACCGACCATGTCGACTGCCTGCGTCGACTTGTCGTACCCGCCCGCCGGTTTCGATGAGAGGCCCATGCCGCGCAGGTCGGGAACGATCACCAGGTGGTCGCGCACCAGATCGGCGGCGAGCAGCGCCCACATGTCACCGGTCTCGCCATAGCCGTGCAGCAACAGGACCGCCGGACCGTGGCCCCCCGCGCGCACATGGATCGTCGTACCGTTCGTCACGACATCGCGTTCGGTGAAGCCGGGTGGGAACGGCTGAACTTGTGCCAGCGCGGGCGTGGCGACGAGTATCGCCAGGATGGCGGCAGCGGCATGTCGTAACATCGCGGTGCTCCTGGGCAGCATTGCCGCTGCAACTGGACAGGAGCGTGCCGCGCGAGCACCGTTCGCACTAGCCGGCAAAAGCCGAAACCGCCTTCCGGGATTGTCGAACGATGATGAAGCTCGACGGTATTGCGGCGTTCGTTGCCACCGCGGAAGCGGGGTCGATCAGCGCGGCGGCGCGGCGCTTGGGCAACGCCAAATCGGTGGTCAGCGAACGACTGGCGGAGCTGGAGCGATTGCTCGACACGCGCCTGATCCAACGCACGACGCGCAAGCTGTCGCTGACCGAGGACGGCCAGACCTTCCTGCCGCGCGCGCAGCGGATCCTGTACGAGGCAGCGGAAGGCGCCGCGGAGATGGCGGCACGGCGTGGCACGCTGGTCGGGCCGCTGCGCCTGTCCGCGCCGGTCGGCTTCGGCGTGCTGCATCTCGGACCAGCAATCTGTCGCTTCCTCGCCGACCATCCGGGCATCGACCTGACGCTCGAACTCGACGACCGCTTCGTCGATGCGGCGGCCGACGGCTTCGACGCGGTCATTCGCCACGGCACGATCGCCGACACCAGGCTGGTCGCCAAGCGGCTCGCCACCAGCCAGCGCATCCTCCTGGCCTCGCCCGCCTACCTCGCGCAGCACGGCGTGCCGCAAAGCGTTGCCGACCTCGAAGCGCATTGCGGCATTCTCTACGCGAACCGCGATGCCGACTGGCGTTTTGCGAGCGCCGACGGGTGGACCGTCGTGCGACCGCGCGCCGCGCTACGCGTCAACAATGGCCTAGTGATGCGCGACGCGGCGCGCGCCGGTCTGGGCATCACGTTGCTGCCGACGTTCTTCGCACATGCCGATGTCGCGACCGGGGCCTTGGTCAGGATCGATATCGGCTGCGCGGCCGAGGGTGCCGAACTGTACATCGCCTATCCGCGAGAGCGCAGCGCATCAGCGAAGATCGCTGCCCTGACGCTGAGCCTCAGGGGCTCGTTCGGCGATCCGCCCTATTGGGACTTGCCGCCGAGCGATCGCGGCGTGCCACCTTCCGCCTAGGATCGCATTCCGGGATACGCCCGGATAGGCTGCGGCGTTTCGATCTGGCAGGGAGGCCGTGATGACGACGCTCGCCAAGCCCTTCGTAGAGCCCCATACCCCCTCCCGCGCCACTACCGTCCTGCCGACGGTCGCCGACCTGCCCTGGCTGGTCGGGTATGCGCTCGCGTTCCTGGCGGCGCATCATATCGCCGCCGAATGGGGCGGGCGCGGTTTCTATTCGCTGCTGTATCCCGCTGCCGGCTTCCGCATTGCGCTGCTGTGGCGGCGTGGGCCGCGCTTGACCGTTGCGATCATCGTGACCGAGATCCTCGTGCAGATTGGCACCGGCGTGATCGATCCGCGGTCGGCGGGATGGCTGACCGCGCTGATCGGCGTGATCCGTCCGCCGCTGGTCTATGGCCTGATCGTGCTGCTGGTCCGGACGATGGCGGATCGTGCGCAGACGAGCATGAGCGTTGCGCCGATGCCGCTCGGCCTCGCCTCGGTCGGCGCGCCCGCCGCCGCTGCGTTGACCGCGCTGCCCTGGTCGTTGCTACGCCCCGATCTCACCGGCGTGTCCGGACTGCGCGAGACGGTGACGTCGCTGACCGGGTTCGTCGTCGGCGACCTGCTCGGCGTCCTGCTGCTGGCACCGCCCCTGCTCTGGGTGGCGGACCTTGCGACGGGCAGCGCGTTGCGGCCCGGACGCCCGAGCATGGCGTCGGTCGCGGAGGCCGTGGTGATCCTGGTCGCGTCGTTCGCGATCGAGATCCTGCTCGCGCGGATCGGCCTGGGCACGCCGCATACCCCCGTCCTGCTCGCGGTCGCGTGGATCGGGCTGCGGTTCGGGCGACTGGCGAGCTGGCTGGCGATCGTCGTCGTCGCGGCGATGGTCCTGCCGCAAACCGCGATGCCGATGGACATGGGCGGGCGCCTCGCGCTGCACATGAGCCTCGCCTCGATCATGGTCGTCGGGTATCTCGCCGGCAGCTTCGCCGACGCACAGGCCAGGGTGCGCGTCGACCTGGAACGCCGTGATCGCCTGTTGTTCCAGGCCGAACGGTTGAAGACGTTGCGGGCAATGTCGGTGGCGGTCATCCACGAGATCAGCCAGCCACTCTCGACGCTGGCGATCGAGGCCAAGCATCTGCACGAGCTGACCGTCTCGGCCGATGTCGAGATCGCGACCACCGCGGCGCTGATCGATCGCAAGGCCGCCGCATTGTCAACGCTCGTCCGCCGGCTCCGGCGGTTCGGCGGACGGACGGTCGACGTGCCGACGCCCCTGCCGCTCGCGACGTTGATCGACACCGTCGCGGCGCTGGCCCGGCCCGAGGCGAAATCGCACGGTGTCACGCTGTCGATCGACGCCGTTGCGCCCGACCTCGTCATCCTCGCGCAGGAGGTCGAGCTGGCGCAGGCGATCGTCAACCTGGTGCGCAACGCGGTCCAGGCTTGTGGCAACGGCACCGTGACGCTCGGCGTGACGCGCACGAACCGAGGCGTGGAGCTGGTGGTCGTGAACGGATCGCGCCCGACCCGCCCCGAGCAACCCGGCATGGGCGTCGGCATCCTCGTCGCCCGCGCGATCGTCGAGGCGCATGGTGGCACCCTGTCGCGCATCACCGATACGGCGGGGCAAACGCGCGCGACCATTGCCCTTCCGCTCGTTGGAGAGCCCGAATGACCGATACGGCGTGTGGCATGGTGTATGTCGTCGATGACGACCAGGACCTTGGCGCTGCGGTCGCACGTCTGCTTCGCCGTCACGGTCATGTCGCGGAACCGTTCTTGGATCCGGCCCCGTTGCTGGAGGTGTACGAGCGCGCCCCGGCGCACTGCATCGTCACCGACGTGATGATGGGCGAGATCGACGGGTTCGACTTTGCCGATCGCGTCCGACTACTCGACCCCGCGGTCGCGATCATCTTCATGACCGCGTGGCCGACGACCGCCAACGCAGTCGATTCGGTGCGTCGCTATGGCGGCCTCGACTATCTCGAAAAGCCGATCGACGAGGACCGGTTGCTCGCCGCCATCGCCAAGGGCGTCGCCTGGTCAAAGGCGCAACGCTCCGCACTCGCACGGACCGCGGGGCTGACGCCGCGGCAGCGCCAGGTGTTCGACCTGCTCGTGAAGGGCCACAACAACCAGGCGATTGCCGCCGCGCTCGACATCAGCCCGAAGACGGTGGAGGATCACCGTGCCGCGATCGTCGCGAAGACCGGCACCAACGGCATCGCCCAGTTGATCGCGCTCGCACGGTAATCCCCGCGGTCGATCGGACCACCGGATGGGTAAGCTTGATGTGGATTCGGGCGATGCGGTCGGCGGCCGCTGGAATGCTGGGACCGCTATTCGGTCGATGCGCGCTGACCGGTCTCGATGCGCCATCCTCGGCGCTGTCGGCAATGCATGACGCGTCTCGGTATATTTCCCGGATTGGGTGCGCTTCGACACCGGGATACGCATTCTGGACGATGATCCAACCAGATCGGATGAGAATTGCGCGCTTTGAAGGAACTCTCGGTTCCCTGTCGCATGAATGTCGGCGGCAAATGGTCGAACGGATGCATTCATGACGTGTCCGACAAGGGCCTGCTCGTATCAAGCAGCGAACCGCCGATCCTCGGCACCTATGTCGACATCCGCCGCGGGACCCTCGTCATCATTGGTCGCGTGGTGTGGAACGGTGGCAGCCGCTTCGGCGTCCGGACGCAGGATCCGGTCAGCCTGGCTGCATTGCTGAGCGAACCCGTCCTGAAACATCGCCCCCCCGCCGCCGACGCCGACCGCCGCGCGATGAAGCGCGAACAGTCCGCCCGGCGGATCGTCGAGCAGACCGACCGTACCAAACGCCGCGCATCGGCATTCCAGTTCGTCTGCCTGGCGATCATCGGCGCGGGTATCGCCTGCTTCGCGGCCATGTCCTGTTACCAGGCGCTGGTGGCTCCCCTCGGTACGACCGTCGACGTGCTCGCTGGTGCGGTGAGCTGACGCGCCTGCGGGGAACGACAGTTTCCAGCGCGCCGTGCTGCCGAGCGACGCGAGCCGGAGGCTTCGCGGGACAGCACCTTCACATGGCTATGCGACCGAAGCCGATCGGTTGGTCCATTCGATCATCTTGGTCGTGGCGACGGCGGTTCGCGCTTCCGTGCCGACGATTTGCTCTTGCGTGGTAGTCGAGTGCAGCGACTGGACCTTCAGCATCGCCAGGATCACCACGACGTCGCCGCCTTGCACGGACAACGTGGTTTGAGAATTCGACGGCTTGATGCCGTTGCGCGCCATTGCGGTCTCGACGGTGTACGTGCCGGGCGGGACCTCGGCCATGACGAATTGGTTCATCCGGATCTGCCCCGACGCGACGCCGTGGATGTCGATTTTCATACCGGCCATGCCACCCATGAAGCGCGCCGCACGACATAGATCCGCGCGCTACCCGCAGCCGGCCGAAGCGTCCGCGCGTCCGCAATAACGGCAGGCGGCGCAGTCTTGCCGACCCTGTTGCCGGACAGCGACCAGATCACGAACGCGGTGGCGGCGACGAACAGCCCCCCGAAGATCACGACCGCCGCGCCGCCGGACAAGGATTGCGCCCCCGTCATGCCGAATATCACGCCGAAGAATGCCGCTATCCCGGTGAGAACAAACCATTTAATATTATTCGGCCTCATACCTACTCCTCGGATATTCTACCGCGGTTCACGATTGTTCGCCGGTCTTTGCCGATTACTGTTCGCGTAATAGCTCGCGACATTGCTTGATCAAGGTCGCCCCGATGAACGTTCGAACGCCGCGGGTCGCTTTGCCCTGCCGTGCGCGGCCGGCACCAGCCGACTGTCGCAACGGCGCCCGCCCCGCTAAGGAAGGCGTCGCAATCATCGGGACTTGAGACAGACGCATGGCGCGCAAACATTCGAAACACGGTCCCTATGAAGATCCGCAGGCCGAGGAGGACGCGCCCGTTGCGATCGTCGCGTGCTGGCTATGTGGTCGCCCGACCGGCAAGACCATCGTCTGGCACCATCCCGTCCCCAAGAGCCGGGGCGGCCGCGACGTCGTGCCGATGCATCCGATCTGCCAGCAGACGCTGACCGCGAACTTCACCAATTCCGAGCTGCAACGCCACGGCATGGACGTCGAGGGACTGCTGGCCGACCCGGCGGTGCGCAAGTTCGTCGACTGGGTCGCGAACAAGGATCCCGATTTCACCGCGACCCTGACCAAGAAACAGCGCTGATCGCAGGGCGGCGGTGCCTGCCCGCATCTCGACAGCGAGATGACGGCACACCACATTCCGGTCAACGGAGTGCCGCCATGACCAGTTACCACAAGACCGAAGATGCCGTCGCCGCGCTGACGCCCGAACAATACCGGGTGACGCAGGAGAATGCGACCGAGCGCCCCGGTTCCGGTGCGTTGCTGCACACCAAGGACGCGGGGATCTACGTCGACATCGTCTCGGGCGAGCCGCTGTTCGCCAGCGCCGACAAATACGAGTCCGGTTGCGGTTGGCCGAGCTTCACGCGGCCGATCGAACCGGCGAACGTCAAGGCCAGGCGCGACTGGTCGATGCTGATCCCGCGTACCGAAGTTCGTTCGGCGCATGGCGACAGTCACCTGGGTCACGTCTTCAAGGACGGTCCGAGAAGCCGTGGGGGCCTGCGCTACTGCATCAATTCGGCAGCGTTGCGCTTCGTCCCGCGCGAAGAGATGGTGGCGCAAGGCTATGCCGCGTATCTCGATCAGGTCGAGGAAGTTCCGGCCCGGACCGAACGCGCGGTACTCGCCGGCGGATGCTTCTGGGGGATGCAGGACCTGATCCGCGCGCTGCCCGGCGTGGTCTCGACCCGCGTCGGCTATTCGGGCGGGGACATCGCCAATGCGACGTATCGCCGCCACGGCAACCATGCCGAAGCGATCGAGATCGTCTTCGATCCGGCACGCACCGACTTTCGCACGCTGCTCGAATTCTTCTTCCAGATCCACGACCCGACGACGGTCAACCGGCAGGGCAACGATCGCGGCGCGAGCTACCGCTCGGCGATCTTCTACACCGACGACGATCAGAAGGCGGTCGCGCAGGAGACGATCGCCGACGTCGAGGCATCGGGCCTATGGCCGGGCAAGGTCGTGACCGAACTCTCCCCGGTCGGCGATTTCTGGGAGGCCGAGCCCGAGCACCAGGATTACCTCGAGCGCAAGCCGAACGGCTACACCTGCCATTTCGTCCGCCCGAACTGGAAACTGCCGCGCCGCGCCGAAGCGGACTAAGCGCGGCGCGAACGGTGATCAGCCTGCCTTGCGCTGCCAATTGTCGCGTTCGGCGAACACGCGCGTGACCTCCGCCATGTTTTCGGTCCCATAGGCGCATAGCGGAGCCAACGCTTCGGCCAGGCTCCGCCTTATTGGCGTCAGGCTATAATCAAGCCGCGGCGGGACCCTCATGTTGGTCGGTCCGCGTCAGCACAGAGGCCGCCTCCTGAGCGCGCCCGCTCGTTGCAGTTCGAGCGGACACGGGCGGCGCTTGCGGGAAATCCTGCCGCATCCTACCCCGTGTCATCGCATCCAAAGGAACACGCGTTGTCCGTCAAACTGCTGCTTGCCGCTTTCCTGTCCACGACCGTCTGCAGCGCCGCGGCGAGTGCGCAGGCGCTGCCGCCTCCCGTCGCGCAGCCCGGTGAGAGTGCGGACGATGCGCGGCTCAAGCGGGTGTTCTACGACAGCGACGAGGCGAGCCTGAAACGCAATCCGATCGAGGGGATCTTCCGCGGCGATTTGCGCTATGCGGACCGGCTCGGCGATTATCTGACCGATGCGTATCTGGCCGCCGAACGCGCGGCGATCGAGCATGATCTGGCCGCGCTCAAGACGATCGACCGGACGAAGCTGACCGCGACCGACCAGATCGCGTACGACGTGTTCAAGACGCGCAACGAGACCGACCTTGCCGGCTACGCCCCCGCAATCGTCAGGGTCGAGCGCGACCTGCCGATCGACCATTTCAACGGGTTCCAGACCTTCTATCCCGACCTCGCATCGGGCAAGGGCGCAGCGCCGTTCAAGACGCTCGTCGACTATGAGAACAACCTGAAGCGCAACGCGCAATATGCCGCGGTGCTGGACCGCGCGATCGGGCTGTTCCGCCAGGGCATGAAGGACAGGATCGTCCAGCCTAAGCTGGTCGTGACCAACATGATCCAGGAGTTCGACAACCTCATCGCCGAAGGTGTCGAGGGATCGACCTTCTACGGCCCGGTGAAGACCTTCCCCGCGTCGATCTCGGCGGCCGACCAGACGCGACTGAAGGCGGCCTATGCGGCGCAGATCCGCAATGTCATCACGCCTGCGCACCAGCGGATGCGGGACTTTCTCGCCAAGACGTATCTGCCGGTTGCGCGCGACACGGTAGGCCTGTCCGCGCTGCCCGAGGGCGATGCCTATTATGCGTATCTGATCCGCAAGAACACCACGCTGCCGATGACCGCCGAGCAGGTCCACCAGCTCGGCCTGTCCGAGGTCGCGCGGATTCTGAAGGGGATGGAGGCGCAGAAGCAGGCGGTCGGGTTCAAGGGCGATCTACCGGCTTTCTTCACCTTCCTGCGCACCGACAAGCAGTTCCAGCCGAGTTCGGTCGACCAGTTGCGCGACGGCTATCGTGCGATCGAGAAGCGCATCGACCAGCGCATTCCCGAGCAATTCTCGCTGACGCCGAAGACCGCGCTCGAGATCCGCCCGGTCCCAGCCTTCAAGGAAAAGACCGAGGCCGGTGGCTCGTATCAGGGCGGAACGCCTGACGGCCTGCGGCCCGGGGTATTCTATTACAATACCTACGACCTGCCTTCGCGCTACATGTGGGAGATGGAGACGCTGTTCCTGCACGAGGGCGTGCCGGGGCATCATTTCCAGATCAGTCTCGCGCAGGAGAACACCGCGCTGCCAGCCTTCATGCGGTTCGGTGGCAACACCGCGTATGTCGAGGGCTGGGCGCTGTATGCCGAAAGCCTGTGGAAGGAACTCGGCATGGAGACCGATCCTTATCAGCGGATGGGCGGGCTGAACGACGAGATGCTGCGCGCAATGCGGCTGGTGGTCGACAGCGGCATCCATGCCAAGGGTTGGACGCGCGATCAGGCGATCGACTACATGCTCGCCAATTCGCCGATGGCGCGGACCGATGCGACTGCCGAGGTAGAGCGCTACATCGCCATTCCGGGGCAGGCACTGGCGTACAAGATCGGTCAGCTGACGATCGCGCGGACCAAAGCGAAGGCGCAGGCGGCACTCGGCGCGAAGTTCGATCCGCGTGATTTCCATGCGCAGGTGCTCGATACCGGATCGCTGCCGATGCCGGTGCTCGAACGCAAGATCGACGCCTGGATCGCTGCCGGCGGCGGGGCAGCGAAATAATCGTACGGGCGCTACCCTGCTAGAATGGTTCGGTTGGCGCCTGGTGGACAGGGTTTATCCCTGCCTCGCCAAGCGCCAGTCATGAACCGCGGTGGGGACGACGCGTGAGCAGCTTGCCCGCCTAGCGCCTAGGCCTTCCGAAGCGATTTGACCGCATGATCGGCGGCGCGTGCGGTCAGGGCCATGAAGGTCAGCGACGGGTTCACGCACGAGATCGACGCCATCTGCGCGCCGTCGGTGACGTAGAGGTTCGAGGCGGCGTGCGCCTGGCTCCATTCGTTGAGCACCGAGGTGCGTGGGTCGCGGCCCATGCGAGCGCCGCCCATTTCGTGGATCGCGTCGCCGGGGACGTGCTCGCTCTCCGAACTCTTGACGTTGGTGAGCCCTGCACCTTTCAGCATCGCCTCGCCCTGCGCCCGCGCATCGGTCATCATCTTCAGTTCGTTGTCGCGGAAGCGGACGTCGAAGCGGACCAGCGGCACGCCGAACCGGTCGACCTTGCTGGCGTGCAGCGAAACCTTGTTGTCGGCATAGGGCAGGCACTCGCCGAACGCGCCCATGCTGAAGCGCCAAGGCGCGTATTTGCGCATGCCCTGCTTCATCGATGCACCGAACCCGACCGGCGCGGCGGGGTTGCGATACGCGCTGCCCTGATAGCCATAGCCGCGCTTGAAGCCGACGCCCTCGTCGCCGCCGATATTGCGGAAACGCGGCACGTAGACGCCGCCTGGACGGCGACCGAATTCGATGAACTCCTCCATGCCGGGGATGTCGCCTTCGATCCCGACGCGGAAGATGTGGTCCATCACATAGCGGCCCAGCGTTCCGCTCTCGTCGAAATAGCTGCGGTCGCTGCCCGGCGCGCGCGAGTTCAGTAGGATCTGCGTCGACGCGATCGCCGAGGCGCATAGGAAGACGAGATCGGCGTTGACCGTTTCCGCCTTGCCGGTCTTGGCGTCAATGTAGCTGACGCCGGTGACCTTTTTGCGTGTCGCGTCGTACACGAGGTTCGTGACGACGGAGTCCGACTTGAGCGTCAGGCGGCCGGTCGCGCGCGCGGCTGGCAAGGTCACCGCCTGGGTTGAGAAATAGGCACCGAACGAGCAGCCATTGCCGCACTGGTTGCGGAACTGGCATTTCGTGCGGTTCTGGTCGGGCTTGTCCTCTGTCATGTTCGACAGCCGCGTGTTGATCAATTTGCGGCCGGGGAACTTGGATTCGAGACCTTGCTTCAGCCACTTCTCGGCGACGTTCATCGGCATCGGCGGTTGGAACTCGCTGTCGGGCAAATAGGCGAGGTTCTCGCGCGAGCCGGACACGCCGATGTATTTCTCGACATAGCTGTACCACGGCGCGACGTCGTCATAGCGGATCGGCCAGTCGCCATCGAGGCCGTCGCGCTTGTTCGCCTCGAAATCCTCCGGGCTCCAGCGGAAGCACCAGCGGCCCCAGATCAGCGACTTGCCGCCGACCGCGCCCGGCCGGATCCAGTAGAATTTGCTGCCCTCGTCATAGGCGTACGGGTTCAGCCGGTCGTCGTTGTGGAACTCGCGGTTGCTGGGCTGGACATAGCCGTGCTTGGCGATGAAATAGTCGCTGTCCACCAATGGCTTGGGCATAATGTTACGCGCGGGGACCTCGTAGGCGGGCTTGCCGTCATAGGTGTAGCCCTCGCCGTGCTCGACCATCTTGCCGCGGTCGAGCATCAGGACGCGGAGGCCCTTCTCGGTCAATTCCTTCGCAGCGAAACCGCCGCTGACGCCCGAACCGATTACGATCGCGTCGAACCTGTTGGTCTCGGCCATGATCTTCCTCTCCTAATATCCTGTAAGAAACGCGCCCGTTCAGAAGCGGCCGATCAGAACCGAAGCGCGCGCAACGTCCGGAAACTCGTGGTGATGTCGGGCAGGTACGGCGCGGGGGCCTGGTCGTTCTCGACGTAGAAATGCCGAACGCCGGCGCTGCCCTTCAGCTGGAACAGCGCGGCGAAATCGACCGTCCCCGCACCGACCGCCGCCATGCTGCGATCGGGCCGCATATCCTTGACGTGATAGGCGTAGATCCGCTGCGAGAGACGCTCGATCAGCGTCGTCAGGTTCTCGCCGGCATGCAGCGCCCAGTAGAGATCGAGCTCGAGCTTCACGAGCGCGGGATCGGTCTCTTTCAGCAGCCGCTCGTACAGGCTGACGCCGCCCGGTTTGGTGGTGAACTCGAAATCGTGGTTGTGATAGGCGAAGCCCAGCCCGGCCTTTTTCAGGTCGGTCGCGAACCGGTTGAAGTTCGGCAGCGCCGCGGTCCAGCCCGCCTCGTTGCGATGCTCGTCGGTCATGTACGGGAGCACGACCGTGGTCGCGCCGAGCGTCTTGGCCATCGTAACCGACTGGTCGAACCGCTGGAGTAGCGCGTCGTAACCGATATGCACCGACGGCGCGGTCAGGCCGAGCTTGTCCATCGTCCGGCGCAGCTGCGCGTGGTCCATGCCCTCGTAGCCGCCACCGCCAAATTCGACCTCGCGGTAGCCGATCTTCGCGACCTGCCCGAGCGTACCGAACGGGTCCTTCGAGAAGATGTCGCGGATGGTGTAGAGTTGCAGGCCGATCGCCTTCAACTGTGCCGCGGAGGCAGTCGGGACGAACGCGAGGGCGGCGACCGCGCCGGAGCCGGCAAGCAGGTTTCTACGGCTGAGGATCATGCGGAATACACCTTGTTGACCTGAGAATAGGGGAATGCGCCGTTATACTCGCCCGGCACGGGCAAATATTCGCGCTCCTGCGTCATGCCGATTTCCGACGTGTAATAGCCGGTGACGACGAGTTGGCGGAACGCCTCGAAGAAGACCCCGCCGGACGGGATCTGGTCGTTCATCGCCAGCGTGAGGAGCGCGTCGTGCTGTGCCGCGGTCGCCTTTGCGCCGGGGACCTTGTAGTCCGCCAAGCTTCGCGCCTCGATTGCGTCGAGGCCGGCGAGGATCGGCACCCGATCAGCGGGCGCAGCCCAATCGGCGAGCAACTTTTCGATAAACGCGGGGACGCCGGCCGCAATCGCGCCTGGCGTATCGGTGGTCGGCAGCACGCGTTCGCTGAGCGCGGTCATCAGCGCGCGCTGAGGGGCCGTGAAGACCGCGACACTTGGCGGGCCTTCGCTGATGACGGGGATCCCCGCCGCGGCGCCCGGTGTTGCAGCGATCCCGGCGGCGCGTGCGATCGGCGCATACAAAGCCGTGCCGAACATGGCGACGACACCGGCGAGTGCTGTTCTGCGGTCGATCATTTACCGTCCTTCTTCAGGTCCTGCGCAATCGCCGCTTGGGTCAACGGACGGACCCAGATGTTGCGAAACGACACCGGTGAATCGTGATCCTGGAGCTGGATCGGTGCGGCATCGGCGTGCGCGGTGTAACTGGCCACCTTGCGCCAGATGGTGGTGCCGAGCATCGCCTGGTGGTTCTGGACGAGCACGCCGTTAAGCAACGCGGTGACGTAGGCCGGGCGGAGCAGGCTGCCGTCGGCAGCGAAGCGGGGGCGCTCGAACACGATGTCGTAGGTTTGCCACTCGCCGGGCCGGCGCGCGGCGTTCACTAGCGGCGGCTTCCAGCCGTAGACCGCGCCAACGGTGCCATCGGCGTAGGTCGGGTTCTGCGAGCCATCGAGGATCTGCAGTTCGTAGCGCTGCATGAACCAGATGCCGCTGTTGCCGCGATCCTGTGATGTCTTGGTCGGCGGGTTGGGCGAGCGGAATTCAAGGTGCATCTGCACGTCGCCGAAGCTCTGTTTCGAGACGAGGTTGTTCTCGCCGCCGCTTTTCGCGCGCGAGGGGATCGTGAGGACACCGTTCGCGATCGGCCAAGCGATGCGATCGGGTTTCCATGCGTCGAGCGAGCGTCCGTCGAACAGCACGACCGCGTCGGCGGGCGGACCGCCGGGGGTCGCGGCCGGGGCGACGATGACCGGCGCGGGGCGGTCGGCATCATGGACGTGCCACTGGCCGCCCGGCAGCATCGGCGTGTCCTTGAAGCCGGGCTTATCCTGCGCCGCAACTGGCCCCGCCAGCGCCACGATGACGCTCGCCATCACCACCGTCTTCATCCCCATCCCCTTCATGCTGCGTCGATCTCGCGGTAGGCGGCGATCAGGCGATCCTCGCCTGCGCGGCCTGCGATCGAATTGCCGTGTTCCATGCCGATCACGCCGGTGTAGCGCTTCGCCTTCAGCCACTTCACGACCGAGGCGAAGTTGATCTCGCCGGTCGACGGCTCGTTGCGACCCGGATTGTCGCCGAACTGGATATAGCCGATCTCGCTCCAGCAGGTGGCCAGCGTCGGGATCAGGTTCCCCGACTGGATCTGCTCGTGATACAGGTCGGCGAGGATCTTCACCGCCGGGCTGTTGGCCCCGCGCGCGACCGCATAGCCCTGCGAGATCGTCTGCATGTAGACGCCGGGATGGTTGGTCCGCGTGTTGAGCGGCTCCATCACCATCGCCGTGCCCGACGGCGCGACGATATCGCCCGCGCGGCGCATGACGTCGATCACGCGCGCCGTCTGGATATCGACCGGAACCTTCGGGTCCATGAAGCCGGTCACGACGGTCATCCGCTTTGCATTCAGCCGCTTGGCGACGTCGAGCGAGGCGCGGATATCGGCGAGGAAAGCCTCGCGCTCGGCGCCGTCGTTAGCGCCGAGGAGCGGCCGCGACTTCGCCCATTTCGGCATACTGGCGACGAACACGCCCATCGTCATGCCGCGCTGCGCCAGCGCCTTGGCCATCTGCTCCTGCTCGGCGACCGACCGCGTTGCCGCCTCATTGTCCTCCCAGGCGGTGAACCCCTGGTCGGCGGCATAGGCGATCTGCTCGATCCGTCCGCCGCGACTGGCGAAGCTGCCCTCGTGCGGCGCGTAACCGAGCGAGAACCGTGCGGCATTGCTGCCGCGGCGCTGGGCGGCGATCCCGGCGGGGACCAGCGATGCCGCGGCACCGGCGGCGAGCAGGGTACGGCGCGAGAGCGTCATGCGCACGGCGCGATCACTTCGCGCCCTCCGCCTTCAGGTACGCGATGATCGCAGCACGCTTGGCGGCATCGGGGGTCGCGATCGGCATGCGCGTGCCCGGCACCTTCTTCTGGGGTGCGGTCAGATATTCGTTGAGCGTCTGCTCGTCCCAGCGCAGCTTCGACGCCTTCAGCGCAGCCGAATAGTTGAAGCCGGGTGTCGCGGCGGCGGCACGGCCGACCACGCCGTACAGGTTCGGGCCGATGCCGTTGCGGCCGCCCTTCACGACGGTATGGCAGGCGCGGCAAGCTGCGAACGCCGGGGGTGAGGCTGCGGTCGATTGCGCGGTGGTCGGCACGGATATCGTGACCGCCGCAACCGCCGCGATGCTTCCCGCGACCAAGGCCATGAGCAACTTCATTCATTCTCTCCCGGATTTACTGAAGTCCATTTCTGGTCCGATGCGGCGTTGGCGATCACCGCTTCGATGAACCGCATCGTACGCAGGCCATCGGTCACGCCCGGAAACCAGCGTTTGTCGCTATCACTGCGGATCGCCGAGGCGAATGCGCGGTAGAGGTTGGCGAAGGCTTCGATATAGCCCTCGGGATGCCCCGCTGGGGTCCGCACCAGCGTGGCGGTGGCGTCGAGCATGCCGGGCCCGCCGGTCCGTACGATCTCGGCCGGACGATCGAGCCAGCGCAATGTCAGCGTGTTCGGCTCCAACTGCGACCAGTCGAGCCCGCCGCGTTCGCCGTGGATGCGCAGCCGCAACCCGTTCTCCTCTCCCGCCGCGACCTGACTCGCCTTGAGCACGCCGCGCGCGCCGCCCTCGAAGCGGAGCAGTGCGTTGACGTCGTCGTCGAGCCGGCGGCCCTCGACATGCGTGGTGAGGTCCGCAGAGACCGATTGCACCGACAGGCCTGAGACATGCTCGGCAAGCTGGAACGCGTGCGTGCCGATGTCGCCGAGGCAGCCGCCGAGCCCCGCGCGGGCGGGATCGGTGCGCCACTCGGCCTGCTTGTTGCCGTCGGTGTCGATTGGTTGGCTGAGCCAGCCTTGTAGATATTCCACCTGCACCAACCGGATCGCGCCAAAATCGCCACGGGCCACGCGGGCGCGTGCCTCTTCGACCATTGGATAGCCGCTGTAAGTGAACGCCAGCGCGAATTGGCGGCCGCTCGCCTTGGCGGCGGCGGCGATCGCCTCGGCCTCGAAGACGCTCATCGCCATCGGCTTTTCGCAGAACACGTGGAAGCCGGCGTCGAGCGCGGCGATCGCCATAGGCGCGTGGAGGTGGTTCGGCGTGACGATCGCTAGGGCTTCGATGCGCTCATCCGCGGGCAATGTGCGTTCGTGCGCGATCAGTGCTTCAAGCGACCGGTAGACGCGCTGCTGATCGAGACCGAGCAGCTCGCCGGTGCGCGTATTGCGCCCGCCATCGGTGCTGAACGCACCCGCCACCAGGTCCCAATCGCCGTCGAGCGCCGCCGCCATCCGGTGGACCGCGCCGATAAAGGCCCCCTCCCCGCCGCCGGCCATGCCGAGACGGAGACGGCTCATGCCTGCTCCTCCGACAGTCCGAGCAGCTTGCGGATAGCGACGCGATCGATGCCGCTGGCGGCGAAGTCGTCGAACGGGTGTTCGGTCAGGCGAATGATGTGATCGCGGATGAACGGCGCACCTTCGCGGGCGCCGTCATCGGACCGCTTGAGCGCACACTCCCATTCGAGAACCGCCCAGCCGTCATAGCCGTATTGCGCCATCTTGCTGAAGATGCCGGAGAAATCGACCTGCCCGTCGCCGAGCGAGCGGAACCGGCCGGCGCGATCGACCCAGTTCTCGTAGCCGCCATAGACGCCGGTGCGACCGTTCGGGTTGAACTCGGCATCCTTGACGTGGAAGCACGAGATCCGGTCGTGATAGCGGTCGATGAAGTCGAGATAGTCGAGCTGCTGCAACACGAAATGCGACGGATCGAACAGGAGGCGCGCGCGCGGATGGTTGTCGACGGCCGTCAGGAACCGCTCCCAGGTCGCGCCGTCATGGACGTCCTCGCCGGGATGCACCTCGAACGCGCAATCGATGCCAGCTTCCTCGAAAACGTCGAGGATCGGCGTCCACCGGCGCGCGAGTTCGGCAAACGCCTCCTCGATCAGCCCGGCGGGGCGTTGCGGCCAGGGGTAGACGTACGGCCATGCCAGCGCGCCGGAGAAGGTCGCATGCGCGGACAGGCCGAGATTGGCGCTCGCCTTCGCCGCCAGTTTCACCTGCTCGACCGCCCAGAGCTGGCGCTCGGCAGGTTTGCCGTGGACCTCGGGGGGCGCGAAGCCGTCGAACAGCGTGTCATACGCCGGATGGACCGCAACCAGCTGTCCTTGCAGATGCGTCGACAGCTCGGTGACTTCGATGCCGCGCTTGGCAAGGCTACCCCGAAGGTCGTCGCAATAGGTCTTGCTCTCGGCGGCGAGCTTCAGGTCGATCAGTTGCGCGTTGCAGGGGATCTGGACGCCGACATAGCCGAGCCCCGCCGCCCATTCCGCCAGACCGTCGAGCGTGTCGAACGGCGCTTCGTCGCCAAGGAACTGGGCGAGGAATATCCCGGGGCCCTTCATGCCGGTCATGCTGCGATCTTCCTGGTGTCGTCGCGGAACGTGAACTGGAACAGCAGCGCGATCACTGCCGCGGCGATCGCGGGATACCACCACATATGCTGCCAGTCGGCGATGGTCGGCGATGCGGGCAATTGCGCATACAACAGCGCACCGATCTGCGATCCGAGCAGCATCCCGACACCGTAGGTGAACAGCGTCAGCATGCCCTGCGCCTGCGCATTCACACCCTTCGGCGTGGCGATCGTGCCGGTGTAAATCGCGCCGGCGACAAAGAAGAAATCATAGCACACGCCGTGAAGGGCGACGCCGAGATACACCGCCCACAACGACGATCCGCCATCGCCGATCGCGAACAAGGCGTAGCGCAACGCCCATGCCGCCATGCCGACCAGCAGCAGCGGCTTCACGCCGAACCGGCGGTACAGCCACGGCATCGAGAACATGAACACGAGTTCGGACATTTGCCCGATCGCGAGCGTGCCGCCGACGTTATTGATGCCGGTCGCGCCGACATAGGGCGACGCATAGGCGTAATACATCGCCAGCGGGATCGAGATCAGCGTCGCGCAGGTCATGAAGATCAGGAACGAGCGCTGGCGGAGCAACCCGAACGCCTCGACGCACAACACTTGGCGGAGCACGCTCTCGTCGCGGGGCGCATCCGCCGTCACGTTCGGCAGCGTGAAGCTGTAGAGGCCGAGCGCGATCGACACCACGCCTGCGACGCGGAAGATCTCGGGGCTCGCGGACAGCCCTGTCGAGCCGATGATCAGACCCGCCGTAATCCAGCCGAGCGTACCGAACGCACGGACGAACGGGAACTTGTCGGTCCGCTCGCCGAAGCTCTTCAGCGCGATCGTGTTCGCGAGACCGACCGTCGGCATGTAGAGGATCATGTAGCAGAGCAGCAGCCAGACGAAAGTGCCGCCGTTTTCCGGCGTGACCAGCGACGGCAGAACGAACAACAGCACGCCGCCTACTAGGTGCAGGATGACCATCAGCATCCGCGGGCTGACATACCGTGCGGCCGCCATGCCGAGCAGGAACGACCCGACGATCGACGCGATCGGCCCGACCGAGAACGCGTTGCCGATGAGGTTGCCGATCCCCACGGTCTGCATGACGAGGCCAAGCGTGACGGTCCAGGCGCCCCACACGAAGAACTGCATGAACATCATCGCGCTCAGGCGGCCTGTCAGCAGACCACCCGGCTGCGCGACGTCTGTTGAATATTGTGCAGTGTCCGCAACGGCCATTCGCCACCTCTCCGATCGCAGTTTTACTGCTTGTCGGACATGAAGCTACGGAGCCCCCAATCGAATGTAAAGGATTACATCGGATATAGATCGACACTGTCCACGACCGGATACATGACGGCCTTATGCCGACGATCATCGAAGTGGCCGCTCTCGCAGGCGTCTCGACCGCCACGGTTTCGCGCGTTCTCAGCCGCCCCGAACAGGTGTCCGAAGAAACGCGGCGACGTGTCCTGCAGGTCGTTCGCGAGTCCGGCTACACGCCCAACGTCGCCGCACGCAGCTTGCGGACGTTGCGTGCCGCCAAGATCCTGCTGACCGTCCCCGACATCTCCAACGCGTTCTTCGCGAGCGTCATCCGTGGCGCCGAAGAAGCTGCACGTGACGCCGGCTATTCGGTCGTGGTCGGCGACACGCGGCACGATCCGGAGGTCGAGGACCAATATGCGGACATGCTCTCGCGCCGCGAAGTCGACGGGCTGATCTTCCTCGGCCACCGCCTGCCCGCCAGCCTCGCGCCATTGCTGTCGCGCAAAGGGACTGCGGCACCGATCGTCAACGGTTGCGAATACAGCGCCGACCTTGGTGTCCCCAGCGTCCACATCGACAACGCCGCCGCCAGCGCCGACGCGATCCAGCACCTGATCGACCTCGGCCACCGCAAGATCGGCATGATCACCGGCCCGCAGATCAGCCCGATCAGCCGCGATCGCCTCGCCGGCGCGATCGACGCCGCGACCCGCGCCGGCCTGCGCGACAGTCTCTCCATCCGGATCGGCGACTATTCCGCCGGCTCGGCCATCGGCCACACGCGCGACCTGATCGACAACGACGTCACCGCGATCTTCTGCTTCAGCGACGAGATGGCGATGGGCGCGCTCAGCGTGATCGGCGACGCAGGGCTCAAATGCCCGAAGGACGTCTCGGTGATCGGCTTCGACGATCTTCCCCTCGCGCGCTATTTTCAGCCCCCGCTGACGACGATCGCCCAACCCAAAGGCATGATCGGCCGCCGCACCGTCGATCTGCTCGTCGACATCCTCCGTGGCGTCGAAAGCCCTTCGCAGCAGGTTACACTCCAACACGAACTCGTGATACGCAGCAGCACCGCCCCCCCTGCTGTGGACCTTTGACCAGCATCGAACTCAGCGGTTGGCAGTTTTCGGCAGGAAGGCGTGGCACGACACATGTCCCTTGCGACGTATCGAGTTGACGCTGAACATCGTGCGCGATCATCGGCAAGATCGTCCACCCGCGGTGACAGCCCCTGTCTTCAGTGATCCGCCAACCCACGGAGGGGCCAAATTCCGGAGAGATCAACAGGCGACATTGAACGATACCGCAAGATCGGACCGCGCCACTACAATCCGGCCGCCATTGTCCGATCGGTAAATGGCGGTTCGGACTAGTTTCAAAGATATCAGCGATTTAATAGGATGGTGCCGCTTACAGGACTCGAACCTGTGACCCCCGCATTACGAAGGCTAGTGACGCACGGGGAATAACCAAACAATTATAGGTACTTATGGACCTATATCCTGTGCCCCGGCGGCGGCACCCAGCCGCTTCCCAGTTTGGACTGAGACCGCCGATCGGCCGCTTCCTAGCGAAAGCGCTTTGGCTTGGGAAAAGCCAAAAAATCGACCTGCGCTATACCCGGCTACCAGACGGTAATGCTGGCGGCGCAGCTACGTTGGCGATCTTCCCGGATGCGAACCGGTAAACGGCGTCGAAGCTCAACAAGCCCCACCAAAACGTCGAACACCTACACGTCACCTGCCGATCCCCAGCACCCTCAGCCGTTCAATCAGCGCATCACACTCGGCTACACTGAGAGTGCTTGAGGCCTCCAAGGGCCCAGCGGTAGCGGATCGCCCCTTGGAGAACCCACGGAACCACGCAGTCCGTAGGTTGCCCTCCTGGAAGCTGAAGGGGCATTGCCCTGCGTACGAGTCCGCCCGTCGTCCGTGATCCTCGCCGTCACTCTCCGCCATTATCAACGTAATCGTCATGGTGCGGACCTCCTGCCTCCCAGCCTATGCCCTAACCGCGCGGGATGTTGTCAATCAATGCCGTCAAAGCGCCGTCTTGGAAGGTGTGCGGGCGGATAAGCCGATCGGGCAGCGACAGGCGCAGACCGCGACGATCAAGCTGCTTCATCGCCTGAACCTTCTTGGCGAGCGCCAGCAACGTACCTTCGAATAATATTTCGGATGACTGATCGTCCGATTGACCGGCGGCGGCCATACGCACCAGCGTAGCGTTCTCTTTCCAGGGAAAGTTCATCATTTGAGTCCTTTAACCGGCAGCGCTGCATCGAGATGAAACCAAGAGCATCATCATTTGGATAGATCGCGGCGGGCGGTTATTTCAGGTGAAGGTAACGCGGATTGAAACCGGCCTCTTGTTTCAGCGCTTCGATATCCTGGATGACGATCTTCCGGTTTGAAAACGTCATGAGCCCGCGCTCCCGAAGGCGTCGAACAACTCGGTTGATGTGAACCGGGCTGAGACCAAGGGCATCGCCGAGATCCTCTTGCGTCAGGGGCATCTCGAAGGTGTTGTTGCCGCCCATGCCAACACTAAGTAACCTGGCGTGCAGCTCGCATACGAGGTGGGCGACGCGGTCGGAGGCGTCCCTGCGCCCCATGTTGACGAGCCAAGCCCTTAAGACCCCTTCATCGACGAGGCTTGCCCACCACAATGCCCGCGTGAGACCTGGGCGCTCCACGACTTCGGCCATCAAATCCTTCGATATGAACGCCACCCTCGCTTGGCCCAGCGCACCGATGCTATGATCCATCTGGCCGAGCATGATGATGTGCGCATCACAAAAATCGCCTGGGACAAGGAACGCGGTGATCTGTCGCTGACCGTCATCGACAATTGAATAGCGGCACGCCCATCCGTCTATCACTAGATGGACAAACTCGGGATTGTCGCCGACCCGGATAATATCACGACGGCCATCGAACGTCCGGATGTCAGCCAGCATCCTGCTCAGCAAATCTCGGTCCTCAGGCGGAAGCGTCGCGTGCTGCTCGAGCTTCATGAGCAGCGGGTGCGCAGGGTTGGCGTCCAGGAGGGCACGTTGCAACATCAGCATTTCAGGCCGTCTTCGCACCGAGCCTCACGCGCGGACCATGCGCGATCTGCGTAGCGGTCAGCCAATTCGGCATGTGCTACCCGAGCGGTATCATCTGCAGCATTTTTCGCAGCGAGCCGTTCTTCAGCCTCGCGCACCAAGCTGTATTCTATGTCATATTTGGGGATCATGGCAGGCACTCGGCTCTGCAAGCGAGAGTTATACCCCCCTGTCGTCATCGTGCTCGCGGCATAGTCGATGACAATATTATAAATTAACACAGGTTAGATGAAAGTGCTACTCCGAATAATGCAGCGCTTGAACTTGGATAATATCGTAAAGTCGCCATGCGAATAAATATCTAGGCAGCATCCCGATAGAATCTGTCGTAAGCAATTGTAGAGGTTGACAGATTTCAGGCATCAGGGTTTCCGGCTTGGCGCCAGGCTGCACCTCTAATTAACCTTATCCTCCGGTTTAACGCGTTTGTACCACGAACGCATGGGTCCCCGCTTCAGCGCTTATACAAAGGGCATTGACCTTAAACCCCAACCGAAAGGATGTATGCCTTTCGCGCGTATAAAGATTTATCCCCTGAGCTTCTGCCGCGCGTCGTCTAGTTTTCAGGATACGCTGCGGAGATCATAACGCCCGCAGTTTCGGCGTAGACCAACTCCCAAGCCTCACGGGCTTCACGGGTGAAATCCTCTCCCAAGAGCTCTGCAAATGTATCGATCAATACCGTTCCGACCGCAGCATATTGGTATGCCTTAACGCCGTACTTGACATGCTTCTTCGCCAGATCCGTCAACGTCGGCCTTAGTCGCGTAAGATTCGCAACATTCTCAACCAGAACATCAATAGTTTTTGAGAAAACAAATATCTGATGCGTCATGTCGTCAGGAAAAAGTGCGCGTGCAAAGGGGTGGTTCAGCAGTAGTCGATAATAAAATATTTCGGAATAAGGATGCGGGGAACTCGATATCTGGGCGTAGCTGCGCGTTACAAGTCGCATCTGCTCCATCGTCAAAGGCATTTCCCCCTCCCCTTACAGATGGACCTTATGCATACACGACTATTTGTTACTGATGCGTTATCAGGTTAGCCTTTTGGTTCATGAAGCCAAGCGCAATCGGTTTCGGCCTGCACTTTTTGCTTCGTACAGCGCCACGTCGGCACGCTTGAGAATACTATGACTGGTATCCTCGCCGCCAGTTGAGGCAATGCCAAGGCTGACGGTAACCGTCGGTTGCCCCTCATGCTGAGAGGCTTCAACCTTGGCTCGGACGCGTTCGGCGATCTGCAACGCCGAGCTCGCGTCGGTTCCGGGTAGGATGATAACGAACTCCTCCCCCCCGTAGCGACCGATAAGGTCAGTGTTTCGCAGCCCTTCAGCGGCGGCCGACGCGACCCGTTTGAGAACCTCGTCGCCGATATCATGTCCGTAGCGATCATTGACGAACTTAAAGTGATCAATGTCGAATAAGACGATCGAAGGCTGAGCCTCACCGGCGGCTGCGCCCCTCAATTTGTCATCGAGATATTCGACAATACGCCGCCGGTTCGCGAGACCGGTCAAGGCATCGGTTGAAGCGAGTAACATCGCAGCCTCAGCGCTCCGATCGGCTGCGTCGCGAGCATCGCTGAGGACCCGTCGCGCTTCGATTTGCTCTGTAACATCGCGGATCAAACCGAATAGTCCGATCGCATCCTCTCTCGACGAGTACACTCGCTCACCCTGCGTCTCGACATGCCGAATGGCGCCGTCGGAACGAACCAGCCGGGCTTCGAACGCGAACGGCCGACCATCCGTAAGGGCGCGTTTTACAGCCTCCGACACACGCCCCCGGTCAGCTGGGTGATACAGATCAATGGCCTGATCCAATGCTGGCGGTTGGCCCTCCGGCAGACCATGAATGCGGAATACCTCAGGCGACCAGTAGATCGCCTGATCGGAGGGATTGATACGCCAATGCCCGATGTGCGCGACCGCCTCAGCCTGATCGAGCAGACGGACACGTTCCGAAAGATTGATCCTTAAGCGATCGCGGGCGGCAAGAAGCGTTGCCATCGGGAGCGCGGAAACGAACAGCGACAAAAGGTAGAACTGAAAAAACAGAATACGCGATTCATGGGACGCACGGATCAGGAAGATAGGTCCCGAGCCCAACCAAAGCGCCAGCGATCCGAGCATCACAACGACGATAATGCTGATGACCCCGCCGAGCATGCCGCCGCGCAGGACTGCGATCACGATGACCATCATCGGCACGAACAGCATCGGATATTGGCTTTGATAGAACGTCGTACCGGTCGCGACGACCGTCAACACAACGATTCCTGCCAAGTTCAGAGTTTCACGGCCGGACACCGCCCGTTTCGCAGAGACAGCTATTTCGAATATCGCAAACAATAGCGGCGTCACGAGCAACATGCCCAGCCATACCGTGCTAAGCCAAGCGAGCATGAATTCCCGGCCTGGCTGGGGAGAAATACAGGCCGCCAGCCCTGCACTTACCGATGCGGCGATCAACGTCGCGATAAAGAATGTGGACAAGCCTGATGGATCGATAAAAGATATCCGCCGCCCACCTCGCCGCCTCAGCATCACCGTCGCAACCAATGCCTCGATCCCGTTGGCAGCGGTAAACCCCGCAGCGACGCGGAATCCGGATCCTTCAAGAAGGTTCGCCGCCAAACTTGCAACGATCGCAGCCATCGCGAACCGCCAGACGGCACGCCGGGGCACGATGAGCAGCGTTGCCAATAGAATGCCGCTAGGCGGCCAGATTGCGGCTATTCCATGAGCCCCCCGCGCTACGACCAGCGACAACACGGCCAATGCAAAATAAGCGATGCCTAGCAGCGCCGGACCGAGCGGCGAATAGCCCAACCGTGCAAACATTTGGCGCATGGTAATTACGTAGCCGAAAATCCTTAACGGCACTGCTTACCAATTTAAGTTTATGGTTGGATCGTGGTGAAAAGCGGCAAACGTAGCTGCCCCACCTCAATACCAATCGGCCTGTAGAGGGCGCTGTAGACGTGCCGGACAACCTCCCGTCGTGCGTCAGCTCTCAATCGCTCCTGCGGCACGGTAAGCCCCACAAGGGCCCAGCCCGGAGCCTGCTTGATCAGGTCTGCGATCCGTTCAGCGGTGATCAAGCTCGCCATGAACCAAACGTCATAGCATGGGGTGAAAGGCCACGACGTGCGAACTCCGCCTCGATTGGCGCCAACAGGCTTTCGGGGCCGTCCTCCATGCACTGGAAGTAGACCGTCTGCATCTCCGCAGGCCGTAGTTCGGGCAAGATTTCCGCGATCAGATGGTGCGTCTGAGACAGCGGTTCAGCGCCATGGCGCACCGCGTCGGGTGCATGTTCCATGAGAACAAGGTGGAACGCAGCGGCGGCCGTGTCAATGTTCGGCCTAGCCCTCCAGGCCGGACCTGCGCCATCAACTCTTGTGTGTGCGCCAAGGGTAAAGGGGAGGCCCGAAAACCTCCCCAGCCCATTACTGCCTTTCCGCACGATTATGATGCGGAACAGAGCCAATGCGGTTCACGCGGTAAACGCGCAAGACAGTCTTTTCGGACAACGCTGGGCGTGCGCCTGTCATCGGAGTTGGCCCTGACCACTATGCATTAAACAGGCAATGCGTCGTGAAGGTCCACCGTTGATTAGCAGATTGTAAATATATGGGTCAAAACAGAAGCTGCTGCTTCGGTGCAAATGCGCGACACAGGTCTTATTCGAAGCGTCCGAACCCATTCAGGATCAACCACGTTGATCTGTGACAATACCCCGGCACCATGAACGGGCAGTTGCGTTAACAGTGGATAGGAGATCGCGGTGCCCCGTTTTTACTTCCATACCGAGACCGACATACGGACCACCGACGACGAGGGGATAGAGTTTCCCGGTTATGCGGAAGCCCGTCGAGAGGCGATCCGTACCTGCGGCCAGATGATGCAAGACGCCCCTGAAGTGTTCTGGGGTTCTCGCCCCTGGAACGTGTCTGTAACCAACGCAGAGGGCCTGATCTTGTGGGAAATTTACGTCGATGGTCAGACGTCCGCCGCCGCTATGTCGCTTGACCGCGATCGTGACCGGCGAGACCCGGACGCGTGATCAAGCCATAGGCTATCGCGTCAACTCTCGCACGCCGGGGGCGACCGCCCATCCGCTATCCCGCGCTACGTTCGCCGATGTGGTCTGCTCTAATCGCCGCGGTAATATCGGACGGTTTCACATCGGACAGTTGGGTGATTGCTCCGTTGATCCTGTATCGCCGTTCAACGGCACGCTGAACGACGCGTTCCTGCTCTTGGTCGCCCAAGCCTTCGCAATTCCCGATAAGACGCTCATAAGCGGCCTTTGATAGCCTCCCCTGGATCACCGTATAACGCGGGAGGAAGACTCCCGGAACTCCACCGTCGCTGATCATAAAATCGAATTCGCGATCTGCGTTTATCATTCGTTTCTCCACGAGTGACGTATCTAGCGCTTCACGGCGATCTACGTTTGGGTCGCGCCCGCGGATGCAGTTGATGGGGACATCGGTTCATCCCTCATTCCTTCAGGATGTAGATACCCAACGTTCGATGTCACGGCGCCGCTGATTGATCGCGTTTGCACATGTCTGATTACGCTCAGCTCGAAAATGCTTTGGAACTCATCGTCAGCTGATTACCATTTTTCGTACCGGTGCGTTGGCCGTGGTTGATCAAACTCCATACCTGATTAGGCGATGGCAACGCGGTAAAAGACTGGAAAGCTGATACCGTCCCTTCGACGTCTTCCAGAGAAACCGAATATAATCCGGTTTTATTGATCTGTCCCATGATGGACGGATACACGCTAACGACACGACCAGCATCGTACAACGCGAGCACGTAGCCGCTTGAAGCGCCATCTGATCGGTACATTCCGTATTCCGTTCGCGTGTCCCCATCGCGACACCAAGTCGTACGAACCAAAGGTTCGGACTTCGCCTCCGCATTCTTCTTGGCCGCTAGACTGCTTCCCATCAGAGACATCAGCAGATCAGCCCCGTCTGGCTTGGCCAACTTCGCCTTACCGAATGTCAGCGGCGTCGCACATCCTTTCAACGGCGCGGCGGCGGGCGCTTCGGCGCCAACGGCTTGAGGCCAACGGATGGCCGCAATCACCTGCTGAAGACGTGCGTCCAGTTGCTCAGCGGTCAGTGTCTTGGCGCTCATTCGAACGCTGACGATCCAATCACCGACCGGCACGACTGAGAGCGCGGTGCTCCGGTATTGACCCGCAGGTGTTGCATAGACCTGGCGCAACGACGACGCTGCCCGTGCGCCGCCGACGGCGAAAGCGATCGGATCGGCGGTTGCAGGCGACGCGTTCTTGAAAAGGTCTCGCGCTTCCAGCGCCGTTTGCGATCGGTCGAACCAAAAGCTGACGTCAGCTATCGCGGGGTGAAAAAGGTAGATGGTAGCAAAAGCGTTCTTATCCGGCGTCTCGTACTGCGCGGCTACATCATGCTCAGTCTGCGTCGCATCGGTGAGCGCGGTACGCGACATTTCAGCCAGTTGCGGCATTAGTATCAACCCTGTCTCGGCATGCTTCCAGCCTTTGTCCGTCGGGACCGACAAGTCCCGCGCTGCTACCGGCATTGCAAGCCCCAACGCGACAGCCATCATCAACCGCTTCATGCGCGCCCTTCCCCTATAAATTATCGTCATGATCCAGACCGGCCACGAGGACAAGCATCGCCAGAACCTTGCCCAGCGTAGCGCCATGCCCAAAAGTTATACTGGCAGAGGAGGCTGCCTTACCTCGATATCGAGCGACTGATAGATTGCGCTGTAGACTTGTTCGACAACCCCGCCTCTCGGGCGTCTGCCTAATCGCTCCTACGGCCGTGAGCGCCAACAGCGCCCAGCTGGGATTTTACTCGATCGGATTCGCGATTTGCTCGCTATCAGCCAAGCCATTGCAGAGATCGAAAGCAATATTCTGCGGACCTATTCTTATTGGCGCGAACACGCCTTCCACCGGCGGACTGCCATACGAAAAGGGCGCCCAAGTTTCCTCGGGCGCCCTTCCAGTTCGAGCTGTGCTTGGGAGCGGCTCGTTCTGACTCGTGAAACTAGATACCGTTCGACAGGTTCGTGTCGGGATCGTTCGTCAGCATATCGTCAGCTTGGTTCTGACCGGTTGCACGGACGGCATCCGCCTTGTTCTCGAGGCTCGCTTCGGCCGCGTCGTTACTCACGTTGTCCGCAGCGTCTTCCAGGTTATCTGCGACAGCCTCGGTGTTGGACTCGATGTTATCTGCTGCCTGTTCACGTGGGCTGGAGTTGCATGCCGACAGCGAGACAAGCCCGGCTGCCATTGCGATAACGAATGCCTTCTTCATTTTTCGATCCCCTGTCGTTCGTTATGAACTAGGCAGGTTGAAGTCCCGTGGAAGTGATTTGTTCCGTTGTGCTCCGCGACGGCGGCAGAGCCGATCTATGTTTGCCCGCGGAAAGCGTCTTTTAAATACAAATAACCAGATCCGTCTGGGTTTAGGTTGACCCCTTAGATTAGAAAGACTTCGGTTTGTTTATCGGCCTGGGGAGGCCGAATCAGGAGGGGTTGTTTAAATGAAATATACAGTTGGCGCGTTCGTGTGCGCGCTTACCATGTCTTCGCCTGCGGTTCAGGCGCAGACCGCGCCAGTGACGACCGCAGCGACGACCTCTGGTACGTTACGCGCTGGCACCTCGGTTCCGCTTAAAATGAGCGAACCGCTGACGACACTCGGCAAGAAACTGAAGGTCGGGCAGCGTTTCCAGCTTGAGACCGCTGAGAACGTGATGATCGACGGCAACGTGGTGATACCGGCAGGCAGTCCTGCAACCGGTGAAGTCACCGAGGTCCGCAACAAGGGCATGTGGGGCAAGTCGGGCCGTATCAACGGCCGTGTGCTCTACGTTCGCGCCAACGGTCGACAGATCCGGATGTCCGGCCAACTGGACGATAAGGGCACCACGGGAACCGCAGCCGTGGTCGGGTCGCTCGTCATCATCCCGATCGCAGGGTTCTTTATGACTGGAACCAGCGCGAACATACCGCTGGGTACGCCTGTCACTGCATTCATCGACGAGGATGTGTCGGTTGCATTCTCTGGGGCAGCCGCGCCGATGGTCGTAGCTCCCGCCGCCGTTGTCCCGGTAGCGACGCCAGTCACTATAAAGAAGTAATAGAGCCGGCGCGGGCATATCGATCCGCGCCGGTTTGTTCAGACAGGCTTGGCTCCAGCCGTGCCGCACTTCGCGAACTTGCCATTCGCGCTTTTGCACCGGACAGTCTTGGTTGGCGCTTTCGGGCACTTGGCGAAGCGGCCCTTGGCGTCCTTGCATGGGGCGGCCATCGACGGCGCACCGATAAGCAACGACAGCGAGGCGGCAGCGAATAGCATATTGCGCATGTGGAAGGTCTCCTTGCCCCTGATGGGCAACCTAAATGCTATGCCGACGGCCGCGTCGGTCAACTTACAAACCCTTCATCAGTTTTGCGGAGCTTTCCGCTCGTCGCGCGTTGGCTGCCTACCAGATTTGGAGGTTGCCATGACGGACGACAGCACGCCGAAGCCTAGCGACAATGTTCGAGTAAAATCGGGGGCTGCAGACCGGACCGAGGATGGCTTCGGCAAGGGCGAAGGCTATTCTGGCGACGAGTACGACAGCGCCGACCATGCAGCGGAGCGCCACTTGCAGAACCGTGACGGTGCTCGCAACGCCGGTGCCGACAAAGCTGCAGACGGACGCGACATCCCGCCAGAAGCCGGCAAGCGCGCCTACATCGATAACAAGACCGGGGAAGTTCACGGCAGTGGTTCGAGTGCAGGTGGCGGGAACCCCGGTGAGGACATTGACCTCGACACTTCAGAAGTGGACCTGAAGAATAACAGCAGGACGGCGTTCGAAGGCCTAGTGGCGAGGGCAGGGGGTTCAAGCTCGACCTTGCCCCTCTCCATCGCTGAAACATTCCGTCCTGCTATATGATATGGAAATGGCAGGTGTGCTGGCCTAACAAGTATTATGTTCAGCGCAGATTTCGAAGCCGCGAAGACAGTTAAGCGTGGCGCGGCCCGATCAGCGATCGGCTTAGATGCTGAGCTTGATGGCTTGCGTCGCACGTTGTGCCGAGTTTCGGATATTTCAGTCAGTGGTGCACGGCTCAGGACGTACTCCGCACTTAAGGTCGGTTCCGTCATCTGGTTGACCCGCCCGTTGGTAGGACGAGTTTCGGCAACAGTGAAATGGGCAGACGAGTACAATTCGGGCTGCCAGTTTGCCGAACCGTTGGATGCTGCGATGATCGAGGCCTTGCTGGTGGAGGCGGGGTGGAAGTAGCTGTCACGCTGACGGGTTTAGTGCGACCGTTCTAGCTAGCTGCGGACTACGTTTCCCAATCCGGCCCTTCTTCATCATGATCAACGCGAGCAATTGTGCTGACGAATATCAACCACCGCGGAGCGGCGCGGCCCCAACGGCCGTTGGCCAGTTATTGGAGAAACCCAGTGACAGAAGCTCTCAAGCATCAGGCCTTTCGCATCTCAGCAAGCGAGGGGATGGTGCTCATCGAGGCGCCTGGCGTAGTTGCGACGCTCGACGTAGATGCAGCGTCGCTCCTATCGGACCAGCTGCTCGCTGCATGTGGCATGGCCCGTCTTCAGCAGCACGCCGAGATCGGTCAGCCGTCAGAGCTCGGATTATCATTAGAGGGGTAACCAGGCCCTAACTGAGGATCCTGGTGGTGCCTACCCGCAAGCGGAGAGAACGTTCGACGTCAGCTCGGCCAATCTTGAGATCATCTGCTCTTACAGGCGCCGCCGCCGCATAGGAACTTATCACCTGTGGTAGATGAAGCCGCGGATCTTGAGCAGGTCGACTTTCATGCGCTTGACCCCGGCATCTATGCTCCTAGCGGAAGTGTCGCAACCGCACTTCAAAACGCGATAGCAACTCGGCAGTTGAAATCATTGTTCAAGACCGAGATAATGAAACTTCGGACGGCGTACGCAGATCTCCACCATCAACTCAGAAGTGCCTGCCCCATCGCCATTGCCATGCTCGGCCAATGAATCTGGAGGAATGAGATGCTGGATGATGATCGCGTCGATACCGTCAAGCGGCTGCTGTTCGATTACGTGAAGAGTCCATCTCTGCGGCACATCAAAGACCCTTACATGCTGATCAAGCTGGCGCAGGACATCGTCAAGAAGCTCGATCGGGGTAACTCGGCCTGGACGAAGTGGAACGGTCCTCGCGAGCAGCTCGTCGAGTCCGCCACCGCCTGCTGGATCCCGATCGGCGACCTGCAGGACCATCTAAACCGCATGGAAGGGCCGAAGCTGTCGTTCAGCGACGTGGAGCAACGCCTGAAGGCCTTCGCTGATGAACGCTACAGCGAGTACCCGCGCGATGAACTGCAAGAGGGCTGCCTCGCCGTTTACGGAGCTGAGAAGGCGCTGGGGACCGAGATGCCCGCCATCGTTGGCGTGTTGCGGGATCACATCGAGAAGGAGGAAGAGCGACTTCGCCTGGAACAGGACGCGCATTTTCGACAACTCAGGGAAGCAGAAGCGGCCGCCGCCGAGCAACGCCTTCTGTCTGGCGCGGACTGCAAGTGGACGCCGCAGCAAGGGAGCAAGGACGTTTTCTGTCGAGTGAGCGGGCGGCTTTTCCGGCTTACGACCACGACCGACAAACGGGTCGAACTGTATCGGTCAGAAAATCTGGAAGCGGGAAAGGGAACGCTGTTGGGCAAATACCTGAAACGGGGCGACGCGACCAAGGCAGTCGCCCAGATCGCGTATCAACCGGAGTTTTAGACGATCCAGCTATCTGCTCCCTGTCTGGGCAAGCTTGCACTTGCCGCATCGAAACGCAACTGTCGGCAAAGTGGCTGATGTGGCTGCAACGAAGGGGGGCTACGTGCCGAAGCTGAACCGAAAGCAGATACAGGAACAGGCTATAGCCGTGCTGCAGGGTGCACACGGCGGCATTCGCTGGAGCGAGCTATTAAAGGCTGTCGTGCAAACGAGCCCGGAGACGCCGCAGAACAGCATTCATGGCGGCATACATAACCTGCTGAAGACGGACGGCCGTATCGAGAAAATCGCGAAGGGGACGTACCGCTGGGCTGAGTTGAGCGATGCCGGAGATAGTGCGGCAATTGCACAGGACGAGGCCGTTGCGCAGACACCGGTGCAGGTTGAGACAGCCGACCACACGCTCGTGACGTATGTCGAAGCAGACTTTTATCAGAGCTTCGCCGATTGGCTTGTCGACGTAGCGGAGGAGGTGAACGCCGCGGTGGCGCTGGGCGGCAGTGTTCTAAGGGGTAAGTGGGGAACCCCAGACGTGATCGGGGTGCTCAAGCCACGCACTCAGGACATGCTCAAGTTCGAGCCACAGATAGTGTCGGCGGAGATCAAGATCGACCCCAACCAGCCCGTGGTCGCGTTCGGGCAGGCCGTCGCGTATCGGTTGTTCAGCCACAAGAGCTACATTGTCGTGCCCAGTACAACCGGCGAGGACGACATGGGCCGACTTAAGGCACTTTGCTCGATCCACGGCGTAGGGTTGGTGACGTTCACGCTCGACAAGGCGGCGCCGGACTACACAACGCTTGTGCTGCCGCAGCAGGCCAGCCCGGACATGTTCTACGCCAATCAGATGTTGCGGCGCTTGTTAGCCGCAGAACCGACCGCCTTCGAACGACTCTTTTAGGCGACGACTGTGGACCGGCGCCGAAGCTGGACCCCGACAGGTTTCGCCTAAACCATCGGGTCTGCGTCTAGCCTATAGAGCCTAAGGGTCCCCACTTCGGCACCGATCATGATCCGATCGCGATCCCATTTTTCTAAAACATCGTAGCTAGTTGCGCCGGTTGAAGGCGGCGGCCTGCTTCGGCGCTGATCGACAGTGCAAGGTTGTGGAATAGTAAGCAAACTAACTCGTCGCTGTCGAAAAACGTGGTTTAGGGCCTAATTTCGCTGTGCATGCTCCCAAGCTACCCCTACCGGAAAAACGAATGAGCGATGAACGGAAGCGGGGAACTTCGTGAAAGCCAACGAGGCTACGGCTAGGATTAAGATAAATCGGCTACTTGAGGAGGCCGGATGGCGCTTCTTGGACGACGCGATGGGGCACGCCAATATCGTGTTGGAGCCGAACACAAAAATCACCGAAATGCAGATCAACGCTCTTGGCGAAGATTTCGAGACTACCAAAAACGGGTTCATCGACTTTCTGCTACTTGATCAGGATGGCCGCCCCCTAATCGTACTCGAAGCCAAGTCTGAGGCGAAAAATCCGCTTTCTGCTAAAGAGCAAGCACGCCGATACGCGCGGGAGCAAAATGCTCGCTTCGTAATTCTTTCTAACGGCAACATCCATTATCTCTGGGACTTGAAGCAGGGCAACCCGAGCGTAATCACTAAGTTTCCAAGCCAAGCCGAAATCAGGGATCATCACGCCTTCCAGCCTGACGCCGAACGCTTGTCCAGCGAGGTCGTTGATCGCGATTATATCGCCCTCACCCAGATGCCCGGATACCTAAACGAAGCCGGATGGAAGAACGAGGCCGAACGTCCGGCTTTCATCGAGAGAACTAAGCTGCGGTTTTTGCGAGATTATCAGAAGAAAGCGGTCCATGCTGTCCAGCGCGCCGCGAATAAGGGAGCCGTGCGCTTTCTATTCGAAATGGCAACTGGCACCGGCAAAACGCTTACCTCAGCGGCGATCATCAAGCTTTTCCTGAGAACCGGCAATGCGCGCAGGGTGTTGTTCCTGGTCGATCGCATAGAGCTGGAGGTACAGGCGGACAAAGCGTTCAAGGCCCTGCTTAAGAACGATTTTACTTGTGTAATCTACAAAGAGCGGCGCGGGGATTGGCGCAAAGCAGATATCGTGGTCACGACCGTCCAGTCACTGCTGTTCAACGATAAATTCCGTCGGTTTTTTGCCCCGACAGATTTCGACCTCGTCATCTCGGACGAAGCGCACCGCTCGATCGGCGGCAACGCCCGCGCAGTGTTCGAATATTTCGTTGGCTTTAAGCTCGGCCTCACCGCCACACCCAAGGATTACCTGAAGCAATCAAAAAGCAGCATGGCAACACGCGATCCTCGGGATACCGAACGCCGGCTGATGCTGGACACGTATCGAATCTTCGGATGCGAAGGCAACGACCCGACTTTCCGCTATGCGCTGGTGGACGGCGTGCGGGAGGGATTCCTGATCAACCCCTATGTCATTGACGCCCGAACCGAGATCACGACCCAGCTGCTCTCAGATGAGGGGTTTGTAGTTGAAACAACGGACGACAACGGGAACGAAACCAAGGAAGCGTTCGCCGGGAAGGACTTCGAGAAGAAGTTCTTCGCTGATGCCACCAACGATGTTTTCTGCGAAACATTCCTCAAGCACGGCCTGCACGATCCGGTGACGAGCGAGTTCGGCAAGGCCATCGTCTTCGCCGTGAGCCAGAACCATGCGGCCAAGGTTGCTCAGGTTCTGAACGAAATGGCCGAAGCAATATGGCCTGGAAGATACCAATCTGACTTCGCAATGCAGGTCACCAGCGAAGTCATGAACGCGCAGACCATGACAGTGCAGTTCGCCAATAATAACCTTGCCGGGCGCAGCAACTTCAATGAAAGCTATGTCACCTCACGGGCGCGGGTCTGCGTCACCGTCGGCATGATGACGACTGGCTACGATTGCCCAGACATTCTGAACCTGGCGATGATGCGGCCGATCTTCAGCCCTTCGGACTTCGTGCAAATGAAAGGACGCGGCACTCGCAAACATTGGTTCGCACAGGAGATGCGAGACCCCGTGCGCAAGGCGGAGCTCGCCGGGCTCGAAAAGACCCAGTTCCGCCTGTTCGATTTTTTTGCCAATTGCGAATATTTTGAGGAAAAATTCAACTATAACGAAGAACTTCGGCTGCCTAAGATCGGTGCGGAGCCGTTTGCGTCGGGCGTCCAGTCCCCGGCGCGGACATTCAAGGGCTTCGAGACTTTCCAGCCCGATGCCATCGCAAGCCACAACGAGCAGCAGATCGGCATCGAGGGTATGCGCGTGGACCGCGAGCTCTTCCAGAAGTTCGAGGACATGGCCCTCGCCGATGCGGCGCTGAGCGCAATGGTCGAACAGCAGAATTGGGAAGCCGCAACCCGTCGGGTGATCGAGCATCTGTTCGACAAGCCGGATGAGTTTTTCAGCCTTGAAAAGCTGCGACGCGCGGCCGGTTTGGACCGCCGTCTTACAGTACGCGAAATCGTCGAGAAGGCATTCGGCCACATCCCGCGCTTTAAATCCAAGGACGAGCTGATCGACGACGAATTCCAGAAATTTCTGCTCGATCAGAAGCCTGAACAGGCCGATCGCATCGCCCAGATGCGCTATTATTTCGAGGCCTACATCAAGGACGCCAGCGTCCGCAAAACCATCGACGACGGCCATTTTGCCGCACTCAACGTCAACCCCCGCTTCCGGACGTCCGATCTGCGTGCGGTCCCCAATGAATGGCGCAGGGGCATCCCGGAATACATCAAGGACTATGTGTCCCTTAAGTCTGGTTAACCTCTATCTCCACGGCTTTGCCGATCCCAAGGTGGAGGAATATGATACGCTAACCAGCGATGACAAATGGGGTGAGACGGCCGACGTCATCCTGGCCAATCCGCCGTTCATGTCACCGAAGGGTGGGATAAAGCCACACAACCGATTTCAAGTCGCGTCGAAACGCAGCGAAGTTCTGTTCGTTGACTATATGGCCGAACATCTCACCCCGAATGGTCGCGCCGCCATCGTCGTGCCAGAGGGCATCATCTTCCAGGGCCAGAGCGCTTACTGCGAGTTGCGTCGAATGCTGGTTGAGGGCCGCTACCTCGCCGCCGTTATTTCGCTGCCCGCTGGCGTATTCAATCCTTATTCGGGAGTGAAGACATCGATCCTTATCCTAGATCGAGCGGCGGCAAAGGCCAGCGCCAGCATTGCCTTCTTCAAGGTGGAAAATGACGGCTTCGGCCTTGGGAGCCAGCGGCGCGCTGTAAAGGGCAGTCAGCTGTCGCAGGTGAAGGCGGAGCTCGCAGCCTGGCTGGCGGCGGCGCGTCGCGGCGAGGGCGAGGGCGAGGGCGAGGTGCTCGAGTCTTCGATAGGTCATGCGGTGGCAAAGGCGAAGATTGCAGAAGGTGGAGATTTTAATCTTACCGGGGAAAGGTATCGAGGCGACGTTCAGCAATCAGCTCATTGGCCCATGGTTGCAATCGGGGATCTTTGTGAGATTGCGCGGGGTGCGTCACCCCGCCCTATCCAAGACTTCATGACGACAGCGTCGGACGGAGTAAATTGGATAAAGATCGGCGATGCTCAGATGGGCAGAAAGTTTATCAGCAAGACAAAAGAGAAAGTCAGCCCCGAAGGAGCAAAAAAATCACGTTATGTGAAACCGGGTGACTTTCTCCTGTCCAATTCCATGAGCTTTGGACGGCCATACATAATGGCAACGGATGGTTGCATTCATGATGGATGGCTGCTGCTTCGTCCTAGGGCTAATGATATAGACCAAGACTACTTGTATCACATTTTGGGATCGCAGCCTGTCTATGATCAGTTTGTGAGGCAAGCAACGGGTGGGGTAGTCAACAATCTCAACAGTAGTATCGTTGCTGCGGTTCAAGTTCCCTTCCCGCCTCTGAACGTTCAACGTGAAATTGTCGCACAGATCGAAGGGTATCAGAAGGTCATCGACGGCGCCCGCGCCGTCCTCGAAAGCTACCACCCCCGCGTTCCCGTTGATGCGGCCTGGCCGATGGTGGAGATTGGTAGTTGCTGCCGGCTTATCAATGGACGAGCCTTCAAGCCTTCTGACTGGGAATCGGAAGACGGTGGCGGACTACCTATTATACGGATTCAAAATTTGAACAGCCCATCCGCTAACTTAAATTACTACTCTGGGGACGTGAAGTCACAGTTCATTGTTGAGCCGGGTGAACTGCTCTTCTCGTGGTCTGGGTCGCGAGGAACTTCTTTTGGTGCGCATATCTGGAACGGATCAAAGGCGATCCTCAATCAACATATCTTCCGTGTGCTGCTTGACGAATCGCAAACTGTGAAGTCTTTCATGCTGCACATCCTCAACGCAGCCGTGGAAGAGGTGGAAGATAATCTGCACGGGGGCGTCGGCTTGGTGCACATCACGAAAGGGAATTTGGAAAAGATCAAAATTCCGCTCCCGCCGCTCAAAACCCAGCAATCCATCGCCGCCGAAATTGAGGCCGAGCAGACGCTCGTCGCCGCAAACCGGGAGCTCATAACCCGCTTTGAAACGAAAGTTAAACAGGCCATCGCCAGCGTTTGGGGCGGAGCCAGAGAGGCTGCCCCCAAGGAGGCAGTCGCCTGATGGACGAGGCGCTCGAACTCAACGAATACCTGCCTTATTCGATGGCAGCAGCGAACGAGCAGAGCTACTTGCAGTTCCTTTGGTCGGCGTTCGAGAGCAATTACCAGCAGGGCCGCTACGAATTCGCCAGCTTAGCCTTCCACCTACTCTATATGAGTTTCGTCAGCTTTTCTATCTGGCAGATAAGGCTGGCCCGGCCCGATGTATTTCACATGGCCATGGTCGGCTTTCGCGCCGAGGACGAGTCTAAGATAACCGAGTGTGATAGCCCGTTCAAGTTCTATGAGAAGCTTAGAGAGTCTCAGATATTTCGTTTCCTCAAGTTAATCGGCTGCAGCAATACCCAGGTTGGCGAGTTCGCTAAGTTCGTGAAGCGGCGCAACAAGATCGCTCACCCTACCGGCACCGTGTTCTTCAACGACCAGCAAGCGATCGATGAGGAAATAAGTGAGATGATGCGCGAGGTGCGCAATATCGAAGGTCATATGCAGCCCGTCATCATTGAGCTGTATCAGCGCTTCCTATCCGACAGCGCTGCTGCCGAGGTTTTGCAGTATGGCACCTATGGCGAGGAGCTGACTGCAAATTTCGTCCACAAAGCCTACATGTCGATGGCCGACCTTCGCCATTGCGCGGCGTTCAACATTGCCCTGTTAGCGGATCATCCCGGGCAGGAGGCGATTGCCGGGTTGTACGGCGAAGTTGGCGCGCTGATTGCCATCGACGACTAACAGGAGGGAGCCTGATGCCAATCCAGAATGCGATCTGGACGTTAGGCAACAGTCCGGACCCTGTTGCCGAAGCTCCGGCCGTCCGCCGTCATTCAACTGTTTCACAGCGGCAAACGAAGCAGCCCCGCCTCTACGTCGATCGGTTGGTCGAGGGCACTGTCGACGTGCTCGGCAACTTCCCGTCGTGCATCAGCCCTCAGCCGCTCCTGCGACACCGTAAGCGCCACGAGAGCCCAGCCCGGAGCCTGCTCGATCAGGTCCGCGATCCGTTCAGCGGTTATCACGCTCGCCATCAACCGAACGTCATCGCATGGGGCGACAGGCCGCGCTTAGGGAACTCGGCCTCGATCGGTGCCAGCAAGCTTTCGGGGCCGTCCTCCATGCACTGGAAGTAGACCGTCTGCATCTCCGCAGGCCGTAGTTCGGGCAAGAATTCCGCGATCAGATGGTGCGTCTGAGACAGCAGTTCAGCGTCATTGCGCATCGACTCGGGTGCGAGTTCCTTGAGAACAAATGGGGCATGATGCAAATTGAGTCAACGTGCTAACGGTTGCTTCTGATATCGAAGTACGGTCGTCAGAAGGGGAAATGGGGAGGCTCTCCAACCTCGCCGGTCCGTTACCGTCCTTCCGCATGTATATGATGCGGAACAGAGCCAATGCGGTTCACGCGATTACACGCGCAGGACGATCTTTTCGAACAACGCTGGACATGCGCCTGTCATTGGAGTCGGCTCCGACCTCCGGATCATGAACCGCCATTCTCCGTGGAATGTCCATGACCGAGTAACGAATTGTAAACTTATGACGATGAGCGGCGGCAGTCCTCAATCGATCGGCCCGTTGGCGACTTAGAAGCTCACGCCTACCGGCAGGCATACTTGGGACGTACGGAGCCGAACCGACCCCGTTGCGCGAAGTGCCGTTACAGAGGCCTCCTGGCTTATCAGGATGGAACAATTCGATGTCAGGGTCGATCGCGGCTTCAGGTGACGGGCAGACTGTAACGCTCGTTCTCATCACAATCCCAGAGCCCATCGGGTCCAGACTTCTCATTGAGCGTCGACAGCACATCGGATGCCCGTAGCGGCAGAACGCGGGCGATGCGTTCGATCCAGTATTCAGTCCTATATCCAGCCTCAAGGCATTCGAGGATCAGGATAGTTGCCAAGTCGGCTTTCGACGCCCTTGGGCCGTGCGATGCAAGCTCATTGCGTACCTGAACGATGAAGGGCTTGAGCTTGGCTTCAAGCGCTGCTGTTCGAGCTTCGCGAGTAGCGTCAACGGTGTTCGTGTCTGTCATGATCGTGCTTTCAGTCGATCGGCCCCGACGTACGAAAAGCCGAAAAATAATGGGATGATTCCCCGACCCACACATCCGGCAAAGCGCCAGCGCATGGATCGGGGAAATGTAGCTAGTTCGACCATCCGATCCTGGGACCGGAACGCAACGCGCGGGGGCCTGTGGGCATCATCAGGTAATGCGCACGCCCGTTCGGCAGCCCGAGCATTCAACCTGTGGCCGATCGGATGCTCGTGCCCGGGACGTTAGGAGGCCAAGCTGTACTGCTTCTCCGCGTCGCGACGCCAGTTAGGCACCTTCGACTTCCCAGCAGTGCTACCGCTCAGCACCGCTCCGACGTGCCCGCGGCTGAAACCAAAGGTCATCGACGTTGCGATGATGGCGCCCGCAGTGGTGAAACCCGCCCCGATGCATGCCGTGATGACGTTCACCAACCGTTCGTTGGAGTTCGCGTCGGCGCAGTCTTCGAGCATTTCCTCAACCCCCAGCGTGAAGTTGGCAAAGTCTTCATCCGACATCCGCTTGGAGATGATGGGCGTGGCTGGGATCGGCCTAACCGCGATGTCCGGGATGGTGATATTCCAGGGGGAGGTAGCCTTGTTCGTGTCAATCATCTTACTCGCCTTCAAATATGATTATTGGCGACCCAACGGGAAACCAAAAAAAGATCAGGAGGATGCCCGACCCACCCACCAGCAGCGCGCTAGCGAATGGATCGGGATGGGGGTCTAGACCGCAGGGTTCCAATCGATCTTCTGCTTCGCCGCGCCCGCTTCGACCGCAGCAAGGAGAGTGTCGTTGGCTAGGTGAGAATACCGCTGGGTTGACTGGTACGAGGCATGACCGAGCACCTTCCCAACAGCGAACAGGTCGACGCCGCTATTGATCATGAACGACGCCGCTGAATGTCGCAGATCATGTATCCGCAGGTCGTGCAGACCCGCATCATCCCTAGCCTTCTGCCAAGCGTGCTTGATCGTCGTGAAAGGCTTGAGCGTAACGGGGTTGGGCAAAAGATACTGACACCGGCCGACCCGAGGCAACTGCTCAATAATGCCGATCGCCGCCTGGGAAAGCGGCACGTGACGGGACTTTCCAGTTTTGGAAGTCGGGATGAGCCACGCGCGGCGTTCAAGATCAACGTGCTGCCATTCGGCATTAAGCAGTTCAGAGACCCGCGCGCCGGTCAGCAACAGCAAGCCGACAATAGCAGGCAGCAGCGTGTTGCGCGACGCCGCCACCGCCTTCTGCAGCCGCCGCGCCTCTTCGACACTTAGAAAACGTTCCCGAGCGTTGTTGATGGCCGGACGACGAATACCAACGACTGGATTACGGGTGACACCAGGCGTGCCCCAGGTCAGGGCTAGAGAGAACGAACGTCCGAACGTCACCCGAATCTTCTCAACGGTTGCGGGCGCAAGCCCCTCCCCCGCTTTCAGCGCCAGCCATTGTGCGACGTCCTGCTGCCGAATCTCCGTCAGCCGAACCTTCCCCCAGCGCGGCAGAATGTGCCTGCGGACATACATTTCCGTTGTATCGTAGCTCCGCTGATAGGTTTTGGCATGCGCGAGGTGCATAACGGCCAGCTCCGCGTAGGTCGGGACAGCTTTGACGTCCTCCTTCACGGCCGCCGGATCTCCGCCTAAAGTAATCTCTGATCGCAACCGTTTCGCCTCTTTGCGGGCTTGATCGAAGGTAATGTCTCCGAACACACCAATCTTGTGCTGGCGCTGGCGATCATGTTTGTCGTTGTATCGCATGTAATAGGTCTTACCCCCGGAGGATCTTACCTCCAGGACGAAACCGGTCGTTATCGTATCGTAGAATGTTTCCTTAGATTTGCCTTCTGGGCAGAAGGCGGTGAGGCAGAATGTATTATCAAGCTTTGCCTTGGGCATGATTTGGTTTCCTTATTTGTGTGCGTAAACCGCGATCGGCTTAGAGCTCCCGTGGGATGGAGAAGCGATGCGGCAGGCAGTGGTGCCCGTTCGAACAAAACGTCGCTGAGTGGGCCTGCCTGGATGCCTATTGGGTACATCCAATTGGCAGGGCCACGAGCGAGCCTGCCTTCCGAGCGCCAGCAGCAGTGGGGGCAGGGGGAGGGAAACGGACGGAGTAGCCACCCCCCCGTCCGAAGGTGCCGGCCGCTACGCTAGAACGCGTCTCCAACGGGAGGCTGCTTTGGCCCCATGCGCGGCTTCAGCAACGGTTCGGCACGCTTTAACGGGACACGCCACTTGTCTCCGCCGTGGACCCGCTTTGGTTCGCCGCAAATCTCTCGCAGCACCGTGCCGCAATCCTTACTCTGCGGGTTGGTAGGTACAGCGATTCCAAGCCGCCTCAGAAGTTCGCTAGCGGACATATATTCATTCCCAGCATCTCCGGCCAAGGATGTGTCTAGGGCGTCCAAAACAATGTCACGTATAGAATTAATCGATCTGTAGTTGAGATTGCTAGTAGTCAGCAAAGCTTCCTCGCCTTCAGACAACCACCATTCGCCCCCGTCATTATATCTAACGGCAAGCTGCGCGTAAACTTGCTGCATATCTATTGTATGGTTATAATCTAGGCTGGTGACAGGAATGGTCCAAAACCGGCTATTTCCAGTTTCATCCACCAAGAAGTTTTTCTGGTTGACCGTTGCAAAGCAAACCGTGCGCCGTCCATACTCTGACTCCGCCTTCGCGTACGGCCTCCTGATCTTGTCAGAGTTTCCGGTAATAAAGCTTTTCAGACGAGCAACATCCCGACGGAAAGAGCTATCGAGTTCGCCAATTTCGACGATCCAGTGCGTGATAGCCGCCAAGACAGAGTCTTTGTTACCCGCATCGAGATGATGTCCCAGCTTCACGAATTGATCTCGCAAGCCGGGATCTGATACGAGCTTCATCCCCCAGGTAGTTTTACCTATACCCTGGCCGCCTTGTAACGTCAGGACGCCACGCGCATAAAACCCATGCTTGCTGAGCGCGGCTGCTACAAGGCTGAGCATCCACTTCTCGATCAGGGTATTCTTCAGATCTACTGAAAAGTCGTCTTGGGCCACGACCGTACCGCAGAAATCAGTAAGACGGTCGCATCCGTCCCACGGGACTGACATAATCCAATCCTTAACCGGATTGTAAGCGTTCCGGTCACCAATGGCTTCAACATAAGAAGATATTTGGCCAACTGATAAGCCGTGCAGCGAAGCCAGGCTTATTATTGCTGTTAGCGTCGCATTATCGCGATTATCTGCTGTCCCTTCAAGATTTGGTACAAGAATCTCTACTCTCTTTTTTATCTCATTGTACCTTACAGTAACATCGAACGCTCTAAGTATGTGTTCCAGATTTTCTATGGTTGTCGGCAGATGGCTCGATGTTCCAACGGGACAGTCGGGAAAGTCACTCGCTTCCAAGCGGCGATTGATCTTCGATACCCTGCCGGTGACCTGCCGTCCGATTGCGAGCGCCTGCGATGCCTCGGTCGTAGCGTTTTGATCCTCAGTCACTTGGATCGGTACGGTTCCAGTATCACTGACATCAATAATTATGTCCGCAGGGCATACACGTTGGGACATAGTTGGGGTTCTAGCTTGAACGCTATCCATAAAACTCTCACGGCTTTCGGCTGCGAAACTTGGTCGAGCCGAGTTCAAATCGGGTAGGGTGAAAGCTACTAGCAGTGCGCGGGTTCACATCCGCCGGAGCGGACGACTGAAGAGGGCGCTTAAAAAGCTAGTAGTGCCGTGGCGATTAGCCGGTCCTTCAATAGGACAGCGACTAGCCAACGCCGACATAATGCTCAGACGGGTGAAAGGTTCATGCTGTAAGAAATTTAGCTAGTGCGCTGAGGCTTACCGTTGATGTCACTGTAAGGCACGAGCTGTGAAGGAACCTATCTGGACCGTATGCTACCGCATCACCAACCGCCAAGATCTTAATCTTACCGCCTCCGGCGCGATCCGCCCTACCGATGACGAGGCGGTTACCGTTATTGGCAAGTGTGGCTGCCGCCGTTGACCGGTAGCGATGTCTCAGTTTTGCCGCCCCCTCCCCCCACCGAGCCCATTTGCTGCGAGAGACCTGATGATGTCGGCGACCTAGCCCTGGCTTGGGTTGCCGCCCCCTCCCCCCACCGCCGGTAGTACGGCAACATTCGTTTGTTGACTGATCTGAACGCGAACTGGCGGGCGCGTGATCACTGACCGGTCGCGCTTCAGCATCATCATGATGAGCGTGAGGCTGCCTATCCAGATGCACCCTACCGGGTGCGTCTTTAGAAGGCTGGCAAGCATGCCGAAGGCGAGCAGGCCGAACGTCTCAGCCGGACGAAGCAATATCCCAACGATGAGGCCGATCAAGCCGACGACGAGCAGAACTGATAACGCCGCCTGAAGAACGTTGAGGACGATCCCCGCGAGTAGCAGTATGCCAATGATTTTCATGGTTTGTTCCTTTGATTGACGTGCGCGTTGCACAAAGCGAGGAGATTGGAATCGACCCCTTCGGCATTCTCGATCAGTAGGATGTACGCAAAGCCGGTATCGCCAACGGTCACGATCATCTCGAACCAGCCGCCCTCGTCTTGCAGCCAGTCCCAGAAGGGGTGGAAGTCCGTCGATCCGAAATGGGTACCGTCGATGGGGCTGGTTGTCGGATAAAGCCCGATCTCCCGCATAATGACGGCGGCAGTATCGCCCGGTTGGACCACGACAATATGCGTCAGGGAACCCACCCCGGCGGCTGCGTAATGGATAATCCGGGTAGTTAGTAACGCGCGCAGGTGGGGATCGATCGGCAGTGCCAAAACGGCCTGCATTGTTGCTTCATCGTGAAGTGAGAGCATGGTGGCTTCCTTCTGGCATAAAAAAAGCACCCCGAAGGATGCTGCGATGCCGCTGGATGCGGCGGGTCTTGGTTGGATCGGTCAGGAAGCGTAAGATTTGCAGAGGTCTAAAAGACGCGGGTCGACGCCCAGCTGGTCAGGCACCAGCAGAATATGTCCAAAGCCATCGTCGGACAGCACGAAGGCCAGTTCGAAGTAGCCAACGTGATGCTCGATCCATTCCCATGACGGGACGAAATCGGAATGGCCAAACGCAACGCCATCCACGAGGTTGATATCGACGGCGAACCCGAGGGCCGCCTTTACCTCTATCATCCCGTCTCCCGCCTCGACGGCGTGGAAGTGGGCAAGGTCGCCGAGTTCGATGTCCGGTTCTGTATCGTCTGCCAGCTGCGATGCTCGGATAGCGAGTAGGTTACGGAGGTCGGGATCAAGTGAGGGGTTTCGGATGGCAGTCTCGACGGCGGCGCGTGTAACGAGTGATAGCATATATCGTCTCCTGATTTAGTTATGAAAAAGGCCCCCGCGAACTGATCGCAGAGGCCCAGGGCAGATTTATAATAGGTGATTAGCTGAATAAGCTTAGTCTTGTGCGTATTCCAACATCACGCTGCCGCCATCACTTATATGTGCCCCGTACTCTGCGAAGCCCGTGCCTTGGCTCCATTCCGCACTAGCAATGCATTTAATCTCCTGGCCCGATATATTGTATTTGGTTTGTATGTTCGATATCTCAAATATCTCTGGTGTCTCCAAGAGAATTACAAGAAGCTTTCGAGAGCATTCGCGGAGCGCTACCGGTGGAGAACGCTTCTGTAATGCTACAGCGCCTCCCGAGCTTGGGACGCATTGATCAAGACTCGGCTGATCGGCGATTTATAGATACCTACATTCTCGATGGCCTCCGTGCTGTAGGAGTCTCGAGAATTGTGGATGCAGACGACTCGACGAAAAGAAAGTTTATAGATGTTAAGTGGTCTAATCCGCTTCACGCACTTGGCCAAGAGGTTTTAGCAAGAGAGATTGTTACGAGCGTAGGTGGATATATTAACCTTGCATTAAAATCAGCGAAGTCATCAAACAAAGTATTAGCGGCCGATATTATTGCATCTTCAGCGCGCTCAAAACAGATCGTCGACTTCGGTGGACTTCACGTCGAGGATGCAGCCATATCGCAACTCGACCTTGAAGGTGCCATAATTAGTAATGTCATTCTAACGTCCTGCACGATCGAGGAGCTTGTTTTACCAGCTGATGTTCCGATCGGATTAGCGATCAATGACTCGTTGATAACCAAGGTGTCAGGAGTTTCTTCAACAGCTGGATTACCGAGTTGGCTTTCAGATAACTCAGTGGAAGAGTTTGATTCGGTTCGCACAATGAGTCGAATTAGAGATGCCGGACTTGGCTCAAGCCATGAGGTACTTGTTGTTGTGCTAAAGAAAACATTCTTTCAGCCCGGGACAGGCAGGAAAGAGGAAGCGCTTCTCAGAGGGTTTGAAGCTGGAAGGCACAATAAGGTTGCAAGACGCGTTATCTCCGCACTCGTTGCAGAAGATTTCTTGGGGACATTTAAAGGCAAAGAAGGCATCGTTTACACCCCAAATCGAGCGATGACGTCACGTGCAAAGAGAATGCTGGACGAACTTAAAGCTAGCCAAGATCCTATGTGGATCAGTGTAGGAACACTTTGATCACGTATTCCGACGTCTCGGCCGATCCGGAATTTTCATTTCCGCGGAACATGGTGCTGGACGACGAATCACTGAATGTCGGCAACAACCAGAAGTCGGATTATATCCGTTGGCGAATGGAGTAGGGATGGCAAGGGTCGCCCCACTTCCCTATCAAAAGCGCCCCAAGCAAGGCTCAAGCAACAGCCCCGCCGGACGGTCTTTCAGCTTTAGCTGCCGCCGTTCCCCTTGGAAGCGCCACAAAGAAGGTGGTGCGGCTTGCAGCTTTCAATCCCGAACGCGATGCAGCTTTGCAGACGCACTTCCAAGCTCAACCTCCAGCACATCCGTCCCCGCGTCCAACGCCCTGGCTTGAAAGTCGAACGGCTCGACGTCGCTCGGGTGGTAGGTGAAGCGGTAGCTGTTTGGCCCACCGGCCTTCACGACGAACGTCGCCAGCCCCTTGCTGTCGGCTTCTCGCACGATGCTCACCTCCCCGATGACCGGCCCCTCTTCCAGCCTAGTCTCGTTCTTGTCATCGCTCATGTAGAACAGTCCGGCGGCGTTAGGCCACGTCACCGCAAGCCCTTCAGCGGGCGTACCCTCCGGTAGTTGCGCGACGACACGCAAGGCGTCGCTCGGGTCACGCGTACCCGTAGCGTCCCAAGCAGGACCTAAACGGCCGCCCACCGGAAAGACAGTTCAGCCTCAGCCGCCGCTGTTACCTTGTGGAGATACCCTAAAGTAAGTGGTACCATTACATCGGATATGGATCGAATTTTTCTTAGTAAAATGGCAGCTCAGGACATTACCCTGATTGGAACCACGCTCGCGTTAATATACCGATCATGATCGGCGGGGCGGTGGGTCTGATAAATGTCGCTACATTCGAAAGAACTCTCCGTGCCATGTCGCCTGAATGTAAGCGGTAACTGGTCGAATGGGTGCATTCATGACGTGTCTGACAAGGGCTTGCTCATCTCTTGCACGAGCCCGCCGCCCATCGGCACGTACGTCGACATTCGCCGTGGGACACTCGTGATCATCGGCAGAGTAGTTTGGCAGGGTGGAAGTCGCTTTGGCGTGCGGACGCAGGACCCCGTCAGCATAGCCGCCCTCGTGAACGAACCCGTGCTTAAGAGCCGCCCGGCGACCTCCGACCGGCGTACCCTGAAGCGGAAAGAATCAGGCCGATGCGCGATCCAGCAGGCCGAACGAAATCGGCAGCGCTCAACGGCGTTCCAATTCGTCTGCATCGTCATCGGCGGCGCAGGAATCGCGTACTACGCGGCAATCTGTTGTTATCAGGCCCTCGCAGTACCCCTCGAAGCGATAGCTGACGCGCTTAGCGGCGGGTGAACTGAAACCCAACGGCGATGGACCACAGGTATAGCGTGGGTCGAGCCCGTTCTCCTACCCAAAGCGCCCCAAACAGGACCCAAACGGCTACCCAGCCGAAAGGCCTATCAGCCTCAGCCGCCGCAGTTCCCTTGTGGACGTGCCATAAAGTAGGTGGTGCCGCTTACAGGACTCGAACCTGTGACCCCCGCATTACGAACGAAACCGATAGTCCGGTTTCCCGGCGTTTTCGCGAGGATTAGGCACCTAGACCGAGGCGTAGGAACCGCAGAAAACCGTTGGTGAAAACGGGCTGCACCGAAAACGCACCGAAAACCAAGTGACATCGAGCCCCGCAATTCCGGCGCTTCCAGCGCCGGCCGATTGCCTGCCATCGACTTCCTTCGGGAGCCGACACGATGTCGAATTCACTGCCCGCCGCCACGTTCCCCCGCGCATCCTCCGGCGCGAGCAATATCGCCCGCTCGTTTAGCGAAATCACCACAGGCGTTCGCGACCGTGCCCGCTCAAACTCGCACGTTCGCCGCCACAGTAAGAATGCCGGCGGTACCGAGGTTTCGCTCTGGCGCACGCACAACACGTTTCCAAAGGACGAACACAACGCGCGCATGCGCGCGGCCGAAGCGTTCGAGCATGAAACCAAGCTGCCGGGTAAGCGCAACGGTGCCCTCGGGGGATCGGCCTCGACGTGCTGCGCTGCCTGCTTCGCCTGCGTGGGCGCAAGGACGGCCGACTGGACCCGACCTACCAGTGGATTGCCGATAAGATACACAAGTCCCGTAGTGCGGTGGTGGAAGCCGTCGCCCGGTTGAAGGCTTGTGGCTTCCTCGACTGGATCCGCCGCTGCGTGCCGATCGAAGACGCCTTGCCTGACGAACAACAAAGCGAGCAGATCTCGAACGCCTTCATCCTGCTACAGCCGCCCTCGGTGCGTGAGTGCGTTCGCCGCATGCTCCGCAAGCCCAGCGAGTTCGTCCGCGCTGTTGCCGAGAAGCTCGCCCGACAGAAGAAGCTGGACACCGCGACGGTCGACGACGTGATCGCAGAGGTCCAGAGCCCCGAGCTGCGCGCTATCCTCGCCCGCGTCCGCGCTTCTGTTGATAGTGCAAATCCGCCGAGCGGTCACACAGAGGCCCTGTAAGATCTAAATATAAAAGGAACGCCTATGGCGTGCGCAGTTTGAAGCTCCACCAAGCCCCCGAGGCCCCGAACCCAACGGGTTCATCATCCAGCGACCGCGGGTGAGCGTGCCGGCTTGCGCCGTCCCGTGCATCCTGGGGAGGATGCGCAAATTCGGTGCCATTCTGCCAAGATACGTCGCCCCCGTTGCGAGACCGCGATCTGCACCGAACTGCACCGGCGTATGAGCCCCAAATACCGCGACGCGGCCTAGGACCTAGGCCAGTTTCCGCAGGTCGTTCGATCGCACCTTTTGCGACACGAAAAGACCGCGGGCGAGGCGGGGGGAAAAGCGTGTTTCTCGGGGTGGCAAGATCGGGGCGGCGGCGGGGCCGGCCTCGTCGATTTTGTAATTTTCTTTCGCGTAATTTTATTTCGTCAGTCGCCAGAGGCCGAGCCCGCCGGCCGCGGGCGGGTCTGTCATCACCGCCCCGCCCCTTGCGGAATGTTCCTCGTTCGTTCCAGATGGCCGGATGCAACGGCATCACCGAATCACAGTCGACCTCGCGGTTCAGATCTTGCGCGCCGCTGTCGACCAGGCTGGCACGGCAAAGGTCGACACGGTGCCCACCCGCCTCGCGCTCCGCGTCCTACTACCCCACTGCCCCGAGCGCTGGCCGCTCACCGGATTTTGGGAGTCCAGCAGCCAAGAGAACGTCATTGGCCGCGAGCAGGGTGTAGGCGCGGCATTCAACGCGATATGCCTACAGCTGAAGAAGTCGGGCGCGTGGGCGCAGCGCTCGTGATCGAACCGGCCGACCGACTACTCGTCGACGGCAGGCCGCGGCCGTTTCTCGATCGCGACCGGCACGGCGAGGAAATGCTCGCGCGCCTCGCCGTCCCAGCTCGCCAGGTGCTGCTGGATCGCGTCCCACTTCGCCTCGGCAAAACTATCCCGCCACGGCCCCCGCGGCTCACCAAACACCGTCACGCGGTGTTCGTTCTTCGGGTCGGGAGTGAACGTGCGCGGTGCGGCCGTCCGATTAGCCAATGATCACCAGCCGCAGGTATTCGCTAACGCCGCTTTTGAAATGGACCAGGACACGAGCTGCCTCGACATCGATCCGCGCGTTGAGGATCCGGCCGCGCTCGCTGCGCAGCTGCACGATCACGTCGGGGCCTAGATCATGATCGACCGCGGTCACAACCTTCAGCGGGTCGGGCGCGATCGTATAGACACGCTTGCGGAGCTGATCAGTCACTCGACGGGAAGTCATCGACAAAGCTGATCAGCGTATCGATGTCGTCGGCCGACAGACCGCTCTGCTCGTCGATGATGTCGCCGGGGTTCCATGTCAAACGGAACGCCTTCAGCCGGGCGAGTGCGTCGTTGAGATCGGGTGCTTGGTCCATCTGGCCAATGTATCCCTTCCCCAGCCGGCCGCAAGCCAGTCGCCTCGCAGGGCGGGTGCGGGGCGGCGCGCTGCGCCTTCAGCCGTTCGAACTCTGCCCGGCTGGCGATGCGGAACCGCAGCATGTCGATCATGTAAGGGTAGTGCCGCTGCAGCACGCGGAAGAACGTCGCGACGTCGCCCGACACGTCGTTGATGACCTCAACCTTCGGCCGCGATCGGCGGCGAAGGAAGACGCCGCCCATCCCAACGAAGGGCTCGGCAGAGCCGTCATGGTCGACGCGCTCGATCATCGCGACCAGACGCGATGCCAGATTGCGCTTGCCGCCAATATATCCCGCAGCGGGTGCGACGGGCCGAATAAGATTTAGAGTGTTCACTTTACGTTCTCGCGTCATAAGTGCCGCACCTCGCGAATCGCGGGGTGCGGGACGGCCGGTGGCCGATGGTCGTGGCGAGAGTGATCCTCGTCGGTTTGCCGGGCTCCACCCCGACATCCCCCGCCCGGCTATGCCGGACGTGAAACCTTAGCTGGCTGGTGCCGGTGCCTTCCGCGGCGCGAACGCGACCGCTTCGACGCCCACCGCCTCGTTGATGTCCAACAGGCGCGCCTGGATCGGTTCGATCTCCAGCTCGAAAAACATATCGACCGCCTCGCTGGGCTTGCCGAGCGTCGATCCCTGCGCCGGCACGATGCCCAGCAGCACGGGTGGCGTGCGGTGCGCTGCCAGTACGTCGTCGCGTGTTGCGTTCTTGATCCCCATGAACTCGTCGTTCGCGCCGACCTGGGCGATCGGCAGGATCTTGATACCGCCATCCTTGCCGCCAGGCTGGTGGACGAAGAGATTGCGGAAGTTGCCCGGCCCCTTCGACCGCTTCAGCGCGTCGCGGATCGCATTGACGTCACCATCCGAGAATTCACCGGTCGCATGTAAGATGAAACCTGCATGACTACCGTTCAGATAGTATTTACGGCGAAACAGGGTGGCGGCTTCATTGAGCAACGCGGATTGTAGCGCGGAGATATACTCTGGCACGCCGTAAATCTCTTGGTTGATGTCGGGCTGCATGATCTGAATGACGCTGCCAGGTCGAAACTCGAACTCGGTCGCTAGGTTTTCCACGAAGAAATACCGGCCCTCTTCGATCCCCCGACGTGTGAATTTAGCCAGGGAATGATCGAGCCGCATCAGTCCGCCAAGGACGCTCCGGCGCTGCTCGACGAAGCCGAAGCCGAACACCAGATAATCGAACACCAGCTTTTCGAACGCACCGCGCGACAGCCACGGCGTCGGCATGAACGACCGCACCAGTAGGTTGCGCTTCAGAAGGATGGCCGAGCTATGATGCGGGCTCGCGCGAAACGATCGGGCCAGGCCATCGACGCTGATCGGCGGTTCGAACCACCGGCCGTTATGCGGGCATTCCAGCATATCGAGGATCTCGCGCCGGCTGTTCACCGGCTCGGGATCCCCGAACGAAAACGCCGCTACCGACGTCGACTTCTCTGGCGTGGTGACGATCGCCCCGGCTCGGTCGGCCTCGTGACGGCCCATGCGACGTGCCTTGCCCATTATAGGATCTCCATAGTCGACTTGGGCGCTTCGCGGCCGTCGAGCGGTTCGTTGTTGAGAATGTGCATGATCGACCAGGCGAGATCCGCGTGGCCGTCGTCGCCGCCCCGGCCGGCCTTGAACGTGACGTTCCGGCCGCTGGTGGTCAGCGTTTTCTTGATCGAGACGAAGGACGAAACGACATCGAGCCAGCTCGCATCGAACGCCATCCGCCCGCGCGAAATCACGTTCTGCGCCTTCATGATCATCATCGCCTTCACCTCGAGCGAATATTCGATCTTGGTGACGCCCTTGATCCCGGCATCGGGTTTGGCGAGCAGCTGGTAGACGCCGGCGCCGACGCCCGACGCATCAATGCCAAGGAACGTGCAATTGTAGCGAGACAGAATGCCCCGGATGAAGGTGGCCTGCTGTTCGAAGTCGAGACCGCGGAGGGAATGCCTTTCGAGTAACCGGAACGGCCCTCCCTGGACCAACGGCGGTGCCATGATCGACAGCGACGCATTATCGCCGTTCTCGCTGTTTTGCGGATCGTAGCCGGCCCAAACAGGACGCTCGCCGTACGGGCGTGCGGCCTCCGGATTGAAGTCGGTCCAGTCCTCCATGGAGTCGCAGCCGCATTTGATCAGGTCGTTGAACCGGAACGCGGACAGGCTGTCGTCGACGAAGTCGCAGTCGAACAGGTTGGCAAACTCGTCCGGTGCATATTCGTCGCGCAGCTCGTCGATGTCGAACAGGTCGCACCCGGCCGCCTCGGCGTCGGTAATCGTGACGATATGCCGCCAGATGCGATCCGGCCCCTGCGCGCCGTTCTTCAGCGCGGCGTGGCTGACATCGATCTCGACGCGCTCGGCTTTGGCACGTCGCCGATTCCGACGCTCGCCCGTCCAATACGGGTAAGCCGCGTGCGCGATCGTCGACGGCGTCGAGAAGTAGGTTTTGCGCCACTTCTTGTGCGTCGCCATGCCCGACGCGACCTTGTTCAACTCCTCAAAACTGTGAACCCAAAAGAATTCATCGAAGTAGAAGTTGCCGTGACGGCCCTGTGCAGTACGGAAGTTTGTACCGAGGAAGTGTAGCTCGGCTGCAGCCTCTTCAGCAGGCCGTAAATCCGATGTGATATTCATCGGATCACCGGTCAGGCTTACGCCGACCAGCTTTGCAAAGCTTACGATATAGCTGCGGAACTGGTGTGCCTGCGCCTTGGACGCTGACAAGAATATTTGATTGCGACCGGTTTCGATCGCGTCAATCAACGCCTCAAAGGCGAAATAGTAGGTTGCGCCGATCTGCCGCGACTTCAGTATCATGCGCGTACGGAACGACATCGCGTCGAACCACGCCTCTTGATAGCCGTACAACTGGTCGAGGAAGATCGCCTTCAATTCGGCCGCCTGGTCGGCGGTGAAGTGGTTTTTCTTCGCCTTCTTCTTCTCGCCCGTGTTGCGGTTCGCGACCCGGTCATTCAGATCGCCGGAATGACCGCCGGGCGCTTCATAGCGGCGCACCTTCGCCAGGCTTTCGACCTGGCGGCGTAGTGCGTCCAACTCAACATAGTCTTCCTGGAGCTTTGGAACCTTGCAGATCAGCACCATCAGGCGCGTCTCAAGGCAGTCCTCCAGCTTGCGGATCGACGGCGCATCGTCCCAGTTGTGCCGGCGCGCCCAGCTTTTTACCGTGTCGTATTTGACGTCCAGCTCGGTGCTGATCTGCGACAGACTCCAGCCGCGCCAGTACAGGCTGCGCGCCGCGCGGATCCGTTCCTCGACGGGCAGGCTAAGGGGGTCGGCAAGGATCGACATGGCATCGCCAGCCTAGCCACGCTGGTACGCACGCCGCCCCCCACGGCTCTTGTAGAAAGTCATTCTACAAGAGCACCCGCTTGAGGAAGGCACCGTATTCGGTCCCTGTTCGACCTCGCTAACGGGCGCTTGGCGCGCCGCAACCGATCGAACCGAGGACCAGCCGCCATGGGCACCAAGAGCAAGCCGTTCCGCTCCTTCGTAGAAGGCGAAACCATCAGCGATGGCCGCAAGGTCACCGCCGAAATGATCGACGAGTGCGTCGCGACGTTCGCGCCGGCCACGTACAGCCCGCGGATCAACATCGAGCATGTCTCGGGCTACAGCCCCGAGCCCCCGTTCAACGGCTATGGCGACGTAGTCGCGCTCGAAGCGAAGACCGACGACATCGTCATCGCAGGCAAGACGGAAAAGCGCCGCGCGCTCTACACGACCGTCGAAGGCAACGACCAGCTCGTCGCCCTCGCTAAGGCCGACCAGAAGCCATACCCTTCGGTCGAACTCACCCCCAATTATGCCGGCAGCGGCAAGTTCGGCATCATCGGCCTGGCGTTCACCGACACGCCCGCGTCGATCGGTACGCAGCGCCTGCAGTTCTCGCACCGCGCGCCTGGCACCGTATTCGCGTCGGCCGCGGACGCGGTCACCATCGAATTCGAAGCCAAGAAGGCCGATGACGAGAAGGTCGATAGCATCGTCGATCGTTTGTTCGCCTCCGTCATGGCCAAGTTCAAGACGGCCGAGCCCGACAAGCAAATCGAAGAGCCGAAGCCCAAGCCGGCCAACGACAACTTCGATCCGGCATCGTTCGCTTCCGATATCAAATCGATCGTCACCGGCGTCGTGACGGCCGCGCTCAAGCCGATCACGGAGGCGCAGACTGCCTACCAGCGCGATTTCGCGACGCTCAAGACGCAGCTCACGAACACCGAACAGCCGGGCTTCTCGCGCTCGCCAGCGTCGGGCGGCGGTGACGACGCCGTTACCGACTGCTGATCGTCAGCCACCCGCCCCGACCGCCCAGCCTTCACAGGAACCGCCCCGATGCTCAACGCAACCCGTAACAAGTACAACGCCTACACTCAGCAGATCGGCAAGCTGAACAACGTCGCTGATCCCAGCCGCCAGTTCGAGGTGCTGCCGTCGGTGGCGCAGACGCTGCGCGCCAAGCTAAAAACGTCCAGCGACTTCCTGTCGAAGATCAACATCATTCCGGTGGTCGCACAGGAAGGCGACAAGGTCGGCGTCGGCGTGAAGGGCACGATCGCCAGCCGCACGGATACCCGGACCAAGGATCGCGAGCCGCGCTACCCCGGCGATCTCGACGAGACGCGCTACCGTTGCGAGAAGACCGACTTCGACACGCTGGTTCGGTACGAGACCCTCGACGCCTGGGCGCATCAGCCGAATTTCCAGACCCTGCTGCGCGACGCGATCATCAGCGCCAAGGCCGTCGACATCATCACGATCGGTTTCAACGGCGTATTCGTCGCCAAGACCACCGATGCCACCAAGTATCCGCTGCTCCAGGACGTCAACAAGGGCTGGCTCCAGCACATCCGCGAAGATGCCCCGGAGCGCCACGCCGCAGGCGGCGAGCTGAAGGCGGAGACGCGCAACGATGACGGCGTAGTGACCGCGGCGGGCGCGATCTACGTCGGCGCTGGCGAGGTTGGCTCCGAGGTCGACTACGTCAACATCGACGCACTGGTGTTCGCCGGCATCGAATTGCTCGACGAAAATTACCGCGAGGATACCGACCTGGTCGTCATCGTCGGCCGCACGCTCGTCAACGACAAGTATTTCTCGATCGTCAACGCATCCGGCGACAAGGCGACCGAGCAGCTCGCGCGCGACGTCCTGCTTTCCGACAAAAAGATCGGCGGTTTGACCGCGGTCCGCGTACCGAAGTTCCCCAAGAACGCCATCCTCATCACCACGCTCGCCAACCTGTCGGTCTATGAACAGATCGGCACCGAGCGTCGCAAGATCGAGGACAACGCCAAGCGCGACCAGATCGAAAACTACGAGAGCGTCAACCACGCCTATGTCGTCGAGGACATGGGCAAGGCGGTGCTGATCGAGAACATCGTCATGGGCAAAGCCCCGGCCGCGCCAGCGCCGGCTGGCGGCTAACCCTTTCCCCCGTTCCCGCCCCCACAGGACACGCCATGAGCTTCGCTCGACGCCAGGAACAAATCCTCGCCATGAAAGCGGCGTCTGCTCCTGCATCCGGGGGCGGGCACACCCGTACCGCCGCGGTCGTACCATCGGCCGCGGCGGACCAACTCCCTATTCCCACCGGCAATACGCCGGCCGCCCGCAATGCCGCGACCGTTGCTTTGCGCTTCCGCCATGATCGCCAACGCCTCAAACAGATCAAATCCAAAGAGCTGAAGGTCGCCGCCAAGCGCCAGATGCTTCCGGAATATCAGGCCTGGTGTGACGGGCTGCTGGACGCCGGCCGTCGTGTCGAGGGTCGGCAACTCGACCCCACCGGCGCTGACGATGTCCTGCCGAGCATCATGGTTTGGTGCCTGGACGTTGGCGACTGGACGCGCGGCCTGATGCTGGCGAGTTTCGTCCTCCGCTTTTCAATCCCCATGCCTAAGCACTTTGTACGCGACGCCGCGACACTGGTTCTGGAAGAGATCGCGGACGCGGCGTTGCGGGCACAGGCCCGGAGCGAAGCATTCCCGTTGTACGTGCTGGAGGCCGTCGAGTTGCTGACGGACGGGATCGACATGCACGACGAACCCAAGGCCAAGCTGTTCAAGGCGATCGGTGCCGAGCTGGTGCGTGCAGCCGGTGAGGCGACTGGCGACGCGATCGTGCCGACGATCGAGCGCGCCATGGCCGTACTCACCCGCGCACAGGACAAGAACGAACGTGTCGGCGTGAAGACGATGCTGCGCGGCCTCGAAAAAGCGAAGGCTGCAGTGATCAAGAATTTCGACGCGAACCCCTCTCCCGGTGTCCCCGCAGATGCGAACGCCAGCACCGAAACACAGGCCGGCGACACCGCCGGCTGATCAAGCTCGCCCCCGGCGCTCGGGGACGGATCACGCGAGACGGGAGGCCTCCGGGCCGCAGGGCCGTCGATCGACCTGATCCCCACCCCCGTGAATTTCTAGGACCGTTCGATGGCCGACTTCCTCGTCAGCTCCCTGATCGCCTTCGTAGGCGTCGTCGCGTTGGTCGCAGCCGTCGCGATCACGCTGCTTGGCGGATTCGTCATGATCGTCGCACGGAAGTGCGACCGACCGATCGAGCTTTCGCCCCGCCGCTACGCCTGGTGCGCGATTGGGCTTGGTGTGCTGTTGGGGGGTAAGGCGCTCGACGTCGTCGCCAGCGTGTCGCTGTGACCGGCCTGATCGCAACCGTCTTGCCGGATGAGGACACGCCCGCACCGGCGCTGATCGTCAACGACGGGTTCTTTCCCGACATCGATCCCGCCGTGTTTCGCAAGCAGCATCGGATCCGCGACGCGGTGACGCCAGATCGCGCCCGCGAGGCGCTGATAGCAGCGATGCTCGCGGTCTATCGCGATCTCGCCGCCTGGGCATTGAGCCACCGCGCAGCCGGCACCCGGAAGCTTGACGACGTGCGGCTGTCGGATGGATCTATCTCGACGATCGACGGCATCAACACGCTCGTCCTCCTCTACCAGCGCGCCGTCTTCACGGCCGCAAAGGCGGAAGTCGTCGAGCGCTATCGCGACGTGGATCTGACCAGCGCCGGGCAGCGCAAAGCCGAGGATCTCGACCCGAGCGTCACCGAGCTGCGTCGCGATTCAATCCACGCGATCCGCGACATGCTGGGCGTCACGCGCACGACAGTCGAACTCATATGACCGCGTCGCTCGACATGGTCCGTGCGCGCGACGGCGACACGCTCGACGCGCTGATCTGGCGCGAACGCAACCTCGGGCCGGCCGATCTGCCCGCCGTGCTTGCAGCCAACCCCGGCGTCGCCGGCCTCGGCTCGATCCTGCCGAAGGGTCAGCCAATCAACCTCCCCGCCATCGCCGCACCGGCAACCGCCGTTCGCACCGATGTCCTCAACCTGTGGGACTGACCGTATGAAGGATCTACTTCACGACTTCGGGACCTGGCTGATGGCGTTCGTCATCAGTCTGGTCCCCGCCGGCCTCGGGTCTGTCGTCAGCCTACTTGTCGAAACCGGCCTCACTTGGGGCCAGCGGATCGCGCAGGTCTGGGTTGGCATCGTCGTCAGCTATTTTGTCACGAACGCCGCCAACGCGATGTTCGGCATGCACCCGTTCGTGTCGCAGGCGATCGGCTTTCTCGTCGCCATGGTCGCCTTCAAGGGCGCCCCCGGTTTCATTGCCGGCTGCAGCGCCGTCCTCGCCGAACTGCCCGGCAAGCTTAGCGAGCGGCTGCTCGCGCTTATCCCGCGAAAGGACCCCAAGTAATGCCCGGTTACGGACCACCCCCTACTCCCGCGAAGAAGCTCCCCCCCAAAACGCTGATCGGCGTAATCGGCGCGGCCGCAGCGCTGATCGTGACCCCGTTCGTGTCCGGATGGGAGTCGGGCGGCACGCCGCGCCTCGTTGCATACCAGGACATCGTCAAGGTGTGGACGATCTGCGGCGGCGAGACGCTGGGCGTGAAGCCCGGCATGGTCGAGACGGTTGCCGGTTGTGAGCTGCGCGAGGAAGCGGCTCTCATCCGCCACGCTGAACCGGTCTTGGCCTGCACGCCAATCCTGCGCTCGCATCCCAACCAGCTCTCGGCCGCAATCAGCCTCGCCTATAACATCGGCACCGGCGGGTATTGTGGATCCACCGTCGCGCGGCGCTTCAACGCCAGCAACTGGCGTGGTGCCTGCGATGCTTTCCTGATGTGGAACAAGGCGGGTGGCCAGGTCGTGCGCGGCCTCGACCGCCGTCGCCGCGCCGAGCGCGACCTCTGCCTGAAGGAGCTGCCCCGATGATCCGCAACCTGTTCGCCAAGGTGAAGGCCGAGGCCTTCTTCCTCGTCCTGCTCGCCGTCGCCGCGGTCGGTGCCTGGCTGTACGTCCAGTACCGCCAGGTCAGCGCCGATCGCGACGACCTGCGGCACCGCGCCGAGTTGATCTGCGCCGGATCGGGCGCGGACTTCGCCGCAATGGGTAACACCGCACGCGGTGTCCGGTGCGCACAAACGGTCGCCGGCTTGGTGAAATTCAAAAGCGACAGCGACCAGCTCACCGCCGCCACGCTCGCGCAGGCGATGGCCGATCACGACGCCCGACAGAACGACGACACCCGCGCCGCGCGCGCTGCTGCCGAGGCAGCAAGCTCGGCCGCACAACGAATGGAGATGGCAGATGCACAAGCTGAACGGACGAATCTTGTCGATAGCGATTGGTTTCGCGCTGTTAACGGCGTTGCCGGCCTGCGCCCGGCACGCTGACGTCCCGCCAGCGGTCATCCCAGCGCCGATCCTGGTGAAGGTGAAGGACACGCCCCCGGCAGAGCTTCTTACGTGCGCTACGCGCCCCGAGGGCCTGCCGGAGGATCCGTCGCTGATCGCGCAGATCCCGACCAAGATCCGTGCCGGCATTATCCGCCTCGCCCGTGCCTTCGCCGGCAACGCCGATCGCGCCGACCGCCTGGTTAACTGGAACGTGCCGGGTACCTGCCCCGCAGCTCGGAAAGACTAACATGAAGATCATTGTAGCTACCGCTGCCGCTGTATTGAGCCTGATTTCTGGGACAGCATTCGCGCAAGGCAAACCTGTTAATAACGACCAGAGCATTACAGTGTTGGAGGCAATAGCCTATGGCTCGCTGCACAACGCCGCGACTCCGGTAGACGATGCTCACGGCCTTCCAGTCCGCTGTATTTCTGGATGCTCCGGCGGATCTGGTGGGGGCGGCTCTGGCGATGCTTCGGCATTGAACCAGACGACGCAGATTACTGCGGAGCAAGCGATCCGCGACCGTATTGGCGCGCTAACCTCACCCGTATCGGGCTCGACGAACTGGCTACTGACCGACATTCGGACGGCGCTCGTTGGCACGCTGACGGTAGGCACGCATTCTGTCACCCAATCCGGAACTTGGAACGTCGTTGTGTCGAATTTGCCGGCGACGCAGCCGATCAGCGCCGCAATGTTGCCGCTGCCGGCGGGGGCGGCGACGTCCGCCAGGCAGGACAACATTCTGTCGGCACTTGGCTCGCCGTTTCAGGCCGGAGGAGTTGTTGGAAATTCGGCCTTCGGCGCGAAGCTGCAGGATGGTGCTGGAGCCGCATTCGGCACCGTTGCCAATCCGGTAGTGGTCGACTCGCTGTATCGTGGTCCTGCCGTGGATCGCGGCGCGATCGTCGGCACGTCGGCCACCATATTGATTGCCGCGAACGCAAACCGTCGTGGATTTTCGATCCAGCCTCAGTCGGGTGCGTCCTGCTACATCAACGGAACGACCGCCGCGACAGCGGACTATCATAGCCTGCTCATAGCAGGTGGTCAGCTTTACGAGACGCCGGATAACTACAGCGGGACCGGCGCGATCTCGATCATTTGCACGTCCAGCAGCACCCCTGTTTACGCACGGGAGCGCTAAAATATGACGATGATCTCACCGCCCGCGCCGCGCTCAAACATCGCTACCGTCGATCCTACGGCCGCGGCCGATCTCACGCAGGGTTATGTCGCTGGCTCTCGCTGGCTCAACACCGTTACCGCAGAAATGTTTTTTTGCAGGTCACCCGCGGTCGGTGCAGCCGTGTGGATAAAGCTCTCTATGGACGGCTGGCCTGGCTACATCAGTGGGAATTGGTACGCCCTCATTCCGGGCGCGTCACTCGGCTCTGGCAATAGCGGCCTAAACACCGCCGTCAGAATGATCCCCTTCCAGTTATACGAGCGCATTACGCTATCGGCCTTGGCCGCGCGGGTGACCACCGCAGCGTCAGGTGGGTCCTTTGGACTGGCTATCTATGCTCACAACGGTGGCACAGGGCGACCCACTGGAGCGCCGCTGGCGTCCGTTACAGGGTTGACCACGGCTGCGGCTGCGGTCGTATCCGCGGCCTTGCCCGGCAACGTCACATTGGAACCGGGGACCTACTGGTTTGCCTGTCAGACCGACAACGCCGGCACAGTTTTCAGTGTCATGGTCGATACCAGCACCTGGATGAGTGCAATGATCGGATCGCAGACGCTGGCCAACGTGTCCTCAGGCGCTGCGAACAGTCAGATGCATTTGGCCGTCACGAATACCTATGGGGTGTTCCCTGACATGACTGCTGCGATATTTTCCGAAGTAACGTCGCGGGCCTACGCTCTCGGCTTTTTCAGGGTGGCATGAGATGGAACGCGAAATCCACTATGAGCGGGATGGGTCCGTTCTCCTGATGGAAGGAGAGCGGCAACGCCTCATTCTCGCTGGGTCGTCAGCTACGGAGATCGAGGAGGCGATGACAGAGTTCTTCTCGCGGGTGACCGACATTGCACCGATCGAGCAGACGCCAGGTCGATGAAAAAGCTCGACAGCTTGCGCAAGCATCTACTCGCATCTGTTCCCGAAATTAGGAACAGTCCGGAGTTGATGGAGATTTTCGTCGATAAGGGCGATGTGGCCGTGCGCGCAGGATCGCTATCGTTCGAGTATTCTTACACCGCTTCGGTGTGGGTGCAAGACTACACCGGCAAGGTCGACAACCTCTTGGTGCCAATCCTTGCATGGATCGCTGCAAACCAGCCCGATTTATTCGAGAAGGGCGACCGCAAGCCGTTCACGTTTGAATCGGAGCTGCTCGACGCGGAGACGTGCGACATCACGATCTCGATCGACCTGACCGAGCTGGTCCGCGTCGAGCAACAGCCGAACGGTCTCAAGGTCACGCATCTACCCGAACCGGTTATGAACGACGCCTTTGCCGGCGTCCCGACCGGCACCAACCTATGGGCCGGCCTGATCGAGGACGGCACCGGCATGGTCGAGATCGTTACGCGATGAACGACTTCGCGCCGATCGAGCAGCTCGTCCGCGATCTGCTGGTGCGTACCGCCGCGCCCGAACGCGCACGCTTGATGCGCTCGATCGGCCGCGAGATCCGCAAGAGCCAGTCGGACCGTATCGCTGCCCAGCGCGATCCCGAGAACGCGGCGTTCGCCCCGCGCCGCCCCAAGCCCGATCGCGGGCGGAAGAAAGGCAAGCTTCGCCAGCAGAAGATGTTCCGCAAATTGCGGATGGCAAAGAGCCTGAAGGCGGGCGGCAACGGCGACGAAGTTTGGGTCGGCTTCGGCGGTCGCGCATCGCGGATCGCCAGCATTCACCAGGCCGGCCTGTCGGACGCCCCGGCACCTGGTCAGCCGAAGGTACGTTACGCCCGACGCGTGCTGCTCGGCCTGACGGAAGCCGAACAGCAACGGATCCTCGATCTCATTCTCGCCCAGATCGCGCCCAGCTAGGTTGGATTTGAGTTCCGGGCCGGTAAATGACTCGACGTCATCTCTCTTGTAGAAAGCGTTTCTACAAGAGCGCGCCATAGCCATGCCGTTGCCGCGCCGACGACATGGCCAGCGCCATGACCGTCACCACCGCCATCGTTGATCTATCGAAGCTCGATCCCCCGACGGTCGTCGAGCAGCTCGACTATGAGACGATCCTTGCGCGCAAGGTCGCGCGAATGCAGGCACTTTTTCCGGACTTCGACGCGACCGTCGACAGCGATCCCGCCATGAAGGTGCTGCAGGTCGCGGCTTATGACGAACTGTTACTGCGTCAGGACTTCAACGAACGCCTGGTCGGCCGCCTGGTCGCGTACGCCACCGGTGCCACGCTCGATCATATTGGCGCGGCGATCGGCGTAGCACGTCTCGCAGTCACGCCGGCCAACGCCACGACCGGCGCAGCGATCGTCTACGAGGACGACGATAGCTTCCGCGCGCGCGTCGTCCTCGGTCCGGAAGGCTTCGCCGCAGCTGGCCCCGAGCTGGCCTACGTCAAACGGGCGAAGGACGCCGGCACCGAAGTCCTCGACGCAAGCGCAATTTCGCCGGCACCCGGTGAAGTGCTCGTCACCGTCCTCTCACGATCGGGCGATGGCACCGCGCCCGAAGCTCTGGTTCAAGCCGTGCGCGACATCGTCAACGATCCTGCCGTTCGACCAGTAGGCGACCTGGTCACCGTCGCGGCTGCAACGCAGCGTCGCTTCGCGATCGACGCGCGGATGTGGACGTTCGCCGGTCCAGACCCTGCGCTGCTGATTGCGACGGCACGCGTACGACTCGATACCTACCTAATCGATTCACGGCGCTTGGGTCGCAACGTTACCCTGTCGGGCATCAATGCCGCCCTCACGGTTCCCGGCGTGCAACGCGTCGAGATCCTCGCGCCGGCCGCAGACGTCATTTGCGACCGCACCCAAGCAGCACTCTGCACGTCCGCCTCGATCACCCATGGCGGCTATGACGACTAGTCTGCTGCCACCCAACGCAACCGGGCTGGAACGGGCGTTGGAAGCCGGTGTTCGCGCCGGCAACGTTGTCACGCCTGTCGACGTCATCGACGTTGCCGAAACCTGCCCCGCGGATCTGTTGCCCTGGCTGGCCTGGGGGTTGTCCGTCGACAGCTGGGATGGCGATTGGTCGGAGGAGGACAAGCGCGACGCGGTCGCGAACTCGCTCGCATTCCACCGGATCAAGGGAACGCGTCTCTCCGTAGAAACGGTCCTGTCTCGCTTCGACAAACTGGCCGAGTTGGTGGAATGGCACCAGGCCGAACCGCGGCGCGCGCCCAACACCTTCGATGTCATCGTACCGCTCGTAATGGCGGATGGCACCGCGCCTGGCGGGCGTCGATCGACCGCGGCCTTTGCTGAGGCGATCATCCGTGAGGTTTCCCGCGTGAAACCGCTGCGCGAACACATGACGCTGGTCCAGGCACTGACGGTCGCGGGCTCGGTAAGCGTGCAAGGCGTAGCGCGAGCCTTCATCGAGACACGGCAGGACACGGCGCTGGTCGCTGACACGTCCCCCGCGTGGGATCTCTACCTTCAGACGCACGACGGCGAACCGCTTCTCGACGCCGCGGACGGCACCTTTCTGGACACCGCCCCATGACCGCACTCAATCTCATTCTGACCAAGGTCGGCATAGAGCGCTTCGCCGCGGCTCAGGTTGGCGCACCGATCGACCTGACGGTTGCCGCGATCGGTCTTACCGCCCAGGAGTTCTTCGCCGCGCCCACGCTCACCGCGCTCCCCGGTGAGTTTCGCCGGGTGCAGAACATTTCGGGCGATGCCATCGGCGACAACACCGCCCACCTGGTCATGCAGGATGATGCCCCAGTCGGTTATACGGTGCGCGGGTTCGGCCTGTTCCTGGCAGACGGTACGTTGCTCGCGGCCTATGGGCAGTCGACGCCGATCGTGGAGAAGTCGCCGGCTAACACGCTGCGCATGCCGCTTGATCTGGCGTTTCCGACGTCGGCGATCGACAAGCTGACGTTCGGCAATACAAATTTCCTCAACCCGCGGGCGACGACGGAAACGCTAGGAGTCGTGGAACTCGCGACGATCGACCAGGCCAATGCCGGCGACGTCCGACGTGTAACAACCGGCGCAGTCGTAAAGACGATGATCGCCACGGCCGTTGACGCGATCAAGAAGACGGTGGACGACGCGATCGCGGCGTTCAACACGACGCTCAACGGCGCGATCGGTGCGACCGGCCAGGCGCTGGATGGTCTCGCCGCTCGCACTGCCTACGGCAGTGGCCTGGTCAAGGGCGGCGGGCGCAACGACACAAACCGGACCTATACGGTCGATGCGGCAAGTCGCGAGCAGCTCCGCGCCGGTGCCGCGGGCGACGTTGCAGTAACACCGCAGGCCATGGCTAGTGCGGGCTTCGTCTACGTTGTCGACAGCCGCCTGTCGGCTCAGAGCGGCTTTCGGATCTGGTCAGACGGCTTCATCGAGCAATGGGGCCTGTTCGACGTCAACATCCCCAGTGAACAGGCGTTCAATATCGTCTTTCCGATCCCGTTCGTCGCCGAATGTTTCGGTGTCAGCGGCACGGTCCGCAACCCGACACAGAATTCATTTGGCTGCCACCAGGTGCAGGAAGTCGCGATCAGCCTGACCGGCGCGACCGTGTTCCTGCAGTCCGACGACGCATCCAGCACCGACGCAGCCGGCGGTTTCCGCTGGCGCACGACAGGACGGTAACATGGCAAAGATCACCCAACTCCAGCGGCTCGTAAATCCCACTGGCAACGAGCTGGTCGTGGTTGCCGACTTGGAGGATGCCGGCAAGACCAAGGGCATCGCCGTTGGCCCCCTTGCTATGGCGGCTGCGATGCCGGCCGTGGACCTCGCCGAGGCCGCGCGAGATGGTGCCGAGGCCGCAGCGCTAGCGGCGTTGGTGGCGCTCGGTGACGGTATCTACGACACCGTCGCAGACGGGATCGCTGCTACCAATGACGGCGAGGGCTTCTACGTCCGCGGCAATGACAGCGGGCTTGAACTCTGGATCCGCGGCGGGGCAACAGCGCGCCTGTACGTCGCGTTCGCAACTCGGTCATCCCTGCGTAACAACGGTATCAACCTTTGGGAGGTTGCCAAAGGCGATGGCGAGACGAACGACACGGATTCGATCGCCGAGGCCGTCGATAGTGCCGCATCATGGAAGGTCGGCCGCATCAACTGCGGCAGCGATCGGTACACGTACAAGATGGGCGGCGACTTCCATCGCTCGCCGAATAGCGACTTCAATCGGGGCCTGGTCGAGCTGCGATCGAGCGTAGCCCTCGTGGGTGCGGCACCAGGCTCGCGCCCGACGTTCAAGATGGCAGGCGGTTACTATAACCCAGGTGGGCTATTCTCCGACCGGTTCTGGGAAGGCAACTTCATCGAAGGCGTCCACCTTGAGAACCTGATCCTCGACGGCAACATTGCCGCGCAGACCTGGAACGCATCGGGCGGTACCGACCTTGGCGGTGGCGATGCCGGCGCTGACGTATTTCAGCACGGTCACCTGGTTGCGTTGCTTCTCGCTAAGAAGATCTCCGCGCGCCGGTGCGCGTTTCGCAATGCGCGTGGCGACGGCATCACGACCGGCGGACGCCGCGACGGCGTCGAGTATGACTTCGCCCGCGATCTACTCGTCGAATACAACGAATTTGAAAACCTGTTCCGCCAGGGCGTCAACGCGGCGACGAACGTCGTTCGCCTTATCGGGAATCGGTATAGCGGTGACGGCTTCTGGGTCGGCGCGGTCACGTTGGAGGTCGGCGAGATCGTCGACGTTGTGCAGGACTTCTGGGCTGCACATGAGCAGTTCGACTTTCGCATCGGTGTATCGCCGCCCGAGCGCACGCCTAGGTGGCGAGCGACCAGCGCGGAGGCGGCAGCGCGCCGGATCCACCTGCGCCGCGCGTATGCCGCGAGCGGTAACTTCTACACCAGCTATCCGGACTTCAAGTTTCCCGGCAAACTCGGTCGCCTTAGTCTCGTGCATCCGAAGATCTGGCAGGGCACGATCGATTGCTTCGGTTTCGACCGCGTGCACATCGACCAGCCCCAGATCGAGAACACCTACGAGGATACGACCGATCACTTCCTGATCGGCCCTAACGCGATCCATGCAGGGCCTGCGCGTGACGCCGATCGCGTGACGGGCCTCGCCGACTTCATCGTGTCCAAACCTATCATCCGCAGCGACCTCGGTGGGCCGGGGATCCACGTCTCGCGCTTCGAGCGCGTCAACATTGGAGGCGGTTCGATCGTTGGCGGTCGTGACGCCGGCATTCGCCTGGAGTCGTGCGGCGGATCCGTCACCGATATGGACATCCAGAACGTCGGTCGTCTGACGGTCGGCGGTGATGCCGCCATCCGTGACGCGTCGAGTTCGGCGATTACCGTCTTCGGTACGGGGGGCGATCTCACGATTGCAGACATCCGCGCAAAGGATACCCGCGTCGGCGATGCTCGCCGGATGACGCAGGCGGTCTACGCGAACGTCAGCACCGAAACCCTGACGAGGATCCGCGACGTGACCGGCCGCAACATGCGGACCGGTGTCGTCTACGACGTCAATAATTCGACCCTGATTACTGGGGCGAGCGACGGCGAACGCAAGCTGCGGTTCAACAGCCCGATCGAGGCGAACGCTGGCCTGAAGGTCGACGGCCTGGTCGAGTTCGTCAGCAGCAACGGTGATCTCGATATCGTCCTGCGCGCAGCTCTGGGCACGAACACCAAGCTGTCGTTCATCAAGGGCATCGGGCTTGAGGGCCAGCTAATCCAGCTCGCCGACGGGACCATGCAGATCAACATGTTCGACAACGGCGTCGCGACAGGGTCGCCGATCGCCTTCACGAACGATGCCCATGTGCGGATGGCGACCAGCTGGGAACGGCCGCTTGAGATCCAGCCAGGCACGTTCGTCTGGGTCGATGCGGCGGGCTCGATGCGCATCAGTGTCGGACGTCCTGCAGCAGACAATGGCGGCACCGTCGTCGGGACCCAGCTTTAAGGATTAATACGTGGCTTATCTTGATACCACCGCTCGTATTCGTCGGACGATCATCGCCGATCTCGACCTTCTTCCAGCGGAGAACTACAAAAAGACTTTGGCCGCTGGCGTCGACGCGTTCGACATCGGCGACTCGTTTTGTAGCGATGAAACCGGGGAAATGCGCCGCTATGAGCGGATCGCAGCGGCGCCAGGCTACGCGGATCTCGGCGATCGGGCCGCGCCTGCGAATAAGAACATGGTCGAAGCGAACCGGATTGCCGCAGCGGCCTCGGCCGAAGCACTATCTCGCGACCTTGAAGTAGCGCGCCAGGACGCTTTGACGTCGACTAGCGCACTAGCCAAGCTCACGAACGACGCTCTTATCAGTATCTCGCAGCGTGCCGGGGCGCTCGGCGCGGGGACCAATGCCACCCAGGCGGTGAACTATGCCGCGCTTACCAAACTGCTCAATACGCCCGGCGTCAGCCCGATCGTCCTCGATCGGGCGTACTATGACATCGGGCCGAACAGCCTGCGTGTCAGCGTCAAGAAGACGGAAGTCTGGGGTGCGCCGGGTGGGACAACGATCACCTGCAGCGTCCTGAAGTTGCTCGAGTTTCTCAGCATCGAAGACCTACACTTCTACGACATCAACTGGGTCTCGACCTACGAGTCGCTGGCTGACGAGGCGACCTATGCGCTGGTTTGCGGCATCCATCGTGCGATCCGCAACATGACGATGAATCGTTGCACCTTCTCGATCGCGAAGGCCAACGCCAACGCCTTGAAGTTCGTGGCTGACATTGACGGCGAGTACGTCGAACAGGTCAAGTTCAACGACTGCCATATCCTTGCGGCCGGCCGCATGGGGGCCGAGCTGTCGGTTCATCCTAACACCCTGACCATCCCAGGCACCAACCAGAAGTACCCTAACGACGCTGTCGCCCGCATCGATACGTTTGAGTGGAACGGGGGCTCTATCAAAAACACTGGTTTGATTTCGCCTCTCTACGGCATGGCATTTTCGGGCACCGGCTGGATGAACCGCATTCGCGTCGCCACCCGTCTCGACAACAATATGACCTGCGGTGTCGAGGGCGTCGGGATATGCAACTCGTATATCAGCGTGCAGATCACGAACATGCGGGACGTTGCCAACTCGTTGACGCCGAGCGCGGCAATCTCTCTGACCGCCAACGCCGAGCTGGACCGCTCACGGAAGATGACCGGCAACATCGTCGAGAACTGTATCGCAGACGATGGCACCTGCCGCGAGGTGCGCTTCTGGTATCAGCAGGGCCTGCAGACACGCGGCAATCGCTTCAAGCTGTCTGCCGGCTCGACGGGGCGCGGGTACGTGACGTACGCCGGCAGCACTCTCTGCAAGAGCAGCAATGATGCGTACGACTGCGATGGGGCTTACACGCTGCAGGTCCGCAGTGAGGCGGCACATGGCGGCGCGTCGGCCTTCAACGAGTGGGAAGGGTTGTCGCTTAGCCATGCCCGCTCGACGAGCCCGTTCCAGCTGACGAACTTCTACGGTGCGGACACCACCGGCAACTCGATCAACGGCATCCTCTATACGCCGTCGACGCTGTATCCGAGTCAGCCGCTGAGCGCCGGGCAGGCTGAAGCCACCATCACCGGGAGCATCACCGGTACGACTTTGACGGTCACCGCCTGGTCGGGCATCCCGCTACGTGTCGGGCAGAAGCTGTTTGGCAACGTCATCGACGCACTGACCGAGATCAAGGCGCTCGACGGCACCGGTACGGGTGGGCTGGGAACCTATACAGTGTCGAAATCCCAAAACGCGGGTAGCGATACGATCAAGGTTGGGTTGGCGCAGAAGAACTTCATTCGAGGAAGTATTCGCAGCACTTACGGGTTCGACTTTATGACGAACACGTACACGATCGGCGATTTTTCCGTCGATGCGACCTTGCTCGACAGCGTCCCCCACATGCTTGCATCCCGCAACCTGACGATTCGGACGAGTGGGTCACTGACAGCAGTTCGCTCGATCATTTTTCCGGAGGGTGGACCCGCTCAGCGGATCACCAACTCGACCACCGGTGGCTTCGCTATCATCCTGAAGAACAAGACGGCCGGTAGCACGGTAACGATCCCGAATGGCGCGACTGTCAACGTGGCGTCGACGTCGGCAGGGTTCGTCATCATTCCATAAGGTGGCGTCCCGCTCTTGTAGAAACGTTTTCTACAAGAGCGGGACCTCGCCTCTCATCACGTCCCGCGCATGGTCGCCGCTATGGCCGAACATGCCGATACCCAGCGCCTCATTGGCGATCTCGTGCGCGAAGGCGTGGTCGTATCGGTCGACCACTCTGCCGCAACAGCGCGCGTACAATTCGCGGACGAACTGACGACTGGCGATATTCCATGGCTCGCGAGCCGCGCCGGATCCACGCGCACCTGGTCGCCGCCGACGATCGGCGAACAGGTCATGGTGCTTGCCCCCGAGGCTGACACGGCGCGCGGGGTCATCATCGGCAGCCTATCGAGCGACGCCCATCCGCACCCGGCGACCGACGAATCGACGCTAACCGAATACGAGGACGGCGCACGCATCGGTTACGATCCGAAGGCGCACGCTCTGACGGCTATCCTTCCGGCCGGCGCGACGTTGCGGGTCGATGCTGATGGCGGCCTTGTGTTCAAAGGCGACCTGACGGTCGACGGGGACATCAAGTCGACCGGCACGATCGCCGCAGACACCGACGTCATTGGTGCAGGTAAAAGCCTCAAGAATCACGTACATCTTGGCGTCCAGCCGGGCGGCGGGCTTTCGGGGAAGCCGCAGTGATTGGTATGGATCGCCATACCGGCGCGCGCTTAGCCGGCACAGATCACCTCGGGCAGTCGATCGACGACATCCTTGAAACGCCGATCGGCACGCGCTGCGGCCGGCGCGATTATGGCTCGGAAATCCCCAAGCTAATCGACCAGCCAAACAACGAAGTCGGCCGCGTCCGGATCATTGCCGCCGCAGCGCATGCGCTGCTCCGTCAGGAAGGCCGCGCGCGGCTCTCGCGTGTCGTGCTTTCGCCTGGAAAACTGCCGCAGTCGGCCGTCCTCACCATCACCGGCCGTCGCACCGATGTGCCCGGCGCGCCCGCCTTCACCCATTCGTCCACCGTCCGCGCCCTGTCGGCGCTCGCCTGAAAGGTCCGCACATGAGCTTCCTCCACGGGATCAACGTCAACGAGGTAAAGACCTCGCGCCGCGCGATCGTCACCGTTGCCACCGCCGTCATCGGCTTGATCGCCACCGCGCCTGCCGCGGTTGCCGGCGCATTCCCGCTCGACACCGCAGTCGCGGTCACGAACATTGACGACGCGATTGAGAAGGCCGGTGCGGACGGCACGCTGCGCGCCGCCCTGAAGGCCATCGCCGGCCAAGTCGACGCGCCGATCGTCGTCGTGCGCGTCGCACCTGGTGCTACGCCGGCCGATACCGCGACCGCGGTCATCGGTGCCGACGTCGCTGGTGTGAAGACCGGCATGCAGGCGCTGCTGACCGCCTCGGCGCAGTTGAACCTCCATCCCCGAATCATCGGCGCACCCGGCCTCGAAGGCGAGCTGGTGACCAAGGCAATGGTCACCGTCGCCAAGCGGCTCCGTGCCCGCGTCTATGCGTATGCCATCGGCAACGATCGCGGCGAGGCCATCGCCCACCGCGCCCTGTTCTCCGACGCGCGCGAGCTGACGTTGCTCTGGCCCAGCGTAACCGCCCCCTACGGCGCGGACGGTGCAAGCATCGGCGTGCCGGTCGCGGCCGTCGCGATGGGCGCACGCGCCGCGATCGACGAGACGCAGGGCTGGCACAAGACGCTGTCGAACGTCGCGCTGCCGGAGGTCGACGGCCTGGCTGCAGATGTCACGTTCGATATTCAGGACGCCGATTGCGACGCGAACGTCCTGAACGCGTCCCAGCTGGTCACCGTCGTGCGTATCGCGGGCGAACTGCGCTTTTGGGGCAACCGCACCTGCGCCGCACCCGCCAGCGACTTCGTGTTTGAAAGCGCCTGCCGCACCGCGCAGATCCTTGCCGACACCGTCGCGCTCGGCCTCGTGTGGGCGATGGACAAGCCGCTGCTGCCCAGCCTGGCGAAGGACATCGTTGAGCAGATCAACGAGAAGTTCCGACAGGAAAAGCGCGCCGGCCGTATCCTCGGTGCCGTCGCGCTGTTCGACGGGGCCAAGAACCCGGTCGATCAGCTGAAGGCTGGCAAGCTTCTCATTGGCTACCGCTACACCTTCGTACCGCCGCTGGAGGCGCTCGGGATCGAGCAGGAGATCTCCGACGAGTTCTTCGCCGACTTCACCAGCCTGGTCGCCGGCAACTAAACCCACCTCACGCACGAAAGGTCGACGCGATGGCGTTCCCCAGCAAGCTCAAGCAGACGATGATGTTCAACGACGGCGAAGCCTTCATCGGCGAAACCGTCTCGATCACGCCCCCCAAACTCGCGCGCAAATTCGAGGAATACCGTGCCGGTGGCATGGGTCGCGCGGTCAAGGTCGACATGGGCGGCGAGCCGCTCGAAATGGAGGCGGTTTACGGCGGTCCCATGCGGCAGATCCTGCGCCAGCACGGCATGCTCAATCTCGCTGGCGTGCAGCAGCGCTTCGTCGGTTCGTTCCAGGACGACGATAGCGGTGCCGTCGACGTCGTCGAGATCGTTACGCGCGGCCGGCACGAAGAGATCGACATGGGCGAATGGAAGCCCGGCGAGGATACCGAGTTCAAGGTTAAGAGCCAGCTCAGCTACTTCAAGCTGACGTGGAACGGCGTCGTCGAGGTCGAGATCGATGTCCTGGGCATGATCGAGATCGTCGGTGGCGTCGACCTGATGGCCGAGCATCGCGCTGCAATGGGCCTGTAGCGGCGTGACCGCGATCCGCCGGCCGCGCCGTCGCCCCGGCGCGCTTACCCAGCCACCGACCAAGTCCTGACAGGAATCGTACAATGACCGACCAGAATACCGTCACCACTGGCAAACGCTTTTCCTCGTTCAAGCTGGACGCCGACATCACCGTCAACGACCAGGTCGTGCATCCGGCCGGCACGGAGATTCAAGTTCGTCGGCCTGGCGCGGGCGAGCTGCGTGGCGTCGACATCTCCGCAACGATCAGTCGGTGCGATTACACCCAGATCGAGAAGATCGCGCCGCGTATCACGATGCCGATCCTGCACAAGGAGCATATCGCCGTCATGGATCCGGCGGACTTCGTGCAGCTCGGTGGTGAGATCGTGGATTTTTTGCTGCCGAAGGCCGTGAAGCAGGCGGCCTTCCAGCCCGAATAGAAGACATTATGGCGGACCTTGCCGAGTGCTGGGGATGGGGTCCGCCGACGATGAACGACATGGGCGTTGCCGAGCTGATCGGCTGGCGGGCGCAGGCCCTGGAACGCCGCCAAAAGGATCGCTGACCGATGGACCGCAACCTCCGCATCCGTATGCTGCTCGAAGCCGGCGACCGCGCCAGTCGCCCGCTTCGTGAGATTGCGGGAGGCTCGGTCAAGGCAGCTCAGGGCCTCAAGGCCGCCAGAGAGCAGCTCAAAGGAATTGACCGCGCGCAGGCCGACATCGGCAGCTTTCGCAGCCTGAAGGCCGGTCTGGCCTCTACTAGCGCCCAATTGGACCACGCTCGGTCCCGCGCCACTGCGCTCGGCAGGGAATTCGCGCAGACCGCCAATCCCAGCCGCGCACTGACACGCGAGTTCACGCGAGCGCGAACCGAGGCGCAGAAGCTCGAACAGCAACATCACTCGGAAACGCGCGAACTATCGACGTTGCGAGATCGCCTCCGCGCGGCCGGTATAGCAACCGGTGACTTGGCGCGTCATGAGCGCGAGTTGCGTGACCGGGCGCGACAGACGAACGAAGAGATTGCTGAGCAGGAACGCCGCGTCGGCCGTCTCGCCGATCGCCAGCGGCGGATGGCAGCGGCACGCGCTGGCTTCAGTGGTATTCAGGACCGCGCTGGTGGTGTCGCTGCCGGCGGGGCCGCAGCGCTTACTGCAGGCATAGCGGTTGCGGCTCCGCTGATCGGCGTTGCCTCCGGTGCCATGGATCTCGAGGAAGGAATGGCTGGCGTTGCCAAGGTGACCGGGATGGCCGGTCCGCAGCTCCAGATGATGACCGACAAGCTGGTCGGGCTCAGCACCCGCATGCCCATGACAGCGGTCGAGCTTTCCAGCATCGCCGCTGCTGCCGGTGCGGCCGGCGTTGGCATGGACAAATTCGGTCGGCCGCTGCCCAGTCAGGCAGAGGACCTGGTAGCATTCACTGACGCCGCGGCACGCATGGGCATCGCGTTCGACATGACCGCCGAAGATGCTGGCAGTACGATGGCGAAATGGCGTCAGGCGTTTAAAATGACACAGCCGGAAGTCGAGGCACTTGGGGACCGTGTCAACGCCCTGACGAACAAGTTCGGAGGTCAGGCGACAACGGTCGCCGGCATTATCACGCGCATCGGGCCACTTGGGGAAGTCGCCGGCATCGCCGCGCCGCAGGTATCCGCGCTGGCGTCCTCGTTGAACTCGATCGGCGTCGAAGAAGAGGTTGCCGCAACCGGCATCAAGAGTCTGCTGCTGAACCTTACCAAGGGCAGCGCGGCTAGTAAGTCGCAGAGCAAGGCACTTAACACTCTCGGACTGGATGCGACCAAGCTTGCGAAGTCGATGCAGGTCGACGCGAGCGGGACAATCATCACAGTGCTGGAGAAGATCCGCGCGCTCAGCAAAGATAAACAGGCCAGCATCCTAAGCGAGATTTTCGGCACCGAATCGGTCGGCGCCATCGCGCCCCTGCTGACGAACCTCGACGGCGTAAAGCAGCGCCTCGACCTTGTTGGCAATCGTAGCAAATACGCGGGCTCGATGACCGCCGAGTTTGCCTCGCGGATCAGCACGGCCAAGGGTATGGCCGAGGTAGCCAAAAACTCATTCGCAGCCGTAAGTCTCACCCTTGGGCAGTCGCTGTTGCCGGTGGTGAAAACGGGCGCGCTTCGCCTCGGTGCTATCGCGCTCCGCATGCAGGCGTTCGCGACTCGTCACCCGGAGCTGACGAAGAATGTCCTTATTGCCACTGGCGTACTGGCGGGATTGTTCTTCCTGTTTGCTGCAGGCGGCATTGCGATTGCCGCCATCATGGGACCGATCGCGATCCTGAACGCCGGTCTGATCGCCCTCGGGGTTGCAGGCGGCATCGCAGCTCTTCCGCTTCTGCCTATCGTCGGCGCAATAGCGGCCATCGCCGGGGCCGTGGCGCTGGTCGTCGCGGCGTTCAACCACTGGGACAGCATCACCGCCGCCTGGTTCACGTTCTGGGGAACGCTTCGAGCAGGCTTCGTTGCAGCCGGGAACTACATCGCCGCTTGGGGGCCTGCGGTGGGTCGGTTCCTGATGGACGGGCTCTTGACGATGCTGTCGCCAGGACGGCTCGTTGGGCGTGTGAAAGCGCTAGGCATGGCAGCGATCAACGCCTTCAAGTCGGTGCTTGGCATCCATTCCCCCAGCCGAGTTTTCGCCGGCCTGGGCGGGTATATGATGGAGGGCCTCGCCGGCGGTATCGCCCAAGGCGAGCGCCAGCCGCTCCGCCGGGTTGGCACGGTCGCGCGTCGCCTGACTTCCGCCATGGCGATCGGTACGATCGCGCCGACGATGGCAATGGCAGGAGCCACATCGCCGGGCGCGGCCGGGCGCGGATCCTCGTCACCTGGCGTTTCCGCAGCACCTTCGCGCTCATACGTAATTCAGATCTACCAACAGCCAGGGCAAGACGCCGAGGCCGTTGGCCGCGCGGTTGCTGACGAACTCGATCGTCGTGAACGTGAATCGGATGCGCGTGGGCGTTCCGCTTTTGCCGACACCCCTGACTACGAGACCGTCTGATGCTGCTCGCGCTTGGCCTCTTCACCTTTTCGATCGACACACTGGCATTCGACGAAATCGCCCGCCGCGCCGACTGGCGGCACGCGACCTCGCCGCGGATCGGTGCGCGTGACGCCACGCAATTTACGGGTCCTGGCGTCGAGACGATCGGCCTGCCCGGGACGGTGTACCGGGAAATCGCAGACGGAGCTGTTTCGCTCGACGAGCTGCGCCGCATGGCTGACACCGGCGACGCATGGTCGCTGGTCGACGGCCGCGGCTACGTTTACGGCGCATACGTCATCACCGGTATCGACGATCGGGGAAAAGTGTTCTTTCCCGATGGCACGCCGCGACAGATCGACTTCTCGATCGACCTGCTCCGCGTCGACAGCGACGTCGCATGATCTCGAATATCGCAGCCGTTCGCGTCGTTGTTGACGGCACGGACATCACGCCTGTTCTGGAAGGCAAGGTGCCGCAGCCGAACGGGCGTCCCCCGCGTCGTCGCCTGGTATCGCTCGGAATAAGCGAAAAGCGAGGTGAGGAAGCCGACCAGCTCGACCTCATCATCGACGATACTGACGGTGCTGTGGCGCTGCCTCCGACTGGGGCGAAGATCCACGTATGGCTTGGCTGGAAGCAGGGCAGCGAAGTGACCGCGGGCCTGGTCGACAAAGGGTGGTTCATCGTCGACGAGGTGGCACATGGCGGCCCACCCGACCTCGTGACTATCCGTGCGCGCTCGGCCGACTTCACCGGCGATCTAAAGACGCGCCGGGAGAAGGGCTGGCATGGTACGACGTTGGGTGCGATCGTGACGGAGATCGCTCAGCGCCACCATCTCACTCCCCGCTGCGCCGCCAGTCTCGCCAGCATAGCCATCACGACAAAAGCACAGAACCGCGAGAGCGATCTGGCCTTTCTGCGCCGGCTCGGCCGCGAACGGGGCGCAGTTGCAAAAATCGCGCGCGGCGTGCTGATTTTCTCACCAATATCTGCTGGCGTCACCACGACGGGCAAGCCGATCGCGACCGTCACGATCGCCAGGCGCGACGGCGATGCCCACCAATTCAGCCGGCAGAAGCGCGAGGACGTCCCCGGCGTTAAGGCAACATGGCACGATCGCAAATCGGGCAAACGCCAGCACGTTGTCGCCGGCAAGACGGAGGGGGCGAAGTCGATAGCTCGCGTTTACGCGAACGAGGCCGACGCTAAAGCCGCTGCGCATGCGGCAAGTGGTCGCGCCGGCCGCGAACCAGTCTCGCTATCGCTGACGCTCGCGCTTGGTCGCCCCGATATACATCCGGAGACGAAAGCAACCGTCACAGGCTATAAAGCCGCGATCGACGCGACAGCCTGGCTGGTCGCCGAAGTAACCCACACCTTTGGTGATCGAGGTTATGTAACAGGTTTGAAGCTCGAAGCCGCCTGATCCGGCCACCCCGCTAAGATTTTAAATCGTCTGGCTTTATACCCGCCTCACCCGCCGCCTGTATTAATTGGCTAACACAAAGCAATACGCCCACTTCGCCAGTCTTAAAGTCTTCCTGCATTTCAGTCATTCTCGAGGGGCGGATGTCTCCGCTATCGGCCATTTCCATAGCCTTGCCGAACGCGCGCTCGCGAAACCGGTATGCAGTAGCACAGGTAGCTAGCGCCTTACGTTGTGTGACCTGTACCTTATCAGAGAGACCTTCGGGAACCTCAAAGGCATCGACTGCTTTGGAACTCGTGCCGCACGCGTCGTGCCCAACCTTCGAGGCTTGGTACAAAGCCAATTGACTGCTATTCGCTCCAGCCAAATCCTTAAATGCGGCATCGCACGGCCGGACGGTATCGATAACTGCCTTGTACTGGCGGATTAGGCCAGGCTTTGGGTCGACCGCCGCCACAGGCTTTGCAGAAGCTTGGTCGATCGTCGGTTTGGTGGGCGCGACCGCAACGGTCTTGGTGCCGGCAGGCGTAGATGCAGGCGTCGGGGGTGGCGTTGGTGTCATGATGAGAGCAGCAACGAAGACTACGGCACCGCCTAGCAACAGCTTCTTTGCGAGGGGACGCCTCCCCTTTGCGACAAAGAACAGTATCGCTCCGATAATAAACACGATGAAGCTTAGCGCTCCAAGCGCTGGGCCAACGTCTGCCATTAAATCCCCCCGGTAAATTAAAAGCCTAGCGCCTCGTCCCAGGGCATCACGCGATGGACTGACGAAACTTGCTCGTTCGGCACTTCGAATTCGACGATCGGATTGAACTGCCGCAAGACGACGACGCCAGGCCGGCGACGGACGAGCTGCTTGATCAGCACATGCCGGATCTCTTCCCCGTCGAACGTTGGGCCGCGCAGCTGCACGACGACGTCGTCGCCAACACCGGGCGATCGTTTCGGATCAACCAGCACGCGCCGTCCCGAATCGTACCGCGGCTCCATTGAATGCCCGGAAACGAGTACGACGTAGAGGTCGGGCCTACCTGTGACGCCGATCGGCCGAGCCATGAAATCCGTTGGTGCAGCCATGTGAACCTCGGTCTGCTCCACATTTACTACGATCCCGTTTCCATCTGGGAATGACAGATCGGCTCCCAAAGCGCTGCCGTAGATAGGCAGCGTTTTTGGCAGACGTCGGAACGCTGCTTCGGACGTGTTGCCGTCCTCAGGAATGGTTCGCTCGATGCCCTGGTCACGTCCCAGCAGCCAATCCGACGTGGTGTCTAGGATCTCTGCGATAGCGTCCAATCGGTCGAGGCCGGGCATGTGGCCTGCGAGTATCGCACGGATCGCATCCGGCTTGTTCAACGCCGCGATCGAGACCTCACGCGCCGACATATTCTTCTCGGCAATCTTTGCCGATAGCCGTTCCTTCAGGACGTCAGGTACGTTCTTCCTCATGCTGCACTCATGACGCATGGCGTAACGCATGACATGCGGAATATTTACGTTGACGCGTGCTGCATACGTGACGTAAGTATGCGTTATGAGCGCAGCATACGAGAACGCATTGCGAACGATCGCTGATTCGTACGACGCCGAAGTCGTTCGCTGGGGTGGTAAATCGCTCTCCCGCGTGGCGACGATCGTCGTTAACAGCGGCGCATTCTTCAATCGTCTGCGGGAAGGCAAAACCTTCTCGGTAGGCAATCTCGAAAAGTTCGCCGCTTGGTTTCGTGTGCCGGCCAACTGGCCCGATCGCGCGATACCTCAAGACGCTGCTGTCGCACTGACCAGCATCGGCCGCCCACCTCTTCCTGCTAGCACCATGCCGCATCCGTACCGCACGTCTGACGCATCGGTCGATTGTAATCGCCCTGCACTTTTCCAGTCGAAGGCCGTGCGATGACCAAGCCTCGCGTTCCAGACACGTTCGCGGATGCTATGACGACAGTGCGAATAGCACTTGGCATAAACGAGACCGTGCGTGTCGCAATCGCTGCAGCAGGCCGCACGTATGAGAAAAGCACGATCTACGACTGGGGTAACAAGGACACGGGCACACTGCCATCCCTTGAACTCGCACTCGCTTTCGATCGTGCATACCGTCTTGCGGGCGGTGAGGATGCGCCATTCCGTGATGCCTTCGCCCAGCAGCTTGAGAGCGCGCTGAACGACGCAGACGCTTGCCGCCGCAGTCTTGTTACCGAGTCGGCCGCGTTTGTTCGCGAGGCTGCTGAAGCCACCGAAGCCCTATTTCATGCCGCTCAACCCGGCGCTTCCTCGCGCGAGATCCATCGCGCGCTGGTCGAGGCGCAACAGGTTGAGCGTGCTGCGCGCCCGCTACGACGGCGCCTCGCCAGTTTCCTCCGTCCAGCCATCCGGGCCAGCGCAGGGAAATCCGGGGGGACCCATCAGTGACTAAGACGAAGAGAAACTACACGCCACGCGTACCCGCAACGGTGTGCCCGCACTGCCTGACGCGCTCGATCGCATACGACTCCGTCCAGCTCGACGTGTTCACGCGCGAGATCCGTTACGTCTGCCAAGATGCCGATTGCCAACACACCTTCGTGGCGCAGCTCGGCATCTTCCGGACGGTGCGGCCGAGCATGAAGCCTAACCCCGCGATCACGGAAGCGATCCTGCCGCACGGGCAGTGGCGCTCAAAGCCCGCGAACGATGACCAGCGGGTGCCTGCCAACGACGATCAGCCCGACGCGGCGGAGGTCGCGCCTTCCCCTGGCTAATTCCCTGACCTGATCCCCGCGGCCTCGGCCGCAAACGTCCTGAACCATCCCCCCGCCATCCGGAAGCACCTGCTTCCGGCACCGCTACCCCCTTGCCGAAAGGAATGCCCAATGATGCACGCTTTCCCGCGTACGTTTACGATGCCGATGCAGCGAGGCGAGCGCGCCGCGACCGCCAGCGCCGCGGCCCTGACGCCTGCAGCGTACATCCGCCTGCGCCGTGAGGCGGCTGGCATGTCGATCAAGGAGGTCGCCGGCATGCTGGCGCGGAACGCCGACGAGGTCGCACCTGCGCTCGACCTGATCTACGTGCTGGAAACGCCTGGCAATACGGCACGTCACCCCGAGACGCTGGAAGCCCTTCGCAGCGTCTTCCCGTTTGATCCGGACGTCTACCGCCAGCTCGCTACCGATCCGGTCGACAGCCACCCCAGCATCTGCCGTGGCTGCGGTTGCAGCCATTGGGATCCCTGCACCAGTGACGAGCATGGTGCGTGCGCCTGGGCGACCGATACTGCCTGCACCGCATGCCTGCCCGACACAGCGCCGGTGGAGTGCTGCCAGTGATCGCCGTCGCAACCAGCGCGACGCAGCTCGAGCGCGCCATGCGCCGTCGCCGCATCGCCAAAATCGTCCTGGCGATCCTGTTCGCGGTCATCTGGATCCCCGTCGCGATCGTCATGCTCGTCGCCGGCACGTCGGATCGGCGTCGCTGATGCTGCACGATGTCCTCACAGGCTTGGTGCTGACCGTGTTCGGCAGCGCAGGCGCGACGGCAATCGGTTCGCTGCGCGCATCGCTTGCGCCGCAGTGGAGCCGGATCTGCCGGCTTGCCCTCGGTCATATCGAGCCGAGCTTCACACCGCTGATTGGAGCGCAGCCCCATGGTCGGCGGTAAGGCAATCGCCGCCTGCACTCGCCGGCTGCGTCCAGTCCTCTGGCCCGTCGCCGCGGCGCTGACGTGGTTGCCTGTCGTCATGTGGTGGAACCAGTGACGTGGGCGACGTCGCAGTCTGTGGCGGCGACCGTGCCCTCTTCCAAGGGCTCGGCCGCACCGGAAAGCAGTGCGACGTCCTCGCCGTCCGCAAGGCTTTCGCCTCGGTCCGCTTCGACGACGGACAGGCAGTCCTCTGCCTCGCCAAGGATCTCCACCCGATCCAGCGACGCCCCCCGCCCATGTTCTGACCCGCTCGCCGCTCTTGGCGAAACGCTTTCTACAAGAACGGCCGCTGGCGCGACCGCTCGATCCCCTCGCACCAACAGGATCTCCATGATGATCAGCGCCGCTCCCCTCGAAGCTCGCCAGTCTCAGCCATCATCACAGCCGACGAACTGTTCCCCAATCCGGGAACAGCGGGGCCTCCCAATCGCCATGTTGCGCATGGCTGGACTGGAAGGTGCCGCGACGTTGCTCGGCAAAGGCCGATTGGCGGACGAACTCTGCATCACCGTTCGCGCGCTGAACTATAAAATGAACGCGGAACGCGGCGTGTCCGATGGTGAGGTCAGGGCAACGGCAGCGGCGCTCGAAGAGCGCGCCGAACTCTTCCTTACTCACGCTCGCAAGCTGCGCGCCGTCGTCGATGTCAAGTCGAACGGGGAGGGCGTCGGACGATGATCGTCATCCGCGTAGAGCTTTGGTCAGCCGTCAACGGGCAGGTTTCGGAACTTGCGCGGATGACGATCGACAACATTGGCACCACTGCCAACGGTCAGCACGCCGACTACCGCGCGCGTAGCCTCCGCGGGCGCGACGCGGTGACGCTGCACCGTGCCATGCTCGCCGGCACCGTCCAGCGCGAGGGCAAGGTCATTCGCCATGCCCGCCTGCGCCTGCACGTTTGGCACCTGGTTGCGCGGGCGCTCGATACCCTCGGGTATGCGGAGCGCCGCTCATGACCGCGACCATCCGCGCGGACGGCATGGAATGGCCGCTGCAAACCTACCTCGATGCAATGAGCTTCAGCCGTGTCGATCCGTTCTCGCTGCCAGCGATCGACGGCCAGGTTCGCGTGACGACGGTGAGCCTTTCCGGCGAACTCGCACCCTCGACCTATGCCAGCCAAGTCCGCTGGCACGACGTTCTGGCCTTCCGGCCGATTGCGAACGGCCTTGAAAGCTCGCCCTGCGATATCTGCGGCGAACCGGTCATGCGCATCGACTTCCACTCTCAGTGCGCCTCCTGCGAGGACGCAGGTGAGTACGGGTGGTGAAGCGCAACCCCGGATACCTTCCAAGCGAGGCGATCGGCAAACGCGTTCGCGTACGGCTGGAACACGGTGGCGAAGGCGCAACCGATCCCAACCCCATGAGCCCGCCAGGCTGGGCCGCAGACGGCAAGGGCGGCTGCAATTGGCGACGCTCGGGCAACCCTTTCGACATCGCGGAATACGAGGTGATCCAGTGAACGCTCCGTCACTCGTCAAGCTGGCTGGGAAAATGACCCGTGCTGCCGAGCGGGGGAAAGGTCTTCGGATCGAGTCCCCCGACCTCGACCTTCTCGGAAGCCTCGGCCTCTTCGACATCATCAATCGCGCAGTAGCCAAACAGTTGAAAGAACAGTCACAATGTCGCGACGCAATCCGCCGCTCTACCAGCGTGGGAAATACTGGCTCGGGTTCAACCAGCTCGCAGATGGAAGCCAGCGCAGCCCTAACCTCTATGTCTGGTGGTACGACGCAAGCACGCGACGTGAACGCGGCACGTCAACGGGTACAGTAGATCTGGCAGCTGCAATCCTATTTCTCGATAAGCTATACTTGGCTGACAAAGGCGAGGCACCTGCATTTTGCCAGGCATGCGGGCAAACGCTGGCTCAGGCGAATGCGTACCTTCTGACCGATGCTATTGCCGACTATAAAATCGAGTGGGGCAATACGCGTGCGTCAGCCGATACGATCGCGAGCCGACTGGCCCACGTCGTCGCGTTTCTTGATGCGGAGCAGGCGTTAGGGGCGGAAGGCCGGTTTGGTCACGCAACGACTTGTGCGGTGGCATGCGCGTCTGTGTTTGTTCACGCGTTCCGCGCCTGGTCCAAGCAGCAGCCGATCGAATGGCGAAACGGGAAGGGCGACGTCACTGTATCGCGCGCACGATCGCCAGCTGCGACCGAAGCGTCGATCGCGCAGCTTATCGCGGTACTGAATCACGCGGCCAACGCGGAGCCGCCCCGCTCTGACAAGCGCCCGATCTACAAGCCCCTCCCCGCACGCCAGGTGCAGCGCAAACGGCGCACGCGGATCGGTATCGAAGAGCTGGCGCAGATGCTTTCCTACGCGGCCGAGCCAGGTCGCCAGCGCGGATCGCTACACGCATTCCTCGTCGGCTCGATCTGCACGCTCGCTCGCCCCGGTGCCGTTGTGGACATCAACGTCGCGCCCGACCGTGAGCAGTGGTGGCCAGGTGCGCCGACGATCGACCTAAACCCGCAGGGCAGGACGCAGAACAAGAAGCACCGGGCTTTGGTGCCCGTCCTCCCACCGCTCGATCGCTGGCTGCGCGCCGAATACGCAACGTTCATGGATCTAAAGCCGGAAGAGCGCGCCGGCCGCGGCTGGTTGGTCAACTACCACGGCCGTCCCGTCCAGGACGTCGACCGGGCATGGGACACGATGCTTACGAAGCTCGGACTGCCGAAGGGCCGCGAGTGGCGCTCGTACCTGTTGCGCCACAGTCTCGCGACCCTCGCGCGCAACCGCGGCGCTACGAAGTGGGACCTAGAGGGCTTCATGGGTCACAGCGACGGCAGTCAGACCGAGGTCTACGCGATCGGGGAATTTCCGAGCGTCGTCACCGCACTGACCGGCATTTTAGCCGACCTCGAACGGCTTGCCCCCGGTGCATTGCACCGAACCCGCACCGAACAGGCAAACACCGCAGCACAGGCTGGAGTGAAAAAAATGTGAGGTAAAACAAGCACTTGTCGCTTGGAAAAATGGTGCCGCTTACAGGACTCGAACCTGTGACCCCCGCATTACGAATGCGATGCTCTACCAGCTGAGCTAAAGCGGCCCGACGACGGATGTATCCGGTCGAGGGGGCGGCAACTACCAGCGGTTTTGCGGGCTGACAAGCGGTTTGCGAGTTTACTCTGTGTTTACCAAGCGCGGTGCACAAGCGGGGCGACGATACGGGGATCTTTGGGCATGACGACGGCGCGCAGCGTAGAGGATGGACGCGCGGCAGGCGCGGATAGCGTGGCGCTAGCGCGGGATGCGTCACGGGCGACCGCGGACGCCGGCGTGCGCGATTCGACCGATGCGGGCGTCAACGACGTGATGTTCGATCTCGGCGGCGACGAACGGCGGATGCACGTGCGCGCCTATAATCACTGGGTATCGCTGTTGAAGGATCGCCCCTACCCGTCGATCGCCGATCTCGAGCCCGAGACAATCACCGATTTCGGACCGCACAGCGTGCTGCTCGATTTCAGTCATGGCATGGGCGATCCGAAGATCGCGTATCTCGGGCGGGCGCTGCGCGAGGAATGCGGGCTTGAGGGGCCGATCGCGACGATCGCGGACGTGCCGAGCCGGTCGCTGCTGTCGCGGCTGACCGATCATTATCTCCAGATCATCGCCAATCGCGCGCCGATCGGCTTCGAGGCGGAATTCGTCAGCAGCCGGGGGCGGACGACGCTGTACCGCGGGATCCTGATGCCGTTCGCGTCTGGCGGAGTGACGATCGATTTCATTTACGGCGTCATCAATTGGAAGGAACTCGCGGACGCTGATTTGCAGGCTGCACTGTCGGCGGAGCTAGATGCCGCCGTTCACGCAACCTCGTATGGCTCGGGCGCGACCGCGCAGGTGTGGGCGGATGGGCCGAGCGGCGGCTTTGACGTCCTGCCTGACGAGCCGACGCCTGTGCAGGAACTGGTGTTGGACGATCCTCTGCCCGCCGACTATGTGCTTGTCGGCCCGCTCGGCGACCAACTAGCGATGGCGCGTGAGAGCGCGGCGCAGGTCCGCGCAGCCGAGGCGCGCAGTCGGATGGCGCTCCACAGGACGCTGGGTCGGGCGCATGATCTTGCGGTGTCTGCCGAGCAGGAGAGCGATGATTTCACGGCGATTCTCTCTGCTGCCTGCGTGCCGGGTGGGGCGGACGCGATGATGCAGATCGTTGCGATCGTCTTTGGCGCGAATTTCGAGGCCGCCAGGTTGGAGACGTTCGCGACGGCGCTGCGACACGCCCAGCGGCATCAGGTGCCGGCAGGCGGTTTCGCAAGCTTTCTGAGTGGCTTCGGCAGCGACCTGGCGGCGATCGAAGCCGCGGAGCGATCCGCGTTTTAGGTGCGCTGCAGCATTATTCTTCGCATCTGCCACAAGGGTTGAGATAGGCGAACGGGGGGCGCATAGGCCCTGACCTATGGCGAACCAATCGTTGAACACGCTCACCGAGACCCTTGCAGGCCGGTTGACCGAACGGGCCCTTCCGGGCGAACTGAGGGACTTCGGGGCGAGCGAGGTCGCGCAGGCCGCGGCGTTCGTCGCCGCGACCGCCGCGCACCGCGACGACGGTGCGCCGGCGATCGCGATCGAGCCGATCAGCGCGGACGATACGCGGCGGCGGATGCGGCTCGCGATCGTCAACGACGACATGCCGTTCCTGGTCGATTCAATTGCGGCGGCGATCGGCGCGCAGGACATCGCGGTCGATCGGATCATCCACCCCGTCGTCCGCACGACGCGTTCGCCCGACGGCATGCTGCACGCGATCGACGCGGACGGCCAGGGTGCAGGTCGGCCCGAATCGATGATTTACCTGGAGATGGAGCGCGCCGATGCGCGTGACCGTCGCGGGCTGATCGAGGACCTCACGGCTGTTTTGGCCGATGTCCGTGCGGCGGTGACCGACTGGCGCGCGATGCAGGCGGCGCTCGACGACGATATCGCGAAGCTGCCCGAAGGCGAAGGTGCCGCTCTGTTGCAGTGGTTCCTCAATGGACATCTGACTCTGCTCGGGCATCAGATCTGGCATCGTGACGGGAGCGGTCACGCCGCGCTCGGTATCGCGCGCAACGAACACCGTGTGCCGATCCTTGCCGAAGCCTCGCGCGGGCTGGCGATCAAATGGTTCGAGGCGGGCAACGACGCGCCGCTACTGCTGAAGTCGAACCTGATCTCGACCGTGCACCGCGCCGTGCCGCTCGACCTCGTCGTGGTGCCGGTGATGGAGGGCGCGACGGTCGCCGGGCTGTCGATCTACAGTGGGCTGTGGACGAGTGCTGCGCTTGCCGCGATGCCGCGCGACGTGCCGGTATTGCGCACGCGTCTTGCGGCGATGAAGGCCAAGTTCGGGTTCGATCCGCGCGGTCATGCCGGCAAAGCGTTGACCCACGCGTTCACTGCGCTGCCGCATGATCTGGTGATCGCGTTCGCACCCGATGCGCTGGAGGATCTGGCGCTGACTGCGATGAGCATCGCGGATCGACCGAGGCCAGCGCTCGTGTTGGTCGAGTCCGCGCTCGGACGTCATTTGTTCGGGTTCGTGTGGCTGCCGCGAGACGACGTTACCACCAGTCGTCGCGTCGCGATCGGCGACATGCTGGCCGAAGCGGCGAATGCGAGCGTGCTGAACTGGTCGATCGCGCTGGAGGACGGCGAGGTAGCGATGATCCGCTACACGCTCGACCTGCGCGGCGATGGCCGGATGCCCGACGCCGCGCCGCTCGCCCTCCGCTTGCAGCGGATGGTGCGAGGTTGGGTGTCGGACGTCGAGGCCGCACTGGTCGAGACGTTGCCACCGCCGCGTGCGGCACGTCTTGCCCTCAAATGGGCGGCGGCGTTCCCGCAGAACTACCGCAACCTCAGCACGCCTGCCGAGGCCGCAGAGGATATCCAGCGCATCGCCGCGCTGGGCGATGCGGATGCGCGTGGCGTGCGTCTGGTTCCGGGTGAAGCCGGCACCGATCCTCAGCTGAAAATCTACAAGCTGGGTGGCGCCCTCCCCCTGTCGGACGCCGTACCGGTGCTGGAGAATTTCGGCTTCCGCGTGATCGGCGAACTGCCGACGCGGTTGCGCGACGACAGCGTGCCGTTCGTGCATGACTTCGTGCTGGAGGCGAACGACGCGGCGCAGCAGAGCGACGCGCCCGTGCTCGAAGGCGCGATCGCCGCAGTGTTGGAAGGCGCGGCCGAGAACGATGCGTTCAACCGGCTGATCGTCGAACTCGGGATGCGTCCCGAGGCGATCGTGCTGTTCCGTGCGTGGTTCCGGTATCTGCGCCAGGCGGGGCTTCCGTACGGGCTGACTACCGTGGTCGATGCGTTGCGGCGTGCACCGAAGGTCGCCGCTGCCCTGATCGCGCGCTTCACCGCGGTCCACCACCCCGATCATCCCGGCAACGCGATCGAAGCGGACCAGGCGATCGAAGCCGGGCTCGACGCGGTTACCGCGATCGACGACGACCGTATCCTGCGTGCGTATCGCAACCTGATCGCGGCGACGTTGCGGACCAACGCGTTCACGCCCGCCGCGTCGGAGGCGCTCGCGTTCAAGCTCGACAGCCATCTGATCCCCGGCCTCCCCGCGCCCGTGCCGTGGCGCGAAGTGTGGGTCTATTCACCCCGCGTCGAAGGTATCCACCTGCGCGCGGGTCCGGTCGCGCGTGGCGGCCTGCGCTGGTCCGACCGTCGCGACGATTTCCGTACCGAAATCCTTGGGCTGATGAAGGCCCAGCGCGTCAAGAACGCCGTCATCGTGCCGACAGGCGCGAAGGGTGGCTTTTATCCAAAGCAACTCCCCGCCCCGTCGAACCGCGATGCGTGGCTGGCCGAGGGCACCGAGAGCTACCGGATATTCATCCGCACCTTGCTGTCGATCACCGACAACATCGTCGAGGGCAAGGTCGTGCATCCCGACGGCGTGACGATCCTCGACGGCGAGGACCCGTATTTCGTGGTCGCTGCCGACAAGGGCACCGCGACGTTCAGCGACGTGGCGAACGCTCTGGCGCTCGAACGCGGCTATTGGCTCGGCGACGCGTTCGCCTCCGGTGGCTCAGTCGGCTACGACCACAAGGCGATGGGGATCACCGCCAAGGGCGCATGGCTGAGCGTCCAGCGGCACTTCGCCGAGCGCGGCCTCGACGTGCAGAGCGAGAGCATCACCGTGGTCGGCTGCGGCGACATGTCGGGCGACGTGTTCGGCAACGGCATGTTGCTGTCGAAGACGCTGAAGGTCATCGCGGCGTTCGATCACCGCCACATCTTCCTCGATCCCGATCCCGATCCAGCGACCAGCTGGGAAGAGCGCAACCGGATGTTCGCGCTGCCGCGGTCGAGCTGGGCGGATTACGACGCCAGCCTGATTTCGAAGGGCGGCGGCGTGTTCGCGCGCACCGCCAAGGTCATCAAGCTGTCGCCGCAGGTGCAGGCTGCGCTCGGCGTGACGGTTAGCGAGATGGAGCCGGGCGCGCTGATCTCGGCGATCCTCAAGGCGCCGGCGGACCTGCTCTGGTTCGGCGGCATCGGCACCTATGTGAAGGCGGCGTCGGAGGCGAACGTCGCGGTCGGCGATCCGGCCAACGACCGGCTGCGTGTCAACGCCGAGGATCTCCGCGTGATCGCGATCGGCGAGGGCGCGAATTTGGGCGTCACGCAGGCGGCGCGGATCGCGTTCTCGGCGCGCGGCGGGCGGATCAACACCGACTTCATCGACAATTCGGCGGGCGTCGACTGCTCGGATAACGAGGTCAACATCAAGATCGCACTCAACCGCGAGATGATCGAGGGGCGGCTCGACTATGAGGACCGCAACACGCTGCTCGCCAGCATGACCGACGACGTCGCGCACCTGGTGCTGGAGGACAACCGGCTCCAGACGCTGGCGCTGTCGATCGCCGAGGCGGACGGCGCTGTCGCGGTGCCGAGCTATGTGCGCGTGATCGAGATCTTCGAGGGCGGCGGCAGGCTAGATCGTGCGGTCGAGGGGCTGGCGTCGAACGATATCCTGCTGCGTCGCGGGCAGGATGGTCTGGGGCTCACGCGTCCCGAACTGGCGGTGCTGCTGGCGACCGCCAAGCTCGGGTTGCAGGATGCGATCGAGCATAGCGACATCGCCAAGGACGACGCGCTCAAGCCCGACCTGCACGCCGCGTTCCCGGCGGCGATGCGCGCGCGGTTCGAGACGGCGATCGACGAGCATCGGCTGCGGCCCGAGATCGTCGCGACGAAGCTCGCCAACCGGATCGTCAACCGGCTGGGCATCCTCTACCCGTTCGAGCTTGCGGAAGAGGAAGGCGCGGCGATGGGCGATATCGCGGCGATGTTCGTCGTCGCCGAGCGCCTGTTCGACCTGCCGGCCTTGTGGGCGGAGATCGAGACGGCCGTAATGCCCGAGGCTGCGCGAATCGCGCTGTTCGACGAGGTGGCCGTGGCGACGCGCTCGCAGATCGCCGACCTGTTGCGCGTGTCTGCACCGGGCGCCGTGCCCGGCGACGTACTAGCGCGGCTGGCGAAGGGGATCACGCAGCTCGACAGCCAGACTGCGGCGTTGCTGCTCGAGGAGGCGAGCGCGCAGAGCAGTCGCATCGCGGGGCAGCTCGAAGCGGTCGGTGCGCCGGGCGATCTGGTGCGCAAGGTCGTTCGCCTGTTCGAGATGGACGGCGCGGTCGGGTTGGCGGACCTCGGCGAGCGGATGTCGCTCGATGAGGCGGTGGTGACGCGGGCGTTCACGCATCTTGGGCAGGCGCTGGGGCTCGATTGGGCGCAGGCGAATGCCGCGCGGATCAGTCCGACCGATCCGTGGGAGCGGTTGCTGGTCGCCGGGCTGGCACGCGATTTCCAGCAGTTGCGGCTGGAGTTTCTCGCGTGCCGTGGGGCGCAGGATCCGCAAGGTGCGGTGGAGGCCTGGCTGCTCGCGAACGCCACGCGTGTGGCGCAGTTCAAGGCGGTAATCGACCGTGCGCGCCATGCGGCGGTGCCGAATGCGGCGATGCTGGCGCAGATCGCCGGGCAGGCGCGGGTGTTGCTGGGGCGGTAACTTAACCCCTCGCCCCTGCGGGGAGAGGGAGGGGCCCGCGTGCTCTTGCGCGTGGGAGGGTGAGGGGCGTGAGGCTCAGGGCATATATCCCAACCACCCCTCACCCTTCCGTCGCCAAGAGGCTCCTCCTTCCCTCTCCCCGGAGGGGCGAGGGACAGGCTACGCCCGTCGCGCCGCCAGTTCCGCCTTCCACTTCCGCGCGCGCCACCACATGATCACTCCGGTCACCGCCAGTACCGCGGGCAATATCCCGCCCAGGAAGATGATCACCTGCCACAGCGCACCCATGTCGGTGCCATCGTGGATCCGCCGCATCCACCGCGCCACGCCGCCCTGAGGCCGCGCCGGCGCCGCGGTCGCGCCGCCGGTGTCGTCCGCCACCTTCACCCCGATCGGCGCGCCGCCGCCCTGAAACGTCACCGTCCAGTCCGCGCTGAGGTCGGTCGGCCAGGTGATGCTCCGCAACGGCGCATTATCGACGATACCGCGCGCCTTGCCGATCGCCACCGCGAGAGGCTGCGCGGGCGACGCCAGCGGTTTCGCGCGCATCATCGCGCCGCGATCGGGACCGCCTCTCGGCCGCGACGTCTCGCCGATGAGCTTTCCGAAGACCTGCGGGAACGAGATCCACGCGCCGGTCAGCGACAGCACGAACAACGGCAGCGCGATCCAGAAGCCGAACAGGTGATGCAGGTTGGTCTCGACGTCGCGGTGTCGCCGGAACCGGAACCCGCGCGTCCACTTCCCGACCGTCGGCCACCACAGCCACAGCCCGGTAAAGCACGACACCATCATCGCCACGCCGATCCAGCCGACGATCGAACGCCCGACGCCGGGCAGTTGGAGGCTTCCGTGAAGGACATGCAGGAACCGCACGAGCCCGCCGTTCGACGGCGACACCTCGAGTACGCGGGCGGTCGGCGGATCGAGATAGACCATCGTCCGCTGCGGCGGACCGGGCCGGGTCGGCGCGCTGGCCGAACTGGCCGCGACAACCACCGGACCGCCGTCGTCGGGCATCGTCAGCGTCGCGATCCGCTCGCCATGCTTCAACGCAGCGCGCGCCGCCGCGACATAGCTGTCGGGCCCGATCACGGTCCTCCCCGAGACCGCATAGCGCGCCGGATCGACGATCCGGTCGAGTGCGTCATGCCACACCAGCGCCGCGCCGCTGAGCGACAGCGGGATGATCAGGATCGCCAGCACCAGCCCGATCCACTTGTGGACCTGGAACCACGCGCGCCGCATCGCCAGCTTGCTCATTGCATTCCCCCGTGTTCGGAGCGTGGCATGGGGGGCCGGTTCAAGTCCACAACCCTTCCACATAGGCAACATGCTCCCCTCTCTGGAAGGGAGGGGTTAGGGGTGGGTAGGCCGGCTTTGGTCGCGGCGTCTGGATATGCGGAAGCCGACCCACCCCCTGCCCCTCCCTTTCAGGAAGGGGAGCAGAAGTCAGGCGTCCGCCCAGCGGCGCAGCAGGTTATGATACACACCCGTCAGCCGCACCGTCGCCGGATCGCCCTGCCCCTGCGCCGCCGCGACCGCCTGGACGCCCTGGTCGAGATCGAACAGGATCCGCCGCGCACCGTCATCGCGCACCATCGACTGCAGCCAGAAGAACGACGCGGTGCGTACCCCGCGCGTGACTGGCGTCACCCGGTGCAGGCTGGAGGCGGGGTAGAGGACCATATGCCCGGCCGGCAGCTTGACCGATTGCGGCCCGAACTGGTCCTCGATCACCAGCTCGCCGCCATCGTACGTCGCCGGGTCGTCTAGGAAGAGCGTTGCGGACAGGTCGCTGCGGATGCGGAAGTCGGTGCCGCGCTTCATCCGGATCGCGTTGTCGACGTGCAGCCCAAAATCCTGTCCGCCGGCGTAGCGGTTGAACAAGGGAGGGAATACTTTCAGCGGGAGCGCCGCCGCCACGAACAGCGCAGACCCGCCGAGCGCGTCGAGGACCATCCCGCCAGCCTCGCGCGCGGCGGCAGAGTCCTCGGGCAGTTGTTCGTTGCGCTTGGCGAGCGCGCTTTGTGGCCCCGACGTGGCGTTGCCGTCGATCCACTCGGCGTGGTCGATCAGCGTGCGGACACGGGCGACGCCAGCCGCATCGAGGACATCGGGGATCGCGATCAACATGGCCTCACCCTAGAATGCGGCGGCAATACCGGCAAACTGCCCGCATCGCCGCCAAGCCTCACAAACTGTAGAACAGCGTCAACCGCACCGAGCGCGCTTCGCCCGGCGTCGCCCAGCCATTGTTGCGGATGCCGGTGTAATATTTCTCGTTGGTGTAGTTCTGCACGTTGAGCTGTGCGGTCAGGCCGTTGCCGACGGTGTAGGACAGGAACGCGCGATGCGTCAGGTAATCCGCCGAATGGAAGACCGGCGTCACTGCGGTCGTCGGCGCGAGCGGGGTGGCCAGCGCGCTGTTGTTGAGCGCGAACGCCCCCTGATAGGTCAGGCCGTAGCCGAGCTGGAGACCGAACGGCAGCGTGTAGGTAGTGAACAGGCTGCCCGAATGCTTCGGCGTGTTGGTGAGCTGCTGGTCCTTCTGCGGATCGAGCACCGCTGCGGAGTTGCCGCACGGATTGGTGATCGTCGTCGTGATCGTCGTCGGAGTGGTGACCGTCGTGCTTCGCGTACCCGGATTGTCGAGACAGAAGTTCGACACGCTCTGCAACACCTTGCCATCGAGATAGGTGTAGTTGGCGAAGATCGACCAGGCCCTCGACACGCTGCCGCTGGCACCCAGCGCGATGCCGTCGACGCGCGACCGGCCATCGGTGACGCCAAGCGTCGTCACGATCGGGTCGTTGGTGGCGACGCGGTAGTTGGTGCGTTCGTTGCGGAACAGTGCGGCAGTCAGCTGCAACTTGCGCCCGAACAGGTCGGCCTTCGCGCCGATCTCGTAGTTGACCGCCTTTTCAGGCTGCACGTCGCACGGATCGACCGTACCCGCCCCCGCGCCGCCGATAGCTGGCGTCCCGATCAGCGTCCCGCAACCGAGCCGCACCGTCGCCGAGGTTGGCGTGGTGGAATTGCCGTAGGACGCATACAGGCTGACCGTCTCGATCGGCTTGAAATTGATGCCGCCGCGGTACGAGAACAGCGTTTCGTCGCTCGTCTGGTTCAGGCCGCGGGTATAGGTGCCGAGAGTCGCGGGGATCGTTACCGCCGTCGAAAAAGTATCCGCACGGAAGGTCCCCTTGGCGTGTTCGTAGCGCAGGCCAAAATTCGCCTCGATCTGCGGAATGATCTTGATCGTATCGAACGCGTACACGGCGGCGTTGCTGGTCGTACCCTGCGACCGGCCCGATTCGATGAAGTTGAACGCCCCGGTATAGTCGGTGTTCGGATTGGCGAGATTGATCGGCTGCTGGGCGACCGTCGTACCGTCCGCGGTACGCAGCGTGTTGCCCGTGACGATCGTGTAATCTTCTTGCGAGACCGACGCGCCGAGCACCAGCGTATGCTCAAGCCCAGCGGTATCAAACACCGAGCGGAGATCGGTCTGGTTATAGAGGATCTGGTTTTCCTGGTTCCGCACGAAACCGCGCGGGCCGCTTGGGATGTAGGATCCAAGCTGCTGCGCGGGCGTGCAGGCTAGCGGTGTCGTTGACACGTTGGACGTAGCGATCGGCTGAAACCCGGTCGAAAGGCAGAACCCGTTCGGGTTCGGGGCCTGCGGTGCACTGGTCAACGAGTCCTGCTGAACGCGCTGCCACCGGCTGAGGTTGCGGATCGAGACCTTGTCGGAGAAGCTGTGGCTGACCGTGGCGGTGGCCTGGTCGACGGTGATGTCCTGCTTGTCGAGGTTCCGGATGCCGTAATAGGCCGAGTTGTCGGCGCCCGGCAGCGGTCCATTGTTCACCGCATTGCGGAAGTACGGCACGCCGTAGACGGGGACGTTCTCGTCCTCCTGATGCAGATATTGCAGCGTCAGGCTAGTCGGGCCGGTGACGCCGACGATCAGTGACGGGGCGACGGCCCAACGCTTGTTGCTCTCCACATCGCGACCGGGAATGTCGTTCTTGTGCGCGACTGCGTTGAGACGGACCGCGACGAGGTCGCTGACGCGGACGTTCGAGTCGAGCGTGGTGCGATAATAATCGTCGGTGCCGACGCCGCCGGACACGACCGTCAGCGTCTCCGCCTGCGGACGCTTGGTGACGAGGTTGATCGTGCCGCCGACCGATCCACCACCGCCGAACACGCTGTTCGCGCCGTTATAGACCTCGACCTGTTGCAGGTTGAACGTCTCGCTGCGGCTGTACTGCGCGCTGTCGCGGACGCCGTCGATCGTGATGTCGTTGTTGGCGGAATAGCCACGCAGGTTGATGCTGTCGCCGTATCCGCCGCCGCCTTCGCCCGCACCAAAGGTGATGCCGGGGATCGTCTGCAGCACGTCGCGCAAGGTGAGCAGGTTCTGCTTGCGGATCGTCTGGTCGCCGATGATCGTGACCGTCTGCGTCGTGTCGAGCAGGCTGCGCGTTGCCTTCGGGCTCTCCAGCGTGGTCGCGGGGACGGTCTTGCCGTTGACGACGATTTCGTCGCGGTTGAGCTGTTTTTCCTGGTCGTCGGCCGCGTGGACCTTTGCCGATTCAGCTGGGCGATCGGCGGCGTAGGCTGGTGCGCTGGCAATGAACCCTACGCACGAGAGCGCCAGAAATGCGGGCGCGGCGGACGAACGCGACGAGAGACCAGACATGCGAAACCCCTTATTGTTGCGGGTTCGCTATTGAGAGTCGTTTTCACTGTCAACGCTATTGCGACTAATTCTCATGGGGCGTTTGAGAACAGCCATGATCTCAAGGCGCTAGCGAGATTGGGGGGATTTTCGGCTAAGATGCGTATCGCGTCGATCTCTGCGACCAGCGCAGACAAGGGCAAGGCAAGACGCACCGCAGCGGCCTCCAGCGCTTGCCAGAAGATGGGTTCGAGACTGATGGACGTCTGGTGGCCTGCAATCGTGATCGAGCGCTTGACGGGTCCGTGGAACCCGCCCGCGGGCGCCGTAATGCCACCGCCCGCGGTCACCCGCGGATCATTCGGTATCGAACAGCGAGGCCAACTGCTCGATGATCGTGCCACCAAGCTGCTCGACGTCCATGATCGTCACGGCGCGCGCGTAATAGCGGGTGACGTCGTGGCCGATGCCGATCGCGACGAGTTCGACCGGCGACTTGCTCTCGATCCAGCCGATCACTTGGCGCAAATGGCGCTCCAGATACGAACCGGAGTTCACGCTGAGCGTCGAATCGTCGACCGGCGCGCCATCGCTGATCACCATCAGGATGCGACGTTCCTCGGGCCGCGCGACGAGGCGTGCATGCGCCCACATCAGCGCTTCGCCGTCAATATTCTCCTTCAGCAACCCCTCGCGCATCATCAGGCCGAGCGAGTTGCGCGCGCGGCGCCACGGCTCGTCCGCGCGCTTGTAGACGATGTGGCGGATGTCGTTGAGCCGCCCCGGCTGCGGCGGACGCCCAGCGGCGAGCCAGGTTTCGCGCGACTGCCCGCCCTTCCACGCGCGCGTGGTAAAGCCGAGGATCTCGGTCTTCACGCCGCAGCGCTCCAGCGTGCGCGCGAGGATGTCCGCGCTGATCGCCGCGATCGAGATCGGGCGGCCGCGCATCGATCCGGAATTGTCGATCAGCAACGTCACAACCGTGTCCCGGAAATCGGTCTCGCGCTCGGCCTTGTAGCTCAGCGACAGAGTCGGGTTGACGATCACGCGCGCCAGCCGCGCCGCGTCGAGGATACCCTCCTCCTGGTCGAAATCCCACGACCGCGACTGCTGCGCCATCAGCCGCCGCTGGAGCCGATTGGCAAGCTTCGACACGGTTGATTGCAAGTGCACGAGTTGCTGGTCGAGATAGCCGCGCAGCCGCGCCAGTTCGTCGGCGTCGCATAGCTCGGTGGCGGCGATCACCTCATCGAACTGCGTCGTCCAAGGCTTGTAGTCGAACGCGCCGCCCATATCGGCAAAGGGGCGGTTCGGGCGGACCGGCTGCATGCCTTCCTCGCCATCGTCACCGGGCTCGCCGTCGATGTCGTCCATCGACTCGTCGCTCTGCTCCTGGCCGTCGCTTTCCTCATTCTGCTGCTCGGACTGTTCGCCGCGCGCCTCGACTTCGCCCTGGCCGTCCTCGCCTTGGTCGTCGCCTTCGTCGCCCTCGTCCTGCTGCTGCTCGTCGGTGCCCTCGTCCTCGGAGCCGCCTTCGTCGCTCTCCTCGGGGACTTGGTCGCCCTCGACCAGCTCGAGTTCCTGCAGCATTTTACGCGCAAGACCCTGGAACGCCTTCTGGTCGTCAAGCGCATAGGCGAGCGCGTCGAGATCGGTCTTGCTCTCGATCCACTCACGCACCAGCGCGAGACCGGGTGCGGCGATCGCGGGCGATTCCTGCCCGGTCAGCCGCTCGCGCACCATCAGGCCGAGCGCGGTCGACAGCGGCACTTCGTCGCGATTGCGCGCGCGCGTAATGGGATCCGCCCGCAGCCGCACGTCGAGCGCGCTTTCTAGGTTCTCGGTGATGCCGGCATAACCACGCGAGCCGAGTGCCTCGACTCGTGCAGTCTCGACGGAGTCAAACACTGCGCGCGCCACCGCGTCGACCGGCGCCGCACGATTATGCAGCGCGATGTCGTGGTGCTTCAACCGCAGTGCGAAACCGTCGGCAAAACCCCGCGCTTCGGCCACCTGCTCCAACGGCAGAGCCCGCGCGGGCATAGGCACCTTGATGTGCTTGCCCGACTGCGTCGGTGCGTCCGCGGTGAAGGCGAGTTCGACCTCCGGCTCCTCCGAGATCGCACGCGCGGTGCCGGCAAGAACCGCCTTGAAGCGATCGAGAGGGGTTTCGTTGGCCAAAGGTTTAGGCCTTGCCCACCACGCTCTCGGGGAGATCCTTGCCGAACACGCGCTGGTAATATTCGGCAACCAGCGGCCGCTCCGCCTCGTCGCACTTGTTGAGGAACGACAGGCGGAACGCGAAGCCGACGTCGCCGAAGATCAGCGCGTTCTGTGCCCAGGTGATCACCGTACGCGGGCTCATCACGGTCGAAATGTCGCCGTTGACGAAGCCCTTGCGCGTCATGTCGGCGACGCGGACCATGTTCTCGACGGTCTTCTTGCCCTCGGGCTTGTCGTATTCGCCCGACTTGGCGAGCACGATCTGCGCCTCGACCTTGGCCGGCAGATAGTTGAGCGTCACGACGATGTTCCAGCGGTCCATCTGGCCCTGGTTGATTTGCTGCGTGCCGTGATACAGCCCGCTCGTATCGCCCAAGCCCACCGTGTTGGCGGTCGCGAACAGGCGGAACCACGGGTTCGGGCGGATCACGCGGTTCTGGTCGAGCAGCGTCAGCTTGCCCTCGGTTTCCAGCACGCGCTGGATCACGAACATCACGTCCGGGCGGCCCGCGTCGTACTCGTCGAACACGAGCGCGGTCGGCGTCTGCAACGCCCAGGGCAGCAGGCCCTCGCGGAACTCGGTGATCTGCTGGCCGTCCTTCAGCACGATCGCGTCGCGGCCGATCAGGTCGATACGGCTGATGTGCGCGTCGAGATTGATTCGGATGCACGGCCATTTAAGGCGCGCCGCGACCTGCTCGATATGCGTCGACTTGCCGGTGCCGTGATAGCCCTGGACCATAACGCGACGGTTATGCGCGAAGCCGGCAAGGACCGCGAGCGTGGTGTCGGCATCGAAGACGTACGCCGGATCGAGATCGGGCACGCGCTCATCGGCTTCGGAGAAGGCCGGCACTTCCATGTCGGAATCGATCCCGAACATCTCGCGCACCTTCACCATGCGGTCGGGGGCGTCGAGGATCGTGGTCTCGCGGCTATCTGGCTGGGTATTCGGGATATCGGTCATGTTGGCCTCGTGTTCCCGGTAGCTCTAGGCCAAGCGCGGGCAGTTACTCAACCGCCGCTGTACGATTGGTCGGGCGATTGACCGGAAGAGTTAGACGAACCGCTCGCCAGCCGTGCGGTTCCGGATGGCGCGCCGTGAAATATCGATCAGAGTAAGTATGGATCACATTCCCGATCCTTCAGGCAAACGCGGTCGCGCCCTTCAGGTGCTGGTAGGCCGCGATCACCTTCTGCAACTCGGCTTCATGCGCGCGGTCGCCGCCGTTGCGATCGGGGTGATAGCGGCGGACCAACTCGCTGTAGCGTTTACGGAGTGCGGTGCGGTCAGTGTCCGTTCCTAGTCCGAGCACGCGCAACGAGCGCCGTTCGCCGTCGGACAACACGCGGCCATCCTTGCGCGCCGCCGCCATCCGCTCGCCGAAGCGTGCACCGATCGCATCGATCGGGTCGGCGAAGTCCGCCCATTTCGGCGGGGTGTCGCCGCCGCCATGCGCAAACGCGCGCGTTTCGCGTTCCCAGCCCGCCAACGGGCGCTGCGCGTAGTGAATCTCGTCCGCGGTCATGCCGTCGAAGAAATTATACCCCGAATTGAACGCGCGGACATGCTCGAGGCAGAACCAGCGGAACTGCGGCGGTCCGCCTTCGCTCGGTCCTTCGAGCGGGGGCGCACGAAATTCGCCGGGCTCCTCGCAGTCGCGCCACATGCAGACGCGACCCGTCCCTTCCACGCGGCCGTGAAACCGTGGGCTGGGGCGTTCTTTCCGCTCTTTTCGATCGTCGTCCGCCACCGGCTCCCCGCGCTTCCAAAACGGGCTATATAGGGAGCATGACAGACCTCGCCACCGGCTCCGTACAGGACCAGATCACCGCCCGCCTCACCGCGACACTCGCCCCGACGCAGCTGACCGTCGTCAACGAGAGCGGGCTTCACGCCGGCCATATGGGCGACGACGGTACCGGTGAAACGCATTTTCGCGTCGAGGTAGAAACCCCGCAGTTCGAAGGCCTTAATCGCGTCGCCCGCCAGCGGCTCGTGAACCAGGCGCTCGCCGAACTGTTGAGCACGAAGATTCACGCGCTCGCCATCAAGGCCCGCGCGCCTGGGGAAATCTGATGGCGTACAAGCTCTGGTACTGGCCCTCGCTGCAAGGCCGCGGCGAGTTCGTCCGGCTCGCGCTCGAAGGTGCCGAGATCGCGTATGAGGATTGCGCGCGTGGCGTAGGCGAAGAGGGTTTGCTCGCCGATCTGAACGACCGTACCGGACGGCCGCCGCTCGCGCCGCCGTATCTGGAGCTCGACGGCCTGGTGATCGCGCAGGTCGCCAACATCCTGATGTATCTAGGCGAGCGTCACGGCCTCGCGCCGTCGAACATGGCGGACCGGCTGTGGCTTAACCAGCTCCAGCTGACGATCGCCGACCTCGTCGCGGAGGTCCACAACGTCCATCATCCGGTCGCGATGATGGACTATTACGACGACCAGAAACCCGAGGCCGCGCGTGCCGCCAAGCAGTTTCGCGAGGCGCGGATGCCGAAGTATCTCGGCCATTTCGAGGATGCAGCGCAGGCGAATGCGGGCGACTGGCTGATCGATCACAAATGGAGCTACGCCGATACGTCGCTGTTTCAGGTGATCGAGGGGCTGCGGTACATGTTCCCGAAGCGGATGAAGACGCTCGAACCCGACTATCCGAATTTGGTCCGGATTCGCGATCAGGTCGCCGAACTGCCCAGCATCAAGGCCTATCTGAAAAGCGACCGCCGCCTCGCCTTCAACACCGACGGCATCTTCCGTGCCTATCCGGAACTGGATGCCGAATGAGGCTTGGCAGTGTTCTAACACTCAGCACCTCGCCAACCAACACCTCCCCGGCGAAGGCCGGGGTCCAGTTGGGGGTCAGGGGTAACGACGGGCTGCCCGCCACCATATCGGCCTTTCCAACTGGGCCCCGGCCTTCGCCGGGGTGGTGCACCGGGCTATGAGGACCCCACGCCCAGCAGCGCGCATCCTCCTTGTCGACGGCCAGGATCGCGTATTGATGTTCCGCTTCACGCCGACCGACCTCCCGCCACTCTGGTGCACTCCCGGCGGCGCAGTCGATCCCGGCGAGAGCTACGCCGCCGCAGCACGCCGCGAACTCTGGGAAGAAGTCGGCCTCGACATCGACTGCGGCCCCGAAGTCGCGCGCCGCGTCGTCGACTTCCGGACCTTCGAAGGTGTGGAGGTCACCGCCGACGAACGCTATTTCCGGATCGACGTCGACAGCTGCGACGTGAAGGCGGGCAATCTCACCGAACAGGAGAAGCAACTGCTCGTCGGTCACCGCTGGTTTTCCCGAAACGACATCGCGGGCTTCCACGAAACGCTCTATCCAGCAGACCTGGTCGAACTGCTCGACGCCACGGAACCTGCCAAGGGATAACGCCATGCTCGATGATTTCGTCCTCCAGACCATCCTGCCGTCGACGCACGATCTCGGCGGGTTCAAAGTCCATCGCACGCTGCCGAACAAGGAACGGACGATGGTCGGGCCGTTCCTGTTCTTCGACCAGATGGGCCCGGCTCATCTCGATGTCGGCCAAGGCATCGACGTGCGGCCGCATCCGCACATCAACCTGTCGACCGTCACATACTTGTTCGACGGCGCGATCGACCACCGCGATTCGCTCGGCACGCAGGCGCGAATCGAGCCCGGCGCGGTCAATCTGATGACCGCGGGCCACGGCATCGTCCATTCCGAGCGCTCGCCCGGCGACGAGCGCGCCGAAGGGCCGAACCTGTCGGGTATCCAGACCTGGTTGGCGATGCCCGAGGCGGTCGAGGAGATCGACCCGGCGTTCGAGCACGCCACCAAGGCACAGCTGCCGACGATCGAGGCGCACGGCGCACGCTCGCGAATCATCATGGGGAGTCTGTGGGGCCAGACCGCGCCGACGACGACCTATTCGGGGACGATCTACGCCGACATCGCGCTCGATCCGGGCGCGAGCGTGCCGATCGACGCCGCGGCCGAAGAGCGCGCGATCTACCTCGCGATGGGCGAGGCGACGCTGGAAGGCGTGAAGCTGGAGCCGCAGGTGCTGTACGTGCTGCGGCCCGGTATCTCGGCGACGCTGCGATCCGCGCATGGTGGTCGCGCGATGCTATGCGGCGGCGATGCGTTCACGACACCGCGCCACGTCTGGTGGAATTTCGTTAGCTCGAGCCGTGACCGGATCGAGCAGGCGAAACGCGATTGGAACGCGGGCAACTTCCCCAAAGTACCCGGCGACGAAAAGGAATGGATCGAAATCCCCGCGATCCCGAAAACGGTAAGCTATCCATGACTCCTCCCCTCCCGCCTGCGGGAGGGGGTAGGGGTGGGCACGCGCTATCGCCGCCCGCTCCGTTTGAAACTGGCCGCGAGCCCACCCCCGGCCCCTCCCGCGCACGGGAGGGGAGAACGCACCTTCTGCTCCCCTCCCGCTTGCGGGAGGGGTCGGGGGAGGGCATGACCAGCAGGCAGCGCGACGGGTAGGCCCTCCCCTAACCCCTCCCGCCAGCGGGAGGGGAACGATGACACTACAACGCATCCCATTATCCACCGGCGTAGAACTCGACATCGCGATCAGCGGCGACCCCGCGTCCCCGCCAATCATCCTGCTCCACGGCTTCCCCGAATCGCACCGCACGTGGCGCGACATCGCCCCGGACCTCGCCCGCGACCATTACGTGATCGCCCCCGACCAACGCGGCTTCGCGCGCTCCTCCAAACCCGAAGGCGTCGACAGCTACACCCCAGACAAGATCGTCGCCGACCTGATCGCGCTCGCCAATCACCTCAAGATCGACCGCTTCACGCTGGTCGGCCACGACTGGGGCGGCGCGGTCGCTTGGATGGCGGCGCTGCGCCACCCCGAGCGCATCGCGAAGCTCGTCATTATCAACGCGCCGCACCCGCTCGTCTTCCAGCGCACCATGTTCGACGACCTCGAACAGCGCGCCGCCAGCCAGTATATCCGCGCCTTCCGCAACCCCGATCTCGAAAAGCACATCGAGTCGATCGGGCTCGAAACCTTCTTCGACACCAGTTTCTCGAAACACGCCGATCTTGCCGCTATGGCCGAGGACAAGGCCGCCTATCTCGACGAATGGGGCCAGCCCGGCGCGATTACCGGCATGCTCAACTGGTACCGCGCCAGCGCGATCGTCGTGCCCGAAATAGACGAGACCCCGCCCCGCCCCGCCTTCCTCGATGCACCGTTTCCGCCGACCGCGATGCCAGTGCTGGTGATCTGGGGCATGCAGGACAGCGCGCTGCTGCCGAGCCAGCTCGACCTTGCCGAGTATGTGCCCGACCTCACGATCGAGAAGATCGACGCGGGGCATTTCGTGCCGTGGCAAAAGCCCGATGCGGTGATCGCGGCGATGCGCCGTTGGGGTGTCTGACACGACCATCGCTCAGCGAAGTACGTACCCTTTGGCTAGGACACCCCCCTGGCGAAGGCCGGGGCCCGATCGGGGGACGGCCGTAACTCTGGGCAGCGCTACATTACTGCAACCTCTCCAATTGGACCCCGGCCTTCGCCGGGGGGGGGCGTATCCCGCTGCATATTTCCGCATGTAATCCCGAACCGTCCACCTGTCTGAATCCTGACCAGCGCATTCGGCGATCGTTCAGCGCGGCGGGAGCAAAAGCCTGTCCATGCCGTTGATCCGGCGTCGAAACAGGAGAGCAGTCATGCGTAAGATGATCCTTGCGGCCGTAGCCGCCGCCACCCTCGTCCCCACCTTCGCGACCGCGCAGAGCTATGGCGAAGTCCGTCGCGACCAGCGCGAAATCCGCGAGAGCCGTCGCGACCTCGATCGTGCACGCCGCTACGGCGACCGCGGCGATGTCCGCGAAGCCCGCCAGGAGCTGCGCGAAGACCGCCGCGAGGCGCGCGAGGATTGGCGCGATTATCGGCGCACGCATGGCAACCTCTATCGTCGTCCGGCCTATGCCGGCCCGCGCGGCTATCGCTATCGCCCTGTCAGCGTCGGATACCGGTTCGCGCCGGAATATTATGGCCGCAACTACTGGGTGAACGACTACCAGACCTACCGCCTGTCGCGCCCGGCCTACGGCTATCAGCGCTGGGTCCGCTACGGCCGCGACGTCGTCCTGGTCGACACGCGCTCCGGCCGCGTCGTGCAGGTCAACAACGGCTTCTTCTACTAAGACCTTCTACCAAGTTTGGGCGGCCCGGGAGCGATCCCGGGCCGCACTCGTATCCGGCGCCTCAGTCCTTCTCGTACGCTCCACGTCGCATGACATAATCGCGCGTCTCGTACGGCGGCGACAATCCCTCGACCCAGGCGCCATGCGCGTGCGTCAGCGCGACCAGCTCCATCGCCCGATCGCCCGGCCAACCGCGGACACGAACTTCGTGCCGGTGAAGGTCGCGGTTGGGCTCCATCATCACCCAGCCGAGCGGCCTCTCCGCCGTCGCCCGAGCCCCCGCCGTATCCATCGCCACCCGGATCCGTTCGCGAGACGCCGGCGGCAGATATTGCCACACCACCGAATGCATCAGGACACGCGTCGTCCCCGCCGGCTGCGGTTCGGCCAACCGCGCCTCGACCCAGTCCGCCGCATCGCCTTCGACCAGATCGACGCCGCCCGCGCGCACCATGGCGATCGCGGCCGCAAGCCGCGCCTGTCGCTCGACCGCATCGACCCAGACATACGCCTCGAGTCGCGCCGCCGCGACCGGGTCGGCGACGTCGACTGGGTGGATATCGACGCCGCGTGTCGACTCAATCTCGACTGGGGCGCTTGGCGGCGGCGCGCCACGCCATTCGGGGCGGATCGTCACCGGCGATGCCGATGGCCCGGCATTCACGCCGTTAAGGTCGAACCGATAGCGATCAATCAGCAGGTTCAGCCCCGCGCTCGATCCGATCTCCAGCACCTCGAACCGCGGCCCGTACCGCTCGGCGAGGTGCAGTATGCCGGTCATCATCCCCGCGGACCGTGCCGCCTCGTTGGTCTGCGGCGGCCCGTCGAGCCAGGGCAGCAACGCCGCATCATGAATGGTGAGCGTTGCGTTCAGCGTCATTTCGACCGAAGCCGGGTCGGTCTTGGCGCCCGAGAACACCGCCGACAAGTGCGGATCGACGCCCGCGCGGTGGAGTGCATGCAACCCGCCCACCAGCCGCAGCGCCAGCGCATCGGCGACCGGCTCGCCCGGCCAGTCGAGCACCCGCCGGCCCGTCTCGCTCTTGCGGTCGAGCGCGTCCGTCAGCGCCGTGCAGACGCGAGCCGTGATGGGCGCGTCCATCGCGGTGCAATAGCCCGCCTGGATGTCGAACGCCGCACGGTTAGCCGGTTCATTTGCCATGCGCAGGTTGTTGCACCCGCCAAGCCCCCCCCGTAAAGCCCGGCGCGTGCCAGATTCTCAGATCATTATCGCCGTCCCCAAGGGACGCATCCTCGCCGAGGCCCTGCCGTTACTCGCGCGCGCGGGGGTGCATCCCGAAGCTTCGTTCTCGGACGAGAATTCGCGTGCGTTGCGCTTTGCGACCAACGATCCAGCGATCTCGCTGATCCGGGTGCGCGCGTTCGACGTCGCCACGTTCGTTGCGCACGGTGCGGCGCAACTCGGCATCGTCGGGTCGGACGTGATCGCCGAGTTCGGCTATTCGGAGCTTTACGCGCCGGTCGATCTTGGCATCGGGCATTGCCGGTTGTCGGTCGCCGAACCTGCCGAGATGGCCGCGCAGGACGATCCGCGCGGCTGGAGCCATGTCCGCGTCGCGACCAAATACCCGCATGTGACGGCGGCGCATTTCGCGTCGCGGGGCGTCCAGGCGGAGTGCGTGAAGCTCAACGGCGCGATGGAACTGGCGCCGACGCTGGGGCTGGCACCGCGGATCGTCGATCTCGTGTCGTCCGGCCGCACGTTGCTGGAAAACGGCTTGGTGGAGGTCGAGACGATCATGGAAGTCACCAGCCGCCTAGTGGTCAACCGCGCTGCGATGAAGACGCGCAGCCGGGTGGTTCCGCTGGTCGAGGCGTTCCGTCGCGCGGTCGAAGCCCAGGAGATCGCAGCATGATGGCCGACCTTCTGCTCCCCTCCCGCTTGCGGGAGGGGTCGGGGGAGGGCACGCCCGCCCCGATCGCACCATGCGAGGCTATGTCATTCCTTCCCCTGACCCCTCCCGCAAGCGGGAGGGGAATGTGATCCGCCTCAACACCACCGACGCAGAATTCGCCACCCGCTTCACCGCACTCGTCGAGGATCGCCGCGAATCCGACGCGGGCGTCACACAGGACGTCGCCGCGATCATCGCGGCCGTCCGCCGCGACGGTGAAACCGCACTCCGCGACCTCACGCAGAAGCACGACCGCCACGACCTTGAAGCCACGGGCTGGCAGATCGACGCCGCCGACTGCAAGGCCGCGTTCGAGGCGCTCGATCCGGACCTGCGCACCGCGCTCGAACTCGCCGCCACTCGCATTCGCGCGTATCACGAGAAACAACGGCCGCTCGACAGCGACTCGGTCGACTCTGCTGGCGTAAGGCTCGGCGCACGCTGGTTGCCCGTCGATGCCGCCGGCATCTACGTCCCCGGTGGACGCGCCGCCTACCCCTCGTCGCTGCTGATGAATGCGATCCCCGCCAAGGTTGCGGGCGTCGGCCGTCTCGCGATGGTTACGCCGACACCGGATGGCCAGATCAACCCGCTGGTCCTTGCCGCCGCACATCTCGCGGGCGTCGATGAAGTCTGGCGAGTCGGTGGCGCGCAGGCTGTCGCAGCGCTCGCGTACGGCGCAGGCCGGATCGAGCCGGTCGACGTGATCACCGGCCCCGGCAACGCCTGGGTCGCCGAGGCCAAGCGCCAGGTCTACGGCGTCGTCGGCATCGACATGGTCGCGGGCCCTTCCGAGATCGTCGTCGTCGCGGACGCGCTCAACGACCCCGAATGGACCGCCGCCGACCTGCTCAGCCAGGCTGAGCATGACACGACCACGCAGTCGATCCTGTTCACTGACGACGCAGCGTTCGCCGACAAGGTGACGGACGCCGTGGACCGCCAGTTGCGCGACCTCGCCACCGAAGCCGTTGCGCGCGTTGCTTGGGACACCAACGGCGCGATCGTCGTCGTCGACACCCTGGCGGACGCGATCCCGCTGGTCGACCGCCTCGCCGCCGAGCATCTCCAGCTGGCGATCCCCGATCCGCAGGGCTTCTTCGACCGGATCCGTCACGCCGGCTCGGTGTTCCTTGGCCGCTACACGCCGGAAGCGATCGGCGATTACGTCGCCGGGCCGAACCACGTCCTCCCGACCGGCCGCCGCGCGCGATTTGCCAGCGGACTGTCGGTGCTCGACTTCATGAAGCGCACCAGTTTCCTGGCATTGGACGAAGCAGCCCTGCGCGAACTCGGCCCTGCGACCGTTGCACTGGCCAACGCCGAAGGGCTCCCTGCGCACGCAAAATCGGTGGCTTTGCGGCTGCGACTCAACAGTTAGATTGGTTCACGCGGAGGCGCAGAGACGCGGAGGTGTCGACCTTGCCGCGTAGCGGACCTTCAATCATCGGCGGATGAAGAGATCGAAGCGGCTGCGCCGCACGCAACATCTCCGCGCCTCCGCGTGAACAAGCCTTCTTCCCGTTCCGTCCGAGACGCAAAGGGCTGACACACCGCCGCACCACGCCTACAGGCAACCGCTTATGACTCGAACCGCCCCCCGCACCAAGGCGCGTGCCGCCGCTCGCCTCGCCGCCGTCCAGGCGACTTACCAGCACGAGATGGAGGGCACCGCGATGCCCGTCCTGCTCAACGAATTCCACCAGCACCGGCTTGGCGCGACGATCGAAGACGTCGAATATGCCGAGGCCGATGTCGACTTCTTCGACGATCTGGTGACCGGCGCCAACGCGCGCGCCGGCGAGATCGACGTGCTGATCGAGGGCAAGCTGGCCAAGGGCTGGACGCTCGCCCGGCTCGACAAGCCGATGAAGGCGATTATCCGCGTTGGTACGTATGAGCTGCTGGCGCGCAAGGACGTGCCGGTCGCTGCGGTGATCAGCGAGTATGTCGATGTGGCGCATGCGTTCTACGACAAGCGGGAATCGGGCTTCGTGAACGGGCTGCTTGATGGCATCGCGAAGGAAGTGCGCGCCTGACGGACTCCCTCTCCCCTCCGGGGAGAGGGTCGGGGTGAGGGGCTGCCAAGCAGTGCGGCGCCCGGAACGGCCCCTCACCCCAGCCCTCTCCCCGGAGGGGAGAGGGAGCAGAGAGTGACTGAGGCCGAGTTTATTGCTGCTTTGCGCCGCCTCCCGCTGCATCCGGCGGCGCGTGGTCTGAACGACGATACCGCGCTGCTCGACGTGGGCCCGCTCGTCGTCACTACCGACACGCTGGTCGAAGGCGTGCATTTCCTGCCGACCGACCCTGCGCAGGACATCGCGTGGAAGCTGGTCGCGACCAACCTCTCCGATCTGGCCGCCAAGGGCGCTAGACTCGAAGGCATCCTCCTCAATTACCCGCTTGGTGACGATGCGTGGGACCGCGCGTTTCTCGAAGGGCTCGCGGAAGCCCTGACGGCCTTCGACACGCGCATCATCGGCGGCGACACCGTGACGCTTCCCCCGAACGCCCCCCGCGTCCTTACCGTCACCGCGTTCGGCAGCGATGCCGCCGCCCCTGCTCGCAATGGCGCACGCAACGGCGACGCGCTTTACGTCACGGGCACGATCGGCGACGCTAGCGCTGGGCTCGCGATCGCACTCGGTGCACAAGGCCCAGCCGAACTCCTCGCCGCGTACCGGCGCCCACAGCCACGGCTCGGCGACGGCCGCATCCTCGGTCCCCAGGTCCATGCGATGATGGACGTGTCCGACGGCCTGCTCATCGACGCGTCCCGCATGGCGCTCGCCAGCAACCTCGCCGTCCGCATCGACCTAGCGCGCATTCCCCTTTCCGACGCCTATCGCACCTTCTCCGGCGACCGGCTCGCCGCAGCCACCGCGGGCGACGACTACCAACTCCTTTTTGCTGCACCGCAAGATTTCCTTACCGACGCCACGCGGATCGGCGCGTTCTCAGCCGGTTCGGGGCTTACCCTTCACGACTGCGGCAAACCCGTCCCGCTCCCGCCAAGTCTAGGCTACGAACACCAACCCAGAGGATAACTTGCGCAATGCCCCTGCACTGATAAGTTCCTTACATCGGGACTCGGCAAAGCCGGGACCGGAGAGGACCTGACAAGAGGGATAGCGCCGTATGACGACCGTCTATTTGGCCATGATCTGCGGCGTCATCGCCGTCCTATATGGTTTCGTCACCAGTCGACAGGTGCTCGCCGCCTCCCCCGGCAACGAGAAGATGCAGGACATCGCCGCCGCCATTCAGGAAGGCGCCAAGGCCTATCTCGGCCGCCAATATACCACGATCGCGATCGTCGGTGTCATCGTCGCAGCGATCCTACTCTTCACACTTGGCTATATCTCGACGATCGGCTTCGTCATCGGCGCGGTGCTGTCGGGCGTTGCGGGCTATGTCGGCATGAACATCTCGGTCCGCGCCAACGTCCGCACCGCCGAAGCTGCGCGCACATCGCTGCAGGCCGGCCTGACGCTGGCGTTCCGATCGGGCGCGGTTACCGGCATGCTCGTGGCGGGTCTCGGCCTGCTCGCGATCAGCGCGTTCTTCTGGTATTTGACCGGACCCGCAGGCCATGCGCCCAACGACCGGATCATCGTCGAGGCGCTCACCGCACTCGCGTTCGGCGCCTCGCTGATCTCGATCTTCGCACGGCTTGGCGGCGGCATCTTCACCAAGGCGGCGGACGTTGGCGCGGATCTGGTCGGCAAGGTCGAGGCCGGCATCCCGGAGGACGACCCCCGCAACCCCGCCGTCATCGCGGATAACGTCGGCGACAACGTCGGCGACTGCGCGGGCATGGCCGCCGATCTGTTCGAGACCTACGTCGTCACCTTGGGCGTCACGATGATCTCGATCGCGCTGCTGATTCAGGCGAGCGGCGCCGAGCTGATGCGGCTGATGACTCTCCCGCTACTGGTCGGCGGGGTGTGCATCGTCACCTCGATCATCGGCACGTACATGGTGCGGCTCGGCAGCGGCAGCATCATGGGGGCGCTGTACAAGGGCTTCTTCACCTCGACGATCCTTTCGATCCCGGCGATCTATCTCGCCACGCAGTACGTGCTCGGCGACCTTCACCGCGTAATCGGCGGCGCTGGCTTCCTCGATCCCGCGACCGACGATTTGACCACGCAGGCCGCGCCGTCACTGACGCAGAGCTTCACCGGCATGGACCTGTTCTGGTCGATGATGATCGGGCTCGTCGTCACCGGTTTGATCGTGTGGATCACCGAATATTACACCGGCACCAACCACCGCCCGGTCCAGTCGATCGCCAAGGCGTCCGAGACCGGTCACGGCACCAACGTCATTCAAGGCCTCGCGATCAGCCTCGAATCGACCGCGCTGCCTACGCTGGTCATCGTCGTGGCGGTGATCGTCGCGTATCAGTTGGCGGGGATCATCGGCATTGCGTTTGCGGCCACGGCGATGCTTGCTCAGGCCGGAATGGTCGTCGCACTCGATGCCTATGGCCCCGTTACCGACAACGCGGGTGGCATCGCCGAGATGGCGGGGCTGCCCGATGATGTTCGCCAGCGGACCGACGCGCTCGACGCGGTCGGCAACACGACCAAGGCGGTCACCAAGGGCTATGCGATCGGCTCGGCTGGACTTGCCGCGCTCGTTCTGTTTGGTGCGTACACCACCGATCTTGCGACGTATTTCCCCGACGTCACGGTCGATTTCAGCCTCAGCAACCCGTACGTGATCGTCGGCCTGCTGCTGGGCGCGCTGCTCCCGTATCTGTTCGGGGCGTTCGGCATGACCGCAGTGGGTCGCGCAGCTGGCGCCGTCGTCGAGGAAGTCCGGGAGCAGTTCCGCAACAACCCCGGCATCATGCTGGGCACCAGCCGCCCCGACTACGCACGGACGGTCGACCTCGTCACCAAGGCGGCGATCCGCGAGATGATCATCCCCTCGCTGCTGCCGGTGCTGTCACCACTTGCCGTGTATTTTATCATCACCGCGGTTGCGGGCCAGGCTGCCGGCTTCGCCTCGCTCGGCGCGATGCTGCTCGGCGTGATCGTATCCGGGCTGTTCGTTGCGATCTCGATGACGAGCGGTGGCGGCGCGTGGGACAACGCCAAGAAGTACATCGAGGACGGCAACCACGGCGGCAAGGGGTCCGAAGCGCACAAGGCCGCGATCACCGGTGACACCGTCGGCGACCCTTACAAGGATACTGCAGGCCCCGCGGTGAACCCGATGATCAAGATCACCAACATCGTGGCACTGCTGTTGCTCGCGGCTCTGGCCGGCGGCGGAGTGGGGTGAACTGAACTGGATCGCCGATCGGCCAGTTACGCTAGTCGCTCTGCGATCCATTCACCGCCCGGTACTTCAATATTTGCCATCCATTCCCGCGCGATAACAAGGCTGTGCGCCGCGTGCGCAATTTCCACTCAGTCCGATCGACCTCGGTGTTGCACTGATCCGCTGCAGCCTCCTCTTGTGCCGGCTACCGAACGCGATACTCTGCGCAAACGGTCGTTGGGGAATGGCCGGGGGGACTGATAATGACGTGGCGTATGAGCCTGCTGGCCGGTGCAATGATACCGACGATCGCGGTCGCGCAGACTGCGCCACCGCCCGCCTCCGCGCCGAAGGCGAACGCCACGCTCTCGGACCGGGTGCCGGTCGAAACCTTCGCCAAACTGCCCGGCATCGCCAATCCGAAGCTCTCGCCCGACGGCAGGCGTATCGCCGCGAAGATGGCGATCGACGGCGTCCAGGTGCTGGTCGTCGCGCCGCTGTTTCCCGGTGGCAAGCTCGCCGCGATCAAGGTCGGGGCGACGGTCGACATCAATTGGTGGCGCTGGGTCGGTGACGACTGGCTCGCGGTCGGCATCGGATCGCAGGACATGCTGTACGGCGAGGAAATCTACGTCACGCGCACGCTGGGCGTCAAAGCCGACATGACCAAGATCAACCGGATCGACTGGAACAATTCAGGTGTCCGCGCGGACGAAATCCTGTGGGCGGCGCGCGACGGCACGCCGCGTGTCCTGCTGTCGCGCCAGACCGGGATCGAAAGCGAAAGCCAATGGTATCCCTCAGTCTCCGAGGTGGATCTCTCGACCGGCAAGACCAAGACCGTCGCCGGCAGCCAGACGAACGTCTTCGACTGGTATGCGGATGGCGCGGGCGTCGTCCGGATAGGCTATCGGTACGAGGACGACACCCGCAAAGGCTCGCTTCTGTATCGCAGCGCCAATCGCGATCCGTTCAAGGTCATCGCATCGGCCCGCGGCAAGCAGGATATCGTCATCCCGGTGACGTTCCGCGCCGACGGCACGGCCATCGCGACGGACGATTCCGGCGGTCGCGACGAGGTGTTCGAGGTATCGCTGCCCGACCTGAAGCTGGGCAAGAAGCTGTACGGCGCGGATGGCTACGACGTCGATGGTGTGGTCGAGAACGCTACTGGCGACGACATCGACGGTATCACCGTCACCGATCGCTTCGGCCATATTGTCTGGCTGAACCCCAAGCTGAAGGAAATCCAGGACGCGGTCGACAAGGCGGTCGGCGAGCGACGCGCGCGCATCGTCTCGTGGGACCGCACCCGGTCGAAGTTCCTGGTGCAGGTCGGCTCGCCGTCGCAGGCGGGGGCTCTGTATTTCTACGATCCCGCGAACGGATCGATGCAGCGCTATTCGTGGCAGAACAGCGACCTCAAGGCGCGGACATTGTCGCCGGTGTCGACGATCCGGTACAAGGCACGCGACGGCGTCGAGATCGAGGCACTGCTGACCTTGCCGCGCGGACATAGCCCGAAGAACCTGCCGTTGATCGTGTTGCCGCACGGCGGCCCGTTCGCGCGCGATTCAGAAGACTGGGACTGGTGGACGCAATATCTGGCGGAGATGGGCTATGCCGTCGTCCAGCCCAATTACCGTGGGTCATCGGGGTATGGCACCAGTTTCGCCAAGCTCGGCGAGGGGCAATGGGGCCTGAAGATGCAGGACGATCTCGACGATGCGATCGTCGATCTTGCAAAGAAGGGCATCGCCGATCCGAAGCGCGTCTGCATGGCAGGCGCGTCCTATGGCGGCTATGCGGCGATGCGCGCGGCGCAGCGGAACGGCATCGGCGACGCGGCACCCTATCGGTGCGCGATCTCCTATGCCGGCGTGTCCGATCTGCAGGCGATGCAGCGGTATGACGGCAAGTTCCTGTACGGCAAGACCCGCGGCGACTGGTTGAAGAAGCAAGCGCCCGATTATCGCAGCGTCTCACCACGTTTCGGTGCGCAGACCTTCTCGATCCCGATCCTGATGCTGCACGGCAAGGAGGACAAGCGCGTGCCCGTGAAGCAATCGCGGATGATGGCAGCGGCACTCAAGGAGGCGAGCAAGTCGTTCGAGTATATCGAGCAACCGCTCGGCGATCATCATTTCACGCGCGGCGAGGACCGGCTCGAATTTCTGAAGGCAATGGGTGCATTCCTGACGAAGTACAATCCAGCATAACGCACGGATACTGCCCGCCAAAACTCCATAACGGAGCATATACGCCGACTGTGGATGCATCTTGTTTGGACGAACGCAGTTTTGTCTCCGCATCATCACCGAATGCGGAACCGTCCTGAGAATCACCTCTTCTACGGCGACAACCTCGCCGTCCTGCGCAAGGAGATCGCCGACGAGAGCGTCGACCTGATCTACCTCGACCCGCCGTTCAATTCGAACGCTAATTACGGCATCCTGTTCAAGGAACCCGACGGCAAATCGTCGAACGCGCAGATCGAGGCGTTCGAGGACACCTGGCACTGGAACGAGACCGCCGAGGACGCCTTCGACCAGGTTGCCCGGAGCGGTAGCACCAAGGCATTCGACCTGCTCAACGCGATGCGCGGGTTCCTCGGCGACAACGACATGATGGCGTATCTGGCGATGATGGCGGTGCGGCTGCTCGAGCTGCACCGCGTGCTGAAGCCGACCGGCAGCCTGTATCTCCACTGCGATCCGACCGCGAGCCATTACCTGAAACTCCTGCTCGACGCGATCTTCGGCAAGCGCCAGATCGCGAACGAGATCGTCTGGTGCTACCGGCGCTACACCGCGGCCAGCAACCGGTTCCAGCGGCTCCACGACACATTGCTGTTCTACGGCAAGACCGACCAGCGGCGCTTCAACGACATCCGCATTCCGTATGGCGAGACCTCAGGCAAGAAGGACTCGCACTATCGTCAGGACGGCGATGGCCGCTGGTTCCGCTGGCAGAAGCGCAAGGACGCCGAACCCTATCGTATCTATCTCGCGGAGGGGGTCAGGCTGGGCGACTGGTGGGATATTCCGATCATCAATGCGTCGTCGAAGGAGCGTCTGGGGTATCCGACGCAGAAACCGTCCGCGTTGCTGGAGCGGATCATCGCCGCGTCGTCGAACGAAGGCGACGTCGTGCTCGATCCGTTTTGCGGCTGCGGCACCGCGGTCCACGCAGCCGAAAAGCTCAAGCGGCAATGGATTGGGATCGACGTCACGCATCTTGCCATTTCACTGATCGAAAAACGGATGAAAGACGCGTTTCCCGGCGTCACCTTCACCGTCGAGGGCACGCCGAAGGATCTTGCTTCCGCCTATGATCTCGCGCTGCGCGACAAATATCAGTTCCAGTGGTGGGCCGTCTCGATGGTCGACGCGCTGCCGTTCGGCGGCAGGAAGAAGGGGGCGGATGGCGGGATCGACGGGCTGATCTATTTCAACGATCACGACCCCGCGTCGGGCAAGATGGTAACGCACCGCGCGATCGTGTCGGTGAAGGGCGGGCTCAATCCGGACACTGCGATGGTCGAAACGCTCGCCGCGACGATCGCGCGCGAGAAGGCGCCGATCGGCATCCTCATCATGAATGCCAAGCCGACACGAGAGATGGAGCGCCGCGCCGCCGCGGTCGGCATCTACCGCGCGGGCGTTGACGAGGCGTTTCCGAAGCTCCAGATCCTGACGCTGGCGGACCTGTTCCAAGGCAAGCGCCCGCGCATTCCCAACGTCGACCGCGCTGCGTTCCGGCGTGCCGCGCGCGAGGCCACCGCGCTCCAGCCGAGCTTGTTGTGATAGCGCACGTTTGGCAGCCGGGCCTGTCGCTCTTGTTCAATGGCTGTCGAAGGCCGATATACGGAACACGCAAGCGGGTGCGGGCATAACGTCCGTGTCCGCCTTCGGCCGTGCTTTCCTTTTTCGCGAACTTGCGGTAAGGGCGCTCGTCCCGAAATTCCCCCAATTCAGAGATTATATTTGGCCAAGGAAGAACTGCTCGAGATGCGCGGCCGCGTGGTGGAACTCCTCCCCAACGCGATGTTCCGGGTTCAGCTCGAAAACGACCACGAGATTCTCGGTCACACCGCCGGCAAGATGCGTAAGAACCGCATCCGCGTGCTGGTCGGCGACGAGGTGCTGTGCGAACTCACGCCGTACGATCTGACCAAGGGTCGCATCACCTACCGCTTCAAATAAGCCCGTGGGTGCCTAGGCGCCTGCCGCTTTTATAACGAGGCACCAATGCTGGTCCTGGCCTCTTCCTCGCCCCGCCGCCGCGATCTGCTCGCACGGCTCGGCGTCGTGCCGTCGCGCGTGGAATCCCCCGATATCGACGAGAGCCCGCGCAAGGCCGAACCGCCCCGCGCCTATGCTCTTCGCCTCGCAGTCGAGAAGGCCAGCGCTGTCGCACGTGCGGAGGGCGAGATCGTCCTCGCCGGCGACACCACGATCGCGCTCGGCAGCCGCATCCTGCCCCCCGCCGACACGATCGAGATCCAGCGCGACCTGCTCGGCAAGCTGTCGGGCCGCCGCCATCACTGCCTGTCCGCGGTCTGCGTGATCGACGCGACCGGCAAGGTGCGAACGCGGATCGCCGACACGATCGTCGCGTTCAAGCCGCTCTCCCCCGCCGAGATCGACGATTATCTCGCGTGCGGCGAAGGCCTCGGCAAGGCCGGCGGCTACGCGATCCAGGGCCGCGCGGAGGCGTTCGTCCGCTTCCTGTCGGGCAGCCATTCGGGTGTCGTCGGCCTGCCGCTGTTCGAAACGCGCGCGCTGTTGAAGACCGCGGGCGTCGCGCTTGCCTGAACCTGGGCCTGAATGGCTCTACGAAGCCGGCATCGGCGAAGCGCGCGCGGCTCTGGTGGACGATGATCAGATTGTCGAAGCTGCGATCGAACTCGACACCGAGGCATTGAAGGTCGGCCTCGTCGCACGCGCGCGGCTCGTCGAACTGCTGCCGGGCCGCCGCGGTCGCGTTACGCTCGACGGCGGCGAGGCGCTGATCAACTACCTCCCCCCCGGCATCACGCAGGGCGCCAGCCTCACCGTCGAGATCGTCCGAGAAGCCCTCCCCGAAGCGGGCCGTGCGAAGCTCGCCAAGGCCGTCCCCAGCGACTTGCCGCCCTGCCCCGCCCCGACGCTGTACGAGCGCCTCATGGCGACCGGTTTGCCCGTCCGCAGCCCGCGCGCCCACGAACCTGATGCGCTGGAGGCAGCGGGTTGGTCCGAACTGCTCGACGAGGCTGTGAGCGGCGAGATCGTGTTCCCGCTCGGCGCGCTCCGCCTGTCGCCGACGCCGGCGATGACGCTGTTCGATGTCGACGGCACGCCGCCGCTGGATACGCTCGCAGTCGCCGCCGCGCATGGCGTGGCGCGGGCGATCCGCCGACATGGCATCGGCGGCTCGATCGGCATCGATTTCCCGACGATCGCCGGCAAGTCGCAACGCAACGCCGTCGCGGACGCGATCGACGAATCGCTGCCGCAACCGTTCGAGCGCACCGCGATGAACGGGTTTGGCTTCCTGCAGATCGTCCGGCCAAGGCCCCGCGCGTCGATCCCCGAGATCCTCCGCGCCGATCCTGTCGGTGCAATGGCCCGAGCATCGCTCCGCACGCTCGAACGCACGCCGCCGACTGCCTCACGCCGTCACACCCTGCCAACAGCCGTCCATGCACGCCTCATGACCCGGACCGATTGGCTTGATGATCTCACGCGCCGCACGGGCGTCTTCCACGAACTGGAGAGTGCCCGATGACAAGCGTCAAATGCCCGATCTGCGACCAGCCTGCGGTGGCTGAGTACAAGCCGTTCTGCTCGAGCCGCCACCGTGACCGCGACCTGTTGCAGTGGCTCGGCGAAGGCTATCGCATTCCCGGCCGATCAATTGCGCAAACGGGGCTGGACAGCGCCGAAGACCCCGACTAAACGCGCCCTTCCGATCGCAAGGTCGGACGCTTCTCCGGTCCCAGACCGGACGTGCCCGGATAGCTCAGTTGGTAGAGCATGCGACTGAAAATCGCAGTGTCGGCGGTTCGACCCCGTCTCCGGGCACCATTTTTTCACCTTGTGATGCAAGCTGCCGGTTCATTTGCAAGGCCGCGAGCTTGGACCCCAAATTCCGTTCGTGCTGGGCGTAGTCGAAGCATTTTCGCTTGGGGAGCCACGAGCTTGCCCCCCAATTCCGTTCGTGCTGAGCGAAGTCGAAGCACCTCCGCTCGGGGCATACCCTTCGACTTCGCTCAGGGCGAACGGAGGGGGGCCGAATGGGAATGGGGTATCCCCCGTGTGGCCCTTTAGCGGACGATCCGCGTGACGTGGCCCATCTTCCGCCCCGGCCGCGCGGTGCCCTTGCCATACAGGTGCAGGTGCGCGCCGGGTTCGGCCAACACCTCCGCCCAGCGGTCCGCGTCGTCGCCGATCAGGTTCTCCATCGTCGCTTCGCGCCCGGTCAGCGTCGTCGCGCCCAGTGGCAGGCCACAGATCGCGCGGATGTGGTTCTCGAATTGCGAGCATTCGGCGCCTTCGATCGTCCAGTGGCCGGAATTGTGCACGCGGGGGGCCATCTCGTTGAAGACCGGGCCGTCGGCGCCGACGAAGAACTCGCACGCCAGTACGCCGACATAGTCGAGTTCGGCGGCGATCCGCTGGGCCAGCGCGGCGGCTTCGTCGGCCTGGGCGAGTATGGCCGCGGGTGCGGGGACGGTCGAGTGGCGGAGGATCGCATCGCGGTGGACGTTGAGTGGCGGATCGTAGCGCGCGATGCTGCCGTCGAGTCCGCGGGCGATCAGGATCGAGAACTCGTGGTCGAACGGGACGAAGGCTTCGAGCACCGCGGGACCGCCGATCGTGTCCCAGGCGGCTTGCGCGCCCTCGGGCGTGTCGATCTTGACCTGTCCCTTGCCGTCATAGCCGAAGCGGGCGGTCTTGAGGATGGCGGGGGCGCCGATCGCTTTCAGGCCCGCCTGCAGGCTTTCGAGGCTGTCGACCGCAGCCCAGGATGCAGGACGGCCGCCGACGCTCTCTACGAAGCGTTTTTCGCCGATGCGTTCCTGTGCGACGCGGAGAGCGCGCGGGCTTGGGTGGACTGGGACGCGGTCTGCGAGCCATTCCACGGGCTCGACCGCGATGTTCTCGAACTCGTAGGTGATGACGTCGCAGGCGTCGGCGAAGTCGGCGAGCACGATGCGGTTGTGATAGTCGGCGCGCGTCATGGTCGAGGCGGACTGCGCGGCGACGCTCTCCTGGTCGGGCGCGAGGACGTGCGTTTGATAGCCGAGCTGGGCTGCGGCGGTCGCGAGCATGCGGCCGAGCTGGCCTCCGCCGAGGATGCCGATGGTCGATCCGGGGGGAAGCGGCGTCATGTCAGCGTCTTTCAGGCGGGGTCGGTGGCGACGGAGTCGGTCTGTGCCGCGCGCCAGGCTTTGAGGCGCTCGGCCAGCGCGTCGTCGGACGTTGCGAGGATCGCGGCCGCCAGGAGGCCGGCGTTGATCGCACCGGGCTTGCCGATCGCGAGCGTGCCGACCGGGATGCCGCCGGGCATCTGGACGATCGAGAGCAGGCTATCCATGCCCTTCAACGCCTTCGATTCGACGGGTACCCCGAGTACCGGGAGGTGAGTCATCGAGGCGGCCATGCCGGGGAGGTGCGCCGCGCCGCCAGCACCGGCGATCACCACCTTGAGGCCGCGGTCGGCGGCGGTGGTCGCATAGTCGTAGAGGCGTTGCGGGGTGCGGTGTGCGGAGACGACCTTGGTCTCGTAGGCGACGTCGAGCGCGTCGAGCGTCTCGGCGGCGTGGCGCATCGTCTCCCAATCGGAAGTGCTGCCCATGATGATGCCGACTAGAGCCACGATCGCCCCCTGGTTCAAGGAGCGCCGTGCCTAGCGACGTGGGGGGGCTAGGGCAATGTTTTGGTGGGTGGCCACCAACAAGGTCACCCTACCCTCTCACAACGGCACCACCCCGGCGAAGGCCGGGGTCCAGTTGGGAGAGGTTGCCAATGAGAGACGGCGCTCCGTTATTGCCACCTTTCCAATTGGGCCCCGGCCTTCGCCGGGGTGGTGTCGCTTCCGGGGCGGTGTCAGCGCTCGCTGAGGTAGTAGCGGTCGGTGGCGTTCAGGTCGGCGTCGAGTTCATACACGATCGGCTGGCCGGTCGGGATCTCGAGGCTGGTGATCTCGTCGTCGGGGATGTTGGAGAGGTGCTTGACCAGCGCGCGGAGCGAGTTGCCGTGGGCGGAGATGAGGATGCGCTGGCCGTCCTTCAGCGCGGGGGCGATCCGCTCGTCCCAATAGGGGAGGACGCGGGCGATGGTGTCTTTCAGGCTCTCGGTCTTGGGAATCGCGATGCCGTCGTAGCGGCGGTCCTTGGACAGGTCGAACTCGCTGCCGTCGTCTAGTACGGGCGGCGGGACGTCGAAGCTGCGGCGCCAGATATGGACCTGCGCGTCGCCGTGCTTGGCGGCGGTCTCGGCCTTGTCGAGGCCGGTGAGGCCGCCATAGTGCCGCTCGTTCAGACGCCAGTCCTTCTCGACCGGGAGCCAGAGCCGGCCCATCGCCTCCAGTGCGATGTTGAGCGTCTTGATCGCGCGGGTCTGAAGGCTGACGAAGGTCTGGTCGAAGTCGAGGCCCTTGGCGGCCATCAGCTCGCCCGCGGCCTTGGCCTCGGCCTCACCCTTGGCGGTCATGTCGACGTCCCACCAGCCGGTGAAGCGGTTCTCGAGGTTCCAGGTGGACTGGCCGTGGCGGATCAGGACTAGGGTCGGCATTCGGGCTCCTGGGATGGCGGGACTGAACGGAAGGGTTCAAAGGTTAGGATAAGGTTAGGCCAACGCACGGTCCGCAGCGCTTGGACCCAAGCCTCCGGACCGTGCCAAGCCGTTGTTATCGGGTCAGATTTCGTCGATCATGCCGGCGAGCGTCTCGAGCATCGCATGCGCGAGCTGTTTCGACCGCTCGGGCGACCAGCCGAACTCGGGGTCGGCGTTGGCGTCGTGATCCTTGAACGGCATCTCCAGCGTCATCGACACCGCGCCGAAGCGCTCGGCGAGCTGGTTGGTCGACATCGACAGGTTGGCCGAGCCCGGGGCGGACTTGGGATAACCCTTCTCGGTCTGGAAATCGGGCGTGTGCGCCGCGAGACGACGGCCGTACTCGTAGAATTTCTCGCCGTGCGCGTCGGTCCAGGAGGGGATGCCCTCGAAACCGGCGATGAAGTTCGCCGGGATCGCCTCGTCGCCGTGGATGTCCATCGCGACGTCGACGCCGGTCAAGTCCATCGCGTTGCGCACGCACAGGACTTCCGGACTCTTCTCCGGCGTGGGCGTGTGCCATTCGCGGTTGAGGTTCACACCCACGGCATTGGTGCGCAGGTGACCCCGGCGCGTGCCGTCCGGGTTCATGTTGGGAACGACGTTGAAGGTCGCCTTTGCCAGCAGGTCCGCCGTAATCGGGTCGGCCGGATCGGTCAGCCGCTCCAGCGCGCCTTCCATCCACCATTCGGTCATCGATTCGCCGGGATGCTGGCGACCGTAGATCCAGACCTGCTTCGGCCCCGAGCCGATCGTGAAGCAATCGATCGCCTGCCCGTCGAGCGACTGGCCGAGTTCGCGGTGCGCAACGCCCGGAAGTAACGCAGTGCGCGCCACCAGAGCCTCGTGCATCTCTATCGTATATGGCGCGAAATAGGCGAACCAGGCGAGATCGGTATCGGCGGTGAACGCGAATTCGAGCACGCCATTGTCATAGCGCGTATCGATCATCCGCCACGCCTGCCGATCGGTGCTGGCACGCGTCTTGTAGCCCGGCCAGCCGAACGGATAGGCCGACTTGCCCGCATTCAGGATGCGGTAGGTCAGCGTGCGGCCGGCCGCCCCCGCCACGCGAAAATAGAACCACTGGAAGAAATCGGACTGGAAATCGGTGACGATCTCCAGGTCGATTCGGTCTCCTTCGACGGCGACAACACGGATGTTGCCGCCATCGAAGGCTGCGTTGACGGTGACGGGGCTCATGGTTTGCGCGTTCATTTCACCTGGATAGTGCGACCGGACTCGCCGGGGAACCCCATGAACAATGCGCGGGCGAGCTTGTCGGCCTGGATGTCGGTCCGCGCATCCTCCTTGCGGGCGTCGGCGAACGACTGGGCGCGGCCTTCCCAGACGGGCGACTGGTCGGCGGTGCGCTTGATCGTCACCGACAGCTCGGAGACGAGGATCGCGGTGCTCCCGCCGCCACCGATCGGGAAACCAACCCCACCGCCGAGCCCGACGCCGCCACCACCGCCACGACGACCACCGCCGCCGCTGAAGCCGCCGCCACCGATGCCGATGCTGATCGGCGACTGTTTGGGTGGCCCTGCCTGCGTGGTGCGGGTGAAGCCAACGGTGGCGACCAGCAGTGGCTTGGCGCCTGGTGCGGGGACGCTGTAGCCGGCCTGGAGCAGCTGACCCTGCACGGCGGCGGCATAGGTCTTGAACTCGATGCTGGCGGGGCCACCGGCGGTCAACGGCTGGACGGCGATGGTGCCGCGGTCGATCGGCTCGCCAAGATGATAGCGCAGCACCTCGGTCGGCGGCAGCGACGGGCCGGTCGCGCACGCGGTGAGGGATGCGCTTGCCAGCGCCAGGACCAGGATCGAACGAACCGCCATCGGGACTTCCTTAGAATGTTGCGCTATAGTAACGCTCCGACCAGCCGAGTGGGTTCCCGGATGGTAGGAGCGTGTCCGTTGCTTGACTTGGACACACCCCGCCATTAGGCGATCCCGTCTTTCCGCACACCTAGATTTGAAAAGAAGCGAATCGATCATGAAGATCCGCAATTCCCTGAAGTCGCTCAAGGATCGTCACCGCGATAACCGCGTGATCCGTCGTCGTGGCCGTACCTACGTCATCAACAAGACCAACCGTCGCTTTAAGGCACGCCAGGGCTAAAGCCCTGATAACGGCCGTCATCTTCGACGTCGGTCGTGTCCTTTACGACTGGGATCCCCGGATCCTGTACGAGCGCCTGATCGATGACGATCGGGCGCTCGACGTGTTCCTGCGCGACGTCGTGACGATCGATTGGCACTTCCAGCATGACGCTGGCCGCGACTTCGCCGACACCTCGGCGGAGCTGGCCGCGTTGCATCCGCAACATGCCGACTTGATCGCTGCCTGGGGGCCGCGATTCAACGAGAGCATCGGTGCGCGAATCGCCGGGATGCACGAGATCGTCGAGGAGCTGGACGCAGCCGGCGTACCGCTGTTCGCGATCACGAACTTCAGCCACGAGTTCTGGCCACCCTTCCGTGCGCGTGAAGCACAGCTGTTCGACCGGTTCCGCGACGTGATCGTGTCGGGCGAGGAGAAGATGGTGAAGCCGGATGCGGCGATCTATCGGCTGGCGCTGGAGCGATTCGGGCTGGCGGCGGAGGACGCTGTATTCGTCGACGATAACGCGGCGAACGTTGCAGGTGCGCAGGCGCTGGGGATCGAATCGGTGCTGTTTACCGATGCGGCGGCTTTTCGCGCGCGATTGGTCGAGCTTGGGCTTCCGATCTCGGGGCACCCGTCATCCTGACGAAAGTCAGGATCCAGAGCCATTAGCGCCAGGGTCCGTTACTCTGGATCCTGACTTTTGTCAGGATGACGTGGTCGCGTTGCTCACCGCTCCAGCGAGATCGACTGGCGCAGATTCGCCACCGCCGTCTCTTGATCCGCGACCGGCGCCTCCGGCATCACGCCACCCTCGAAATCGTCCGTCACCGTCACGGTCGTCCCCAGCGTCGTCACCCCGAACAACTGCTTAGCAAAGCCGAGCGGGACGCGGATGCAGCCGTGCGAGGCGGGGAAACCTGGGTTGCGGCCTGCGTGGATCGCGATGCCGTCCCAGGTCAGCCGCTGCATGAACGGCATCGACGCATCGTCGTACAGGCTCGACTTGTGGACCGCGTTCTTCTGCAGGATCGGATAGGTGCCGACCGGCGTATCCTTGCCATCCTTGCCGCTGGAGATCGTCGTCGCCGCGATCATCGTCGACCCGCGATAGACGAACGCGCGCTGCTCCATCAGGCTGACGACGATGCTGACGGGTTCGCTGGAGCCATTGTCCTTCCAGACGAACTGGTTGGGCGAGAGTTCGGTCGCGGCCTGCTCAATCGGCATCGCCGCGATGGCGGCGGCCGATGCGGCCTGCGCGGGGTTTGCGCCCGCGAGGATCGCAAAGGTCAGCCCCATTGCCATGAAAGACCGCGCCGTCCCGTTCGCCATCTTGCCCATCGTCGCGTCCGTCCTCGAATCCCGATATTTCCGCCCAACGCGCGATTCTTGAAAACGTGCCGTCGGAGGATTGAGTCGACGAACCGACCCCAAGCCGGGGTAGTTCGAGGGAACGGACCCACAACCAGTGGAAATGGTTGCAGAATATTCACGGAAAATCGGCTATACGGGTCTCCAAGAAACGGGGCAATTTCGGGAAAATCGATGCACGACGAGCAAGGTCTTGTGCGCGAACGACGCGCGCTTCTGAAGAATGGTTTGGTACTGGCGGGGGCTTTAGTGGTGCCGGGGGCAGTGTCGGCGACGACGCGTCTCGGACGTCCGCTGACCGCACGTGATCTGAAGCCGATGACGCAGCCACCGCTGCCGCGGACGACGGTCGCACTGACGTCGCCGAAGGTGGTCCGTCCCGACCTGCTGCGTCAGGCAATGGCGTCGCTGAGCCGTCATGGCAGCCGCATCCAGCATCATGACCGGATCGCGATCGCCGATTTCGCGGCGCCGTCGGGCAAGCCGCGGTTCCACTTCATCGATCTCGCCAGCGGGCGCAGCACGTCGCTGCTGGTCGCGCATGGCAGCGGCTCGGATCCGGCGCACACCGGGTATCTGGAGCGCTTCTCGAACCGCTTCGGCTCGAACGCCTCGTCCGAGGGCGCGTTCGTCACCGACGATTATTACGTCGGCAAGCATGGCCGCTCGCAGCGCCTGATCGGGCTCGATCCGACCAACGACAATGCGCTCGATCGTGCGATCGTCGTGCATTCGGCGTGGTACGCGAACAAGGACATGATCGAGAGCCACGGCATGCTCGGTCGCAGTCAGGGATGCTTCGCTGTCGGCGAGCGCGATCTGGACCAGGTGTTCGCACGGCTCGGTGCCGGCCGGATGATCTACGCCGCCAAGGTCTGAAATACCGGCCCGGACCGCGCTACTCCGCGGTCTGGGCCATGCGGCTCTGCTGCATTCTCCGGCGTGCGCGCCTGACGCCGCCGATGAGCCCCGACCACAACAGCGCTTCGACGCCGGCATAGCCGAGCCCGAGATGATCGGGGCGCACGGCCAGCACGTCTTGCAGGCTGACCGTCCCGGCGCGTAGCCCTGCCCGGCCGATATCGCCCCAGCGCCGCGCGGTTTCCCAGCGGATCAGGCGGATGTCATGCGCGGAACAGTCGTGCGTCGCCAGGAAGTCCGCCTGGATGACGCTCAGCGCACTGCCCAGCGTCGCCAGCGCGGCGCGATCGGGGACCGGGCGCTTGGCCATGTTGTGCAGCATGATCAGGCGCGCGATCCGCTCCGCGCGATCGTCGAACAGCCGGGCGTAGCGTTCGGTCAGGACGCGGACCGAGGCCGCCTCCATCGTATCGACGAAACGCTTCGAGACGCCGCCGGGATGGACGCGGTACAGCACCAGCGCTTCGTCCAGCCGCGCGATCGCGCCGAAATGCTGTATCCGCTGATACAGGTCGAAATCCTCGGCATACAGGAGCTCCGGCCGCGTCACCGGGTCGAGCTGTCGTGCCACCTCCGTCCGCATCATCGTCGACGACCAGACAAGCGGGTTCTCGATACAGGTGAGCCATGCGACCAGCGCGGGCGTGGTCGTCGGCGCATAGCTGGACGGACCGACCACGCCGGCGGTCAGGAGTTCGGCGGCGGTGCCCAGCAAGACGGTGTCTGGATGCGCGTCGAGATACGCGACCTGGCGGGCGAAGCGATCGGGTCGGCAGATATCGTCATGGTCGAGCGCGGCGATGTAGCGGCCGCGCGCCTCGGCAAACCCGCGGTTGCGGGCGAGTACCGGGCCGCCGTTCTTCGCCATCTGGACCAGTCGGACGCGGGGATCGCGCCAGGCGCGCACCACCTCGCGCGTGTCGTCGGTCGAACAGTCGTCGACGACGATCACCTCGAAATCGGTGAAGGTCTGCGCTTGCAGGCTGGCGAGCGTTTCCTCGATCAACCCGGCGCCGTTATACGCCGCCATGACCACGCTGACGACGGGGCTAACGGCGGGGCTCACGACGGGATCAGCCATTCGGTCGTCCGACGTCACGCTGCTGCCAGTGCCTTCGATGCCATCACCTGATCGATTATCATCAACCCCACGTCGTTCTGCCAGAGCCATAAGCCATTGGCTTGCCCGGAGAAACTGGATTCGCCACCGAGAGCACCCCAGGGCACGAAGCCGGCGGCCAGGCCGAGCCCGTACAGGCCGGGGATCGGCGCGCCCTGATCGTCGACGATCCGGCAGTGGCGGTCGACCATCGGCTTTCCGTCATGCGCGGCCAGCGGCATCTGCGCGCCATCGCGGTCGGCGAGCGGCATCGCGATCGGGCGATAGCCCAGCGCCGCGATGACGAGGTCGGCTTCCGCGATTGCTGCCCGTGCGACCGCATCGTCGTCGCCCGTGATCCGGTGCAGCGCCACGCGGGGATCGGGTACGCGGCCGTCGATACCGAGCATCCGCAGCACGAGGTCGCGCGCTTCGAGCCGGAAACCGGCGAGGCGGTAGACGAACCCCGACACCGGGCAGATGTCGTCGGCGCCGAAATCGGTGAACCCCTCGGCATGCGCGGCCTCGACCGAATGATAGAAGGGGCGGAGCGGCCTGCGGTGCAGCAACGTGATCGCCCCTGCCCCCAACGGCAGCGGCGGCTGGCTCTTCAGCAGCAGCGCGATCGTAGTCAACGCGCTGGTCGAACCGCCGATCACCGCGATCTTCGGCGCGCGCTTGCCGGTCAGGATATCGGCGACCTTCTCGAACCCGCCGGTCGTCAGCACGTCGTCGGACTGGAGCAGGCGTCCGCTCGCCAGCTCGATCAAGCCGGCGCCCGCGACCCGCTGCGTGGCGAGCCGGTCGATCGGCTGGTGACCGCCGGTCGCGACGACGATGTTACGGGCGAGCTGCTCGAAGACATGGCCATCGGCGAGGCGGCGGACCTGTACGCTCCACAGGCCTTCGCCGACGCGTTTTGCGCCCAACGCCTCGTGCCCGGTCAGCACGACGCCGCCATTAGCGCGGACGATATCGGTCAGCCGGTCGCCGGTCGCGCGCAGCAATGGCCCGACCTCGGTCAACGGCACGCCCAGCGCGCCCTCGTGCGCCGCGACCGCGCGTCCGGCGGGATGATCGACCAGCCGCGCGAGTTCGGGATGCACGTTGCCTCGGACCGCGGTCAGGAAGGTCTGCGCGGTCGAATCCGACGTGATCGCATAGCGACCGAGCCGCCCGCCGCCGATCGCATTACCGCGCTCGATCACCATCAGCCCGGACGCGGCGAGATCGGGGAGCAGGCCGCGCTTGGTCGCCGAGGTGAGCATCGCCGTCCCCGCGGGGCCGCCGCCGATCACGATGACCGACGCGATCTTGCCGCCCGCCCCTCGCACCGACGCACGCCGGTCGAACGGCCGGACGATCGCGGCGCAGGCGTTCGCGAGCGCTTCGGCAGCGCGCCGCGCGTCGGCAACCGACATCGCATCGGTGATCGGCAGCGACAGCATCCGCCCGGCGATCCTGTCGGCGACCGGGGTGGGCTCGATCATCGCGGTCGCCTGGAACCAGGGCTGTTCGCCGAGATGCGGGCTGAAATAGCGGCCGCAACCGACGCCGTCCGCCTCGATCGCCTCGACGATCGCGTCGCGGTGGTGGGCGATGTGCTCGGGGAGCAGCACCGGCATGAACTGCATTGAGCGACGCCGGCCCGACACTGCCTGGAACTGGAAGTCGGGGAGCGTTGCGCGGTAGGTTTCCTCCAGCACGGCGCGGTGGTCGGCGATTGCGTCGATCTCGGCCAGCTTGGTCTGCGCCATGATCGCGGTAATTTCGGGTAGCTTGGCGTTGATGCCCGGCAAAGTCGCGTTGCGGCTGCCTTCGAATCCGAAATTGCCCATCGACCGCAGCGTCGCGATCAGGTCGACGTCGCCGCTGTGGATCAGACCGCCCTCGCCCACCGCGAACGTCTTGGTGGCGTGCATCGAATGCACCACGGCGAACGGCGCACGCGCGCCGAAGCCGAGCCCCGAATCGTCGAGCGTGCCGAGCGAAGAGGCCGCGTCGATCACGACGCCGACGCCGTAGCGCCGCTGGAAATGGACGTAGCGGTCGAGGTCGATCGCGTTGCCGAACGTTGCGTACGGCACGACCACGCCGATCCGCTCGCCGTGGCGTTGCAGCAGCCGCTCCTCCTCGAGCGCGCACGCACCCCAGTCGTTTGCGTCGATGTCGCAGACCAACGGCGTCAGCCCCGCCCATGCCGCGGCCTGCGCGGTCGCGGCGAAGGTGAGTGCGGGCATCAGCGCGAGCGTGCCCTGCTTGGGGTTCAGACCACCGGTCCGCATCCCCGATGCGTGGCGAATCGCTAGCATCAGCCCGAGCGTGGCATTGCCGACGGCGAGGCTGGCGCCGTGGCCGCCGAAGAGCTTATCGGTGACGCCGGCCTCGAACGCGCGAACCTCGGGACCGTTGTTGCTGAACACGCCCGACGCCTCGACGCGGCGCAGCGCATCGAGGTGCTCGCTCAGCCGCGGCGGGTTCGGCGCGATCAGGGGGAGGCGTTTCATCGGCGATCCGGTCTGTTGTGCCGCAGACCTATGATCCACGGCCTCCTAAGAACCAGTTACGCTGCCACATTACGATGGATGCAGGGCGATGTTTTCCTTACATCATCCCGGCACGTGTCCGGGATGATGCAAGACTAATCAACGTATTAGCGGAAGGCTGATGTAACTTTCGTCGGGTCCAGCGACCGTCACCTTCTGCGTCGCCTTCACGTAATCCTTCGGTTGCGCGAAGAAGATGTTCGGGACGAAGGTCTGCGGATTGCGATCGTAGAGCGGGAACCAGCTCGACTGGACCTGCACCATGATCTTGTGGCCGGGCAGGAAGACGTGGTTGGTGGTCGGCAGCGCGAACTTGTATTTGAGCGGCACGTTCGCCGCGATCGGCTTGGCCACGGCGAGATCCTCACGGTAGCGGCCGCGGAAGATGTCCATCGCCACCGACAATTGATAGCCCGCCATCGCCTTGTCGCCGGGATAGACGTCCGGATACACGTCGATGAGCTTCACCACCCAGTCGCTGTCGGTGCCGCTGGTCGAGGCGGTGAGGTTCACCTCCGGAACGCCTGCGATCGTGGTTGGCGTGGTGAGCGCATCGGTGGTGAAGGTCAGCACGTCGGGGCGGCCGGAGACCGCGCGCTGGTCGTCGACCAGCCACTGTTTCCACGTCGATCCGCTCGCATAGGTCGGCAGCGTCGGGCGCACGCGGTAGCTGACCGGCGTGGCCGGATCGGAGATATAGTCCGCAGTCGTCGCCGCACCGCCGGCCGCCTGAAACCCGAGCGTGCCACCGGGCTTGAGGTACAATGGCGTGCCCGCGGTCTGCGCGGTCGGCCACTTTTCGAGCCTCTGCCATTCGTTGCGGCCCGACTGGAACATCGTCACCGGGGCGACGTCCATCGCCGGCTGGTCGCTCTTCAGGTAATGTGCGAGGAACGGTGCGAGGACGTGCCAGCGCCACCATTTGGCGGTGTCGGCATCCCATTTGATCGCCCCCAGCGCGCTGCCGTCGCGCACTTCCTGCCCGTGATACCAGGGGCCCATCGACAGGTAGACCATGTCGTTGGCGGTGTCCTTGGGCTCCAGCGCGCGATAGACCGCAGGCGCACCGTAGATATCCTCCTGATCCCACAGGCCGCCGACGATCAGCGTCGGAACCTTCAATGGCTGGCCGGCGAGCACGGTGTCCATCGCCTGAGTCGACCAGAACGCGTCGTAGGCAGGATGCTGCGTGATCTTGCGCCAGAAGCCGAGCTGTTCGAGCCCCTGCGCCTTGCCGATCGCGCCCGCCGAGCCGCCCTTGAGGTAATAGTCGTAATCGTCGGCGGTGTCGGTGATCCACGGTGTGCCGGCATCCTTGGTCGCTTCCTGACCGAGGACGTAGGGCATCATGCCCTCCCGGAACGCGCCGTTGTGGAACCAGTCGTCGCCACGCCAGCCATCGACCATCGGGTTCATCGGCACCGACACCTTCAGCGCGGGGTGCGGGTTGATCAGCGCCATCAGCGGCAGGAAGCCGTCATAGCTGATCCCGCTGATCCCCACGCGGCCGTTCGATTCGGGAACGTGCTTCACCAGCCAGTCGATCGTGTCGTAGGTGTCGGTCGAATCGTCGGTCTTGGTCGGGTTCTGCGCGGTGCCGGCGCGCGCGGGGTTCATCATGTAGATGCCCTCCGAAGCGTGCATGCCGCGGACGTCCTGGATCACGCGGATGTAGCCCGCCGCGGCGATCACGTCGCCCGCGCCGTCGCCGTGTTCGAGGATGCCGGCATAGGTGCCGCTGTCGACCTTGGTCTGGCCGTCGGCGTCGTAGGGCGTGCGCGTCATCAGGATGCCCGCGTCCTTCGCGCCTTTCGGCACGATGATGACGGTGTGGAGCTTGACCCCGTCGCGCATCGGGATCTCAACGACCTTGCGCACATAGTCATAGCCGACGTCGCGCGGCGCCATCTTGGCGGGGCGTTCGTCGTAATTCTGTGCGGTCGCGGGGGTGGTTGTCGCGGTCGTCAGCGCGGCGAGCGCGCAGGCGGCAAACAGATGGGTCGTCGATTTCATTTTCTTCTTCCTTCCCTCCCGGACTGAAAAAGAAAAAGGCCCGCCTTTCCGTGTGGAAAGACGAGCCCCTCTCGTAGCAATTCAGGCGATCAGGCCGTCCGCGTGCCGGTCAGCGGGAAGCTGCCAAAGGCGCCGGCCGCGACACTGCCCTTGAGGACGTCGTCCTCGACAGTCGCCTTGCAGTCGAGCGTCATCGGCATCGGCACGGTCATGCTCTGCTTCCAGGTGATCGTGTCGCCATCGACGTCACCGGTGACGTCCATGCCGCCCATCGCGCCCGACACCGCACCGGTGAAGGTGTTGCCGGCGCTATTGACGGTCAACGTCATCTTCTGGTCGCCCAGCGGCGACTTGACCACGCAATCCCAGCTGCCATCGACGTTTGCCATTGCTCTCTCTCCTGAAATCATTTGGCGCCGGCTACCGACGCCGCGGGAATGACCTCGACCGGGAGGCCGATGCTGTCAAGCTGCGGGCGCACCGTCTTCGCATCGCCGACCACGACCCAGATCGTCTTCTTCGGGTCGAGCGCCTGCTGGATCGCAGTGTTGAGTTGCGGCAGGTTAAGGCCCTGGTATCGCTGCGTGATCGTCGCGTAGTAATTGTCGGGTCGCTTGAGCAGATCGTTCTGCTGCATCGCGCCCAGCACCGCGTCCGACGTCTCGAAATTACCCGACAACGAACGGATCGCGCCGTTGATCGCCCGGTCGAACTCCGCCTGGGTCATCGGCTCCTTGCCGAGGAACGCGCCGATATCGCTGCGCAGTGCGGCGATCGACGGACCGGTCTGGTCCGCCTGAACGGGTGCCGACAGGATGTACGGTGCGGCGTTTTCCGACTGCTGGAAGCGACCCGAGACGCCGTAGGACCAGTGCTTGCTCTCGCGCAGGTCCATGTTGACGCGGCCGAGGAAGCTGCCGCCGAGCGCATCGTTCGCGGTCGCGATCGGCAACAGGTCCTGCGTGCCCTTCAGCCCGGTCGGCACGCCCGCGATGATCAGCGACTGCGGGCTGTCGGGCCGGTCGATCAGGACGATCTTCGGCGCGGACGGCGTCACGCTCGCCGGGAACGCCTTGACGCCTGCCGCCCCGGTCGGCCGCCACGTTCCGAAGCGCGCATCGAGCGCCGCCTTCACCTCGGCGAGCGGACGATCGCTGACGACGAAGATCTTCGCCTTGTCCGGCCGCAGCCAGGCCTGCTGGAAAGCGACCAGATCGGCGCGGGTCAGTGCCGCCACCGCCTTCGGATCGCCACTGCCCTGTGCCTTGGCATAGGGCGAGTTCGGCCCAAGCAGCGGTGGCAGCACGCGCGTCGCCAGTCCCTGCGGGCTGGTCAGTTCCTGCGCGATCTGTGCGAGCTGCTGGTTCTTGACGCGCGCGACCTCGGCATCGGCGAATGCCGGGTTCTGCGCGATGTCGGCGAACAGCTCGACCGCGGGGGCGAGATTGGCGCTCGGTACCTGCAACGACAGGAAGGTCCGGTCGTTCGAAGCGCCCGTGCCGATCTCCGCCCCGAGCCGCTCCTTGGCTTCGGCCAGCGCGACCGAATCGCGCGTCGGCGTGCCCTCGTCCATCATCGACAGCGTCAGCTGCTGCGTGCCGAGCTTGCCGGGGACGTCCGCCGCGACACCCGCATCGAAGCTGAGCACCGCCTGCGTCACCGGTACTGCCGTGCGCTGTGCGTAGACCAGCTCGATACCGTTCGCGAGGCGCGTACGCTGGACCGCCGGGAAGCTGAGGCCGGCAACCGTGCCGACGCCGGGCAGCGGCCCGCGCGTACCCTTGAACGGCACGTCAGCGGCCGGCGGTACGTCGACCTTGGGCGGCACGACCGCATTGGCATAGGCATCGCGCGGTCCGGGCACGACGGTCAGCGAATAGGCCGGGCGCGACAGCCACTTGGCTGCAGCGGCTTTCACGCTCGCGGGCGTTTCGGCTGCAAGCTGCAGGAGCTGTTTCTTGTAGAAGCCCGGATCGTTCGAATACAGCGCGCCCTCGGCCAGCGTCACGGCCTTGCCGCCGAACCCGCCGACGGACTCGAGCCCTTCCATCGTGCTGGCCGCGGTCGTCGTCGCGACGCGGCTGACTTCGTCGGCGGTCGGCCCGTTCTTGATGAAGTCCGCCATGATCTCGTCGATGCGCTTCGACACGAGCGCGGGGTCGACGCCTTGCCGGACGATCGCACGGATGCCGAACATGCCGAGCTGGCTGAAGCTGCGGTTATAGGCGGAGATGCTGACGACGAGCTTCTCCTTCTTGACCAGCGCGGTGTCGAACCGGCTGCTGGCGAGGCCGCCGAGCACCCCTGCCGCGACGTCGAGCGCGGTGCCGTCCTTGTCGTTCAGGCCGGGGACCACCCAGTTGCGGCTGACCATGACGGCGGCGACGCGGTCCTTGATCGTCTCGCTGACCGGAGCCGGCAGGGTCGGGATCGGCGCGGGTGGGACGATGCTCTCGGGGCCCTTCGGGATGCCGCCGAAATACTTCTCGGCGAGCCGCTTGGCGGTGGCCGCATCGACGTCCCCGGCGAGCACCAGCACGGCGTTGTTCGGGCCGTAATGATCCTTGAACCAGTCCTTCACCGTCTGCAGCGAGGCGGCGTCGAGATCCGCCATCGAGCCGATCGTGGTGTGGCCGTACGGGTGATCCGCGGGGAACAGCCCCTCGGTGATCTTGTACTGGGTCAGGCCGTAGGGCTGGTTGTCGCCCTGGCGCTTCTCGTTCTGGACGACGCCGCGCTGCTCGTCGAGCACGCCCTGCGTGATCGCGCCGGTAAGATAGCCCATCCGGTCGGATTCGAGGAACAGCGCGCGATCGAGCGCCGCGGTCGGCACCGTCTCGAAGTAATTGGTGCGATCGAAATAGGTGGTGCCGTTGAAGTCGGTCGCGCCGACCTGTTTCAGCGGTTCGAAGAAGTCGCCGGGGGCGTTCTCGGAGCCGTTGAACATCAGATGCTCGAACAGATGCGCGAAGCCGGTCTTGCCCTTAGGTTCGAACTTCGAGCCGACATTATACCAGACCGACACCGCCACCACCGGCGCCTTGCGGTCGGTGTGCACGACGACGCGCAGGCCGTTCTTCAGCGTAAACTGCTGGTAGGGAATATCGACCGACTTGACGAGGTCCGCGACCGGTGCAGGCTTTGCCGCGGGGGTCGCTGCGCGCTGGCCCTGACCGGATGCGGGCGAGACGAGAGCAATTGCGGCGACGCCGGCAAGCGCGGTCATTTTCAAAGCCATATGCGAACATTACCCCGTGTTTCAGAATGATATCGTCGCAGCATAGCCACGCTTTGTCGCCGGGCAACAGATAGATACGTCGAGTTTCGAGGCGATCCGCGCTGGTACGCCGGGACGTCTCACAGGTATCGCCACCACCAGCCGGTATGGGTCCGTTTGAACTGTCCGAACCACCGGCACGCGAACCAGCACGGCACGGCGGCGGCGGCGGCAACGAGCCAGATCGACGCGACGTTCGGGACGCTGACCAGCCCCTTGATCGCGCCGCCCGTTACCGCACCGGTCAGGCTGTTCACGCCGTGGAGCAAATAGAGATGCAGGATATAGAAAAACAACGGCGCCGATCCGAACACCACGAGCACGCCGTTCAACCGCGCCGATGTGCGTTCGAACGCCGCGAGAAGCAGCATGCCGATGCCTAGCGTTAGCAGGAGGAAGTCCGCGGACGGTGGGTATTTGGTGAGGTTGAGAACGCTCATGATCGTCGCGAGCGGCGTTGCGGCCGCCTGCCACGGCAGCGGCTCGCCGTAGCCGTTCAGCGCGCGCAGTACCGCGAACAGCGCGAGCGCCGCAGCGCCGGTCATCACCAGGCGACGACGACGGACGTCTTGGTCGACCTGGCGCGCGAACCACGGCCCGATCGACCAGCCAAGCGCGATGACGCCGATCCAGGGCAGCAACGGATAGGACGTCCGCGCCCTTGCGCCGAACGGCAGGTCGATAAACCCGCGATCGTGCAGCATGCTCCAGGCGACATAGCCCGGCTGGTCGGACGTGAAGGTGATCGGATCGAGCAGATTGTGGCCCAGCACGATCGCCAGCCCGAGGACGAGCACGGCGATGCGCGGAAGATGGACCAGCGCCGCCAGTGCGATCATCGCCAGCCCGATCACCCAGATCACCTGGAGATAGACGATCGCGGGGGTGGGATCGAACGACCAGGCGAAATTGACGACCGTCACTTCGAGCGCGACGAGGAACAGCCCGCGCTTCAGCAGGAACGACGACGCCGCTGTCCTGCCGCCGCCGGCATCTCCGCCGCGCGAGTCCGCGTATAGCGATGCGGCGAGCCCGGTCAGCAGCACGAAGACGGGCGCACACAGGTGCGCCGTGAGCCGCGTGAAGAACAGGGACGGCGGCGTCGCCGGCAACGCCATCGGGTCGCTCACCTGCATAGGGTAATAGAAGAGTTCGCGGGTGTGATCGACGAGCATCAGCAGCATGACGAACCCGCGCAGCGCATCGACCGAGACGATCCGCGACCGCCTGGACTGCGCGCCCGTTGGAGCTTGCACAGGGGTATCGAACGCCAAGGCTCGCGTTCCGGCAACGTCGGGTATCGGACTTAAAACGGTTGACAAGATCGAAGCACCTCCGTCAATCGCGATGTTACATCATCACAGAGAAGGCAACAATTTTTGTCGACGCGTCCACGATCGATCGCCTTCGCGAGCATTTTTTTGCTGCTCGCCTGCCCCGTTACTGCCGAGGCGCAGGACAAGACCGACCGCGATCCGGAGCGCGAGGAACGACGGGTCGACGGCGAGGCCGAGACGATCGTCGTTCTCGGCACGCGCAGCACACGGGCGGATCGCACCCTGTCGTCGGACCTCGCCACCGAACGCATGTCGCAATCCAGCCGCTCGCTCGAGCGCGACCTGCTCACCGCGGCGGGGACGTACCGGCTCGGCGACGCGCTCGAACTCGTCAGCGGGGTCAGCAACCAGAACAACCGCGGCGGCTTCCTCGACAATTTCGCGATCCGCGGGTTTCTCGGCACGCCCGACGGCGGCGCCGAATATTATGTCGACGGGTTCCTCGCCAATCGTGGCCTCGCGCCGCCGGGCGATCCGGCGACGACCGAGCGGATCGAGGTGTTGAAGGGCCCGGCCGGCGCGCTGTTCGGCGACATCGATCCGGGCGGCCGCGTCAACATCGTCAGCAAGACGCCACGCTTCACACCCAGCGCGACCGCGACGTTCACCCATGGCTCGTTCGACACGCGCCGGGTCGAGATCAATGCGACCGGTCCGCTGTCCGACACGATCGCCGCGCGGATCGTCGTCGCCACCGAGGACAGCGATGGCTGGCGCGATTTCGTGCCGTTGCGCCGCCGCGTCGTCGCGCCCTCGCTGACCTGGGCGCCACGCGATGGCCTTCGGCTGACCTATGTCGGCGAGATCACGCGGTTCGATGCGCCGTTCGATCGCGGCATCCCGGCGATCGGCGGCGACGCCAACGCGCTGCCACGGTCGCGGTTCTACGGGGAGCCCGGCGACGGCACGACGCGGTTTCGCAACCAGCGTCATCAACTGACCGGCGAGGCGCGGCTCGACGACCGTATCTCGCTCAATGGCGGCGTGGCCTGGCGGACGGGATCGCTCCGCGGGTTCTCGTCCGACCAGTCGCGGCTCGTCGGCGGCCAGACGCTGTGGCGCCAGCGACGTGCGCGCGACTACACCGTCGACGACCTGTCCGCGCGGCTGGAACTGACCGGACGGTTCGGCGCGCACCGTGCCAGCGTCGGCGTGAAGGGCTATACGCTCGACTATCACGAGGGACTGTTGCGGCGGAACCCGACTGCGGCCAACCCGTATGCGATCGACGTGTTCGCGCCGGTTTACGGCGGGCAGGCGCTGCCGCTGGCGCCGTTCACGGACAATGACGAGACGCGGCGGTCCGCCACGCTGTATGCGCAGGACATGTGGGACGTGACCGATCGGTTCACGCTGACGGGTGGCGTCCGCTTCGATGCGTATCGCCAGCAGATCCACAACAACCGGACCGGCGTGGTCGGGCGAACGGTCGACGAGCCGGTGAACTTCCGGCTGGGTGGCCGATACGCGCTGAGCGACGTCTTCGCGGTCCATGCGAACTGGGGCGAAAGCTTCCTGCTCAACTCGGGCACGGGGCGCGACAACCAGGGATTCTCACCCGAACGTGGCAAGGGATACGAGATCGGCGGCACGGCCGCATTCCCGGGCGTCGACGTTGCGGTGACGTATTTCGACATCGCCAAGCGCGACATCCTGACCAACGATCCGGTCGATCCGAACTTTCTCGCGCCGGTCGGCAAGTTGTCGAGCAAGGGGATCGAGTTCGACGCCTCGGTGCGCCTCGCGAAACGCTGGCAGGTCGTCGCCAACTATGCCTGGACGCGCGCGCGGACCGACGACAGCATCTTCGCGACCGACCGCGTGCTCAACGTGCCCGAACATGCCGCGACAGTGTTCGCGATTGGGCGCTTCCTCGACGACGAGGGGCGTGGGCCATCAATTAGCGCTGGCGCCAGCTACATAGGCAAGCGGGCGGGCGCGATCGACACGAGCGGGCTCGTCCTGCCCGACTATGTGAAGGCCAAGGCGGCGGTCGAATACGCGGTCTCGCGGCGTCTGTCGGTGCGCGCCGAGGCCGACAATCTGTTCGACGCCCGGTTCGCGCAGAGTTCGTACAGCCCGGTGTGGGTCTTCCCGGGGGCACCGCGGACGGTCCGGCTGTCAGTTCGCTTGAGCCAGTGATCCGCGGCGGACTTTGCCCCGTTAGAAGAACAGTTTGCGGATGCTGAGGCGGACGGTGCGGCCGAGCGGGTCGAGATAGTCGGGCTGGTAGGTGTTGGGCACCGTGCCGGTCGCGTCGGTGACGCGCTGGCGGGTGTTGAAGACGTTATCGACCGACAGGCTGACGCGCATGCCGCGCAGCCACGGATGCGCCTTCACCCATTCGAGCCGCTGGCCGAGATCGGCGAACAGGCGAGCATTGGCGGTGGCGAGGCCGCCGAAATTGAGCGTCTCGGGCGCGGCGATCGTGCCGCCGTTGACGCGCGTGCCGGTCGCGTAGTTGGCGGAGATGCGCGCGCCGAGACCGTTGTTGGTGTATCCGGCTTGCGCCTCCAGCTCGTGACGCGCCTGCCCGCCGCTGTTGCCGATCGCGTCGCCGTTCAGCAGGTTCAGACTCGGGCCGCCGTCTGCGACGAGGACGCGATCGGTGAAGTGCCAGGTGTGGTAAACCGCGAACTGAATGCGGCCGCCGGCCTGCCCGCCGCGTCCGCCGAAGCCACGCCCGCCTCCGCCGCCGCCGCCGGGACCACCAGCGCCGGGGCCGCCCGCGCGCGGACCGTCGCCACGCGGACCATCGCCGCCTGCGCCACCGGGACGACGGGAGCCGCCCGGCGGTTGCAGGCCTTCGAACGGGTTGGGACCGGTGCCTGCACGATACGCCTCGAGCTCGCGCTGTATCTTAGACTTGAGCGGCGCCGAGAAGTTGATCCCCCAGCGCAGTTCGGAGCGATCGCTGCGCGCGAAATTGATCGGCCGGCGATCGACCTGAAGCAGGGCGCCGCCGGCGTCGCGCTGGAAGCGATCGGGGAACGCCGCCTCGATCGCCGCCGTCGCTGCGGGGAAGGCTGCAATCGGGTTGTCGACCCGGCTCTCGACATAGTTGGCGGTGATCGAGAGGTCCTTGGCGGACCAGGGCTTTATCGTCAGCCCGACTTTCTTGACGTGATTGTTGTCCGCGACCAGCCCGGGATTGCCGCCGCTGATCGTCGTGACGGTCGCGGTCTCGCCGCGCACATAGTCGAACACGCGGACGTTGGGCGTGGTGATCGACGGGTTGCCAAGCTGCTGCGCGGTCGGTGCCTCGTCGGTGTCGGTCACGGATGCGATCACGCGCACGCCTTCGATCGGCGACCAGTTCGCGCCGTAGCCGAGTGTTTGCAGCGTGCCGAAGTCCGACAGATGATCCTCGGCGAGGTTGAAGTTCGCCGACAGCGTTCCGAGGAACGGCAGCACATCCTTCGACCGGCTCGTCAGCGGCACGTCGACATTGACCTGGCCATTGACCGTGTCGCGCGACACCCGTCCCTGCGTATCGACCCCGAGGAGATTGACGGTGCGGTACGAGCGGCTTTTGAAATCGGCGGTTTCGGCACCGAGCTTGATCGTCGTCGAGACTGCGCCTGCGGGCAGCGAGAACAGGGTGCCGTTCGCGACCGCATCCAGTTCACCGGTGCTCTGTGTCGCATAGGCGCGGTTGCCGGGCAGTGCGCCGAAGTCGCTCGCGCTCAGCCGGCCGAACGGGTTCGCGGTCGGATCGCCGGCGCGGATGCGGGCAGCGAAGGCGCTCGCGTCGACGCCGGTCTCGGTGAAGGTCTGCGTGTCGCTGCGGTCGTAATTGCCCGTCACGTTCCAGCGCCACGTGCCGATATCGCCGTTGAGTGTGGTGCCGAGATGCGCGGCGATCGACGAGGTGCGCTGGGTCAGCGGCAGGACGCCGTCGTCTTCGATCGCGCGATTGACGGGCGTGGTGCTGCCGAACGGCGTCAGCGCGACGACGGGCAGGCCGTTGAGGCTGCGGCTGTCGGTCGATTCTAGGCGGCCGTTGATCGTCGCGCCGATGTTGCCGAAGATGTTGCGCGCATAGACGCTGTTCGCGGTGAAGGTGCTGGTCGCGGACTGGAGCGTGCGGAACGGCCGCTGGTCGACGACATTGCCATCCGCGCCGAGCCCGCTGTTCGCGGTCTGCTGAGGCTGGAGGATGTCGCGCTGCGATTCGGTGAGCGGCTCGCTCGACGTGTATTCGACGTGCAGGTTGAGCCGGCGATCGCGCGCGATGTTGAGCATATCAAGCGAGCCCTTGGGGGTATTGCCCCCACCCTCGGTCGCCTGCGTGTCGGCGGCCTCCGCGGTCACCGCGCGAAAGCGGCGGCGCAGGACGAAGTTCACGACCTTCTGGTCGGCACGGTAGCCGTATTTGAGCGCGACCTCCTCGGGCAGGATCTCGACGCGCTGGATCGCCTCGGTCGGGATGTCGCGAATTTCGCTGAAGCTGGAGATGCGGCGGCCGTTGAGCAGCACGACCGGCGCGCCGCCGCTGCCACGACCGCTGGTGGTCTGCGGGCTGAGTTCGTTGAGCAGGTCGGAGACCGTGCTGACGCCGTAGGACCGGATCTCTGCCTGACCCAAAGTCTGGTCTGGCGGGATATCGCCGATCACCGCGCCCGGCAGCTTGCGCGAACCCGTGACGACGATCTCCTCGGATTCGCCGCCCTCGTCCTGCTCGGGCGCTTGCGCGGCGGGTGCGGCGGCGGGGCGCGACGGTGCCTGTTGCGCGGCCACCATTGCAGGCATGCTCACTGCCAGAACCAGACCCAAACTGCGCATACCCGTTCCACCCCGATGATCGAGCATGCCGATTAGGCGGCAATTGTCGCAGGATTGTGCCGGTTCGGCGGTGCTTTCGTCACAAGCGCGGGTTATCGCGACATATGCGCTTCCATCTCCTCCAGCGGCACGCCCTTGGTCTCGGGGAAGTAGAGGAACACGGTCACGAACTGCACCGCCATCATCGCGGCGAAGAACAGGAACGGGGCGCCTGCCGACCATGCTGCAGCGATCGGGAAGACCTGCGCGATCACCGCGTTCCAGCCCCAGTGGCTCGATGACCCGATGCTCGATCCGCGCGCGCGGACGTTCTGCGGGAAGACCTCGGAGATATAGACCCAGATCACCGCGCCCGAGCCCGGCGCGAAGAACATGATGAAGACGATCAGCGACGGTAGCAGCAGCCAGTTGGGCAGCACGCCGAGCAGCGCCAGCCCGCCGACGGTGAGCGCCGCGGTCATGCCGGCCGAGCCCCAGAGCAGCAGCGTGCGACGGCCGATCCGGTCGATCAGCAGCATCCCGAGCAGCGTGAAGACCATGTTGGCGACCCCGATCATCACCGCCTGGAGATCGGGCGAAAGGCTCCCGCCGGACGCCTTGAAGATGTCGTTGAGGTAATAGAGGAACGCGTTGATACCGCTGAACTGGTTGAACATAGCGACCAGGAACGCGAGCGTGATCGGCTTGCGGTGACGCGTCCAGGAGAGCTTCGCATCGCCCTTCGGCGCATCGAGGTCCGCGCGCGCGACGTCGGGGCTCATGCCGACCAGCGCGAGCACCTGCTTCGCCTCGACGTCGCGGCCCTTGGCGAGCAGCCAGCGCGGCGAATTGGGAATGCGGAACAGCAATGCGAAGAACACCAGCGACGGCGCCGCGACGATCCCGAGCTTCCACCGCCACTCGACGTCGCCGAGATCGAGCGAACCGATGACCGCGTTCGAGACATAGGCGAGCAGGATGCCGAGGATGACCGCGAACTGGAAGCCGCCGACCATCTTGCCGCGCTGTGCCGGTGGCGCGAGCTCGGCGATATAGGCGGGCGCGAGTACCGACGAGCCGCCGATCGCGATGCCGTTGATGAAGCGGAAGCCGATGAAGCTGTGCCAGTTCCACGCCAGCGCGCAGCCAAGCGCGGTGACGACGTAGAGGAAGGCGAGCATTCGCAGCACGTTGCGGCTGCCATAGCGATCACCGAGCGTGCCCACGAACAGCGCGCCGATCAGCGTACCCCAAAGCGCGGACGACACGGTGAAGCCGAGCCACGCCTCGCTGAGCGCGAACTTCGCCTTCAGCGCGCCGGTGACGCCGGCGATCACCGCGGTATCGAAACCGAACAACAGCCCGGCAAGCGCGGCGGTGGCGACGCTCGCGATCAGGATCGTGCGGGGCTGCGCGCTCATAAGGCGCCGTCGATGGAAGGAGCGATCGTCATCACCGTGTTGTGAACGTTTTACGCGCCTTCGCAAGACCGACGCCTGCCGTTTTGGCACACGAAAACACCCGTTTCCGGTTCTTCAAAACGCATTAACGAATGCGCGCCTAGCGCTACGCCGTGAGCATGGTGCGAGGTACGCGGTGAATATCGATCACGGTCGGCGATTGGGGCCAATACGCTTTATCAGGCGCTTGGCCGGAGTCGTAGCACTCTGTCTCGGTCTGATGGCAACCCCCGCTTTGGCCGCATGTGCCGTAACGCAAACACCACCTGCAGGATCGCCACCGGTACCGCCGGTGGACCTCGGCACTTTTTCGCCAGCCGCATTGTTCTCGACCGACAAGCTTCCATCGGCGATGCCGTACGTGGCCATGACCGGATCGTTCGGCTGCAATTCCACGCCGCTGCTGGCCTTGATGAGTGGCGACAGTCTGGTCGTTACAGTCAAGTCCGGTACGGTCTACACATTGAAATCTCCTGCAGGCGCGACCGCCACTTATCTGCTGGCCGCGGACTCAGGGGGGCAAAACCAACTGGTCGCCGGCACGCCGCGAACCATCATCAACGGCACGACATCGCTGTTGACCAACACGCGCGCCGCCGTACCGCTCTACCTGAAGGCACGAAGCACGACCCCCCTCGCACCCGGCGTCTATACCGGCAGCTTCGAGGTGAAGTGGGACTGGTCGTTCTGCACGTTGCTTGGTGCCAAGGTACTCGGGCTCGACGTCTGCGTGCTCAGCGATACCGGCAGCGCAAGCGGGATCGTCAGCATGCGGATGACGGTCGCTGAAATGGGCGCCATCGTCTCGATATCGCAGAGAACCACCTGGGAGGCGTCCGCGTCGACCAACAATCCCAAGGCCATTCCCGGTTCGAAATTGCGTATGATCGTCAAGATCGCGAATCCGGACATCGTACCGCTCGATACGCTGACCGTGACGCTGCCTACCCCCGCCGGATTGCGCGTGGCGCTGGATGGCGACGGCGCGGGGTCGGGGGCGGTCGTGCAGGCTGGCGATACGACCGGCACGACCGGGCTGAAATTCAACTATGCATCGCCTTCGGACACGGGCGACGATGTCGACTTTGCCAGCGGCAACAACGTGTGGGGCTACAAGCCCGTCGCGGGCGACTTGGTGACGCAGGGACTGGTCACCGCGGTCCAGTTCAATCCGAAAGGGCCGATGGCAGCCGGCACGGCCTATACGATCTCGATTCCCTATTCGGTGAAATGATCAGGCAGGGCCAGAGCGCTCGTCCGCCGAGCGCAAGTCGGGAAGGCCCCCGACCAGTTCCATCTTGGTCGCGGTCGAGCCGACTTCGATCCCCGCCTCGCGGAACTGGCGGAGCAGCGTGAACAGCAGTTCGCTGCGCATCGGATAGGCGTCGCGTGGGCTCGCCACGTACGCGAAGCAGTTGAACTTGGCGCGGCCGGCGTCGATCGAATCGATGAACACCTTGGGCTCGGGATCGTCGAGCACCTCGTGCTTCTCCGCGAATGCCGCGAACAGCATCGTCCGCACCGCATCCAGATCCTCCTCAAGCGGCACCGAGAATTGCAGCTGGATCCGGCCGATCGGCGCGGCCAGAGTCATGTTCTGGATCGTCTTGGTGATCAGCTCCGAATTCGGCACGATCAGAGTCGAGCGGTCCGCGACCTGGATCTCGGTTGAGCGGACGTTAATGCGTTTCACGTCGCCTTCCATGTTGCCGATCCGGACGAGGTCGCCGATCTTCACCGGGCGCTCGGCGAGCAGGATCAGGCCCGAGACGAAGTTCTGCGTGATCGCCTGGAGGCCGAAGCCGATCCCCACCGACAGCGCGCCGAGCACCACGGCCAGCTTCTCCATGCCGATCCCGAGCGCGCCGAGCGCCCACAGCACCGCCGCGATGATCCCGGCGTAGCGCGCGACCATCATCACCGAATTCTGCGCGCCGGCATCCATTGCGGTGGTCGGCAGATAGCTGTTCACCAGCCAATGCTGCAGCCCGCGCATGATCGCGAGCGCGACGAACAGCACCGCGATCGAGCGCAGCACCGCGCCCGGCGAGATCGTGACCTGGCCGATCGTCACGCCGTTCGCGACCGTCCCGAACAGCTCGAACGCCGAGCCGACGCCCGCCCCGAACGGCGCCATCACCGCGCCGACTGCAAGCAGGATCAGCAGCAGCCGCAGCACTGCCGACAGCAGCACGCCGATCTGGTCGACGGTCTTGTTGTCGACCCCGAAGCCGCTGTTCGCCGACCGCCCGAGACGGTTGCCGCTCGACAGCAACGTCCGGCACGCATCGTCGGTGAAGGTCATCATCAGGTACAACGACGCACCGACGATCGTGCCCCACAGCAACCACGTCGCGACCTTCAGCGCGAAGTTCACATAGCCGATCAGCCCGGCGATCAGCGTCACGACCAGCACCAGCCAGACGAGCGTCGCGACGATCGCGAGCAGCGTGTTGCGCGCGGGCTTCGTCGGGTCGGGCAGCGCGGCGGCGCGCAACCGGCCGAGCGTTACCAGGATCGCGCCGAGCAGGACGATGTGCAGCAGCGCGACGACCGCATTGGCAGCGCTCGATGCGGGCGCGCTGATACCGATCAGCGTGTTGGTCGCGATCAGCAACTGGCCGAAGAAGATCAGCCCGGCGGCCATCCAGGTGTACGGCCGCAGCGCCTGGGACGCCGGGTCGCCGATCGGAAGCAGCCGCCACGTCGACTGGCCACGCAACAGGAGCGCGCCGCCGAGCGACGACACGAACGCGCAGAACCACGAGATCCCGACGAAGAGCGCGCCGAACCGGCTCCAGGCAGGCGAGACGAGCCCGGCCCAGCGCAGCGACGCGACGATCGCCCATGCGGCGAGGCCCGGCAGCGCGGTGCCGATCACCACCAGCCACAGCGCGTAGGCCGAGCGGCGCAGTCGACCGCCGGGCGCGTGGTTGGTCGCATAGCGCCGGCCGACGCCGTGCAGCCAGCGCCGCAACGGCACAATCAACACCAGCGCGGTCAGGATTCCGATCAGCAGGCCGGTGCCGGCGCGCATGTCGAACCGTGCGCCGAACTGGCGAACCTCGACATTGGCGAACCGCATCATTCGCGCGGTGTCGCGCGGCAGATGATCCACGATCGCCGCCCATAACGTCGGCGACAGCGGCGATCCGGTGTTTTCGGACAATTGCTGGCCGAGTTCCTCCGCCTCGGCCGCGCCGATGTCGTCGATCTGCTGCTTGGCTTCGATCCCGATGAGGCGCGCGCGCTTGATCGCGGAGTCGATCGCGGACTGGCTCTGCGCGAGGAGCTTGCGTTGCGCGCGGATCTCGGGTGCCTCGACGACGCCGGGGGTGGCGGCGCCGAGCTCGGTGACGCGCGCCTGGACGAGGGCCATCTCGGGGGTGAGCGTGCGGACGGCGTCGGCGGCTGTGGTCTGCACGGTTTGCGCGCGGGTACGGAGGGCTTGCCGCGCCTTGTCGTCGCGCGCGGCGGGGGTGGCGTCGTCGATCGCCTGGAGCTCGGTAGAGGCTTGCGTCAGGCTGGCAGCGACGGTCGCGACCTTGGGCTCGTCCTGCGCGATCGCGGGGAGCGCGGTGACTAGGAGGAGAAGCGCGGCGAGGTAACGGAGGAGGGTCATCCGGGGTGCTGTACAGCGGTGGGGCCGGAAACGGGAGGGGTGGTGGCGTTGGGCTTGGGTACCGGCACCTCTGCCTCTGTTTTCGGCAGTGCCTTAGAATGAGCGCCTGCCCCTCACACGCCCCACCCGACGACCGATGTACCACCCCGGCGAAGGCCGGGGCCCAGTTGGAAAGGTCGAAGTAACGGCGCGTCGGTTTTAGTCATCAGCCGCTCCCAACTGAGCCCCGGCCTCCGCCGGGGTGGGGTTTCTGGGGGGACACGTCCCGAGGACACGGTCGTCTCCCGCCCCTGCTTGTTCTCCCGCGAAGGCGGGAGCCCAGACTGGGTACCCGCCTTCGCGGGGAAACAAGACGTGCGGTCCGCTGCGCCATGATTGCCAGCAGGAAAGCAGCCCCTTCCCCCTCCGTCATCCCGGCGGAGGCCGGGACCCACCGTCCCGCACATTCAACTCTCTCGACCCTGCGGAACGGTGGATGCCGGAACGAGCCCGGCATGACGGGGCGGGATGGGCGTTGGCTGGGGCAGATCTGGACCGCGCGTCGTTCAGTCGAGTTCGAGGATCACCTGATCGACCGCCAAGCTATCCCCCGTCTTCGCCGCGACCGACTTCACCGTCCCTGTCTTCTCAGCGCGCAGGATGTTCTCCATCTTCATCGCCTCGACCACGGCAAGCGCCTGCCCCGCTTCGACCCTGTCGCCTGCCGCTACGTCGAGCCGCACCAGCAGCCCCGGCATCGGGCAGATCAGGAACTTCGACAGATCGGGTGCGACCTTCTCGATCAGGTGCGCGGTGTACGGTGCGACACGTGACGGCAGCACGCGGGCGACGTGGCTCGCCCCTCGCGCGGTAAGCTTGAAGCCGGCGCGGGCCTTGGCGATGCGGATCGTCAGGTGTTCGTCGCCATCCGCGCCGTGGCCGTCTGCGACCACCATGCGGTCGCCCGGCGTATATTCGAGCGCCAGGTCGAGGTCTTCGCCATCAACCATGATGCCGTCGGTCGAGACCGTCACCGCGTGGTCGATCTTGTCGATCGTCACCGACCAGTCGGCGGGCGGGCGGAGGCGCTTGCCGAGTTGGCCGTCGATGCGGCGGGCGCGGTCGGCTTCTGCCGTGGCGGCGAAGGCGGCGACCGCGGCGAGCGTCTTCAGCAGTTCGGCGTCGGCGGGCGCACCGTGGAAGCCGTCGGGATATTCCTCGGCGATGAAGCCCGTGGTCAGTGCGCCCGACAGGAAGCGCGGATGCTGCATGATCGCCGACAGGAAATCGATGTTGTTGCCCGGCCCCTCCAGCTCGAACGCGTCGAGCGCAGCGATCTGCGCGGCGATGGCGCCGTCGCGGGTGGGTGCCCAGGTGATGAGCTTGGCGATCATCGGGTCGTAGAACATGCTGACCTCGCCGCCCTCGCGGACGCCGTCGTCGACGCGGACTCGGGGTTCCGCGGACTCCGCCACCCCCTCCCCGTTAGTGCTGAGCGAAGTCGAAGCACCTTCGCTCGGGGCATGCCCTTCGACTTCGCTCAGGGCGAACGGGAGGGGCGGATTATACCGCACCAGGCGACCGATCGACGGCAGGAACCCGCGATACGGGTCCTCGGCGTACACCCGGTTCTCGATCGACCAGCCGTTGAGCTTCACGTCATCCTGCCCGAACCCGAGCGGTTCCCCGGCAGCAACCCGGATCATCAATTCGACCAGATCGAGCCCGGTAATCTCCTCGGTAACCGGATGCTCGACCTGCAGCCGGGTGTTCATCTCGAGGAAGTAGAACCCCTCCCCCGTCGTATCCGCCCCCGACACGATCAGCTCGACCGTCCCCGCGGAATAATAGCCGACCGCCTGTGCCAGTGCGACCGCCTGCTCGCCCATCGCTTTCCGCATCTTGGGCGTGACAAACGGCGACGGCGCCTCCTCGACGACCTTCTGGTGGCGGCGCTGGATCGAGCATTCGCGCTCGTTGAGGTAGACGATGTTACCGTGCTGGTCGCCGATCAGCTGGATCTCGATGTGGCGCGGCGATTCGATGAACTTCTCGATGAACACGCGGTCGTCGCCGAAGCTGGCAAGCCCCTCGCGCTTGGTCGCCTCGAAGCCTTCGCGGACGTCCTGTTCGCTGTAGGCGAGCCGCATGCCCTTGCCGCCACCGCCGGCCGACGCCTTCATCATCACCGGATAGCCGATGCCGCCGGCGATCTCGACCGCGTGATCGGTGCTGTCGATCTCGCCGAGATAGCCCGGCACGACGTTGACGCCCGCGGCCTTGGCGAGCTTCTTCGATTCGATCTTGTCGCCCATCGCGGCGATCGCGTTGGGGGGCGGGCCGACGAACGCGATCCCCGCCTCGGCGCACGCCAGCGCGAAACTCTCGCGTTCGGAGAGGAAGCCGTAACCGGGGTGGATGCAGTCCGCGCCGGTTTCCTTGGCCGCGAGCAGGATCAGCTCGGCCTTGAGATAGCTTTCCGCGGCGGGTGCCGGCCCGAGCCGGACGGACTCGTCGGCCATCAGCACATGCGGCGCGCGCGCGTCGGCATCGGAATAGACCGCGACGGTCTTGATGCCCATCGCCTTGGCGGTCCGCATGACGCGGCACGCGATCTCGCCCCGATTGGCGACCAGGATTTTCTTGAACATCACTCGCCCTAATCTGTGCCGTCTTGCCGGACGCGGTCCGGGTGCGGACTGGTTATTGGTACCAAATCATCGTCTTGAGCTGCTTCGTGCGGGCCTGCGTCAGGTCGGTCCGACACCCGGCAATCGTCATGCCCTGTGCCGAACCGCCGGCATATTGCCCGCCTTCGATCACGCACTGCGTATCGCGGAACTTGAGCCACGCACGCTGGCTCTCCAGCAGCGCGGCCGCGTAGCCGAACCCGCCGCCGCGCGACCCATCCTGCGCGTCGCGACCCTTCATATAGGCGTAGGTCCGCTTCCACTGCGCAGTCATTGCCGCATCCGCCCGAGCATAGCTCGTACCGGCGGACGCGTTCATCGTCGCCTGCGACTGCATCGGAGCAGCCGCAGTCATCAGGAGTGCAATCAGCAGCATGTCTTGGCCTCCCGCATCGGCTCCGCGCCGACCATCGGCTTCATCCCCAACTTCGCCAGCAGCGTCGCATCCGCGCTGTCGCCCGCGTTGCCGGTGGTCAGCAGCTTGTCGCCGGTGAAGATCGAGTTCGCGCCGGCCATAAAGCAGAGCGCCTGGGTCGCCTCGGACATGCTCTCGCGGCCCGCAGACAATCGCACCATGCTCAGCGGCATCGTGATGCGTGCGACGGCGACCGTCCGGACGAACTCGATATCGTCGATCTGCGCCATCGGCGTGCCAGCGAGCATGTCGCCGAGCGGCGTGCCCTTGACCGGGACCAGCGCGTTGACGGGGACGCTTTCGGGGTGACGCGGCAGCGTGGCGAGCGCGTGGACGAAGCCGACGCGGTCGCTGCGCGTCTCGCCCATCCCGACGATCCCGCCGCAGCAGACCGAAATCCCAGCGTCACGCACGTTCGCCAGCGTCTCGAGCCGGTCGCCGAAGGTCCGCGTGGTGATGACGTTGCCGTAATTCTCCGGGGAAGTGTCGATGTTGTGGTTGTAGTAATCGAGGCCGGCGTCGGCGAGCTGCTTGGCCTGGTCCGCGTCGAGCATGCCGAGCGTCATGCACGTCTCGAGCCCCATGGCGCGGACGCCCTCGACCATCGCGACGACCTTCGGCATGTCGCGCGGCTTCGGGTTGCGCCACGCGGCGCCCATGCAGAAACGCTGCGAGCCGGCGGCCTTGGCCTGCGCGGCGTCGGCGAGGACCGCGTCGACGTCCATCAGCTTTTCCGCCTTGAGACCGGAGTCGGACGAGGCGGACTGCGAACAATAGCCGCAATCCTCGGGACAGCCGCCGGTCTTGATCGACAACAAAGTGCAGAGCTGGACTTCGCCGATCGCGTGGTGCGCGCGGTGGACGGTCTGTGCGCGGAACATGAGTTCGTCGAACGGGAGGTCGAACAGCGCGGCGATTTCCGGGCGCGTCCAGTCGGTTCTAGACTCCCCTCCCGCCTGCGGGAGGGGTCGGGGGAGGGGCTGTCCGGAAGCGGCGGCGGCAGTGTTTGCGGCACTGCCCTCCCCTAGCCCCTCCCGCGAGCGGGAGGGGGACATCAGCGTAGTGGTCGTCATTCGGCGGCTTCCTCTTGCGGGGCCATGTTGTGGCCGAGGAGTTTCAACACGTCCTCGGCGGCCTGGATCAGGTTGGTGCCGGGGCCGAAGATCGCCTGGACCCCGGCATCGCGCAGCGCCTGATAGTCCTGTGCGGGGATAACGCCACCCGCGATCACCTTGATGTCCGCGCGGCCCGCCTCGCGGAGGTAGCCGATCAGCTCGGGGATCAGCGTCTTGTGGCCGGCGGCGAGTGACGAGGCACCGACGATATCGACGTCCTTTTCGAGCGCGAGCGCGGCGGCCTCGGCGGGAGTCTGGAAGAGTGGGCCGGGGACGATCTCGAAGCCCAGGTCGCCGAACATCGACGAGACGAGGTTGGCGCCGCGGTCGTGGCCGTCCTGGCCCATCTTGGCGACGAGCATGCGGGGTTTGCGGCCAAGCCGGCGCTCGGTGGCCTCGACGCCATTGGTGAGGCGGGTCCAGCGGGCATCGTCCTCGTACGCGCCGCCGTAGATGCCGGAGACGGGGGTCGGTTGCGTGCCGTAGCGGCCAAACACGTCCTCCATCGCCGACGAGATTTCGCCGAGCGTGGCGCGGGCTCGGGCACAGTCGACGGCGAGCGCGAGGAGATTGTTCTCAAATCCTCCCCGATTCGGGGAGGTGTCGGCCGAAGGCTGACGGAGGGGGGCTTCCGCGAGAGGGTCCGTTTGTGGGACGCCCCCTCCACCATCCTGCGGATGGTCCCCCTCCCCGTTCCGGGGAGGATTTCGCGCGCCTTCGCGGAGGGCATCTAACGCGGCCCGGCACGCGGCTTCGTCGCGCGTGGCCTTGACCCGCTCAATCCGTTCGATCTGGCCTGCCCGCACCGCGACGTTGTCGACGTCGAGGATCTCGATCGAGTCCTGTTCGGCGAGCTTGTACTTGTTGACGCCGACGATGACGTCCTCGCCGCGATCGACGCGCGCCTGCCGCCCAGCCGCGGCTTCCTCGATCATCGCCTTGGGCCAGCCTGCCGCGACCGCTTTCGCCATCCCGCCTTCGGACTGGATCCGCTCGATCAGGCCCCACGCGCCGTCGACCAGCGACTGCGTCAGGCTCTCGATATAATAGCTGCCGCCGAGCGGATCGACGACCTTGGTCATCCCGGTCTCTTCCTGGATCACGATCTGCGTGTTGCGCGCGATCCGTGCCGAGAAGTCGGTCGGCAGCGCGATCGCCTCGTCGAGCGCGTTCGTATGCAAGGACTGCGTGCCGCCGAGCATCGCCGCCATCGCCTCGATCGTCGTGCGCATGACGTTGTTGTACGGGTCCTGCTCGGTGAGCGAGACGCCGCTTGTCTGGCAATGCGTGCGCAGCATCTTCGAGCGCTCGTCCTGCGCACCCAATTGCGTCATCGCGCGGTGCCAGAGGACGCGCGCGGCGCGGAGCTTGGCGATCTCCATGAAGAAGTTCATGCCGATCGCGAAGAAGAAGCTCAGGCGCCCGGCGAACTTGTCGATGTCGAGCCCGGACGCGACGCCGTATTTGACGTATTCCATGCCGTCGGCGATCGTGAAGGCGAGCTCGTGGAGCTGCGTCGCCCCCGCTTCCTGCATGTGATAGCCGCTGATCGAGATGCTGTTGAACTTGGGCATCTCGCGGCTGGTGTAGCCGAAGATGTCCGAGATGATCCGCATGCTCGGCTCGGGCGGGTAGATGTAGGTGTTGCGGACCATGAACTCCTTGAGGATGTCGTTCTGGATGGTCCCGTCGAGCAGTTTCCGGTCGACGCCCTGCTCCTCGCCGGCGACGATGAAGAAGGCGAGGATCGGGATCACCGCACCGTTCATCGTCATGCTGACCGACATCTTGTCGAGCGGGATGCCGTCGAAGAGGATCTTCATGTCCTCGACCGAGTCGATCGCGACGCCGGCCTTGCCGACGTCGCCGGTGACGCGGGGGTGGTCGCTGTCGTAGCCGCGGTGGGTGGCGAGATCGAACGCTACCGACAGGCCTTTCTGGCCGGCGGCGAGGTTGCGGCGGTAGAACGCGTTCGAGGCTTCGGCGGTGGAGAAGCCGGCGTATTGGCGGATCGTCCACGGGCGACCGGCGTACATCGACGCGCGGACGCCGCGGGTGAAGGGGGCGAAGCCTGGGAGGCCGGGGTCTTCGCGCACGTCTTCCGCGGTGTAGAGCGGTTTGACGTCGATGCCTTCGGGGGTCGGCCAGGTGAGGTCGGCGCCTTTGACTTCCTTGGTAGCGGCGGCCTGCCAGTCTGCGAGGGTTGGGGCGGATTCGGGCTTGTCGGTCATGCTTAAAACACCACCCCGGCGAAGGCCGGGGCCCAATTGGAAAGGTCGAAGTAATTGAGCGCAGCACCAGCCAATGGGTCGTTGCCCAACTGGGCCCCGGCCTCCGCCGGGGTGGTGGCTATAACCGCCGGGGTGGTGTCGGAGGCGGAGGTCATTTGCCCGTGAACACCGGCTTGCGCTTCTCCAGGAACGCGCGGCCGCCCTCCATCGAGTCCGCAGACCCGCGCGCATCGCGCTGGTTGGCTGCCTCGGCCTGCATCGCGGTTGCGTAATCCGTTTCGTACGCCGCGGTAATCGCCCGGCGCATCAGTCCGAGCGCGATCGTTGGCATCGCCGCCAGTCGCTCAGCCAAGGCGAACGCCTCGGCGGCGAGCGCGTCGTCCGCGACGACCTTATGCACCATTCCCCAGTCGAGCGCCTTCGCCGCCGGCACGCGCTCACCAAGCATCATCATCTCGGTCGCCCGCGCCTTGCCGATCAGCCGCGGCAGCATCCACGACGCGCCACCGTCCGGCACCAGCCCGATATTCACGAACGCCTGGAGGAAATACGCGGTCTCGCTCGCGACGCAGAAATCGGCGGCGAGCGCGAGGCTGCAGCCGATCCCCGCCGCCGGCCCGCGCACTGCGCTCACCACCGGCACCGACAGGTCGGCGAGCGCCGTCATCGTCGGATTGTAGCTGCCGGTCAGGGCCGCGAACGTCGTCTCGCCCGGATTGTCCGAACCAAGCGCGCCACCACCGACATCAGCGCCCGAGCAGAACGCACGGCCCGCGCCCGCAATCAACACCGCCCGCGCGCCATCTAGGTCGCCCAGCGCCGCGCGCAACTCCTCGAACATCGCCGGCGGTGCGGCGTTCAGCCGGTCGGGCCGGTTGAGCGTCAGTACCAGCACGTCGCCGCGCCGTTCGCTCAGGATATGCTCGTACGCGGCCATCAGATCTCTCCTAGTGCGCGCCGGTATCGCCCGGCGTCTCCATCAATTCGACCAGCATGCCGCCGAAATCCTTAGGATGCACGAACACGATCGGCGTGCCATGCGCGCCGATCCGCGGCTCGCCCAGCACAGTCGCGCCTTTCGCCTTCAGGTCGGCGACCGCGGCGGCGATATCGGAGACCTCGAAGCAGACATGATGCTGCCCGCCTGCCGGGTTCTTGCGCAGGAAGCCTGCGATCGGCGAACTCTCGTCATACGGCTCGATCAGTTCGATCTGCGTGTTCGGCGCATCGATGAAGCACACCTTCACTCCCTGTGCCGGCAGGTCGAACGGCTCGCCGATCGCGGTCGCGCCGAGCAGCAGGCGATAAGTCTCGACCGACTTCGCGATCGACGGCGTCGCGACCCCGACATGGTTGAGGCGGCCCAGTGTCATTGCGCATCCTTCGGTGGTGGCGGCGTGGGAACGACACCTAGCGTGTAACCGCACACACCGAGCACCTGCCGAATCATCGCATCACTGGTCGGCGCGACGAAATTCGCCTGCACCGCAAAGCTCGCGCCGTTGGTGGTCTCGACCCGTACCGTCTTCGATTTTACCAGAAACGTGGTCAGCCTGGTAATCGCCTCGGGATCGGTGACGTAGGTGCCGGTGCCTGGAAACTGCCAGTTGTAAGTGAATGCTGGCCCGCCATCGAAGCGCACCGCGACGGGTTTGTCCGCGCCTGACCCGAGCGGCTGCGGCTGGATGAACTGGATCGAGACGATCGGCTCGGACGCCACGTCGCACTTTACGACGAAGCGCGACAGACCGTCATTGCCGGTGACCGATGCAGAGATGCTGCGCACGCCCGCCTGATTGGTGCGATCTGCGAGCTTCCAGGTCGGTGCAGGTGCCGCCACGGCTGCGGCTTGAAGCAGAAGAAACGCGATCATCCCTCGATCCTCCGCTGCTGGGCCGCCGCCATTGCAGCGCCTTCGATCACCCCTTCCAAGCGAGACACCCGATCGCGGAGATCACCATGCGCACCGGCAAGACCCGCGAGCCGCCCGCCAAGCTGAGCGACGTCTCGATCGAGACCATCGAGCTGATCCTTCAGCGTCAGGATCGTCTTGAAAACGCCAAATGCTTTCTCACCCGCACTCACGGCCTTCCGCCCGCCAACACCGCATCGACCACAGCGCAGGTGCGCGCGATATTCTCCCGCATCGACTGGATGGACATCTTCATGTCGTCGACAGCGGCCTCGATCTCCGGCGCGAGCAATGCCAACGCGGCTTCCTCGTCACGCGATGCCGGTGTCGCGATATACCGCATCGTCGCCTCACGCACGACGCGGCCGACGGACATGCCGCTGTTCGCCGCGAACGCATCGAGCGCGGCCTTGTGGTCGGGCGTAGTCAGAAACGTCACGCGTTCGGTCTGCATGTCACGACTCCTTCGCATGACATGATAATGTGCTTACCATCATGCAACAAGCCGCTGGATCACAGCGGGATGTTGTCATGCTTCTTCCAAGGATTCTCCAGCGCCTTGCCGCGGAGTTTCCGCAGGCCGAGCGCGATGCGGCGGCGGGTCGAGTGGGGCTGGATCACTTCGTCGATGAAGCCCTTCGACGCGGCGACGAACGGGTTGGCGAAGCGCGCCTCGTATTCCGCGGTACGTTCCGCGATCTCTTCCGGCGTCTTGCCGCGGAAGATGATCTCGACTGCGCCCTTCGCGCCCATCACCGCGATCTCAGCGGTCGGCCATGCATAGTTGAGGTCGCCGCGCAGGTGCTTCGAGGCCATCACGTCGTACGCGCCGCCATAGGCTTTCCGCGTAATGACAGTGATCTTGGGCACGGTCGCCTCGGCATAGGCGAACAGCAGTTTCGCGCCGTGCTTGATGATGCCGTTATGCTCCTGCGCGGTGCCGGGCAGGAAGCCGGGGACGTCGACGAAGGTGACGATCGGGATCTCGAACGCATCGCAGAAGCGCACGAACCGCGCCGCCTTCTTCGAGCTGTTGATGTCGAGCACGCCGGCGAGGACCATCGGCTGGTTCGCGACGAAGCCGACCGTGCGGCCTTCGATCCGGCCGAACCCGGTGATTATGTTGGCCGCGTGTGCCGGCTGCGTCTCGAAGAAATCGCCCTCGTCGACGGTCTTCCGGATCAGCTCGTGCATGTCGTAGGGCTGGTTCGCCGACGCCGGGATCAGCGTGTCGAGGCTCTCCTCGATCCGGTCCCATTCGTCCGCAGTCGGGCGCTCAGGTACACCTTCACGGTTCGACGCAGGCAGGAAATCGAAGAAGTCGCGCGCGGCCAACAAGGCCTCGATGTCGTTCTCGAACGCGTTGTCGGCGACCGACGTCTTGGTGGTGTGAGTCACCGCGCCGCCAAGCGCCTCCTGCGTCACGACTTCGTTGGTCACCGTCTTGACCACGTCGGGGCCGGTGACGAACATGTAGCTTGAATCCTTCACCATGAAGATGAAGTCGGTCATCGCGGGGCTGTAGACCGCACCGCCAGCACAAGGTCCCATGATCAGCGAGAGCTGCGGCACAACGCCCGACGCGAGCGCGTTGCGCTGGAACACTTCGGCATAGCCGCCGAGGCTGGCGACGCCCTCCTGAATGCGCGCACCGCCGCTGTCGTTGAGGCCGATGATCGGCGCGCCGACCTTCATCGCGCTGTCCATCACCTTGCAGATCTTCTGCGCGTGACGTTCGCTGAGGGAGCCGCCGAACACGGTAAAATCCTGGCTGAAGACGAAGACGAGGCGGCCGTTGATCGTGCCCGAGCCGGTGACCACGCCGTCGCCGGGGATCATCTGGTCCTGCATGCCGAAATCGACGCAGTTATGCTCGACATACATGTCGAGCTCCTCGAACGATCCCTCGTCCAGCAGCACGTCAAGGCGCTCCCTCGCGGTGAGCTTACCCTTGGCGTGCTGCGCTGCGATCCGCTTGAGGCCCCCGCCGACTCTGGCGGCTTCGCGGCGGCGTTCAAGCTCTTCGATCGTGGATGACATCGTCTCTCCGTCCTGCTGACTGCCTTCACAGAGCGGGATGCGATGCGCAAATGCAATGTTGCAAACTTGTCCGGGGCATGTTTGCAAACTAGGCGGGGATATGACTTTGCCCGCTCGTCGCCTCTTCGTCGGACACCGCCTGCGCGACCTGCGCCGCGTCCTTGGAATCAGCCAGGCGGCGATGGCGGCGCGGATCGGCCTGTCGGTCAGCTATCTCTCGCAGATCGAGAATGGCGACCGCCCGGTCACGGAGGGCGTGCTGATCACGCTGGCGCGCGAGTTTCCGGCGGATTGGGGGAGCATCGACGCGGCGGACGATACCGCGTTGCTGATCGCGACGCTGGAGGCGGTGTCGGACACTAGTGTGGAGGCACCTGCGCTCGACGAGACCGCGGTGCGGCGCGCGGTGAAGCACCAGCCATTGTTGGCGCAGCGGCTCGTCGCGATGCACGACGCGTATCGGCGCGCGCAGGAGCAGTTGCGCGCGCTGGACGACCGGTTGGTGGCGGGGTCCGGTGCGCCGGGGTTGCTGCCGTGGGAGGACGTGCGCGACTGGTTTCATGCGGCCGGCAATTACGTCGATGCGCTCGACCGGCGGGCGGAGGAGATCGGCGAGACTTTGGGGGCGGACCGGATCGCGTCGCTTGAGGCTAGGCTTGCCGCGCGCGGCGTGTCGGTCGCGATCTCGGGCGCGCTTGCCGCACCGCTGCGCGATTACGATGGCGCGACCTTGCAGTTGGACGGATCGCAGCCGGGCGAGACCACCATTTTCTCCCTCGCGCACCAAGTCGCACGGCATGAGTTCGGCGACGTCATCGGCGGGATCGTCGCAGCGTCGGAGATGGCGTCGGAGACGGCGCGCGCACTGCTGACCGCGGGGCTGACCAATTACGCGGCGGGGGCGATAGTCATGCCCTATACGCGCTTTCGGACGGAGGCGCGGAGCGTCCGCCACGACATCGACCGGTTGCGGCGGATCTTCGGGACGAGTTTCGAGCAGACGTGTCACCGGCTCTCGACGTTGCAGAGACCGGGCGCGCTGGGCATCCCGTTCTTCTTCTGCCGCGTGGACATGGCCGGCAACATCACCAAGCGGCACTCCGCCACGCGCCTGCAGTTCGCACGGTTCGGGGGGGCGTGTCCGTTGTGGATCGTCCACGAGGCGGTGGCGATCCCCGACCGGATACTGACGCAGCTGATCGAGACGACCGACGGGATCCGCTATGTCTCGATGGCGAAGGGGCTGGTGAAGCCGTCCGAGACGTACACGCGACCGGCGCGGCGCTATGCGGTGGCGCTGGGGTGCGAAGAGGCGAACGCGTCGGAGTTCATCTATGCGGACGCGCTGGGGACCGGAGGCATTGCGACGCCGATCGGGTCGTCATGCCGCATCTGCCTGCGTACCGACTGCGACCAGCGCGCGTTTCCGCCGGCTGCCAGCGAGATCCGGGTCGATCCCGACCGCCGCGGCGCCGTGCCGTACGAAGTGGTTTAGCCCACCCCTCTAAACTCGACCGAAGTACCACTTCGGTCGACGGACAAAAAAGGCCCGGTGTGTTTCCACACCGGGCTAAGGTTGTCCGCAGGAGGAACGTCGTGGGTGCGGGCTCGACTGGCCCGCTACCGATTAGTTGTAAGCGCGCTCGCCGTGTTCGCCGATGTCGAGACCCTCATGCTCGACTTCCGGCGACACCCGCAGACCGGTGACGGCCTTGGCGACGTAGATCGCGATCGTGGTGCCGATCGTGGCCCAGATGATCGTGACGATCACCGCCTGGAGCTGCACGAAGAGCTTGGCGCCCATCGCATAGTCCGCAGCGCCGGGCCCGCCGAGCGACGGGGCGTAGACCACCGCGGTGCCGATCGCGCCGATCATGCCGCCGATGCCGTGGATCCCGAAGGCGTCCAAGGAATCGTCGTAGCCGAGCATCGGCTTGAGCTTCGACACTGCCATGAAGCAGACGAGCGAGGCGATCGCGCCGAGGACGATGGCGCCGAACGGGCCGGAGTTGCCCGCGGCCGGTGTGACGGCGACGAGGCCGGCGACGATGCCCGAGCAGAAGCCCAAAGCCGAACCCTTGTGACCCGAGAGCTTCTCGGCAAGCATCCAGAACAAGGCAGCCGAAGCCGTGGCGACGAAGGTGTTGAGCATCGCGAGTGCGGCAGACCCGTTCGCCTCGAGCGCCGAGCCGGCGTTGAAGCCGAACCAGCCGACCCAGAGCAGGCCGGTACCGATGCCGGTCATCACCAGCGAGTGCGGTGCCATTGGCTCCTTCGGGTAGCCGATACGCTTGCCGAGGATCAGGGCGGCTACCAGCGCCGAGACGCCGGCGTTGATGTGGACCACGGTACCGCCGGCGAAATCGAGTGCGCCTGCCTTGAAGAAATACCCGCTCGATGCCCACACCATGTGCGCGATCGGGAAATAGACGATCGTCAGCCAGACCAGGCCGAATACCATCACCGCCGAGAACTTCATGCGCTCGACGACCGAGCCCAGGACTAGTGCAATGGTGATCGCGGCGAAGGTCATCTGGAAGCAGATGAAGACATATTCGGGGATCTCGACGCCGGCCGTGAAGGTCGCCGCCTGCGAGGCGGGCGTGACGCCCTTCAGGAATGCCTTGTCGAAGCTGCCGATGAAGTTGCTGAGCAGCGGGTTGGTCACGTCCGGACCGAACGCCAGCGTGTAGCCCCACATCACCCAGATCAGCATCGCGAGCGCCGCGACGGCACCGATCTGAGTCATGGTCGACAGCATGTTCTTCGACCGCGTGAGGCCGCCGTAGAACAGCGCGAGACCGGGCAGGATCATCATCAGGACGAGGATCGTCGAGGTCATCATCCAGGCGGTGTCGCCCTTGTTCACGGTAGCAACGACGGGCGCGACCACCGGTGCGGCTGCGGCCTGTGCCCAGGCGGGTGCGGCTCCGATCATCGTCGCGCCGAACCCTAGAGCCGCGACGGCGGCCTTCTTCAAATCATGCTTCATCTCGTCCCCCCTCAGAGCGCTGAATCGTCGGTTTCGCCGGTGCGGATCCGCACTGCCTGGCCGACGTCGAGCACGAAGATCTTGCCGTCGCCGATCGCGCCGGTGTTCGCCGATGCCTGGATCGCCTCGACCACGCGGTCGGACAGGCTGGCGGCGCAGACCACCTCGATCTTGATCTTCGGCACCATGTTGGTGCTGTATTCGGCCCCCCGATAGATCTCGGTCTGGCCCTTCTGACGGCCGAACCCCTTGACCTCGGTGACCGTCATGCCCGCCACGCCGATCGTGGTGAGCGCTTCGCGCACCTCGTCGAGCTTGAACGGCTTGATGATGGCAATGACGAGTTTCATCGCGCCCCTTCCCCTTGTTACGGGAGGTGCCTCGCAATGTGCGTGCCAGTTGCGGTGTGGAGGCGTGGGGTGTGTTCGGGGGGCGGGCAGAGGTGAATTTGCGGTTAAAACTTGTGCAGCGCGGTGCGGGTGCCCGATTAATAGGCAGGCCGACCCCACCTGCTGTTCTCCCGCGAAAGCGGGAGAACAGGGTCACGAACGATGCCGTTTGTGGTCCTGGGCCCCCGCTTTCGCGGGGGAACGGTTAAAGCGTTGCGGTCTTCGAACTCAGTGGCGGAAGTGGCGCATGCCGGTGAAGACCATTGCGAGGCCGGCTTCGTCCGCCGCCGCGATGACATCCGCGTCGCGGATCGAACCGCCGGGCTGGATCACCGCCGTCGCCCCGGCCTCGACCGCTGCAAGCAGGCCGTCGGCGAACGGGAAGAATGCGTCGGAGGCGACTGCCGAGCCGATCGTGCGCGGGGTGGACCAGCCGGCCTTCTCTGCCGCGTCCTTCGCCTTCCATGCGGCGATGCGCGCGGATTCGAGGCGATTCATCTGGCCCGCGCCGATCCCCGCGGTGCTGCCGTCCTTGGCGTAGACGATCGCGTTGGACTTGGTGTGCTTGGCGACGGTCCAGGCGAAGCGGCAGTCGATCAGTTCCTGTTCGGTCGGCTGGCGCTTGGTGACGACCTTCAACTCACCCGGCGTGCCGTTGTCGCGACCCTGGACGAGCCAGCCGCCAGCGATCGACTTTGCCGTCAAGCCGAGGCGCGCGGGATCGGGGAGGTCGCCGGTGAGCAGCAGGCGGAGGTTCTTCTTGGCAGCGAACAGCGCAATCGCCCCTTCGTCGGCATCGGGGGCGACGACGACTTCGGTGAAGATGCCGGTGATCTGGCGGGCGGTTTGGGCGTCGAGCGTGCGGTTTACGGCGATGATGCCGCCGAACGCCGATACGGTGTCGCAGGCGAACGCCGCGGCGTAGGCTTCGGCGAGCGTGGCTGCGGTGGCGACGCCGCAGGGGTTGGCGTGCTTGACGATCACGACGGAGGGTTCGGCGTCGCGGAATTCGGCGATCAGTTCGAGCGCGGCGTCGGCGTCGTTGAGGTTGTTGTAGCTGAGCGCCTTGCCCTGGAGCTGGCGGGCCTGGCCGATGCCGCGGACGCTGCCGGTTGCGGTGTAGAAGGCGGCGGACTGGTGCGGATTCTCGCCGTAGCGGAGCGTGTCGCCGCGCTTGAGCGTGATCGGCAGGGTGGCGGGGAATTCCTCGGCCTGATCTACCGTGCCGAACCAGGTCGCGATTGCCGAATCATAGGCGGCGGTGGTGGCGAAGGCCTTGGCCGCGAGCTTCTTGCGGTCGTCGAGTGTCGTCGTGCCGCCGGAGACGAGCGCATAGTCGGCGGGGTCGGTGACGATCGCGACATAGGCGTGGTTCTTGGCCGCCGAGCGCACCATGCTGGGGCCGCCGATGTCGATGTTCTCGATCACGGTGTCGCGGTCGGCGCCCTTCGCGATGGTCGCCTCGAACGGGTAGAGGTTGACGATCACGAGGTCGATCGCGCCGATCTTGTGCTCGGCCATCGAGGCGGCGTGGCCGGCGTCGTCGCGCACCGCGAGCAGGCCGCCGTGCACCATCGGGTGGAGCGTCTTCACGCGGCCGTCCATCATTTCGGGGAAGCCGGTGAGTTCGCTCACGTCGCGGACGTCCAAGCCGGCGGCGCGGAGGGCGGTGGCGGTGCCGCCGGTCGAGACGAGTTCGACGCCGTGGCTGGCCAGCGCCTTGCCGAGATCGACGATCCCGGTCTTGTCGGAGACGGACAGGAGCGCGCGCTTGATCGGGATGCTGGTCATGAGGGTCTTTCGTCGGGGGTCGCCGTGCGGCGGTGCCTTAGCGTTGGTTGACGTTGGGGAACAGGGCTCCTCTGCTCTGTCGATCCACTCAACAAAGGTAGTTCCGCCCCGGCGGAGGCCGGGGTCCCAGTGGAAAGGTGGCAATAACGGAGTGCCGTCCCCGGTTAGCGACGTTTCCCAATTGGGCCCCGGCCTCCGCCGGGGTGGCGCGCTAATCTCGATGGTGTGGCAGTCAGGCCTTCTTAAGCGCCCAACTCACACTCGCGCCGCCGGCCGCGGCTTCGCCCGTGATCATCAGCTGCTGCGTCGCGACCGGCCGGCCGTCGGCGTCGATCCAGACGCTGTCCTCGACGACCAGCGCGCCGCCGCGGCAGCGAAATTGCCATAGGGGACCGCCTGGGAGGCGGAGGATCGCGCCCAGGCCATCCGCGGTGGGGGAGACTTGCACGCCCTCCCCCAGGTGGAAGCGGATCGCGAACAGCGACAGGCCCGCGCGGCGCTTGCGGCCTTGCGGCAACAGCGCGTCCTCGCCGCGGAGTTCGCGACCGTCGCCGGTGAGCATCAGCTGGCGGCGGTGGAGGAAGCCCCAGCGGCGGACATAGCCGTCGTGGCTCGCCTCGATCCGGCTGGCGGCGTCCGATTCCTGGCGGCTGAGTTCGACTTCGCCGACGCCGCGGCCGAGCGTGCCGTCGGCGAGGATAGCGGTCGAGTTGCTGTCGGCGATCGTCAGCGTCGAGTGGGCGGCAGTCGAGCGCAGGCCCTCGACCATCGCGGGCGGGAGTTGCGCGATGCCCGCGCGTGCGCCGCCGCAATTGACGACGATCCGCGCCGGGCCGTCCGAGAACTCGAACGCCAGCGTCGAGGCGCAGCCGCCTTCGACGAGGCGCGCGATCGGCGGCGGGGCGGCGTCGACGATCAGCACCGCGGTGCCGGCGGCAAGGCGTTGATAACCCCAGTCGCGCGCCTGGCGGAGCGGGCGGGTGCGGACGCCGCTGGCTTCGATGACCGCGGCGACCTGCGTTTCGCTGGCGGGGCCGCCACCCTGCCAGCTCGACAGGCCGCGATCGGCGTGGGCGACGCCGAGCAGCGCGGCGACCATCCGCGTGAGCGTGACCGCGACCGTCTCGGGGAGTTCGGCGCTGCGCGCGGCGTAGCTTTCCTGGAGCAGCGTGAGCAGCTGGATCGAGTCGAGCAGCATTGCCGGGCTGCGCGAGACCGAGCCTCCATCGTCGAACAGGCCGGTGCCGAGCGCGCGGAGCAAGCCTGCCTCACCAAATGCCTGGCGCGGCTCGCCGCCGGGGATGAGGAGGCCAGCCGCGACGACGCCGCACCACGCGGCGATGCGCGGGGCACCCGCCGAGGCCTTGTCGGCGTTGCGATCGAGGTGGAGTGCGCCCTTGGCGAGCGCGTTGAGCACTTTCGAGCGGTAGATCTGATCGGAGGACGACAGGATCAGCGGCGCGTGCGCGGTCCAGGAGAGGATGCGGCGGCCCCACATGTCCGGGCGCCACGCGATGCCGCCTTGCGTGTCGGCGTGCGCGGTCAGCCAGAGGCCCATGAGATATTCGGCGATCGGTGCGCCGCGCGAGCGGGTCGCGACGGTGGACAGGTCACGCAGCCACGCGAAACTGTGGAGGTACTCGGTGAAGGGTTTGGGGAGCGGCTTCGAAAGATCGAGCGTCTCGATATCGCGTGCCTCGCCGCGGAACGAGAGGACGCCCTCCAGCAGCATCGTGCCGCGCGCGATGTCGCCGAGAATGGGATCTTCGGGGACCGCGATCAGCTTCAGCGGGTAGCGACCCTTGAGGCGCAGCGTGTGGAGCGGCGTGCGCCAGGTCAGGCGGTGGAAGCGCTCGGCCAGGCGATCGGCGAGCGACAGCCCCTTATCGCCGCCGAGACGGATCAGGCGGCGGCCTTCGTCGATCCCGTCGGGGGCGGGATCGGTCACGGGATCACGCGGTTCGTTCACCCCCGCAACGCGGCGATGTTGGCGGCATAACGATCGGGGCCGCCGCGGAAGACCGAGGTGCCGGCGACCAGCGCGTCGGCGCCGGCCTCGATGCAGCGTTTCGCCCACTCAGCGTCGACGCCGCCATCGACTTCGAGATCGATCGCGCGGCCGCTCTTCTCGATCATCGTGCGGATCGCGGAGATCTTCTTGAGCTGGCTCGGGATGAAGCTCTGGCCGCCGAAGCCCGGGTTGACGCTCATCACGAGGACGAGGTCGACCATGTCCATGAGGTAGTCGAGCATCTTTGCGGGGGTGCCGGGGCAGATCACGACGCCTGCGCGCTTGCCGAGGCCCTTGATGTGCTGGAGCGAGCGGTGGATGTGCGGCCCGGCTTCGTAATGCACGGTGATGCAGTCGGCGCCGGCCTCCGCGAACGCGTCGAGATAGGCGTCGACGGGGGAGATCATCAAATGGACGTCGAACGGCTTGGTGGTGACGCCGCGGACCGACTTCATGACCGCTGGGCCGAACGAGATGTTGGGGACGAAATGGCCATCCATCACGTCGATGTGGATCCAGTCGGCGCCGGCCGCGTCGATGGCGCGCACTTCCTCGCCGAGTTTGGCGAAGTCGGCGGAGAGGATCGAGGGGGCGATGCGGACGGGTTGCATGGGATTGTCCTAGCGCGGGATTCGGTTGGTGCGAAGTCCCTGTCGATCCTCCCCCGCCAGGGGGAGGTGGCGCCGAAGGTGACGGAGGGGGAGGAACTCGCAACCTGCGGTGTCGCGCCCTCCCCCTCCGTCTGGCAAGCGCCAGCCACCTCCCCCTGGCGGGGGAGGATTTATTAGCTGCGCTTCAGGCGGGTGATGAAGAAGCCGTCGCAGCCGCCTTGGTCGGCAAGCATGCCGGGGAGCGTGCGGATGGTGCCGGTTTCCGTGGGGGTGATGCCGGGGGGGAGTTCGGATTGGTCTACCGGGGCGATCGTGTAGTCGCTGCGCGCGGACAGGAACGCGTCGAGTTGCGCTTCGCCTTCCGACGGCTCGAGCGAGCAGGTCGCGTACACCACCGTGCCACCGGGCTTCACCCAGTCCGCCGCCCGCGCGAAGATGCGCGCCTGCAACGCCGCGGTTTCGGCGATGATCGACGGGCGGACGCGGTGGAGGACATCGGGGTGGCGGCGGAAGATGCCCGTCGCGCTGCACGGCGCGTCGATCAGGATCGCGTCGGCTGGCTCGGCAGGCGCCCATTCGAGGATGTCGGCGTTGACGACCTCGGCCTTCAGGTGCGTGCGGTAGAGGTTCTCGCGCAGGCGCTTGATCCGGCTCTGCGAATTGTCGACCGAGGTGACGGTCCAGCCTGCGCTCGCGAGTTGCAGCGTCTTGCCGCCCGGCGCGGCGCAGAGATCGAGGACATGGCCCTCCCCTTTCCCCAGCAACCGCGCGGGGAGCGAGGCGGCGATGTCCTGCACCCACCACGCGCCGTCGCCGAAGCCTGCCATGTCGGGAACCGAGTCGTGGTCACCCAGGCGCAGATGCCCGGGCATGAAGCTTTCGCCGCCGAGTTTCTCGCGCCAGCCTTCGGTCTCGGACGGGTCGGCGATCGTCAGGTCGAGCGGCGGCACCTGCGCGATCGCGCGCCCGGCGGCGTCGACCATCTCCTCACCCCAGGCGGCTTCCCAGCGCAGTTCGACCGGCGCGGGGAGCGTCGGTACCTCGGGGAGCAGCATGTTGGCACGGAACAGCGTGCCGAACACGCCGTGGACGAGTTTGCGCGGGCCGCCGTCGACCAGCGGCAACACTGTCGAGATCGCGGCGTGCGAGGGCGTGCCGAGGATCAGCACCTGGACGAGCGCGATCCGCAGCGCCATCCGCGCCTTCGCATCGTCGGGGAGGTGGGTCTTGGTGACCGAATCGATCATCGCGTCGAGGTCGGGCAGGCGACGCAGTGTCTCGGCGGCGATCGCATGCGCGAGGCCGCGATCGGGTCCGTGGATCGCGCGGGTCGCAGCGGGGAGCGCGGATTCGAGCGACTCGCCGCGACGCAGGACGGCGTCGAGCAGGCGGAGTGCGGCGCGTCGGGTCGGGACGCCGAGCGGCTCGGGGGCGTGGGTATAGTCGGGCATATGAAGGTCCTTCGCGTTCGGTTTGTCGCGCGGCGGCTGTGGCAAAGCGGCGCGACAGGGCCCATGTGGCGGTTACGACGCCAACACGCAAATCCGGAGAGCCGCGATGGGCCAGCGCCCCGATCACGTTAAGCCACCCGAATATCTCGCGAAGAACACGCCGGTGCCGAAACCCGAGGCGATCGTGCCGGACAAGGACCCCGAGCCGCGCGATCCTACGCGCTATGGCGACTGGGAGCTGAAGGGCATGGCGATCGATTTCTAAGGGTCGATCGCCCGAGCGCCGTCAGTCCTTAGGGTCGGTCTTCGGGAAGAAATGCTCGACGACGCTGTTCGCCAGCCGCGACGGGCGCAGCGTCTCCGCATCGAGGCAGCACCAGCTCGACTTGACCTCGGCGAGCACGTCCTCGCCGCGCTTGATGATCGTCTCGTAGAACGCGCGCGCGCCCTGGACCTTCTCGAGCAACACCGTCGCGATGACGTCGTCGTCGAGAAACGCCGGCTTGCGGTACGTGATCTCGTGCTTGAGCGCGACCCAGAGGTGCCCCGCCACCGCCTCGGCGGGCGCGAGGCGCTGCCAATGGTCGATCACCGCAGCCTGTACCCACTTCAGATAGTTCGCGTTGTTGACGTGACCCATGAAGTCGATGTCGGCCGGCTCGATGCCGATGGCGTAGGTATGGGGGAGCGCTGTGGACACGCGCCGCATATAGCATGCGAACCTGAACATAGCGATGACGGCGGCGCTTCGATACCGACAATAAACGCTATTCCGGATGCCTCGCGCGGGCCCTAGCATCCGACCTGCGCCCGCCTCTTGTGTTGCCCAAATACAACACCATCTTTCGGCCAACACCGAACCAATCCCACAGGAATTCGTCATGAACATCGACAAATTCACCGACCGCGCGAAGGGCTTCCTGCAATCCGCGCAGACCGTCGCGATCCGCATGAACCACCAGCGGATCGCCCCCGAGCATCTGTTGAAGGCATTGCTGGAAGACGAGCAGGGCATGGCCGCCGGGCTGATCAAGGCGGCGGGTGGCGACGCCAAGCGTGCGACATCGGAGACCGATCTGGCGCTCGCGAAGATTCCGGTCGTGTCGGGCTCGGGCGCGCAGACCACGCCGGGGATCGACAACGATGCGGTGCGCGTGCTCGATCAGGCCGAGCAGATCGCGAGCAAGGCGGGCGACAGCTTCGTCACCGTCGAGCGGCTGCTGGTCGCGCTCGCGCTGTCGCTCAACACCGCGGCGGGCAAGGCCTTGAAGGCTGGCGGCGTGACGCCCGAGGGGCTGAACACCGCGATCAACGGCCTGCGGCAGGGTCGGTCCGCCGACACCGCGGGCGCCGAGGATCGCTATGATGCGCTGAAGAAGTTCGCGCGCGACCTGACGCAGGCGGCGCGCGACGGCAAGCTCGATCCGGTCATCGGCCGCGACGAGGAGATCCGCCGCACCATCCAGATCCTCGCGCGCCGGACCAAGAACAACCCCGCGCTGATCGGCGAACCCGGCGTGGGCAAGACCGCGATCGCCGAAGGGCTCGCCCTGCGCATCGCCAATGGTGACGTGCCCGATACGTTGAAGGACCGGCGGCTGATGTCGCTCGACCTCGGCTCGCTGATCGCGGGTGCGAAATATCGCGGCGAGTTCGAGGAGCGGCTGAAGGGCGTGCTCGACGAGGTGAAGGCCGCCGAGGGCGACATCATTCTGTTCATCGACGAGATGCACCAGCTGATCGGCGCGGGCAAATCCGAGGGCGCGATGGACGCGGGCAACCTGCTGAAACCCGCCCTCGCGCGTGGTGAACTCCACTGCGTTGGCGCGACCACGCTCGACGAATATCGCAAGTACGTCGAGAAGGACCCCGCGTTGCAGCGGCGGTTCCAGCCGGTGATGGTCGGCGAACCGACCGTCGAGGACACCATCTCGATCCTGCGCGGACTGAAGGAGAAGTACGAGCTCCACCACGGCGTGCGCATCACCGACGGCGCGATCGTCGCCGCGTCGACGCTGTCGAACCGCTATATTACCGACCGCTTCCTGCCCGACAAGGCGATCGACCTCATGGACGAGGCCGCGTCGCGGATCCGCATGGAGGTGGAGTCGAAGCCCGAAGCGATCGAGAACCTCGACCGACGGATTATGCAGCTCAAGATCGAACGCGAGGCGTTGAAGCGCGAGACCGACGACGCCTCGGTCGACCGGCTCGACACGCTGGAGGGCGAGCTCGTCAATCTGGAGGAGCAGTCCGCCGAGCTGACGACGCGCTGGAAGGGCGAGAAGGACAAGATCAACGCCGAGGCACGAGTCAAGGAACAGCTCGATGCCGCGCGGCTGGAGTTGGAACAGGCGCAGCGCTCGGGCGATCTCGCCAAGGCGGGCGAGCTGTCCTACGGGACGATTCCGGGGTTGCAGCGCCAACTCGACGAGGCGGCGGGCGCGACCAAGGGCGCGATGCTGCGCGAGGAAGTGACCGCGGACGACATCGCCGGTGTCGTCAGCCGCTGGACCGGTATTCCGGTGGAGCGGATGCTTCAGGGCGAGCGCGACAAGCTGCTGGCCATGGAGGCGACGATCGGCAAGCGGGTGATCGGCCAGGCGCATGCGGTGAAGGCGGTCTCGACCGCGGTGCGCCGCGCTAGGGCGGGGTTGCAGGATCCGAACCGGCCGCTGGGCTCGTTCCTGTTCCTCGGGCCGACCGGCGTCGGCAAAACCGAGCTGACCAAGGCGCTCGCGGAATTCCTGTTCGACGATCCCAGCGCGATGGTCCGCATCGACATGAGCGAGTTCATGGAAAAGCACGCGGTCGCGCGGCTGATCGGTGCGCCTCCGGGCTATGTCGGTTACGAGGAGGGCGGCGTGCTGACCGAGGCGGTGCGCAGGCGGCCGTACCAAGTGATCCTGTTCGACGAGGTCGAGAAGGCACACGGCGACGTGTTCAACGTGCTGTTGCAGGTGCTCGACGACGGGCGGCTGACCGATGGCCAGGGCCGCACGGTGGATTTCAGCAACACGCTGATCATTCTGACGTCGAACCTTGGCAGCCAGTATCTGGCGAACATGGCGGAGGGCGACGACGTCTCGTCGGTCGAGCCGCAGGTAATGGAGATCGTCCGCTCGCACTTCCGGCCGGAGTTCCTCAACCGGCTCGACGAGGTGATCCTGTTCCACCGCCTCGGCCAGGCGCACATGGCGCCGATCGTCGATATCCAGGTATCCCGTGTCGACAAGCTGCTGGCGGATCGCAAGATCGTCCTCGACCCAACCGATGCGGCGAGGGCTTGGCTCGGCCGGGTGGGCTACGATCCAGTGTACGGCGCACGCCCGTTGAAGCGCGCGGTCCAGCGCTACCTACAGGACCCGCTCGCCGACATGATTTTGCGCGGCGAGGTGAAGGACGGCTCGACCGTGAAGGTCGACGAAGGCGATGGGAAGCTGGTGCTGCAAGTCGCCTGACACGCTCATCTTCGAACAAAAAAAGGGGCGGCAGATCGATGATCTGCCGCCCCAATTTCGGTCCCGAAGGATCGATTACATATCGATGGTCAGACCAACGAACAGATAGCGACCCGCGCCTTCGAAGATGCCAGGATAGGTGTTGCCGTTACCGAACGAGCCGATCGGCGTTGCCGTCGAGCTGAGGATCGGAGGCGACTTGTCGAACACGTTGTTCGCGCCGGCCCGGAAGGTGAACTTATCCTCAACCCGCACTGTGGCAGCCAGGTCGAAATAGCTCTGCGCCTTGATGCTCGCATCCAGCGGGAAGAAGCTGTTCGCAAGATCGGCATTGCTGCTGGTATTCTCGAACTTCGTCTTCGAGAGATAGCGCCAGTTGCCGGAGAGGCCCACGCCGCTCGGCGCGGTATAGGTCAGACGCACACTGTGGCGCCACTTGGACTGCGGATACCCGCACTGCGCACCGAAATAACCCGCGCAATCGAACTTGGCGCCAGCCTTATCCGACTCGAACTTGTCGGTGTAGGTACCGTTAGCGGCGAGCGCGAAGGTACCGATATTGGTCGTCCGCAGTGTGTAGCCGAGCGACGCATCGATGCCCTGGGTCGTCAACGAACCGGCGTTGACGTTGGTATCGACGATAAAGCCGCGGGTGGTCTGGTAGAGCGACCCGTTAGCATCGCGATTGATCGCACCGCACAGCGCGGCGTCGCCAGTCTGAAGACACTGGTTGATGATGGTATCGGCACCGATGACACCGATGATGTCCTTCACCTTGATCCGGAACGCGTCCACCGATGCGGTGAAGCCCGGGAGGAACGTTGGCTGGATGATCACGCCGGCCGTGAACGTGTCGGCCTTCTCGGGCTTCAGGTTCGGGTTGCCGCCGATCAGGCCGTTATACTGATCGGAACTGTTGACATCGATGCCGCCAAACTGGGCTGCGGTGACGCCGGTGAGGGCACATTGCGCCGCGGTGTTGCCGTTGACGAGGCCGCCGACGGCAGGACCCGCGCAGGGATCGGTAGCGCCGTCGATCTGCACCGACTGGCCAACGAACAGCTCCTGCACGTTAGGCGCACGCACCGCGCGGTTGTACCCGCCACGGAAGCGGATGTCGCGGACCGGCGCCCAGACCAGTTCGCCCTTGTATGAGGTGACCGAACCGGCGGTGCTGTAGTCCGAGTAGCGGAAACCACCGTTGACCGTCAGCTCTTGGAAGAATGGGCGATCGCTGACGAGCGGAACCTGGAGTTCGGCGAAGGCCTCCTTCACGTTGTAGCCGCCGCTGATCGGCAGGGTAGGGCCGCCCTGGCCGGCGAGATCGCCCGTCTGGAACGCCTGATCCACCTCGAGCGACAGCGACTCTTCGCGATATTCGGCACCGACGTTCAGCGCGATGCCCTCGGAGGCGAACGGCGACTGCACACCGTATTCGCTGCCCTTGAAGGTCAGCGAGCCGCTGACGATCTTCTCCTTGGTCTGGCCCTGTTGGAAGCCGCTCTGCTGCACATAGGCGAGGGCTTCCGGCGTGATCCGAGCCGCACCGAAGATGTTGAGCGGAACGCACGTCGGGTCCGAGCCGTCAACGACCGACCGGCAGGTGGGAACACCGCCGGGGCCCGCGATCACGTCGAGCGCGCGGGTCGTCTTGGTGATCGAGAACTCGTTGCGATATACCTCGTTGAAGATGGTGCTGCCGAACTGACCATAGACGTCATACGAGACACCCTTACCGATATCGCCCCGCGCACCGGCCAGGATGCGATACGAAGTGTGGCGCAGATCGGCCTGACGTCCGCCACCTTCGACGTTGCGACGCCCAATGTTGACGGCAGCGCGATTGTAGGTGCTGCCGTCAGGATTCAGGAATACCGCCGCCGGTACACCCGTAGTCCCTGCCACTGTGCCGGCGTCGGTCAGCAGGTTCGTCGCACGGCAGAAGGAAGCGACCTGGGCCGCGGACAGCAACGGGTTGTTGCAGTTGAGCGTGGTCGTGTTGCTGAAGTCGCCCGATGGCGCGATCTGCGCCACGGTGCGATCGTCCATGAACATGAATTCGGCATACGGCTTGAAGGCGCTGCTAACTTCGTAGTTGGCAAGGAAGCCGGCGGTGTAACGCTTGTCCGGACGCTGATAATAATTCAGCGGATTGGCGTTGTAGAGCGACTGACCGGATATTAAGTTACCAGCGCTGTCCAGCGTCAGGTTGCGCGGCAGGCCATCACGCGCCTGAAGCGTGAAATTGGCGGGGAAGCCAGTGCCTGATCCGCCGCAAACATATTCATTGCCGGCAGCAGGCACGTTCAGCCCGCACGAGCTATAATCGCGGTCACCCTGCAAGATCGCGCCGATCTTACGATACCCCATATAGCCGACGACATGGCCGCGGCCGTCGCTGGTACCGGCGCCGACTTTCAGGTTGATGTCAAATTGCGTACCGTCGAAGGCCTGACCACTCGGGGCGGGAAAACCCTTGGCGGCCGACAGCGCCTGGAAGCGCTTGCTGCGGTTGTTGTGGTTGTAGATTCCGCCGGTCGTGTCGAGGCTGACGCCTTCATACTGGTCGTCGAGGACGAAGTTGACCACGCCGCCGACAGCGTCCGAACCATAGACCGAGGAGGCACCACCGGTCAGCACGTCGACGCGCTTGATCAGCGACGCCGGGATCACGTTAAGATCCGCGGCCGAGCTGGTCGAGACGGGATCGCCCGGCATCAGGCGGCGACCATTCACCAGCACCAGCGTGCGCTGATCGCCAAGGTTGCGCAGGTTGGCCGTGGCAGTGCCGTTCGAACCATTCGAGACCGACGAGCTCTGCGACGCGAAAGCCTGCGGCAGGCTGTTCAGCACGTCCTCGATGCGGCTGGAACCGCGCAGCTTGATCTCGGCTGCGTTAACGACGGTGATCGGGCTGGCCGACGTCAGGTTCGGATTCGAAATACGCGACCCGGTGACGACGATGTCACCGCTGCCAGCCGTACCGGCAGCAGCTGGGTCCTGGCTCGGCGTGTTGGACAGCGCCGGCGTGGTCGATGCTGCAGCGTCGTCACTCGTCGCGCCCTGCGGCGCGGGTGCCGGGGTGGTCTGCGCGTAGGCGGGCAATGCAATCGCAGCACCCGCGATCATCGTCGATGCGAGCAGGCAGTCCCGAAACATATGGTTTCGCATGGTTGGTCTATCCCTTTTATATCGGCGAACGTTTCCGGCCGATACGATCTATTGTGCGGTCGCCCGACCGCAGCTGACGACGATCTCGCAAGTCAGAGGTGCCTTGTCCAAAAGAAAATTACGGGATCGCCGCCACTCGTCGCATTACGACAGTTATGTTACCCAATGGCCACAATTTCGGGACGATGCCGTAACGGCATGCTGCACGTGATGGACTTGCCGCTCTGGCCGGCGCTGCCTATTCCGACGCTTCTCGCTAACGAGGTAGGACGCTCATGCGGATCACGATTCTGGCAATTTCAACCTCGTTGATCATGGCGCAGTATCCTGCGGCCGCGGCGTCCAAGCCGCGCAAGGCGGAGCGGTCCCCGCTGCTAGTTGCCGTCACGCAATGCCGCACCGTGACCGAACCATTGGCGCGGCTGGCCTGCTTCGATCACTCGGTGGCGGCGCTGGATACCGCGGAAGCCGATCAAGCGGTCGTCGTCATCGACCAGCAACAAGTTCGCGAGACGCGCCGAAATCTGTTTGGGATAACGCTGCCCGATACCGGCTTGTTCGGCAACGGCAACGACCTGCCGCAGATCGAGACGACTCTCGCCGGTGCGTCGGTGGATGGCGCCGGCCGATGGAGTTTCCAGTTGGCCGATGGCGCGCGATGGATCCAGACCGATGATTACACGATCGCGCGGCGTCCACGGGCAAACGATAAAGTCGTCATCAAGCGCGGTGCCTTAGGGAGTTTCAAGCTAAGCGTTGGCGGCCAGCCGGGTGTGAAGGCGAAACGGGTGAACTGAGCGCTCGTCACCTACGGTCGCATCACACCCGCCACCAGCATCGGGTCGAGCTTGGCGTCGCGCCATCGTAACGCCCAGTGGAGGTGGGGGCCGGTGGCGCGGCCGGTCATGCCGACGGCGCCGATCGGTTGGCCTTGGTGAACGTGATCACCGGGTTTCACGTCGATGCGGGACAGGTGCAGGAAGGCGCTGTTGAGGCCCATGCCGTGGTCGAGCATCAAGAGGTTGCCCTCCAGCGTGAAGGGGTGATCCGCAGCGAGGATTACGACGCCGTCGGCGGGGGCGGTGACGATCGCGCCGGTTGGCTTGGCGATGTCGGTGCCTGAATGATAGCCGCCGGGTTCACTCTTATAGATGCGTTGCGCGCCGAACAGGCCGGAGATGCGGCCCGTCGCCGGCCATGCGAACGCCTGGCGCCAACCTTGCGCGTCGGTGGTGCGCGCGCGGGCGGCGACGATCTGCGCGAGTTCCGGCGGACGCAGTTTGGCGAAGACCGGGTCGGGCGCGGGGAATTTCGGGAGTGTGTTCAGCCGCTCGATCCGCCAAGCGCGCGGCGCGATCGTGAGGCTTTGCGTGACACTACGACCGTTGGCGAGTGTTGCCGTCAGTGTCGCTTGCGGGCCCGCGTCGCGGTCGAAACCGGCGATGAAGCGGCCATCGGGGGATAGCGCGATCGGCTTGCCATCGAGCATGGCCGTGCGCGCGCCGTCGGGGGCGGTGCCGAGAATCAGCCCGCCCTGGCTGAGCGTGCCGGTCCAGCGGAAGGCGGACTGGGACGCGGTATTCGAGGGCGGTGCTTGTTGGGCGGCACCGGATGCAGCCAGCAGGACAAGCACCGCCGCGCGGATCATCGTGGGGCCATCGCTTCGCTGGCAGCCGTCGCGGTGGAATAGGCTTCCTGGCGCGCTACGCTCCAATAGCGCAGGTCTTCGAGCGCGATGCGGTGGCCAGTCGCGGCGCAGGCGACGTGGTCGCCGGGGCTGAGCACGCGGAAACCGTTTGCCATATAGTGCAGGCGCGCGGCGCGGTCGGAGTTGGACATCAGCATGACGGGTCTTCTCTACAGCAGGGTCGGCTGGCGCGGCGCGGCGTCGGACGCGGGCTTCGCCTTGGGGGCAGCATAGGTTTTGGCGGACGGACGCTCAAGGCCGGTGTCCGTCACCGCGTCCACCACGCCGTCGCGGAAGTGGAGTGTCAGCGTCCCAGCATCGCGCGCCGACGTTGCCGAGGCGAGCGTTTCGCCGCCAGGCCGCGCGGTGACGCGAGCATAGCCGCGGTCGAGGATCGCGTCGGGGTTGAGCGACTGGACGAGACGCCACGTCGCGTCGAGCTGCGCGCGCTTGGCTTCGAGCTTGCGTTCCAGCGTGGCGGGACGCAGCGCTGCGCCCGAGCGATCGAGACTGCCGCGCGCGAGGGTCAGGCGACGTTCGAGACCGCGGTCGAGCCGCTGGCCGAAGTCGTCGGCGCGCTGGCGCTGCGGCCCGAGCAAATGGTCGCGCTTCGGCAGCAGGCGGGCGAGCGCATCGAGCCGCTCGCGGCCGCGCTCGACATGGCGGCGCGCACACCGCTCGGTACGGTTGCGGTGGCTGTCGATCGTGAGGCGCAGGTCGGCGAGCACCGGCACCGCAATCTCGGCCGCGGCGGTCGGCGTCGGCGCGCGCAGGTCGGCGGCGAAATCGCACAAGGTCGTGTCGGTTTCATGCCCCACGGCGGAGATGATCGGGATCGTGCAGGCGGCGACCGCGCGGACGACGACCTCCTCGTTGAACGACCACAGATCCTCGACCGAACCGCCGCCGCGCGCGACGATGACGAGGTCGGGGCGCGGCACCGGGCCGCCGGGGACGATCGCGTCGAACCCGCGGACGGCGGCGGCGATTTCGGCGGCGGAGCCCTCGCCCTGCACCTTGACCGGCCACACGATGACGTGCGTCGGGCAGCGATCTTCGAGGCGGTGGAGAATGTCGCGGATCACCGCGCCGGTGCCCGAGGTGACGACGCCGATCACCTTCGGCATGAACGGCAGCCGTTTTTTGCGCGTGCCGTCGAACAGTCCCTCGCCCGCCAGCTTCGCCTTCAATTTCTCGAGCAACGCCATCAGCGCGCCGGCGCCCGCCAGCTCCATCCGTTCGATGACGATCTGGTATTTCGAGCGGCCGGGATAGGTGGTGAGCTTGCCGGTCGCGATGACCTCGATGCCGTCCTGAGGCACGAAGGCGAGGCTCGACGCATTGCCCTTCCAGATGACGCCGTCGATCACCGCCTGGTCGTCCTTGAGCGACATATAGCAATGCCCGGAGGCGACACGCTTCCAGCCCGAGATCTCGCCGCGCAAGCGGACATGGCCAAATTCGCCCTCGACCATCCGCTTCAGCGTGAAGGCGAGTTCGCCGACCGACATGGCGAGTGCGTTGTCGCCGGGGACTTGCTCGGCTACCAGCCGCCCCATGTCGCTGGACAATTCATCGGAAAAGGGATCGGGCATGAACGTCCTGCTGCTGGGCTCGGGGGGGCGCGAACATGCGCTCGCGTGGAAGCTGGTGCAATCTCGCGGCCTCGATACGCTGTATGCCGCGCCGGGCAACCCCGGGATCGCGCGCGTTGCGACGCTCGTGCCGCTCGATGCGACGGATCATAGCGCGGTGGTGGCGTTCGTGCGGGAGCATGACGTCGGGCTGGTCGTGATCGGGCCGGAGGCGCCGCTGGTCGACGGACTGGCGGACTCGCTGCGCGCGGCGGACGTTCCGGTGTTCGGGCCTTCGAAGGCGGCGGCGCAGCTGGAGGGGTCGAAGGGCTTCACCAAGGATCTGTGCCTACGGGCCGGCATTCCGACCGCGGGCTATGTCCGCGTAAGGACGCGCGAAGAGGCGGATATCGCACTCGTCCGCACCTTCTCGTTGCCGGTCGTCATCAAGGCGGACGGGCTTGCGGCCGGCAAGGGCGTTGTCATCGCGTTCAGCGCTGCCGAAGCCGATGCCGCGCTCGACGCACTGTTCGCGGACGGCGAAGCCGAGGCGGTGATCGAGGAATTCCTCGAAGGCGAGGAGGCGAGCCTCTTCGTGCTGACTGACGGCGTGTCGCTGATGCCGTTCGGCTCCGCGCAAGATCACAAGCGTCTCGGCGAGGGCGATACCGGGCCGAACACCGGCGGGATGGGCGCGTACAGCCCCGCGCTCGTGCTGACGCCGGCGCTGGAGAAGCGCGCGATCGACGAGATCGTCGCGCCGACGGTGGCGGCCATGGCGGCCGAACGCATGCCCTTCAGCGGCGTGCTGTACGCGGGGCTGATGCTGACGCCGCAGGGGCCCAAGCTCATCGAGTACAACGCGCGGTTCGGCGATCCCGAAACGCAGGTGCTGATGATGCGCTTCCAGGGCGACCTGCTCGCGACGATGCTGGCGGTGGCAGAAGGGCGGCTTAGCGAGATGCCGCCTGCGCAGTTCAGCGCCGAGACCGCGTTGACGGTGGTGATGGCGGCAGAGGGCTATCCGGGCACGCCCAAGTCCGGTGGCGCGATCGTCGGGCTGGATTCCGCGCGGGCCGCAGGCGGCACTGTGTTCCACGCAGGCACGCGGCTTGAGGACGGTGGGTTGGTCGCGTCCGGCGGGCGCGTTCTTGCGGTGACGGCGACCGGCGACACCGTCGCAACGGCGCAGGCGAACGCCTATCGCGCGGTCGAGGCGATCGATTTCGCGGAAGGCTTCTACCGACGCGACATCGGCTGGCGCGAGATCGGGCGCGGGTGATGCGTCTCGATCCTCCCCCGCCAGGGAGAGGTGGCTGGCTCTTGCCAGACGGAGGGGGAGGTAGGCAAAACCGCTGTTCCGTTTCCTCCCCCTCCGTCACCTTCGGCGACACCTCCCCCTTGCGGGGAAGGATCGTCAGGTACGAGCCAGCCGATTAGGTCTCGCCGCCCTTCGCGCGTGACGCTACGGTATGGGAATGAACGAAACTTCCGCGACCTCCGCCTCGGGCCTGAGCCTGCTGCCCGACGGCATTGCCACGCTGACCGCGATCCACTTCACGATCATCGCCGTCGTGGCGGTCCTCGTCGTGATCGGCTTGCTCTGGGGCATCAAAGCCAAGCGCAGCCGCGTGAAGGCGTCGCGCGACGTGATCGCCAACGCGGAGGAGGCCGGCGTTCCGCCCGAGCCGGCTTCGGCAAAGCCCGCGGTTCAGGAACGCAAGGCTGAGCAATCGCAGGCGCAGTCGCAAATCGCGGCTGCCCCGGTTGTGCCGCCCCCCGCTCCGGTCCGGCGTGCCCCGCCCCGGCCTGAGCCGACCCCGCCTGTACCGCCCTTAAGCAGCGCACCCGAACAGGTGCCTGTTTCGCGCGAAGACGATGCGGTGCAAGCGCCCGATCGCCTGGCCGACGAACCGATCGCCGCTGCGTCGCCTTTTGACGCGAGTCCGGCGACCGAAACTGCCGCCCTTGCACCGGTAGCTCCGTCCGAAGAGGCTCCAATCGCACCGGCAGCACCGGCGCAATCCTATGCGGAGGGGCCCGTCACGCAGTTGAAAGGGCTCGGGCCGAAAGTTGCCGCACAGCTCGGCGCGCTCGGCGTTTCGACGGTCGGCGAGATGGCGGCGCTGTCGGACGGCGAAGTGCAGCGCATCGACGCGCAGCTTGGCAACTTTACCGGGCGGATGGGCCGCGATCGCTGGATCGAGCAGGCGCGGTTGCTGGCGGCTGGCGACAAGGCCGGCTTCGAGGCGGTGTTCGGCAAGCTCTAGGCTACGGGCTCGTGCGGAACGGTTTCGATCGGGATAGCGGCGCGATCGGTTAACCTCGATCCGCACGCGCGGATGACGATTGGCTCTATGCTCCACGCGCGCCGACGGGCATGTCGGGTGCGTCGCATCTCGATGTAGGAGAGCGGCCGATAACAGGGCGATGAGTGCACATGCTGGTAACGATGAGCGCAATGCTGTTGACGGCTGCCCCCGTTCACGTGACGGCCGCGCCGATAGCGTTGCCCGGCGTCGGTGCGAGCGTGGCGCTGCCCGGCGCGGTAGTGTCGCCGTTCGCGGGTGACTTCCAGCCCGTCGCGGCGATGGCGGTTTCGCCGCTTGCGCTGACCGCGTCGCTTCCGGCGATCGAGATATTCGCCCAGGGGCTGCCGACGCAGGACATTCCGCCGGTGGGTCCCGCTCCGTTGGGGACTCCGCCCGTCCAGCGGACGCCCAACGACATTATCGTCACCGGCCGCAAGGAAACTGCGGGCGATCCGCTGCGCGCGGTCAACGCCGAGTCGTTCGCGGTGACGCAGAAGGTCGACGACGCGGTGATCGGCCCGGTCGCGCGGACCTACAAGAAGACCGTGCCGAGCCCCATTCGACGCGGCATCCACAATTTCCTCTACAACCTGCGCGAGCCGATCGTCTTCCTGAACTTCCTGCTCCAGTTCAAGCCAGGCAAGGCGGCGGAGACGGTAGGGCGGTTCGCGATCAACACGACGATCGGCGTGGCGGGCGTGCTCGACGTCGCCAAGAAGAAACCGTTCCACCTGCCGCGGCGGTCGAACGGGTTCGCCAACACGCTTGGCTATTACGGGGTCAAGAACGGCCCGTTCCTGTTCCTGCCGCTGGTCGGGCCGACGACCATCCGTGACCTGCTGGGAGGTGCGATCGATCGCCTGATCCTGCCGGTCGCCGTCGGCAAGCCGTTCACCAGCACGGCGTACGCCATCCCGGCGGGCATCCTGGGTGCGCTCGATCACCGGTCGGAGTTCGACCAGACGCTGAAGGACCTGCACGACAATTCGCCGGATCCGTATGCGGCGACGCGGTCGTTCTATCTCAACCGGCGGCAGGCGGAGATCGACCACCTCCACGGGCGGGTCGAGGGCGATCCGGCGGGGATGTCGGGGCCACCGCCGAGCGTGGTGCCTTTCGTGCCGAGCGATCTGGAGCCTGGGGCCAAGCCGGTTTCGGAGGTGCCTGAAAAGGCTCCGGTGGTCGAGACGCCGGCGATTGATGCGAAGCCCGCGGCCGAAACCGGTCAGTAGAAGGGGACGGAGCCGAATCCTCGCCCGTCGTCCTCCCCTCCCCGTTCGTGCTGAGTAGGGACCGAGTAGCTTCGCAGAAGCGTATCGAGGGCTCGTATCGAAGCATTGGTTACGCGCGCGAACCTGTCCTTCGATACGCCGCTTCGACGAGCTCAGCAGCTACTCGGGACGAACGGATTGCGGGGTCAGCGGGCCTTCCGCAAGCCAGGCAAGCAAGCAACTTAACCCCGAACACCTCCCCCGGCGGAGGCCGGGGCCCAATTGGGGGACGTAGTAAACTAGGGTAGCGCTTCGTTACTGCAGCCTTGCCAATTGGACCCCGGCCTTCGCCGGGATGGTACATGCGTAGAAGCGTCGGGTTCGATCTAACCTCCGCGCGCCGCACCAAGCCTAGACTTCGCTCACCAGCAGCTTGTCGATGCGGCGGCCGTCGAGGTCGACGATCTCGAACTTCCAGCCCTGTTCGACGAAGCTCTCGCCCTCGCCCGGCAGATGGCGGAACACCGACAGCGCGAGCCCGGCGACGGTCGCGTAATCCCGGTCCTCGGGAAGGTCGATACCGAGGCGATCGGCTAGCGAGTCCGCCGCCATCGTCCCTGCCACCAGCAGCGAGCCGTCGTCGCGCACCACGACCGAAGGCGCATCGTCCGGATCAGAGTCCGACTTGAACTCGCCGGCGATCGCCGCGAGCAGATCGGCCGGCGTGACGATCCCCTCGAAATGCCCGTATTCGTCGTGGATCAGCGCCATCGGCACTTCGGCTTCGCGCAGCGCTAGCAACGCGTCCATCGCGTCGATCTGGTCGATCACCACCGGGGCTTTGCGCATCAGCGCGCGCAGGTCGATCGGTTCGCCGCGGAACAGTGCCGCGGCAATGTCGCGCGCCTGGACGACGCCCTTGACCGTATCGATCGAGCCTTCGCCGACCGGCAGGCGGGTGTGCTGCGATGCGAGCAGCGTCTCGCGGATCTCGTCGGAGCCCCAGTCGCAGTCGAGCCAGTCGATCTCGGTCCGCGGCGTCATCACTTCGCGGACCGGGCGATCCGCGAGGCGGACGACGCCCGAGATGATCGAGCGCTCATGCTCCTCGATGATCCCCGACTTCGACGCCTCGGCGACGATCATGTGGAGTTCTTCGGCGGTGACGTGCTCTTCCGATTCGCGGTTGAGCCGAAGCGCACGGAAGATGAGCGCGCTGGTCGAATCGAGCACCAGCACGATCGGCGCGGTGCCGATCGCGAGCCAGCGCATGACGGGCGCCATGAACGACGCGATCGCCTCGGGCGCGCGCAGTGCGAACTGTTTGGGGACGAGTTCGCCGATGATGAGCGAGGCGTAGGTGGTCAGGCCGATGACGATCGCGAACCCGGCGGTCTCCGCGGTCGAGGCGGACAGGCCCCACGCCTGCAACCGCGCGGCGGTCGGCATGCCGAGGCTGGAGCCCGAATAGGCACCCGCGAGGATGCCGATCAGCGTGATGCCGATCTGTACGGTCGAGAGGAACTTGCCGGGGTCGGCGGCGAGCACCAGCGCGGCGCGCGCGCCCTTCTTGCCTTGGCGCGCCATCGCCTCGAGCCGCGCTTTCCGCGCGGAGACGATCGCGAGTTCGCTCATCGCGAACACACCGTTCAACGCGACGAGCGCGAGGATGATCGCGACGTCGATCCAGGGGAAGGGGGGAAGCGGTGCCATTGGCTCAGGCGCTCTTTGCAGGACAACGCGTCGTCGCACAACCGTCGATGCGTGCGAGGCGGCGCATACTCGACATCGGACCGCGAAGATGGTCAGGCTCGGTTCAGTGCGCAGGCGGAACAATCGTCGTGACACCGGGTTATCGGCGGTATCGGGCGAAATGCCGTCATCCATCACGTCTCAGGGAGATTATCTATGAAAACCAAGATGTTCGCGGGTGCTGCGATTGCCGCACTGATCGCCACCAGCGGCTGCACGACCGATCCGGAGACGGGTCGCCAGACGATCTCCAAGACCGCACTGGGCGGCATCGGCGGCGCGCTGGGCGGCTATCTGCTCGGCGATGTGGTCGGTGGACGGCATGACCGGACCGAGAAGCTGCTCGGCGCGGGCATCGGCGGTCTCGCGGGTGCGGGCATCGGCGCGTACATGGACAAGCAGGAGCGCGACCTGCGTGCGCGCACCGCAGGCACCGACGTGCAGGTGATCCGCCAGGGCGATGATCTGGTGCTCAACATCCCGTCGGGCATCACCTTCGCGTATGACAGCGCCAACGTGCAGCCGCAGTTCCAGCGGACGCTCGACCAGGTCGCCGATACGCTGTCGCAGTATAACCAGACGTACATCGACGTGTACGGGCATACCGATTCGACCGGCAGCGACGCGTATAACCAGACGCTATCCGAACGCCGCGCGCGGTCGGTTGCGGATTATCTGGCGGGCCACGGCGTCCAGACTGCGCGTATCGGCACGCGCGGCTACGGCGAAACGCAGCCGATCGCGTCGAACGATACCGATGCGGGTCGGGCGGCTAACCGTCGCGTCGAGGTGAAGATCGTGCCTATCACGCAGAACGACCTGCGCCAGTAAGGGGCGCCTATCGAGGGCATTCTCCCCTCGCCTACCGTTCCCCCGCGAAAGCGGGGGTCCAGGAGCCACGAGCGTTTCGACTGGTACCCTGGGCTCCCGCCTTCGCGGGAGAACGGAGTTAGGCGGCGACCGGACGGTTCAAAACAGCCGCCCCCCATTCGGGACTTGGCCGGTCGGCGAAATCAGCACCACCTTGCCATCCGCATCGGGGAAGCCGAGCGTCAGGACTTCGGACATCATCGGCCCGATCTGGCGCGGCGGGAAATTAACGACCGCGGCGACCTGGCGGCCAACCAGCGTCTCCGGCGTATAATGCTCGGTGATCTGCGCGGACGATCGCTTCACGCCGATCTCGTCGCCGAAATCGATCCGCAGCTTGATCGCGGGTTTGCGCGCTTCGGGAAAGGGTTCGGCCTCGACGATCGTGCCGACGCGGATGTCGACCTTCTCGAAGTCCGCGAACGCGATCTGGTCAGAAATCGACATTGTCGTAGTGCGCCGGGGGTGAGATCAACTCCATCCGTTCGGACAGCAGCGGGCGGAAGCTCGGGCGGCTCTTGAAGCCGCGATACCAGCGCGCGGTCTGGTCGTGGCCCTTCCAGTCGATCCCGCCGAGATAATCGGTGACCGAGATCTGCGCGGCGGCCGCCAGATCGGCGAGGCTCATCGTCGCGCCGCCGAGCCAGTTCCGGTGATCGAGCAGGTAATCCATATAGTCGAGATGCCCGACCGCGGCCTTCATCGCCTCGCGCAGGCCCTTCGCGTCGGGGGCTGTGCGGTGCGCGAGACGCTTGACCATGCGTTCGTGGAGCAGCGGCCCGGTCACGTCGCGGTAGAAATGCGTGTCGAACCACGTGACCAGCCGGCGAATCTCGGCGCGGTTGGTCGCGGTGCCGTTGATCATTGCCGCCTTCTCGACGGTTTCCTCGAAGAATTCGCAGATCGCCATCGAATCGATCAGCGGCGCGACGCCACGCGACGCGTCGACCATCACCGGGGTCTGGCCGGCAGGGTTCATGTCCATGAACTCGTCGCGACGGTCCCAGGGCGATTCACGCACCAGTTCGTAGCCGACCCCCTTCTCGCCCAGCAGCAGGCGCACCTTTCGCGAGAAGGGACACAGGGGGAATTGATAAAGCTGCCACATGCCATCCGTTTAGGCGGTGGGGGGCGGGTGTGTCACTAGCGCGGGTTGGGTGGCGTGGCGTTTGTGGCGATTAGATTTGTTCGCGCAGAGGCGCAGAGAGCGCGGAGGTGTTGCGCTTGTCGCGAAGCTCGCATTTCTGCAACGCGCGTTGAAGTGCAGAGCGCCCGTACCGGACGATACAGCTCCGCGTCCTCTGCGCCTCTGCGCGAAACCAACTTACTACACCACCCCGGCGAAGGCCGGGGCCCAGTTGGAAAGGTCGCGGTAACGAAGCGCCGTCCTTCGTTAGCGACGTCCCCCAACTGGGCCCCGGCCTTCGCCGGGGTGGTGTGAGGTTTGGCGTTACTCCGCCGCTACCAACTCCGCGCTGTCGTCCAGTGGGTGGCTCAGGCGCGTCAGCATTTCCTTCGGCACGATCTGCCAGAAATGGGGAGCCACGCGGTCCCAATCTTCCAGCAGGCCCTTCGACCATTTGCTGTCGGTATGGTCCGCGTGATCGCGGACCAGGTCGAGCAGCACGTCGGCCCAGTGCAGCGACTTCACGCGGTCCCAGGTGATGTTTTCGGGGTTCGCGCGCTTCGCGAACACGCCGTCAGGATCGTAGACGAACGCCATCCCGCCGGTCATGCCCGCACCGAAGTTCGCACCGACCGCGCCGAGCACGACTGCGATGCCGTTGGTCATGTACTCGCACCCGTTCGCACCACAGCCTTCGACGACCACGATCGCGCCCGAGTTCCGGACCGCGAAGCGCTCGCCCGCCTGCCCCGCCGCGAACAGCCGGCCCGACGTCGCGCCGTAGAGCACGGTGTTGCCGATGATCGTGTTCTCCTGCGACGCTAAAGGCGAACTTACTGCCGGGCGGACGATGATCGTGCCGCCCGAGAGCCCCTTGCCGACGTAATCGTTCGAATCGCCGAAGACTTCCAAAGTGATGCCCTTGCATAGGAACGCACCGAGTGACTGCCCCGCCGAGCCGCGCAGACGGATCGTCACGTGATTATCCGCCAGCGTCGACATGCCGAACTTCCGCGTGATCTCGCTCGACAGTCGCGTGCCGACCGCGCGGTGCGTGTTGCGCACCGAATAGGTCAGCTGCATCTTCTCGCCGCGCGAGAACACCGCGGATGCATCCTTGATGATCTGCGCGTCGAGGCTGTCGGGGACTTCGTTGCGGAACGTCGACAGGCTGAACCGGCGCTGCGAATCGTCGGCATCGACCTTTGCCAGAATCGGGTTCAGGTCGAGATCGTCGAGATGCTCCGCCCCGCGGCTGACCTGCCGCAGCAGCTCGGTGCGGCCGATCACGTCGTCGAGGCTCTTCACGCCGAGCCGCGCGAGGATGTCGCGGACTTCCTCGGCGATGAACGTCATCAGGTTGATCACCTTCTCGGGCGTGCCGACGAACTTCTGGCGAAGCGCGTCGTTCTGCGTGCAGATGCCGACCGGGCAGGTGTTCGAATGGCACTGACGCACCATGATGCAGCCCATCGCCACCAGCGACAGCGTGCCGATCCCGAATTCCTCCGCGCCGAGGATCGCGGCGATGACGATGTCGCGACCGGTCTTGAGCCCGCCATCGGTACGCAACCGCACGCGACCGCGCAGGCCGTTGAGCGTCAGCACCTGATTGACCTCCGACAGCCCCATTTCCCACGGCGTGCCCGCGTATTTGATCGAGGTCTGGGGCGATGCGCCGGTGCCGCCGACATGGCCGGCGATCAGGATCACGTCGGCATGCGCCTTCGCGACACCGGCCGCGACCGTGCCGATACCCGCCGAGCTGACGAGCTTCACGCAGACGCGTGCGCGTGGGTTGATCTGCTTCAGGTCGTAGATGAGCTGGGCGAGATCCTCGATCGAGTAGATGTCGTGATGCGGCGGCGGCGAGATCAGCGTCACGCCGGGTGTCGCATGGCGCAGCTTGGCGATGAACTCGGTGACCTTGAAGCCGGGCAGCTGGCCGCCTTCGCCGGGCTTGGCGCCCTGCGCGACCTTGACCTCGATCTCCTCGCACGCGTTCAGATATTCGGCCGTCACGCCGAACCGCCCGCTCGCGACCTGCTTGATCGACGAGTTGGCGTTGTCGCCGTTCGCGTACGGCACGAAGCGCGACTTGTCCTCGCCGCCCTCGCCCGAGACGGCCTTCGCGCCGATCCGGTTCATCGCGATTGCCAGCGTCTCGTGCGCCTCGGGTGACAGCGCGCCAAGCGACATGCCCGGCGTCACGAAGCGTTTGCGGATCTCGGTGATCGCCTCGACCTGGTCGACCGGCACGCCCTCCGCGGGGAAGTTGAACTGGAGCAGATCGCGTAAGTACACCGGCGGCAGGTCGGACACGCCGCGCGAGAATTGCAGATAGCTCGTATAGCTGTCGGTCGCGACCGCGGTCTGGAGCAGATGCATCAGCTGTGCGGAATAGGCGTGCGTCTCGCCGGTGTGGCGCTGGCGATAAAAGCCGCCGATCGGCAAGGTCGCCACCGCCGGATCGAACGCGGCTTCGTGGCGGTCGGTCGCGTTGACGTGGAGCGAGGCATAGCCCTCGCCGCTGATCTTCGCGGGCATGCCGGGGAACAGGTCGTTGACCAGGCTGCGCGACAGGCCGACCGCTTCGAAATTATAGCCGCCGCGGTAGGACGAGATGACCGCGATGCCCATCTTCGACATGATCTTGAGCAGCCCCTCCTCGACCGCGACGCGGTGACGGCGGAGACATTCGGCGAGGTCGAGGTCACCGAACAACCCGCGCGACTGGCGGTCGACGATCGCGGCCTCGGCGAGATAGGCGTTCACGGTGGTCGCGCCGACGCCGATCAGCACGGCGTAGTAATGCGTGTCGAGGCACTCGGCCGAACGGACGTTGATCGACGCGTAGGAGCGCAGGCCACGGCGGACGAGGTGTGTGTGCACCGCCGCCACCGCGAGCACGCCAGCGATGCCGACCCGGTCTTCGCTGATCGCCTCGTCGGTGAGGAATATCTCGCTCTTGCCCTGGCGGACGGCTTGCTCCGCCTCGTTGCGAATCCGTTGGATCGCCGCGCGAAGCTTTTCCGGGCCGCCACCGACGTCGAACGTGCAATCAATCTCGGCGACCGCATTCCCGAAATGCGCCTTCAGCCGCGACCAATGTTCGCCCGTCAGCACCGGCGAATCGAGCACCAGCACGCGCTCGCGCTGGTCGCGGACATCGAGAATGTTGGCGAGATTGCCGAACCGCGTCTTGAGCGACATCACGTGGCGCTCGCGCAACGGATCGATCGGCGGGTTGGTGACCTGCGAGAAGTTCTGGCGGAAGAACTGGCTGATCAGCCGCGGCTTGTCGGAGATGACCGCGAGCGGCGTGTCGTCGCCCATCGATCCGATAGCTTCCTTGGCGGATTCGACCATCGGCGACAGGATCAACTCCATGTCCTCCATCGTCTGTCCCGCCGCGACCTGACGGCGCGCGAGTTCGGCGCGGTCGTAGCGCACCACGGCGTCCTCGACCGAGGGCAGGTCGGCAAGCGTGTGGAATTCGCCGATCATCGCGGCGTAATCCGCCTCGCCGGAAATGCGATCCTTCACTTCGCGATCCTGGAGCAGGCGACCTTCGTCGAGGTCGACCGCGATCATCTCGCCCGGCCCGAGCCGCCCCTTGGCGACGATCGTCGATTCGGGAACGACGACCATGCCGCTCTCCGACCCGACGATCAGCAGGCCGTCCGACGTCAGCGTGTAGCGGAGCGGCCGCAGCGCGTTGCGATCCATGCCGGCGACCGCCCAGCGGCCATCGGTCATCGCCAGCGCGGCGGGGCCGTCCCATGGCTCCATCACGCTCGCGAGATACTGGTACATCGCGGTATGTTCCGGCGGCATGTCCGGGCTGGCGGCTTCGGGCACCAGCATCAGCTTGGCGGTCGGCGCGTCGCGGCCCGAGCGGCAGATCGCCTCGAACACGGCGTCCAATGCGGCGGTGTCGGACGCGCCGGCGGGAATCACCGGCTTGATGTCCTCCGAGTTGTCGCCGAACGCGAGGCTCGCCATGCGAATCTCATGGCTGAGCATCCAGTTCTTGTTGCCGCGGATCGTGTTGATCTCGCCGTTGTGCGCGAGGCAGCGGAACGGTTGCGCCAGCCACCATTGCGGGAAGGTGTTGGTCGAATAGCGCTGATGGAAGATCGCGACGCGGCTCTCGAAGCGCTGGTCGCACAGGTCCGGGTAGAAGACGGAGAGCGATTCGGCGAGGAACAGCCCCTTGTAGATGATCGAGCGGCACGACAGCGAGCAGATGTAGAAGCCCTGGATCTGCGCGGCGATCACGCGCTTCTCAATCCGGCGGCGAACGAGGTACAGCGTCTTCTCGAACTCGGCGGCGTCCTGTTCCTCGGGCAATGGCCCGGCGATCATGATCTGCTCGATCTCGGGACGCGTCGCCTGCGCCTTCTGGCCGATCACCGACACGTCGACGGGCACCTGCCGCCAGCCATAGATGGTGTAGCCCGCCTCGATGATCGCGCTCTCGACGATCGTCCGGCAATCCTCCTGCGCACCGAGATCGGTGCGGGGGAGGAAGATCATGCCGACTGCGAGACGGTTCGGGCGCACCTTGTGGCCCGACGCGGCGACCGCATCGTCGAAGAAGCGCAGTGGCAGGTCGATGTGCAGGCCTGCGCCGTCGCCGGTCTTGCCGTCCGCATCGACCGCACCGCGGTGCCACACGGCCTTCAGCGCATCGACCGCGGACTGCACGACACGCCGCGACGCGCGCCCGTCGGTCGCCGCGACGAGGCCGACACCGCAGGCGTCACCCTCGAATTCGGGGCGGTACATGCCTTCAGCGGCGAGACGGGCGCGTTGATCGATCATCGGAAAACCCTGTTCGTTGCTCATGCCGCGACCTTCGCGTTGGCTGCCTTGGTCTTCAGCCATTTGTGCATCGTCGCGGCGACGTCGCGGCCGTCACGGATCGCCCAGACGACGAGGCTCGCACCGCGAACGATGTCGCCCGCCGCGAACACGCCGTCGAGCGAGGTCATCAGCGTCTTGCCGTCGACCAGCACCGTGCCCCAGCGGCTCACTCCCAGTTCCGGCGTTGCGAACAGGGTCGGCAGGTCCTCTGCATCGAAGCCGAGCGCCTTGATGACCAGGTCCGCATTCACCGAATAATCGCCTGTGGGATCGGGTTCGGGTGCGCGGCGGCCGCTCGCATCGGGGGCGCCGAGACGCATCTTCCGCACCTTGACGCTCGAGACCACGTCGCCGCCGTCGAAACTCTGCGGGCCGGAGAGCCAGACGAACTCGACGCCTTCCTCCTCGGCGTTCGCGACTTCGCGCTGCGAGCCGGGCATGTTGGCGCGGTCGCGGCGGTAGAGGCACTTCACCGACTTGGCGCCCTGGCGGATTGCGGTGCGGACGCAGTCCATCGCGGTGTCGCCGCCGCCGATCACGACCACGTCCTTGCCCTCCGCATTGAGGCTGCCGTCGTCGAATGCGGGGACCGCGTCACCGAAACCCTTGCGGTTTGACGCAACGAGGAAGTCGAGTGCCGCGACCACACCGTTCGATCCGCCGCCGGGCAGGTCCATCGCGCGCGCCTTGTAGACGCCGGTCGCGACCAGGATCGCATCGTGGCGTTGGCGCAGATCGTCGAGGCTCGCATCGTGACCAACCGCAAAGCCTTCGTGGAAGACGATGCCCGCGGCCTTCAACCGCTCGACGCGACGCATGACGATCGGCTTTTCGAGCTTGAAGCCGGGGATGCCATAGGTGAGCAACCCGCCCGCGCGGTCGTAGCGGTCATAGACGTGCACGTCATAGCCATGCCCGCGCAGATATTCCGCCGCGGTGAGACCCGCGGGTCCCGCACCGATCACGCCGACCGACTGGCCGCGTGACTTGCCCGGCACCAGCGGTTCGACCCAGCCATTCTCCCAGGCAGTGTCGGTGATGAACTTCTCGACCGAGCCGATCGTGACCGCGCCGTGCCCGGTAAATTCGATGACGCAATTGCCTTCGCACAGTCGGTCCTGCGGGCAGATGCGGCCGCAGATCTCGGGCATGGTCGAGGTCGCGTTGCTGAGTTCATACGCCTCGCGCAGCCGCCCTTCCGCGGTCAGCCGGAGCCAGTCGGGGATATGGTTGTGCAGCGGGCAGTGGACCGAACAATAGGGCACGCCGCACTGCGAACAGCGCCCGGCCTGCTCCTCGGCAGGCTGGACCGCGTATCGCTGCGCGATCTCGCGGAAATCCTCCTGCCGCTCATCCGCGGCGCGCTTTGCCGGATAGGATTGCTCCCGCCCGACAAACTTTAGCATCGAATCGTTCGCCATACATGCCTCCGACAGCCGCGTTATTGCGCCGTCGAAAGCTTGTCACCGTAAAATCGACCAGTAAGTCAGCATAGCTGCCGTATTTAGCGATCAAATCGGCGAAGATATGTAAGAACAATTCTCAACAAAGCTTATTGAGGCCGAAACGGTCCTACTTGCTGAGCAGCCAGACCAGTGCGGCGGAGCCGGCAGCTACCCGGTACCAGGCGAACGGCACGAACCCGTGCTTGGTGACGATGCCGACGAACCACTTCACCACCAGCAGCGCGACGACGAACGACACCGCAGCGCCGATCGCGATCGCGCCAAGCCCGACCCCGCCGCCGCTCGCGATCGCATCGCGGTTCTTCAGCAGTTCGAGCGCGCTTGCCCCCAACATCGTCGGGATGGCGAGAAAGAAGCTGAACTCGGCCGCAGTGCGCCGCTCGACGCCCAGCGCCAACGCACCGAGAATCGTCGCACCAGAGCGGCTGACGCCGGGGACCATCGCAAGGCACTGGAGGAAGCCGATGCCGATTACCGTCTTCAGGGGGATGTCCGCCACGCCGCTGATGTCGCTGCGCGGCGCGAACCGCTCGACCGCGAGGATCGCGAAGCCGCCGACGATCAGCGCGATCGCAACGACCTCGGCGTTCCCAAGTAGCGCCTCGATATACTTGTGCAGCGCAAGGCCGATCACCGCCGCCGGGATGAACGCGACGACGAGGTTGCGCAGGAACAGCCAGGATTTCGGCTCACGCTTCAACAGCCCCATGCCGACCGCCCAGAACGTCCGCCAGTAGAGCACGACGATTGCGAGGATCGCGCCGAGCTGGATGACGACGTTGAACACCTCCCAGCGCCCCGCATCATAGCCGAGCAACCGCGTCGCGAGGATCAGGTGCCCGGTCGAGGAGACAGGCAGGAATTCGGTGATCCCCTCGACGATGCCGAGGAGGATGACGGTGAGAAGTTCGGTCAAGCGGGAGCTCCGGCGCGGTAGGTCAGGGCAGTCTCAAGGGTAGGTAGCACGCGCAGGATCAGGCGACATGAACTTCCGCATGCGTCTCGGCGCGACGACCGAACCGCCCCGCCTTGCGAAAGCGCACAAGCCAGCCCGGCGCGACCGTCGACAGCGGCGTCGCCTCGATCCCGAACGCGGCGAGGCCATCGGTGCCAGTGACGATATTGTCGGTCTGCAGCATCGTCCACTGGTCCTTGGTGATCGGCGCGCCCGGCAGGAAACCGCCCTTTGCGATCAGCGCCCCGGCAAAGTCCGGCAACTCGACGATCGAAGGGTTGCGACCGATCGTCTTGGCGATCCAGCGGATGAGATTGCCCATCGTGATGATGTCGGGGCCGCCGAGTTCGAAGGTCTTGCCGCCGAACGTCTCGGGATCCGATGCCGCTGCGACCACGGCGTCCGCCACGTTGCCGACGAACACCGGCTGGAACTTCGCGCCCGCACGCAGCACCGGCACGACCGGCGCCTTGGCGATCATCCCGGCAAAGCGGTTCACGAACTGGTCTTCCTGACCGAACACGATCGACGGCCGCAGGATCGTCGCGTTGGGGAACGCCTCCAGCACGGCTGCCTCGCCCTGCCCCTTCGACTTGCCGTACGCCGATGCCGACTCTGGGTCCGCGCCGATCGCCGAGACGTGCACAAGCGCGCCTACGCCAGCCTTCGCCGCCGCCTGCGCCACCGTCTGCGCACCAAGCGCCTGGACACGCTGAAAATCGCCCGCGAGCACGCCGACCAGGTTCACCACCACGTCAGAGCCGTGCACCGCATGCGCGATCGTCTCGGGCTTGGTGACGTCGGCACCGACGAACTGCGTCTGGCCGAGCCCGCCGAGCGGTTTCAGGAAGAACGCCTGCCGCGGATCGCGCTGCGCGATGCGGACGCGTGCGCCCGTCGCCAGCAGCGCCTGTGCGACATAGCGGCCGACGAAACCGCCACCCCCGATCAGCGTCACCAGTTTGTCGTTCATCGCGCGTCCGTCCACTTTGTTTTGCCTGCCAATCACGAATAACCCCTTGCCCCAGCAAGAGGCGTGTTGACAAGCATCGCGACCCTCCCCTAGAGGCGCCCTCCTACCCCGTGCCCGGATGGCGGAATTGGTAGACGCACCAGCTTCAGGTGCTGGCGATCGCAAGGTCGTGGAGGTTCGAGTCCTCTTCCGGGCACCACGCTACACAGAAGCGCGACCGAGCGAGACGGATCCCAGGATCCGCTCGCGCCGCGCTCGGCTGGTAGGACAACGTTGCTCAGATGTTCTCACCGCAAAGACAGCGGGGGATGGCATCGTCCAGGCATCAGGCAGTAGCGAGCGGAACGCGTTCTTGCGGTGGTTGCGGACGGGCAAGGTGCCATCGGCGCTGGGTCCTGACGGTCTCGAACTCAATTATAATCCATGGCAAGATTTGGCGGACGGCCAGTTTACCTTCGCAGGCGCGGGACGCCATGATGGATCAAGCAACAGCGATGCGACTAACGCCGGGAACGGTCGCACGTCCTCCCATGTCGGACGCGCTCCAAGGCGCGGGTCGCCGACTGCAGCGCACCCGAAAGCCAAAGTGTCGCAGGCGAGACCGCTAGCGGGAGTTGGCTGGAGATCGGTAGAGCACGGGTCGGTCGGAATGCCGCCCGCGCGCGCTCCGGTGACGCCGCCTGGTAGCCAGTCGAACCCTGTCGGCGAATTCGTTGGTGGAGTCGCCAGGGGCTTTACGATGTCGGGGCGGGAACGGTGACTGGCGTCCGTGCTGCGCTGACGGCAAATCCGGTTACCAGGGCGATTACGTGATCGACCGGAAATGGAAAATAGTCACCGCACCACGTGCACGGCCCCAGATTTCGCGACAATCAGAAGTCTTGGCACACCATCGCCTTATTGGAGTATGGGAAGTTCCTACTCCTGTGCAGAAGATTAAGGCTCTCAAGCTCCTAAAGAGGATGAACGTCACCAACATCAAGGTAAGGGTAGTCAAACCATGATAGTTACCCAGATCGCGCACATCATTGCGGATTATGTCGTTTTTCTTGAGCTGGCCGAGGAAGATGAGCTAAACCTCGATACGGCCGTCACGATGATGGAAGCGCTAGCGGACCAGCTCGAAAATTTAGATAAAGATTTTCTACGCGAGCTGGTCGACGCTTTCGCCGCAATCGCCGAGGAATATAGCGGCGAGGCGCAGCGGGTGGTGCGAGATATAGCGCACAACTTTTATCTCGAAGAGGCGCTCGCAGCCGACGATCCGGTGAGACTCGCTCAGTTGGAAGCGCTGCGCGACGCAAGGGAATGAACGCCAGGATATCAGCGCCCCAAGCATGTGAAAGTAACGACGTCGAACAATCGATGCCCCCCCCCTATCGGTAACGCTGGCTGAGAGCGTTTCATCCAATCTAAGCACCTAGCTTTGGCTTCAGTGGGCAAATTTCATAGCGCTAAGGCGGCGTGGAGCATCCCGACTGCGTCTTGCATCGTGACCGGCGGACTCATGTCCAGAGGCGAATTCGAGCAAGCAAGCAGCTTCCGTGTCGCCTAACTCGACCGAGTGCAAAACGGCGCTTACCCGACCGAGCGGCCGGTCGACGCATGCAGGGATCATCAAGCGCCAAGGTGCTCGTTGAACTCGTCGTTTGTTTTGGGATTGCCTCGACCGCTCAGGCGGGACGCGTGTCCTTTGACACGAGAACTTGCCCTCTCACGTCAGAACATATCATGATCTGTCAAAATCAAGTGACAGAGCTTTTGACCGATCAGCGAGATTTTTGACACCGATTTGTCCGGCGCGGTTGAGATAGGATTCCTTCCGATAGGTCGGTTGCGGGAAAGTCTGCATTATGCCGCCAACGTCAAAGCCGTCAGAGCTCGGCATGGTGGCCCTTGAACAGCTTGGCTAATTCGCGCACCGATTTGCCGTCGCTCACCAATCGCTCGCTTAACGCGATCTGATCAGATTTGAGCTTGCGCGGGTGTCCGAATCGGACTCGCCTCGCCTCAGCCGTCAAACACGCCGAATGACGGAAATTCCACAGTTGCTTTGGCCACCCGACTCGTCGCGCGGTTCGACGTCCGCCTTCGAGCGAGCGCCATCCACTATTTGCCGCCACCAATTTCCGCCCGACAGTCCCGGAATTGGGTCGATGCGATTGGCAACGACAGCGCGTCAATGCTCGTTGCGGGATCCGCGTCATTCCGGACCGAGATACTCCAGCAACATCGTGATCAGTGAACGCAGCTCCCCCCGGAGCTTCTCGCTCTTCGCTGCGTGTTGAATCTCATACCGATCCGCGAGTTCGAGAACGGCTTGCATGACCGCATCCGAATGGCGCATCAGCACCACCAGGCCCGCTCCGCTCGGACCGTTCCTCCCATAGAGCCAGTTTTGCACCGTCCGCGCGTTCGCTCCCGTTAGGCGGGCGATATGCTTCACCTTCGCTGGGGATGTGCCGAAATCCCGACGCAGCGCGTCGGCGATGACGCTGGCGAACGACGCCACCGTGTCTGCGGCCGGATCAATGGGAAACTTGTTTCCGCCTCCCGCGCGAAGTTTTCGGTCCTTATCCGACAACGACATTCCATCCTCCCGCGAATAGAAAGACGTCCGTCGGACACGGGAGCGACACGCCCGTGACAAGCGTCAGGAAAAGCGGTGCGGGAAGAACCTCCGGACATGAAGCTGGTGCGGGCCGCTCAGTACGTGCGCATGTCGACCGACCTTCAAAAGTACTCGACCGAGAACCAAGCTGAAGCGATTGCGGCATATGCCGCCAGGCGGGGCATCGAAATTGTTCGCACCTACGCCGACGAAGGTCGCAGCGGACTGAACATCGCCGGGCGCGATGCGCTCAGACGTCTGATCGACGACGTGCAGAGCGGCAAGGCCGACTACGACGCGATCCTCGTCTACGACATTAGTCGCTGGGGGCGCTTCCAGGACGCCGACGAGAGCGCCTACTACGAATTCATCTGCCGGGAACGCGGCATACACGTCCACTACTGCGCTGAGCAGTTCGACAACGACGGCAGCTTCCAGGCGAACGTGATCAAGACCGTCAAACGGATGATGGCCGGCGAATACAGCCGTGAGCTGTCCACGAAGGTCTTCGCGGGGCAGTGCCGCCTGATTACTATGGGCTATCGGCAGGGCGGCCCCGCAGGATACGGCCTGCGTCGACATCTTGTGAACGAGCGCAACGAACCCAAGACGCTCCTCGCGGCCGGCGAACAAAAGAGCCTCCAGACGGACCGCGTCATCCTTGTGCCGGGACCGGACGTCGAGATCGAAACGGTGCGCCGGATATACCGATGGTTCGTACTGGACCATAGGTCGGAGCGCGAGATTGCGACCGCCCTCAACGGCGAAGGCTTCGTCACCGATCTGGGCAAGTCATGGACCCGCTCAGTCGTCAGGCAGATTCTGAGCAACGAGAAGTACATTGGGAACAACGTCTACAACCGCGTCTCCTTTAAACTGAAGAAGCAGCGCGTGGTGAACCCACCGGACATGTGGATCCGGCGGACCGGTGCGTTCGAGGCGATCGTCGATCCGGGGCTGTTCGAAGCCGCGCAGACGATCCTCGCTGAGCGCGCCCGGCGCTTCTCCGATTCCGATCTCCTGACTATGCTGTCGGACCTGCTCTCCGCCAAAGGCGTCCTGTCGGGCATGATCATCGACGAGGTCGAGTCGATGCCATCAACGGCCGCCTATCGACATCGGTTCGGCAGCCTGCTGCGGGCATACCAGCTGATAGGCTACACCCCCGACCGCGACTTCCGCTACGTCGAGACCAATCGCCAGCTTCGCCTAATGCACCCCGAGGTGGTCGCCAGCACCGTCTTGGGCATCGAAGCGGTCGGCGGCCATGTCTCGGTCGACGGAACGACCGATCTGCTCGTCGTCAACCACGAGGTGACGATCGCGCTCGTTATCGCTCGATGCCGGACGACCGCCGCTGGATCGCTACGCTGGCGGGTCCGCCTCGACGCTGGTCTGCAGCCCGACATCACAGTCATCGTTCGCCTGGCGCCGGACAACAGGACGGTGCGGGACCACTATCTCCTTCCGTGGATTGATCTCGGTGCTGAGCCGCGTTTTGGCATGGGAGAGGACAACGGCATCATGCTCGATGCTTATCGCGCCGAAGACCTCTCGCCGCTGTACCACCTGCTGCGCCGTCACGCCGTGGAGTACGCGCTGTGACGCCCGACATCATCGACATCTCCATCGCCTCGATCGAAGTGCTGAATCCACGGGTACGCAACCGGAAGGTCTTCGAAGAGCTCGTCGAAAGCATACGCGCAGTCGGACTCAAGCGCCCCATCATGGTCAGGCGTTCACCAACCGGCCAAGGCTTCGAACTGATCTGCGGGCAAGGTCGCATGGAGGCATTCGTCAAATTGGGCGCGACCGCGATCCCAGCCATCGTCATCGAAGCCACGCGCGACGAATGCTACGTGATGAGTCTCGTCGAGAACATGGCGCGCCGCAACCTGTCCCCGCTCGAGCTGATCCGCGAAGTGGGCGTGCTACGGCAGCGCGGCTACAGCCATACGGAGATAGCGCGGAAGGTGGGCTTCAGCCCCGAGTACGTCTGGACGATCAACTTCCTGCTTGAGAAAGGCGAGGAACGGCTGCTGGACTCCGTTGAACGTGGTGTCATTCCACACACCATCGCCGCCGAGATCGCCCGTGCCGACGACGCGCAGGTGCAGCGGGCTCTTACGGAGGCGTACGAAGCGGGGTCGTTACCGGGCGCTCAGGTTCTCGCGATCCGGAGGATCGTCGATCAGCGGAACCTGATCGGCAAAGGCATCAAGTCCGTTCGAACCGGACCGAAACGCAGCCAGCCCACAACCGCCGCTGCGCTCGTCCGCGCCTACCAAAAAGAGGTCGAGCGCCAGCGACTTCTGGTGAAGAAGGCAACGCTGACGGAAGGACGCCTCACGTTCATCGTCGGCGCGATGGGCAAGCTGCTGGCGGACGAACATTTTGTCACGCTTCTTCGAGCCGAAGGCCTGGCCAGCCTCCCTCATCCTGTCGCTCAGCGCTTGGGCATCGCCGGGGACCCGACGTGACAGATCCGATCCGGATATCGTTCGCTCGCGAGGTGTTGGACCTTCGTCTCGACGCGATCCTGCCGGTCCGCCCAATGACGGTCCGGATAATCGAATCGAAGCGCTATGTCCGCATCGCGACATCGGTGCGTGAGATCGGCATCGTCGAACCACTAGCCGTGACGGTCGCCGATAGGAACGGACGGCACATGCTGCTCGATGGCCATCTTCGTCTGCATGCGCTGCGCGAGGCGTCGGTGGAGTCGGCTTCTTGCATCGTGGCTGACGACGACGAAGCCTTCACCTACAACAAGCGGGTGAACCGTCTGGCTACGGTGCAGGAGCACTACATGATCACGCGTGCCCTCGATCGCGGAGTACCGGCCGCCATGATCGCAGCGGCGTTGGGCATGGACGAAACGCTGGTCGCCCGCCGACGGACCATGCTCGACAGAATATCCTCCGATACGGTCGAGATACTCAAGGACAAGCACGTTAACGCGGTCGTCTTCGACATCCTTCGTAAGCTGAAGCCGGAGAAGCAGTTTGCTGCAGCCGAGATGATGGCGGCGATGAACAACTTCACCGCCAGTTACGCTCGAGCGATCCTGGCCGCGACCCGTCAGTGCGATCTCGCCAAACCCGATCAGCCGAAGAAGATACTCGGCGTCACGCCGGAACAGATGGCGCGGATGGAACGTGAACTCGAAACGCTCAATGCCGATTTCCGCGCCCGGGACTCCAATTTCGGCGACGACGTCCTCGAACTCGTCCTGTCGTCGCGCTACCTGAAGCGGTTGATCGGCAACGACAAAGTCGCGAGCTACATCACGTCAAGGCATCCTGAAATTATGAGTCAGTTCCAAGCCATAGTTGACGCGACTTCGCTGGATGCCAGCTGAGGCATTGCTCAGACGTCGCCTGAGCCGCTTCTTACATTTGTACTGATAAACGGTCCCCATTGGGCCGGAGCATCAAGATGTAAGACTAAGTTGCCGCGGTTCTGGGAACGGTAGAGGTCTGGTCGCTCCCTACGTTCGGTTAAATCTTGGCCGGCGCGGTCCAGCCGATTCGCGCAAGCGTGCCGAGCAAGGTCGAGCGTGGCACCTTGAAGGTTCGGCAGACAGACGCCTTGCTGGCCCCTCCCTCCAGCGCGGCAGTAATCCGTTCGAGCGTTTCAGCCTCGATCATCGGCGGTCGGCCACCCTGGCGTCCTCGGCGTTTGGCCGCAGCCAGCCCTGCCATTACCCGCTCGCGTGTCAACGCACGCTCATATTGCGCCAATGCGCCAAACAGCGAGAACAGCAATTCGCCGTGCGGCGTGGTCGTATCCATCTGCTCTGTCAGCGAGCGGAACGCGATGCCCCGCGCTTTCAGGTCTGTGACGATCGTACGCAGATGCGGCAGCGAGCGCCCGAGGCGGTCGAGCTTCCACACGATCAGCGTGTCACCCGCGTTCAAATAAGTGAGGCACGTCTTAAGCCCCGGCCGATCGTCTCGCGCGCCTGATGCATTGTCGGTATGGAGATGACGATGATCGATGCCAGCTGCGACTAGCGCATCGCGCTGGAGATCGACCGTTTGGCGATCGTCGGCCGACGACACCCGCATGTATCCGACCAGCATGTACGACAAACCCTCAAAAGCATGTTTCCACACAGCCTATCAAAGCGACAGGGTTTGTCGACTGTTATGAACGAAAAGGCGCTAGGGTTCAGAAAAAGCGGATGCCGGGGTGTCGCCTATCATGTGGTTTCGGACAGGCCCGTGCGTGATCGACTGGTTCGATCATAAGGCAGAGGGCATGGACTTTCCGGGCAAAGGTTCCGTTGTGGGAAACCTGGTAGCAGCGAGGCGCTATGCCGAAGGAGCAAGTGCTTCGATGATCCGACAGTCGGCGACGGTGTTGCGGCTACAGGAATCTATCAGCGCGTCGAGTTCACCAGCGAGCGCGGTGAGGTCTGCGATTTTGCGCCTGATCGCGTCGCGGTGTTGGTTGGCAACGACATCGACAGCGATGCACGACTGATCGCGGTGATCGGCAAGCCCCATCAACTCGCGCACCTGGTCGATTGAAAAGCCAAGATCCCGCGCACGCCGAATGAACGACAGGCGGCGCAGATGCACGCCCTCATAGGTCCGATAGTTACTCGCCGATCGCGCAGGTGCCGGCAGCAAGCCAATCTGCTCATAGTAGCGGATCGTTTCGACCTTCGTACCGGTCGCACCGGCCAGTTTTCCGATCGTCAGTTTCTCAGACACGACACTTGACCCTCTAGCGACTAGAGGGTGCATATAGGCTGTCAGATCGATTCTTCGAGGTGGCGAACATGGCCTGCACAAGCTGCACGTCCGACAAGTCGGGTACTCTCAACCACCCCAAGTGGCGGCGCGCCCTATGGATCGCGCTCGCCATCAATGGCGGCATGTTCGTTATCGAAATTGCGGCCGGCATCACGGGTGGATCGAAGGCGCTGCAAGCCGACGCGCTCGACTTTTTCGGGGATACTGCGAACTACGCAATCAGCCTTGGCGTTGCCGGGATGGCGATAGCCTGGCGCGCACGCGCTGCGATATTGAAGGGGGCGACGCTTGCTTTGCTAGGCGTCTATGTCCTGTTCGCAGCGGGATGGGGTGCGCTCCACGACGCAACGCCCCATGCCGAAATTATGGGCGTAGTCGGCATCGCGGCGCTGATCGCGAACCTTGTGGTCGCGGTCATGCTGTACCGCTTCCGAAGCGGTGATGCGAACATGAGGTCGGTATGGATTTGCTCGCGCAATGACGCGATCGGCAACATCGCCGTCGTACTGGCCGCAGGCGGCGTGTTCGGCCTCAACAGTGCGTGGCCTGATCTTGCCGTCGCCGCCTTGATGGCGGTGTTGGGAATATCGGGCGGTTTTCAGATCATGCGGCAGGCGCGCGCCGAAATGCTTAGCGAGCCCTCACCCGCCCCCGCTACTTACCAGCAGTCGTTACATGGCAGTCGGTAAGCTGCTAAGGCGCGGGCCGATGCACCGCCTTTCCGCCATGTTCCTCAGTTTCATGCTCGTGCTTATGCTCGGGCTTGGATCAGTCGCGCATGCGACCGAAGGCGTGACGTGCGTTGATACCACAGCGGTCAGCTCCCTTGATCATTGCGACGGCGATGCCGACCAAGTGCCGGCAGACGCCGACAAGGCGTATCCTCACCATCATGGCGGTTGCCACGGCCATCATGTCGGCGTGCCGATCGCGTCCGATTCAACCGGACCAGCCAGCAGCGTTCGTTTGACTGCATCGGTGTGGCGCAATGCGCCAAAGGCCCCGGTAGCGTCGGACCCAGCCCTACGTCCTCCCCAAGCCTGACCAACGCCTAATTCCGCCGGGAAAGCCCGTGCGGACGCCCAAGGTTCGTCAGGAGTCCATTACCCATGCACCGTTTTATTGCGGCCTTATTGGCCGTGGCGTCGTGCGCGTCGATCGCACAGGCGCAGTCAGCCGATCCCACATCGACCAGTCCCCCGCTCACCCTTGATCAGGCGCTTTCACTTGCCGGAGCGACCGCCCCCAGCCTTGAGGCTGCTACAGCAGGCGTCCGGGCAGCAGAGGCAGGCCGCACGGTTGCCGGCTACCGCCCTAACCCGTCGATCGTCGCCGAGACCGAGAACATTGCCGGTAGCGGTCAATATCGCGGCCTTCGCAGCGCCGAGACAACGGCAGGATTGGCACTACCGATCGAGTTGGGTGGCAAACGATCGGCACGGATCGCTGTCGCAGATGCGATTGGTAATCGAGCGAGGATAGGCACGGCGTTGGCCGCGGCCGATCTACGGCTTGCCATCACGCAGATCTACATCGAGGCGACCGCAGCGGAACGCCGACTGGTGACCGCGCGCGAGCAGGCCGGTATCGCCCGCGAAGCATCGCGCGCTGCCGGCGTCCGCGTTCAAGCAGGGCGAGCATCACCGCTCGAACAGCAGCGCGCCGATGTATTGCGGATCAACGCGGACACGGCTTTGGAGCGCGCAGAGCGGCTTGCCGAGGTCGCGCGAAGTAATCTTGCCCGACGGATCAGCCAACCCCTCACGGGACCGTTGGACTTGGCGTGGTTCAATCGCGTCGAGGGCTTTGGTCCGGCACGGCCGATCGAGACCGCAGGGACGTTGGCATTGGCAGCGACCCGCGCAGACGTGACAACGGCAGAGGCACAGGTGCGGCTTGCCAGGTCGCAACGCATTCCCGACGTGACACTCAGCGCCAGCGCACGCCGGCTTGAGGCTACGAACGACGTGGCAGCGGTGTTCGGGGTGTCGATCCCGTTTCCGCTGTTCAACAACGGCAAGGCGGCAGTGGCGCAGGCGCGGGCGCGGAGCGATCAGGCGCAGGCGCTACGTCGCGTCGCCGAGCTGGATACCGCGCAGGATATCGCAAGCGCACAGGCAAACGTCGCGAATGCCGCGACGACCGCTCGTAACGCCAGCGGGCCGGCATTGGCATCGGCAAGCGAAGCCGCTCGTATTGCCCGGATAGGCTACCGGGAGGGCAAGTTCGGGCAGCTCGATTTGCTCGATGCCGAACGTACCCTGTCCGAAACACGAACCGCCGCGATCGATGCGCTCGCCACCTATCACGACGCCAAGGCACGCCTCGAACGGCTCGTCGCTGCAGCGCCCTCGCCCGAGGAAACCAATCAATGACGAAGATCATCATACGGGCGCTCGCGCCTGTGACCCTGGCTATCCTCCTTGCCGGGTGCGGCGGGGGTGGCAACAGCGAGGCCGGTGAGAAGGCCGGAGCCGAGAAGATCGAAGGTGCCGAGGCCGGCGAAGCCAAGGAGGGTCCAAAGGATATCGTCACCCTGTCCGCGCAGCAGATCGCGGATGCCGGGATAGAAGTTACGCGTCCTACAGTAGGCGGTGTGGCCGGAGCGATCGAGCTATCAGCAACGATCGAGGGCGATCCTCAGGGTGTGCAGGTTGTGTCCACCTCCGTAGGCGGTCGGCTCGTTTCCCTCACCCGCAATCTCGGGCAGTCAGTCAGCCGGGGAGACCCGCTGGCTATCATCGAAAGCCGGGAAGCGGCATCATTGAAAGCGGAGGTAGAAGCCGCGCGCGCGCGTTCCGCACTCGCCCAATCGAACCTTCGCCGCGAACAGCGTTTGTTCGCTGAACGGGTTTCGCCAGAGCAGGATCTGGTCGCAGCGCGAACGGCCGCAACGGAGGCCAGCATTGCCCTTCGCCTGGCACAGCAGCAGTTGTCAGCGACGGGCAGCGGAGGCGGCGCGCTCAACCGCATCGCGGTTCGCTCGCCGATCGCCGGCCAGGTCATCGCGCGATCGGCCACCCTCGGGCAAGCCGTCGCGGCCGATGCAGAGCTGTTCCGCGTCGCCAATCTGTCGAAGGTCACTGTCACCACATCACTCGTCCCCACCGATGCCGGTCGGGTGAAACCCGGCGTGCGTGTCGAAGTAACGGCACCGGGGCGGCGTCAGGAGGGGCGTGTTACGTTCGTGTCCCCCATTCTGGACGAGACGACCCGATTGGTGCCCGTGATTGCCACTCTCGACAACGCCGGCAGCACATGGCGCGTTGGTGAGACGGTCAACGTATCGATCCTCGTTCCTTCGACCGGGGACCGTACCGTTGCTGTACCATCGGCCGCAGTGCAGATGATCGAGGACAAGTCGTTTGTGTTCGTCCGCACCGCGACAGGTTTCCGGGCAATTCCGGTGACGCTTGGCCGCACCAATGGCGGGCAAGTCACCGTAACGGCAGGCCTTACCGGCTCGGAGCGCATCGCTTCCACCAACAGCTTCACGCTCAAAGCCGAACTCGGCAAGGGTGCGGGCGGGGATGAGGACTGAGCCATGATCGGTCGCATCGTCACCCTCTCCGTCGAGAAGCGCTGGCTCGTCCTGCTTCTCACTATCGCGGCTGCATTGCTCGGGATTGGCGCGCTGCGTCAGCTTCCGATCGACGCCGTACCCGACATCACCAACAACCAGGTGCAGATCAACGTCGTTGCTCCCGCCCTGTCCCCCGATCAGATCGAGAAGCAGGTTGCGTTCACGATCGAAACCGCGCTCGCGGGCATTCCCGGTCTTGAATATACCCGCTCGCTAAGCCGCAATGGCTTTGCCCAGATCACAGCGGTTTTCGGTGAAAAGACCGATATCTACTTCGCACGGGCGCAGGTCGCGGAACGCCTGCGAACCGCAGAGGAAGACCTTCCCGAAGGTGTGAACCCCGAGATGGGGCCGATCGCCACGGGCCTTGGCGATATCTTCATGTGGACCGTCGAATACCGCGAGCTGGATCAGGTCCATCATCGCAACGGGGAACCTGGCCTGCAACGCGATGCCAGCTATATCACCCCCGAGGGGGATCACCTCGTCAGCGACGCCGACAAGGCGACATATCTGCGCACTGTGCAGGATTGGATCGTCACGCCGCAGCTCAAAAGCACGGCTGGGCTTGCGGGCGTCGACTCCCTTGGTGGCTACACCAAGGAATATCTCGTTATTCCTGACATACAGCGCATGGCGGCAATGCGGCTAACGCTGCAGGATCTCACCACCGCCCTACAGCGCAGCAATACCAGCGCGGGCGCTGGCGTGGTCAACCGCAACGGCGAAGGGTTGGCGGTTCGATCGGATGGGCGTGTCCGCAACGCCGACGAGCTGGCCCGTACCGTCGTTGCCACCCGCGAGAGCGTTCCAATACTGCTCAACCAGATCGCGACCGTTCGCACCGGGCAGGCGCTACGCATGGGATCGGCATCGGAAAACGGTCATGAGGTTGTCGTCGGGACCGCAGTCATGCGGATCGGGGAGAATAGCCGCACTGTGTCGACGGGCGTTGCCGAACGGCTGACGCAGATCGGCCGCTCGTTACCGGTCGATGTTGTCGTGAAGCCGGTTATGAACCGGACCGAGCTGGTGAACTCCACGATCGCCACGGTTGCCCGCAACCTTGCCGAGGGTGCGGTGCTGGTGATCGTCGTTCTGTTTGCGCTGCTTGGCAATTTCCGTGCGGCGTTGATCGCGGCCTGCGTCATTCCGATCACGATGCTGTTGACCAGCATCGGCATGTTGAAGGCGGGTGTTTCGGCCAATCTGATGAGCCTTGGCGCGCTCGACTTTGGTCTGATCGTGGATGGCGCGGTCATCATCGTGGAGAACGCATTACGGCGTTTGGGCGAGGCGCAGCATGGTCGCGATGACGTGCTGACGATCGAGCAACGTCTCGGGATTGTCGCGGCATCGGCGCGCGAGATGATCCGGCCATCGGTGTACGGGCAGGCTATCATCATCCTTGTCTATGCGCCGTTGCTGACCTTTACGGGCGTCGAAGGCAAGATGTTCGAGCCGATGGCGCTGACGGTCATCATCGCGCTGGTGTTCGCCTTCATCCTGTCACTGACCTTCATACCGGCAGCGATTGCGATCTGGCTCAGCAAGCGGGTCGAAGAGAAGGAAAGCCGCGTCGTCACATTCCTCCGGCAGCGCTACGAGCCGGGACTCGATGCGGCAATGCGCCGGCCCACCCTCACCATCGGCGTCGCGATCGGCGCGCTGGCGCTTGCCGGGGCCGCTTTCACGACATTGGGGCAGGAGTTCTTGCCGCAGCTCGATGAGGGCAACATCCTCGTGCAGGCAGTCCGCATCCCCGGCACGTCGGTCGATCAGAGCCAGGCGATGCAGTTTCAGGTGGAAAAGGCGCTCGCCAAGGCACCGGAGGTACGGTTTGCCTTCTCCCGCACTGGCACGTCTGAAATTGCATCGGACCCAATGCCGCCTAACGCGACCGACACCTTCGTCATCCTGAAGCCGAAGAAGGGGTGGCCCGACCCCGGCCTGTCCAAGGAAGAGCTGGTGGAGCGGCTTGAAAAGCGTCTCTCTACCCTGCCGGGCAACGCCTATGAGATCACCCAGCCGATCCAGATGCGGTTCAACGAGCTGATTGCAGGCGTACGCGGCGATATCGCGATCAAGGTCTTTGGCGATGACTTTGGCGAGATGAACGCGACCGCAGATCGGATCGCCGGCATCCTTCGAAGGACGCGGGGTGCAGCAGACGTGCGGGTTGAACAAACCGAAGGTTTGCCGATGCTCGATATTCGGCCGAACCGCACCGCCATGTCCCGTGTCGGGGTAACGGCGGGTGACGTGCAGGACACGGTTGCCGCAGCCATTGGCGGCCGACAGGCTGGCGTGATCTTTGAAGGCGATCGTCGCTTCCCGGTCGTGATCCGGATGGCGGAAAGCTCGCGCTCCGATCTGACGGCGGTTGCTCAGGTGCCGGTGCCGACCGGCAGTGGCGGCTTCGTACCGCTATCGACTGTGGCGGATATCGCCGTGGTCGATGGTCCTAACCAGATCAGCCGCGAGAACGGCAAGCGGCGCGTCGTGGTGCAGGCCAACGTGCGCGATCGGGATGTGGCCGGCGTTGTGGCTGATGCCCGGTCAGCCATCGACGCGCAGGTGAAATTGCCAGCTGGCACGTACCTCGAATGGGGCGGTCAGTTCGAGAACCTGGCATCTGCCCGCGATCGGCTCAGCGTTGTGGTGCCGATCTGCTTCGTGGTCATCATGTTCCTGCTCTACGGCGCGCTTGGCTCCGTCAGGGATGCGCTAATCGTGTTTACCGGCGTTCCGCTGGCTCTGGTCGGGGGCATTCTTGCGCTGGTGCTAAGAGGCATGCCGTTCTCCATTTCAGCGGCAGTTGGCTTCATCGCGCTATCGGGCGTCGCAGTCCTCAACGGGCTGGTTATGGTGTCGTCCATCCATGATCTGATGCGGCAAGGCATGGATCGTGCGGTAGCGGCGCATCAAGGCGCTCTGGCGCGGCTCCGGCCGGTAGCAATGACGGCGCTCGTTGCGTCGCTTGGCTTCGTGCCGATGGCGCTGGGGCATGGGGCTGGAGCCGAGGTGCAAAAGCCGCTGGCGACCGTCGTCATTGGTGGCCTGATATCCGCAACCCTGCTCACCTTGTTCGTTCTGCCGACCCTTTATGCTCGTTTCGGACGGCGCGAGCTGCCAGCCCCATCAGGGGGACACATCGAACTGCCGCCTTTGGCTCATGACAGCGTGAAGGCCTAAGCTATGCAGGCCGTTGCCTTCACTCTCATTCCCGTCGTTGCCGTACTCATCGGCTCGCTATTCGCGGTATCGAGACGGCCAAGCGATGCCTTCGTAAGCGCCATGCAGCACTTGGCGGCAGGCGTCGTGTTCGCCGCAGCGGCAGCCGAGATCCTGCCCCAGGTGATGCACGAAGGTTCACCGATCGCGACATTCACAGGCGGCGCGCTAGGCATCCTCGTGATGCTGTCGCTCAAAGCCCTTGAGGGTCGCGCCAGTGGACCGATCGCCATGCTGGGTGCGGTTGCGGTCGATATCCTGATCGACGGGCTTGTTCTCGGATTGGCGTTCGTCGCTGGCGAAGGCCGGCGTGTTGCTGACGATCGCGTTGACGTTGGAGGTGCTGTTTCTCGGACTGACCGTGACGACCGAGTTGGGCGAGACGATCAAGTCCAAGGCACGGATCATCGCGATTACGATGGGGATCGCCTTGTTGCTGCCGATCGGTGCGGCGATAGCGACTCCCGTTGCGACGTTTCCACCCGTTGTCATCGCCGGGTTTCTCAGTTTCGGCTTGATGGCGCTGCTCTACCTCGTGACGGAAGAGCTGTTGGTCGAAGCGCACGAGAAGCCAGACACCCCGCTTATCAGCGCGATGTTTTTCATCGGGTTTCTGGGATTGCTCCTGATCGAGGAGTTTTTGGGCTGACCGCTCGACGTGGAACGGCGTGGACCGATGATGATGACGCCGAGCTTCGTCGGCGTGTCGAGGCCAAGCATACTCTGGCGGTGATCGCACGCGAGATGGGGCGAACGATGGATGCGGTTCGGGGAAGAGCCTCAACGCTGAGGGTAACTCTCCGCTCGTCACAGCGACCGTGGCGGGACGGCGTGACACGGCGGGTAACGTAGCCTTGCAAATAGGGGCGGTTGCCCGCCCCTATCCAGCTTTTAGCCGTGCTTCATGTCGCCGTTGGCATGATCGCAGCAGTCAGCAGCCTTGGCTTTTGCGCCATCCTTGCAGCAGTCCGCACCGTCCTTGCAGCACGCCATGTCGGCGCAGCAATTGGCGACAGCGGCGAATGCGCCAGTCGACAGGGTGAGGGCGAAGGCAGCGCTGATAAGCTTGAACTTGGTCATGATATTCTCCGAAATTTACGTGTGATGGTGTTCGACGTCACACGGTTTGCGGAGGGGGTGTGGCCGGAGCGTATGCCATGCCTAAAAGGCCCGTCTGTGGAGCCGGCCAAGGCGATAGACGGGATGACGGAACCAGCTCGATATGCTCGACGGTTTCGCCGGCAACCGCAACGCACGGTATGGCGCAGGCCGACGCAGGCGCCTTTTTGATGGGAGCGCCTGCTGATTTGCTGGCGCAGTCCATCATCGCAGACGCAGCCGGAGGCGCGGCCATCGCCATCGTCTCGCAGAGCGGGCCAAGCCGGACCAGCAACATCACCGCCAGGACGAAAAACGCCATGGAATGCAATATCTTGGAGAGTGGGCGAGCCCGGCGTTTCATTGGATGCATCTAGAAGCACACTCAGTGATGCACAATGTCGTAGGTGGCAGCGGATGGCGCTAAGCCGGTTTTCCCTTTTATCTCAGATTCGCAATTCATCATCCTTTTTGAAAAGGTCGCAGCGTCAGGCGACCTCCGCTAACGCCATCTGCCTTCCCAAAAGCAGCCGGGCCACTTTCCTCCCACAACTGACGACGGGTGTGAACGACGGCCCCGAATCGAACGAAGGACCTTCGGACTGAACCGACGCTCTACCCCTGCTGAGCTACGCGCCATCCACGTATCGTCGCCTACCCGATCGAACGGGAGCTATCCAGCACCGGTCACTCAAAAGTAGCTCGTCCGCTTTCCTTCCCAAAGCGGTCGTCAGGTAACGATAACGATGGCCACGCCTGCGATCGACAGAATGACGCTCAGCGTTGTGAGCCATCGAACTTTTCGCTTGTCCACGGCGGTGCTGGCGAAGTGCACGGCGCCGAGCAGCAGGGCCGTGCTGAGAAGCACTATAACGCTGCCTAGAAGATCGCCTTGGCCTTCGGTCATCTGGTCATCCACGACGCTGCCCTGATGATCGGCCAGCAGCGCGAACGGCTAGCAGCGCTGCCCTATCATAGGCGTGACGGGCGGGTGAAAAACGCCCAAAGCCGGTCATAGCAAGAAAATTGGCCGCTTTCGAAAGCGGACATTTCGAACCGGGGTTCTGACACTTCTCGCCGTGCAAAATGCGTGAGTCTGCGGCAGCTTCACAACCGCCCCGTTGTAACACCGCGACCCAACGAACAACGCACCCGTTGCCCCGGCTCTATTATCCCCATCGTTCGTTACTTCCCCCTGGAGGAGTAACGCGTTGAATCACGTATTAATTATTGAAGACGAGCCAATGATCGCGCTCGCTATTCAAATGGCATTGGAAGATGAGGGCGTCACAAGCTTCGACGTTGCGGCAACCGAGCAGGATGCCGTTGCGCTGGCAGACGAGCATCTGCCCACCTTTATCACTTCGGACGTTGCTCTCTTGGAAGGCACTGGCCCGAAGGCGGTCGCCACCATTCTCGGTAGGCACGGCAGCATTCCCGTACTGTTTCTGACAGGCCACCCGGAGGATTGCGTACCGGTCATCGCACCGGCTGTCGTGCTGACCAAGCCGTTTAATTCTCGCCAAGTGGCAATGACCTACCGTGCGTTAACGAACGATAAGCCGGCCTAGCCACGCCGTTCTGTTGGGAACGAACAGCGTGGGACTTGAGTGTTCACGACGTACGTTCCGATTATGCCAGTAGATTGACGGGCAGATCGAGGGTCGCGACGTGCCGCTGCGTTATTCAAGGCCACCTTGGCCTAATTTGTGATCCGTTTGCGTTCCAATGCTTGGTTTAGGGTCTGTGCCAGCTCCGCGATCGAATATGGCTTACGAAGCAGTTCGTATCCCTTGGTACCCTCCTGTGCGAGAACGTGGCTGTACCCACTGGTCAGGACGACAGGTAGCTTGGGGTATAGCCGCCCGATCTCAGCTGCCAGTTCGATACCTGAGCGGCCCGGCATGACGACATCGGTGAAGACGATGTCGAACCGGTCGGCGCCACGCTCCAGCTCGGCGAGAGCCGCATCGGCATTGATCGCCAGACGCGAGTCATGGCCGAGTTCAGCCAACGCCTGGGTGGCAAACTCGCCTACCTCGCTGTTGTCCTCGACAACGAGAATGCAGCCAGCGGTCATCTCCGAGATTTCACCGCTCTGACCAACGACCTGAGACTCCTGCTCCGTCGTTAGGGGCAGGTAGAGAGTGAACGTAGTGCCCTTTCCGGGTTCACTGTCGACGGTGATCTCACCGGATGACTGCTTGGCGAACCCGAACACCTGACTGAGCCCCAAGCCGGTGCCGTGGCCAACGCCCTTGGTGGTGAAGAACGGCTCGAAAATATGCTCGATGTCGGCTGCCGAGATGCCTGCGCCGGTGTCGTTAATCGAGATCGCGACATAATCACCGAGGACTTGCGGGTGGTTTCGCACGGACGGAAGTTTATCGATGGTACGAACAGCAATGGTGAGGCTTCCCTCACCGTCCATCGCATCGCGGGCGTTAACCGCCATGTTGACGATGGCGGTGTCGAATTGGCTGGGATCGGCCAGAACCATCGCTCGATCTTCGGGAAGGTCGTAAGCTATCGCAATCCGCGATCCGACGAGCGTTCGCAGCATGTCGCGGAGCGAAGCGACGTTGGCAGCCGCGTCGAACACCTGTGGCTTCAATGTCTGACGACGCGCGAACATCAAAAGCTGGCTCGTAAGCTTGGTCGCGCGCTCGGCCGTGTCGGCGATCGCATCGACGTAGCGCACCCGGCGTTCTTCGCTGACGCTCGGACGCCGTAGGAGGTCCACCGAGCCGCGGATGACAGTCAGCAGGTTATTGAAGTCGTGCGCGACGCTGCCGGTGAGCTGCCCAACTGCCTCGACCTTCTGCGCCTGCCGCAAGGCATCTTCGGTCTGTCGAAGGGTTGTCTCCGCCTCCACTGCCGCGGTCACATCGCGGCCAATACAGAAGACCTCGTGCTCGCTCGGCGCCGCTACCCAGGATATCGAGCGGTAACTGCCATCCTTGTGACGGACGCGAACGATAACGCCGGGCAGGCTGTTAGTTTGCGCCATCTCAAGCGCCTCCTGAGAGGCGGGGACCTCTTCAGGATGGGCCAGCTCAATGGCGGACATGCCGATCAGCTCACGCTGCTGATAGCCGAGCACCGTCGTCCACGCTGGATTAACGCGGCGATATCGCCCATCGGCGTCGATGAGCACCAGCAGGTCGGGCGAGGCATTCCAAAGGCGTTCGACCTCTGCCTCGCTCGCCTCCACCTGTCCGGCGAGATCGGTGGCATGATGCCGCAGTTCTCGCTCCACCCCCATTCGCTCGCTCTGATCGAGCATGGCCCCGATCATTCGGATCGGGCGACCGGTCTCGTCCCGAATGACGAAGCCTCGATCGCGGATGTCCGCATAGCTGCCGTCGCCACGCCGAAAACGATAGTCGTCGGTCCAATCCGTTCCGTCATGATCGATCACGGCGTGGATGCTGGCGTCGATGCGAGCGCGGTCGTCCGGGTGGATATGGTCGATCCACCAGGCTCCCGTCGGATCGACTGCTGCAAGCTGATGGCCATGGGCACGCTCGATCGCCTCGTTCCAGGTGACGTGGTCGCGGACTAGGTCCCAGTCCCAGATCGCATCGTTCGTAGCGCGGTTCGCGAAGCGCAGCCGTTGTTCGGTCTCACGCAGCTTTGCCTCAGCCGATCGTGCTGCGGTAACATCCTGAACGGTGCCGAGAAGGCGGACAGCCTTGCCGTCCTCAAAAAACGCCTGACCGCGCGCGGCGACGTAGCGCAGCTTGTCGTCCTCGATCCCGATGGTTCGATAGTCGATCTCGAAGACGCCGTTGCCGCTCGGGTCTAACGAGCGCGCCACGGCCGCATCGGCAGACGCGCGATCATCAGGATGTACCCCACGTATGAATGCCTCCGCATAGGTAATAGGCGTTCCTGGTGACAAGCCGAACAGGGCTCGGCATCTGTCGTCCCAGCTCAGTTCGTCAGTCGTCAAATCATAGTCGAACGTACCTAATCGGGCGGCAGCGGTGATGCGTTCGGCCGTAGCACGCGCCGCTTCCAGCGCAGTACGTGTCGCATGTTCCGCAGTCACGTCGCGGACGGCCTTGACGAAGCCTGGCTGTTGAGTGCCCTTTAATGGCGTCATCGCGCCATGACCAAAGAAGCGGCTACCATCCTTACGCAGGTGCCACCGTTCGTCTGATGCTCGGCCTTTGGCCCGAGCCGTAGAAAACTCCCTTTTAGGAAAACCAGCCTCACGATCTTCCGGTGTGAAGAAACGTTCGGCACTATGCCCGAGCATTTCTACCTCGGTCCATCCAAACACGCTTTCGGCGCCCTTGCTCCAGCTCGTGACGATGCCGTTAGCATCCATAGCGATGATGGCGTTGTCGATCGCGGAGTCGACGATCGCATGGTAGCGATCCTCGACATCACGGAAACGCGAGTGCGCTTCACCAAGTGCCAGCGCGTGGTCGCGCTCCTTGATAGCGTCACTGGTCTCGATCAGGTCGACCACCTGCTCGGCTAGAAGCGATAAGGCTTCTGTCTGCATGGGGTCGAGGCCGTCCGGGCGAGCGATAGTATCGATGGCGCACAGACTGCCAAGGGCATACCCCGCACGCGTGACCAGCGGCGCTCCGGCATAGAAGCGAATGCCCGGTTCATCCGTGACCAGTGACATGCCCGCGGTACGGGAGTCCTTGGACAAGTCCTCGATTTGGAAGACGTCGCGCTGTTGGATGGCGAGGGCGCAGACGGAAGTATCCAGCGACGTCTGATCGACCTCAACGCCAGCCTTGGCCTTAAACCACTGCCGGTCAGCGTCGATCAGGCTCACCAGCGCGATCGGGACCCGGCAAATGCTTTGCACCAGTGCAACGATCCGATCGAAGCGCGGATCCGCAGACGTATCGAGAATATCGTAACGCTTGAGAGCGGCCAGTCGGTCTCTATCTTCGGCTCGCTCGTGGCTTTGATCGTCGTTCGACATGGTGTCTTCAGGCTAAACGGAGGGTGTAGCCACGACGGTGGCGTCCCCCCTGATCGCCCTCCTATGGCCCATATAGCATCGTCGCTGAGGCTACGTCATCTTCAACCGCAGTATCGTGCGACACGTTGTTTCGCGTGTCGTGTGTGCACTTTCTGGGCGGATGGAAGCCAAGGTAACGATGGACCGACTGTCCAGCGTCGCCACAGCCACACCATGTGTCAAACCCCTCCATGGCGCGTAGAATCCGATGGTTGACCCTTACACCGATCAGGCCTTGACCCTGACATGATGTCAGACCCTACATGCTTTCGGGTCGAAGGAGTCTTACGCCATGACCGACCCTCATTCTCATGATCCTCAAGCCAAGCGCTGCGGCTGCTTGGAAAAGCGCGAAGCCGAGCCTGCGTCGGTAGTGCCGGCCGTCGCGCTTGCGTCCTGCTGCTCGGGTGAACCGGCGAGCGGGGCTCCCGCGACAGTCGATCAAGCTCATAGCAAAGCCAAGCCTGGTGGCTGCTGCTCTGGCGACCAAGCCGCCAAGGGCACGACGATGGTCACGGACCCGGAGTGCGGGATGACCGTCGATCCGGCGAAAACGGCGCATCATGCCGAGCACGCCGGCCAAACCTATCATTTTTGCAGCGCCGGTTGCCGGACCAAGTTCGTTGCCAACCCTGACGTCTATCTCGGCGACAAGCCGAAGCCTGAGCCTAAGGCAACGCCAGGGGCGATCTGGACGTGCCCGATGCACCCGCAAATTCGTCAGGAGGGACCAGGGACGTGCCCAATATGCGGCATGGCGCTCGAACCGGAAGAGCCGTCGCTCGACGATGGGCCTAACCCTGAACTGGTGGATTTCACGCGCCGGCTATGGGTGGCGGGCGTACTCGCCGTGCCGCTGTTGGCGATCTCGATGGTCGCCGAAATGCTCGGCGTCCATGTTGTGAGCTCTACCGCTTCGCCTTGGATACAGCTCGCACTCACCGCACCGATCGTGTTGTGGGCGGGCTTGCCCTTTTTTCAGCGGGGGTGGATCTCGCTTCGCACTCGCCATCTCAATATGTTCACGCTGATCTCGATCGGGGTCGGTGCTGCCTTCCTTTACAGCTTAGTCGCGACGGTTGCGCCGGGCATTTTTCCCCCGACGTTCCGAATGCACGGGGGCGTAGTCCCGGTTTACTACGAGGCCGCTGGCGTCGTGGTGGCGCTGGTGCTGCTCGGACAGGTTCTGGAACTGCGCGCGAGGGCGGCAACGGGACGCGCGATACGTGCCCTCATGGATCTTGCCCCCAAGACTGCGCGTCGGGTGCGATCGGACGGCTCAGAGGAGGAAGTCAGCCTTGCTGATGTGGCAACCGGTGATCGGCTGCGGGTTCGCCCCGGGGATGCGATCCCCGTTGACGGCGTGGTGATCGAGGGTCGCTCCTCGGTAGATGAATCCATGCTCACCGGCGAACCCGCACCAGTCCTCAAGGAAGTCGAGGCGGCCGTCTCCGGGGGCACGGTCAACGGCACAGGAAGCCTGGTCGTGGAAGCCCGCGCGGTCGGCTGTGATACGATGCTCGCCCGCATCGTCCGCATGGTCGCCGATGCGCAGCGTAGCCGTGCTCCAATCCAGGCAGTCGCCGATCGGGTATCGAGTTGGTTCGTGCCCCTGGTCGTTCTCGTTTCTATCGCGACCTTCGTGGTGTGGTCGTTGGTCGGGCCGGAGCCGCGGATGGGTCATGCGTTGCTCAACGCCATTGCGGTGCTGGTCATCGCCTGTCCCTGCGCGCTCGGTCTCGCTACTCCCATGTCGATCATGGTCGGGACGGGCCGCGGGGCTCAGGCTGGCGTTCTGGTCAAGAATGCCGAAGTGCTACAGGGCCTCGAAAAGGTCGATACGCTCGTTATCGATAAGACGGGCACGCTTACAGAAGGCAAACCGTCGCTGATCGCGGTCGAGACGGTCGGTGCCGTCAAGGAAGACGACCTGCTTGCCCTCGCTGCTGCGGTTGAAGGGCAATCCGAGCACCCTCTCGCCCACGCGATCGTCGTCGCCGCTAAAGAACGTGAATTGCAGCTCGGGACGGTCGCCGATTTCGTCTCGCAAACTGGTCTGGGTGTCAGCGCCACGGTAGACGGTCGGTCGGTCGTGATCGGGAACGCCGCGCAAATGAACCGGGTCGGCGCTGATCCTAAGCCGCTCGATGAAGCCGCCAATCGTCATCGCGGCGACGGTGCAGGCGTCATTCTAGTGGCGATCGATGGCGCTCTTGCCGGCCTGCTCGCGGTCGCCGATCCGGTTCGCGCCAATGCCAATGAGGCAATCGCCGCGCTTCGCCAACAAGGGCTCCGCGTCATCATGCTGACTGGTGACAACCAAACGACCGCCGATGCGGTCGCGCGCGCGGTTGGCGGGCTCGACGACGTGCGCGCCGGTCTGCTCCCTGAAGATAAGGCGCGTATCATCGGCGAGTTGAAAGCGTCCGGTGCCAAGGTCGCGATGGCCGGTGATGGCATCAACGACGCTCCAGCGCTGGCAGCTGCGGACGTAGGCCTGGCGATGGGCACGGGAACGGACGTGGCGATCGAAAGCGCCGGGATGACGCTCACGCGCGGCGATCTTTCGGCGATCGTGCGAGCGCGCAAGCTCGCGCAGGCGACGATGCGGAATATCCGGCAGAATCTGTTCTTCTCCTTCCTGTTCAACGGTATCGGCGTGCCGGTCGCGGCCGGAGTGCTCTACCCCGTGGCGGGCATTCTGCTCTCGCCAATGCTGGCCGGCGCAGCGATGGCGCTCTCGTCCTTTACCGTGGTCCTCAACGCGCTGCGGCTGAACACGGTGAAGTTATGAATATCGGAACGGCATCGGGTGCCAGCGGCATCTCGCAGCGGATGATCCGCCATTATGAGAAGATTGGCCTCGTGCCCGCGCCAGTTCGACGCGGCACCTACCGGGACTATACCGATAGCGACGTTCATCGCCTTCGCTTCATCGCCAATGCACGCGACTTGGGCTTTCCGATCGAGGAAATCCGCACGCTGCTCGGGCTGTGGTCCGATCGGGGGCGATCGAGCGCAGAAGTGAAGGAGCTGGCTGAATCCCGCGCTGCCGAGCTGGGCCGTAAAGCCCGCGCCCTGGAAATTATGCAACGATCGCTGATTCATCTTGCCCAAGCGTGCCACGGTGATGATCGGCCGGATTGTCCGATTATCGATCGCTTGGCAGAATAGGTGGCGGAAAACGCTGTCGCTTTCTCGGATGCTCGACAAACAGGTGTTTCGCGTCACCCGAGGCGGTCTGCCGATGCTATGCGTATATCTAGGTCCGTTCTATATACCGACCCCAATCTGACGCGAGCGCAAAGGTACGTTGCGTATGTGGTCGGGAGCTGAGCCTACTCCGCTGCACATGCTGACGATTGCCAGTCTAGGGTATCTCAGATCTCATGGCTCTACTCGGCGGGGGTTCTCAGCATTTGAGCGACTTTGGTCGAGAGTGCTTCGAGAGTGAACGGCTTGGTGAGCAACTCCATGCCCGGCTCCATGTGGCCATTACCTACTGCAGCGTTTTCAACGAAGCCTGTGATGAACAGCACCTTCAGTCCGGGCCGCAAGGCACGCGCGGCGTCCGCAACTTGGCGCCCGTTCATGCCATTGGGCAAGCCAACATCCGTTATGAGGAGTTCAATCCTAGCACCGGACTGAAGTACTTTGATCCCCGCCGCACCGTCAGCGGCGCCAATGACAGTGTAGCCCAGATCATCAAGCACCTCGTCGATGAGGTGGCGGATGGTCGCCTCGTCATCCACAACGAGTATCGTCTGGGCATTGCCGTTCGCTGGAAGACCCGTTGCGCTCTCCTCGGGGCTGTCGACCGCCTCGCCATGATGACGCGGAAGATAGATACAAACGGTCGTGCCCCGCCCAACTTCAGAGTAGATCCGAACCTGCCCGCCCGACTGCCGGGCAAATCCGTAGATCATCGATAGCCCCAGGCCCGTACCCTGCCCGATCGGCTTGGTCGTGTAGAACGGTTCGAAGGCCCGCTCGATCGCCGCAGGCGTCATGCCGGTTCCTGTGTCTGTGACACAGATCGAGATATACTGCCCTGGCGGCAGATCGCGCTCCCGTCCTATGCGATCGTCGACCCACTTGTTCGCGGTCTCGATCGTAAGCTTCCCTCCTTCAGGCATCGCATCACGGCCGTTGATGCACAGGTTGAGCACGGCATTCTCGAGCTGCGGGGCGTCGATGTCCGCGGTCCACAAGCCGGCAGCGCCGACAATTTCGATACCGACGGTCGCGCCAACTGTCCGGTGCAACATCTCCTCCAAACCGATTATGAGCCGGTTGACGTCGGTTGGTTTGGGATCAAGCGTCTGGCGTCGCGAAAACGCCAACAGCCGCTGCGTCAACGACGCAGCGCGTCGACCAGCGCCCTGCGCAGCGTTAATGAAACGATCGAGATCGTCCAGCCGCCCGCGCGCGACACGAAGCTGGAGCAGTTCCAGATTGCCCATCATGCCGGTGAGGAGATTGTTGAAGTCATGCGCCAGCCCGCCGGTCAGCTGACCGACCGCTTCCATCTTCTGCGCCTGACGTAGCTGCTCCTCAGTCTTGCGCAGCGCGTCCGCCTGATCTTTCTCAGCCGTGATATCGCGACCAGTCGCATAGGTCATGTCGACAGCCGGAACGGCAACCCAGGAGATCCACCGGGTCGAGCCATCTTTGTGGCGGTAGCGGTTGACGATGATCGGACGCCCCCCGTCTGCGGCGAGCTCGTAGGCGTCTGTCGTGGCGTCATGATCTTCGGGCACGACGAACTCGTTGACGTGATGCCCGACGAGTTCGCTCTGAGAATAACCCAGCATGGCCGTCCAGGCAGGGTTGAGGCGCCTGAATGTCCCGCCGAAATCAAGCACAACCATAAGATCTGGCGAAGTTTCCCAAATCCGGTCACGCTCGGCGGTTCGTTCAGCGACTTCGTCCTCGAGCGTCTCGTTGAGCCGCTGAAGTTCGAGTTCCGCGCGCTTGCGTTCAGTGATGTCGATTGACGATCCGATCAGGCCGTTCACGACGCCGTTCGCGTCTCGGAACGGGGACTTGGTCGAAAGCCATGTCGCACAGGCGCCGCCCGGAAGGCTGACCTCCTCTTCCACAACCTCCGTTGTCTGCTCGGTCATGACACGCTCGTCATTCGCCATGACGATATCGGCTTGGGCGGAATCATCGAGAAACTCCCGATCGGTTCGCCCGATGATCTCCCCAAGAGGCTTACCGACCAGGTCGGCGGTGCCGCGGTTGGCGGCCAACATCCGCCCCGCACGGTCCTTGGCATAAACCACACCCGGTACCGCTTCCATCACGGCTGACAGGAGAGCATTCGCTTCACGCAGCGCATCTTCCGCTTCGCGGCGATCGCCGATGTCGATAACGGAACCGATGTAACCCAGGAACTCACCCCAGGGCCCGAACCGCGGAGACGCGGCATCGATTGCCCAACGATACATGCCATCCGCACGACGCAGCCGATACTCGAGACGGAACGGCTCCTGCCGGGCGTTCGCGTCGAGGAAGATATTGCCAGCTGGAGCCTTGTCGTCTGGATGGGTGACATCGAGCCAGCCGAGACCCGCCGCCTCTTCAGGCGTTTGCCCGGTGAAGTCGTACCATTGGCGGTTGAGGTACGTGCAATTTCCGTCCGGGTCCGTGACCCACATCATCACCGGGGCATGGTCGGCCATGTTTCGAAACCGCACTTCACTGTCGACGAGCTCGACGCGCGTGAGAGCGAGCGCCTCTTCGTTGACGCGAAAGGTCTGAACGCGTTGATCGCGTTCCCGCACCGTGCGGCGCAGGTCGAGTTGCGACATGACCTGCCGCGCCAACACGCGCAGCGTATCCTGCTGGAGCGCCGTGAATGGCCGCGGGCGGTAGTCCAGCACGCAGAGCGTACCGATTGGCAATCCGTCCTCGGTCTTTAACAGTGCGCCGGCGTAGGCGCGGATATGCGGATCACATGTCACCAGCGGATTGCATTCGAACCGGGTATCCAGCGTCAGGTTCGGTACGACTAGAAACTCTTCCTCAAGCAGCGCCTTGACGCAGAATGAACTTTCCAGTGGCGTCTCGCGTACGCCAAGACCAACCTCAGCCTTGAAGAATTGTCGGCCATCGCCGATCAGATTGACCACCGCGATGGGCGCGTCGCAGAGCCGCGCAGTCAGCGCCGCCAGTTCATCAAAGGATTGCTCCCGCGGTGTGTCCATCACCTCGTAGCGCGCCAATGCCGCAAGCCGCTCTTGTTCGCGCGTAGCGACTGCCTCAACCATTACGCTGCTGCCCGTGCAGCCGAGCTTCGTCACGGGCGATCATCAGACGGAGGGCAGAGCGCACGACTTCGCTGGAACTGCTGTACCGTCCCGTCGCAACCTGCGCCTGGATGTACGATTCGAGTTCCGTCGTAAGTGCGACGTTGCGGGTTGGGGTAGAGGACATGCCGTTCTCTTCGTGACCAGAAGATAGCTGTCAACTTTTGACAGCTCTTCAGATTGAACCACTTCCTACGGCTCTATCGATCATAGGCCATCGCTCCTAAGGGCATAACTGCCGAGATCAGCCCTATCGCCCGATCTTTGTTGTGTGTGCCGAACCGACACGGGCATCAGACTACCCTGGAAAATGAGCATCGTTCGGCTTCGAAATGGCCACCGGCTCGTTCTGCAACGATGCGTCGAATAATCTATACCAGCCGATCACTCATTGGGGGCGACCAAACCGCACTCGATGCCATCCTGGCGGAGTCGAGTACCTGGAATACAGAAGCCGGCGTCACGGGGATGCTGTGGTCGAACGACGCCCATTTTGCGCAGGTTATCGAGGGCGAACATGACAAGGTGGGTGTCACGATGGACCGCATACGAGCGGATCCGAGGCACACCGATATACAGATGGTCCTCGATCGCGATGTTATGTCTCGCCAGTTCGGGGACTGGGCGATGCGCCGTGCCGACGGCGGAGAAGTAAGCACGCCCGGCACCACGTTTTTGTTAGGGTTCGCGCTGGGCGAGAGTAGCGTTTCGGCAAAGCGGCTGTACGAAATAATCATCGCGACTGAGATATAGAGCCTCGGCGCGGGCCTCCCCGTTTTGCCATTAAGACGATAGTCGCTCCCGACTAATTCTGAGGGTAACGATCAGCCCACCTTCGGACCAATCGTACGCGATCGACCCGCCCAGTTGGCCAGCCACGGTCCGCCTAACAAGCTTGCTGCCGAAGCCCTCGGAACCGCTTTCAGGCGGCGAAACCCGCGGTCCGCCCCGTTCAAGCCACGTGATAATGAGTTCGGCGCCATCAGGCGGGCTGGAAAGGTCCAACGTGCCCGTCGGCACCGACAGGGCGCCGTACTTCATCGAGTTCGTAGCCAGCTCGTGTATGACCAAGGCAAGACCCGTCGCTGCGGACTCCCCCACTCCCATGCGCTCGACCGCGACGCGAATTCGTCCCCTGAAGGCGCCCATATCGTCATACGGCGCGAGCAGTACCGTCAGCAGATCGCCCAACAGGGCGGCGTTGCCTTGCCCGCTAGGAAGCGGCCGCACGAGATCATGCGCGCGGCCTAGTGCTGACAGGCGCTCGGTCAGCTCGCTTGCCATTTCTTCCTTGTTGGCGGTTCCTCGGGACGTGATCGCGGTCAGGCCGGTAGCAATCGTGAGAAGGTTCTTCACGCGGTGGCTCATCTCACCTGCCAGAAGCTCGTTGCCTTCTTCAGCGTGCTTTCGCCCGGTCACATCGAGAAAGATGCCGAACATGGTGCGGCCAACGATGCCGGCATCATCCCCTTGGCCGCGAGCAGAAATCCATCGGACGTCGTCACCAGCCAGGATACGGAAGTCTGTCTCGTAAGGCCCGAGAACAGCGCGCGTCGCCGCGAAGGCCGACCGTACGCGGTCGCGATCGGAGGGGTGGATATGCGCAGACAGCTCTTCGAACGTTACCGTGTCACGCCACGGCATGCCCCAAAGCTCAAAGCCTCGCTCATCCATCGTAAAAAGATCGCTATCGACATTCCAGGCCCACAGCGCGACGCCGGCTGCGGTCATCGCTAACTGGAGGTGTTCGGGTTGCCAGGCATGGGCAATCGGCATTTCAGGAAGCAAGCCGTATGTCCTCTCGATAGCGCTGTCCGTCCGCCATAGTCTATCTAACACCCGGATCCTAATTTAGTTTACTAACATAAATAGCCGCTAGTAGATCGCAAGGCGTGCACTCGATGCTGAATTTCTCGAAAAATCAGGGTGTTAATTCGCTCGGCCGCTCTCGAACGCTTCTGACTTCTCCTGCGAGATCAGCAGGCATACTTGAGATCTTCACAGTTCGAGGGTATCAAATGTGGCCGCGTGGTCGCTACAAGTTCTCTTAAGGGCCTAAGCCCTCTTGTCTGTTTTATAAGCGGCCGGCCTGCTATCCTCTCCATTATCGCTGTTGAGCGGTCATATGTATGGAGAACCCGATCGTAATCACGACTGTTCGACAGACAGATGTTTTCGGACGGTATCATCTTGATCGTCGCAAAACGCCGTCGACAACCCCGATTGGCGACTATCTTGTGTTTTGCGTCGCCTAACGAGCGTACCTTTTTTCATTCCCATAACTCCGTCGAGATCACGCCATCTCGAGAAAACGTTTGGAACGGTTTTTGGGAAAGCGGCTTGCAGCGGAATCAGTTCACTCGCCGCTGTTGCCCGCTGCCCCCGTTTCACGTCCCAATCGAGAAACTTAGTCAGCAGCTATCGACGTACCGTTGGCGGTTCATGCTGTCTTGCGTTCTGAGCGCGTTATTACCAAAGCGCAGCCTTCGATGGTATTTTCCGACACCCGCCAGTGCCACCCTCCCGGTCGCAATCTCCCTCAATGGGGCTGGCTATTGGTGATCATGCTTTGCTTGTCGGCAGGTTGCACCTCATTGCCGCCCCCTGTGATGAACCGAAGCCTGGAAAGAGCCGCCAGACCAATCACGTTTTCTGCTGACGGGACGAGAGCCAGCACTACGTTCGATGTTCTGACTTTCAACGTGGAAGGCCTTGGCTGGCCCGCACGTCGGGGCCGTCGACCGTCACTCGAACGGATCAGCATGGTACTGCGCGGCATGGAGGCAAAAGGCGAGGCGCCGGACGTGGTCATGGTCCAGGAAATGTTCAGTCAGGCCGCGGTCCGGGCCATCACCAATCTGGAGTATCCGAACATGGTATCGGGGCCTTCCCGCACGCAGCGAAAACAGCTGCCTGGCGCCGGTCGGATGCCAAAACCCTATAAATGGAAGAGGGGCGAAATCGGTTTGCATTTCGCCGGTTCCGGACTGGCGATACTCAGCGCTTTTCCGATTGTCGAAATGCTGTCCGAGCCGTTCGGAAGGCGGCGTTGTGCGGGTCTGGACTGCCTGAGCAACAAGGGCATGCTCTATGCGAGAATCGCAATTCCCGGCGTTCCCGGTGCGATCAACCTGTTCAATGCTCACCTTAATTCACAAGGTGCGTCACGCGTGTCGCCACAGCGACACGGACACGCTCACCGGCTCCAGGTGGAGGAACTAGTCAATTTCATTTCGGCGGTGGGTAGCCCGGATATACCCACGGTGCTGGGGGGCGACTTCAACATGAAAGGCTCGGCGATCCGGTTCGAGCGGTTTCGCAATGTCGCAGAGCCATTCGAGATCGTGCACGAATGGTGCACTGACCAGCCGCTGCTGTGCGATACGCGCATCTCGTGGGACGGTGACGAGCCGTGGATGGATACGCAGGACTTGCAACTGTTCGAAAGCGGATCGAGCGTGCGGATCATTCCGATCCGTGTCGAAGCCCTGTTCGATGGATCCGCTGGGAGCCCGAGGCTATCTGATCACGACGGCTTTCGCGTCACCTACCGCGTGAGTTGGCAGACGCGTACAGGCCGACCTGTTCCTGCGGGTAAAAATGTGAGTGTCGACAGGACGCCTATGATCGGTCGCCATGGCTGACGTGGGGACCGCCATCTTCCCACCAGGCGACAGGACTGGGTAGGGCGTCCCGATTAGTTCGAAGGAGGCGTCATGCCCGCTCTCAATACCATCGTACCGGATGGACTCGTCCGGCCGATCGGCGTGCCGTCCGCCCCGACCATGATCGATGTGCGCGACATGGCAATGTCGCATTGGATACCGGGGTCGTTCATCCGCCAGTAGAAGACGGTCGCCGAATGGTCGACGGCTGTCCGCAATCGCGCCGTCATTATGATCAACGGTGACGGTACCGAAGCGCACGGCGTCGTGGCGTGGCTGCGGGGATCGACGCCGAAGCGCTTGAAGGGAGCGTGGCAGGGTGACTGCCGCCGGTCTTGCCCGTGGTCGATACGACGCACCTGCCACCTTACGAGGCCGACGGACGGACGATCTACGTAACGCAGGCCTTCGCCGGCAGGCAGGCATCCCCACAAACATTGCGATTCCCCAATGTCGTAAAATTTCGGGTCAGGGGCGGTTAGCTTCTGCGGGTTGTGCGTTATCACTCCCGAAGCGACCTCAGGTTGAGGTTTAGCAACTAGGAACATCACGTGGGTGAATTTACCGACAAGGCCGCAGCAGTGGGCAACAAGATCGCAGGTAAGGCGAAAGAGTTGTACGGTGATGCCACCGATAACGCTGAACTGGAAGCCGAAGGTGAGGCGCAGCAGCTCAAGGGCACCGGTCAAGACGTCAAGGGTAGCGTAAAGGGTGCTCTCGGCGACAAGATCTAAGGTATAACCCCATACTACGACCGCCGAGCAACCGGCGGTCGTAGACCAATTATCGTTAACGCCGCCAGTGTCGGATATATCTATTCAATGACTAGCAGTGTTTGGACTATCGACATATCGGTCTGTGCCGAGCAAATCGAAGCTCAACTGGTGAAGCTTGTTGCCCACATGGATGAACTTGGCATATTACAGCCCGATCTCTTGCAAGTAGCAGCCAACGACAACTAGCTGCTGGGGTCTCGTTTGGGCGCTATGGTATGCTGTGGATTGTCAAAAATTGGTAAGGCGATCGAGACAATAAGACCTGGGTGATTGTCTAGCAGTTTCATACTGCCGCCATGCGCTGCGGCGATTGCAGCGACAAGGTTCAGTCCCAAGCCGTGACCACTAGCCGGCCCACGTGCCAGCTTAGAAAATCGCTGGACGGCACGGGCCCGGTCACAGTCCGGAATGCCAATTCCATTGTCTCCGATAGTCAGAATCGCCGTATTGTCCGCTTGGGTCAGCTCAAGTTTGATGATGCTGCCATTGGGCGTGTGCCTCAACGCGTTCTCGAGCAGGTTCACGACGATTTGCGCGAGGAGTTCGGTGTCTCCCGTCAAGGCGATACCATCATCGATGTGGCACGCTAGGCTGCGGCCACTGTCCTGCGCAACGAGCACATAGCTTTCAGCGAGCATGGCGACAGTTTGACTGAGTTCGACACGATGAAAATAGGCGTGAAGTGCTCCCGACTCAATCTCAGCGATACGCAAAAGCGCCGCAAATAATGACAATATCGCATCGATGTCTGCGATGGATCGATCCATCTGTCGGGCCTGCTCACTATCATCCTCTGCCAAAGCCAATGCCTGTTCGAAACGAAGTCGCAACCTCATAATTGGCGTTCGGAGGTCATGGGCGATGTCGCTGGAGACGTGTCTCAGGTTCTCGATCAAAGCCGCGTTGCGATCGAGCATGTTGTTGAGCGTCGTCGCGAGTTGATCGAATTCGTCCTGGCGATCGCTAACCGCGATCCGTTGACCGAGATCCCCTTCGGTGACCGACATTGCCGCGCGGTTGACCGATCCAAGCCGTGCGCGGATCATACGCCCAAATAGCGCCCCGCCTGTAAGACCGACTGCCAGCATGATGCAGAACCCGGCGAGAAACAGCGACAGCAGAGTGCTGCGCAACTCCTCGGCTGGGGCAAGTTCGGTCGCGACGGTCAGGCGAGCGCCGTCGCTTAGCGTCGTAGTCTGTGCTCTGGCCGCGTGCTGACCTCCTTCCAGATCGCGAAACCGGATATTGTCCCAGCCGTTGCGAGGGGGTGTCGTTGCGAGCTCGCCGCCAAGTCGGCGGCCATCGCTCCCGATCAGCAAATAGCCGAAGTTATTCACTCCGCGGTCGTCCCTGCGCTGAAGCGCACGGTGCATTGCAGGCGCACCGCCTTTTCCGGCAACGGTGAGGAGGCTTCGCATCTCGAAAGCAATTTCTTCGTCAAGCTGCTCGGTTAGGATGCGCTTTCCGACCAGATCGGCGCCCACCCCCAGCGCCAGCGTTACCAGCGTGAACCCGCCGATAAAGAACAGTGTGATCTGGCGGGCAGTCCGCGCGGTCTCAGCCATCGTTACGAAGGCTGTAGCCTATCCCACGCACGGTCCGGATCGCGTCCACGTCAAATCCGGCGTTCAGTTTCTGTCGGAGCCGGCTCATATGGGTTTCGACGATGTTCGTCTGTGGATCGAAATGCAGATGCCACACTTGTTCGAGAAGCATCGTTCGCGACACCGTCTTGCCATTCTGGCTTACCAGCCGCTCGAGGAGTTCGAATTCGCGGGGTTGTAGCACGACCCGCCGATCTTCCCTCCATGCCTCACGACGCATCCGATCGATGCGGATACTGCCAAAGCTCGCAACCTCCTGCTGATTAGCGCCGCGCCGCAAAAGGGCTTCGACACGTGCGATGAGTTCAGCGATCGCGAACGGCTTGACCAGATAATCGTCAGCGCCCGCGCGAAGCCCGGTGACACGATCCTCAATCGAGCCGAGCGCCGTCAGCAACAACACTGGACCAAGATATCCGTTGACCCGCACCGTCTCCACAATCTCGAGCCCGTCCATGTCGGGGAGCATCCGGTCAACGATCATCAGGTCCGGCGCTTCGCGAAGCAGGCTTGCCAAGCCCTCCCACCCGACCCGTTCAGCGCTGACTTCATGCCCCTCGCCCGACAAAGCGCGGCAGATGGTCTGCGCCGCCTCGGCATCGTCCTCGATCAACAGCAGTCTCACGATTGGCTACACCTCAATACGGTCCGCGACCTACGCGACCATCCTTATCGCGCTCCGCAGGCGCTGCGACGAGGGAAAGATTGATAATTCCCAATCTGCGGTCGCCGAGATTGTTCACGCTCGTCAGGACGCCTAGCTCGATCATCGATCAACGGCGAAGCGGTTTGTCCGCTAGCGCCCACGGTTCGCGTCCGAGACCAGTCTCGCCCGGAGTGTATTTCCTGAACGCACTGATCACTGAGACGATGGCCTTCATCGTCCGCCATGCGCTGTGGGCCGGCCCCGTCATGGGTGTCCTGGCGTTCTGCGAGTCCCTCGCTGTAGTCGGCCTGTTCATACCGGCAACGGCGCTGATGATGGCAGTTGGGGGCATGATCGCCACAGGTCTGCTTAGCCCTTGGCCGATCGTCTCGTGCGCGATCATTGGCGCAGTGCTTGGCGACTGGCTCTCGTTCGTTATCGGTCGTTCGATCGGTCCCTCTGCACTGCGACGCTGGCCTCTCAACCGACACCGCCACGCTGCAGCTCGCGCGCGGCTGTTCTTTCGCCGATACGGTATGGCATCCATCCTTTTTGGTCGGTTCCTCGGCCCCATCCGCGCAACCGTACCGCTCGTCGCCGGCCTGATCGGAATGCCGCTACGCTCGTTCCAGATTGCCAACATCACGTCAGCCTTGATCTGGGTGCCAGCACTGCTCGCCCCCGGTTTTCTAGCCGCCCAATCGCTTGGTGGGCGTGGGGCGATAACCAACACTCACGTTTTGCTCTTCGGCGCCGCGATTGCGGTTATGACCGTCGCTGGTGGCATCATCGGTGCAAGAGCAATCGGTAGCGATGCGGGGCGCCGCGACCGGCGCCGGATAGCCAGAACTGCGCGCAAACCATCATAGAATCTTCGACCCTTTTACGACACGCACTCTTTCCAGGATTTCTAAGACGTCATGGCCGCCAACAGTTCCAAGACCGTGATCTATGCCGCGCTTGCCGGCAACGCGGCAATTGCTGTCACCAAGTTCGTCGCCGCCTGGTTCACCGGATCTTCCGCGATGTTGTCAGAGGGTGTGCATTCGCTCGTCGATACGGGCAACCAGATCCTTCTCCTCTACGGGATTAAACAAGCAGCAAAGCCTGCGACGCCCGACCACCCGTTCGGCTATGGCTTGCGTCTGTATTTCTGGGCGTTCGTGGTTGCCATCCTGATCTTCGGGCTGGGCGCGGGCATCTCGATCTATCAGGGGATCGACAAAATTCAGTCGCCCCACCCTGTCGAAAGTGCCTGGATTAACTATGTGGTGCTGGCCTTCGGACTGGTTTTTGAGGGCAGCGTATGGTGGGTCGCATTGCGTGCGTTCCGCAAGGAGAAGGGTTCCGGCAGCTGGATCGAAGCGATCCGGGCAAGTAAGGATCCAACCATCTTTACCGTCCTCTTCGAGGATTCTGCTGCCTTGCTGGGCTTGCTGACGGCGATGCTCGGTATCTTCCTGTCCCAGGCGCTTAATCTGCCCTGGCTTGACGGCGTAGCCTCCATCGTCATCGGTGTGATCCTCGCGGTAACAGCCGCCTTTCTGGCCTATGAATGCCAGAGTCTCCTCACCGGCGAAGGCGTCAGGCCTTCCGTGCGCAACAGCATCCGTACAATCGCTGCGTCGGGGACCGGCGTATTGCGCGTCAACGAACTGCTGACGATGCACTTCGGACCGAACGACGTTCTCGTCGCGGTGAGCCTGGACTTCAGCGATGGACTTCGTGCGTCTGGGGTCGAGGCCACGGTCAGCGCACTCGAGCGCGCGATCAAGGAAACGCATCCTGAAGTCACACGCGTCTTCATTGAGGCCCAGAGCTTCGAGGCACACCGGCGCGATGCCGCGATCACCGCCGCCAGTGTTGCGGCCAGCGCCGCGTGACGTGGCTAGAAGCAGTTCTGCTTGGTCTCATCCAGGGACTGACGGAGTTTTTGCCTGTATCGTCCAGCGCGCATCTTCGGATCGCAGGTCTCGTCCTCGAGGGCGGCAAGGATCCCGGCGCAGCCTTCACGGCCATCACCCAACTCGGCACCGAGGCGGCCGTCCTGCTCTATTTCCGTCATGACATCTGGAGGATTGGCGTCGCCTGGTTTGCATCGTTTACTCGCGGTCGCGAGCCGCTGTCGCCCGATGCGAGGATGGGGTGGCTAGTCCTGCTGGGAACTGTACCGATCGCGCTGATGGGCCTTGCGTTCCGGCATGCGATCGAAACCTCGCTGCGCAACCTGTACCTGACCGCGACGACGCTGATCCTCTTCGGGCTGCTACTCGCGGTGGCCGACGTGATCGGTCGGAAGACCCGCCAGCTTGACGGTATGACATGGCGCGATGGCATCGTGTTGGGATTTGCCCAGGCCTTGGCCTTGATCCCCGGCGTGTCGAGGTCCGGTGGCACGATTAGTGCCGGACTGGCGCTCGGCTACACCCGCGCTGCCGCGGCCCGGTATTCGTTCTTGCTCGCGGTACCCGCCGTCCTGCTGTCGGGCTTCTACCAACTGATCGCGAGCCGCGACGTGACGGGAGGTCCATCCCCCGCCTGCCTCGCGATCGCGACGCTCGTAGCGTTCGGGGTCGGCTACGGCGTGATCATCGTCTTCCTGCGGATCGTATCCACCCGCAGCTACATGCCGTTTGTCCTGTACCGAGTATTTGCCGGATCGATACTGCTTGGAATGCTATCGCTTGGCTACATTCCCGCGACCTAAAGAGGCAATCACCGTATCCGTTCTGTGAGGACTGTCTGCCTCGGCAAACATTGCGTTGTCCCAATGTTCGGTTGCGTAACGATATCGACGCGGATCCGTCGCACGTTTGTCATCCGGCACGCACACTTGCTCGTCCCGACAAGACGCGACGGTCGATCCTAATCGACGCTTCGCGCATCGAATGGGGCTCAAAGACATATGAACACGCTTCGCCGCGCGCTTTCGCGCGCCAGTCATCTCGCCCTGGCCGCCGCCTTTTTGGTACCGGCTACTGCGTTCGCCAGCGAGATTGTCGGCACCGTCTCGGACGGAACCGGTACGCGAACACTGCAAGGCGCGTCGCTGCGGATCATCGAACTCAATCGCGTCGCCGAAGCCGGGCGGGACGGTAGTTTCCGTTTCGTCGACGTCCCCGCCGGCACGTACACGATCGAGGCACGCTACATTAACGCAGCGCCGATCCGCGCGACCGTTATCGTTGCAGATACCGGCGCTGCGCGTGCCGACATCGCAATGGGCTCGACGTCCGACCAGGAGATCCTCGTCGTCGGGCAGGCAGCGAATGTCGCCAGCAGCCTGTCGCGGCAGCGCTCCGCCGACGGCGTCGAAAGCGTCCTGACAAGAGACGCAATCGGCCAGTTTCCCGACCAGAACGTAGCGGAATCGCTGCGGCGCCTGCCCGGCGTCAATATCCTGAACGATCAGGGCGAAGGTCGGTTCGTATCGGTCCGTGGCCTTGATCCCGAACTGAATGCGGCTTCGATCAACGGCACGCGAGTGCCCGCGCCGGAGAGCGACGTACGCTCGGTCGCGCTCGACGTCATCCCCGCCGAACTGATCGAATCGATCGAGGTTAAGAAATCGCTCACTCCGGACATGGACGGCGACACCATCGGGGCCTCAATCGAGATCAACACAACCAGCGCTTTCGACCGAAAGAAGGATCTATTCTCGGTCAAGCTCGAAGGTAGCTACAACGATTATGCGGATGCGCTGACCCCAAAAGCGAGCTTCGACTTCTCCAAACGCCTGACGGACAATTTTGGGGTTGCTGGTGGCATCAGCTACTACCGACGCAAGTTCGAGACGGACAATGTCGAGGCATCGGGCTGGGACGTCAACGACGACGGCGTCGCCTATGTCGAAGAGGTCCAGTATCGCGACTATGACGTCGAGCGAAAGCGCCTGGGCAGCTCGCTCACTCTCGACTGGCGCCCTAGCGACACGACGAAGCTTTATGCGCGCGGATTATATAGCCAGTTCAGCGATCACGAGTACCGCGGCGATCTGTCGTTCATATTCGACGAGCCCGCCGCCTCCGGTACCGCGACCTCCGCGGCGTTCACCGATGCCGATGGCCGTATTGAGATCCGCCGCGGCATGAAGGATCGCTTCGAGAAGCAGCGCATCGGTTCGCTTACGCTGGGCGGCGAAACCGTCACTGGTCCCTGGAAGTTCGTCTATTCGGGTGCTTATTCGAAAGCATCGGAGAAGGAGAGCGGTTCGCTTGACCCGACCCGCTTCCGCGCCCGCTTCGACGGCGATGGCGTCGACGTGAACTTCGACTATGCGAACCCGCTTCTGCCACTCTACACGATCATTAGTGGCACTGACCTGGTCAACGACCCCGGGCAATATGAGTTTAACCGGGTGGAACGCACTGCGTTGTCGGACTCGCAGGACCAGGAATTCACGCTGCGCGGCGACGTATCGCGCGAATTTGCCGCCGATGGCGGGACGTTCACTGTGCAGGCCGGCACGAAGCTGCGCTGGCGCAAGAAGAGCTACGACTTCGATATGGAGTATTTCGGCGGGTACGACGGCGATTATACGCTGGCCGACGTGCTCGGCCGGCAGACGTACCGGTTCACGGATCTCGGCCCGGTGGTCGATCGCACCGCGCCACGCGACTTCTTCAATGCGAACCGATCGCTGTTCGAACTCGACCCCATCGAGACCGCGCTGAACTCCGGATCATCCGACTATGCGATTGATGAAGACGTCCAGGCCGGTTACGCGCTGGGCCGTTGGGACAGCCAGCAGATCCGCGTCGTTGGCGGGCTACGCGTCGAGCGAACGCGCAACGACATCCGCGCTGCGCTGACCGCGACCGACGGCGACGACGTCGTCATCACCCCCAACCGGTTCCGCCGCGACTATACCGACGTGCTGCCGAGCCTGACAGTGCGCTACGAGCCGGCAAAGGACGTCGTCCTGCGGATCGGCGGTTCGAAAAGCCTCGTTCGTCCCAAACTGTCCAACCTTGCGCCGCGCTTCTTGCTGAACGAGGATGCCGAAGCGGAGTTTGGCAACCCCAACCTCAAGCCCTATCGGGCTTGGAACGGAGATCTTTCGGCGGAATGGTATTTCGGGAACAGCGCCGCGCTGACCGTCGGTGTGTTCTGGAAGTCGATCAAGGATTTCGTCGTCGAACAGCGCGATTTCGAACCCGGCACGGCGTATGGGATCGACTATACCGAGGCGGTGACCTTCGTGAACGGCGAGACGGCAACGGTGAAGGGCATCGAGCTGTCGTTCAACCAGGCACTGACGTTCCTGCCCGCCCCGTTCGACGGCCTGCTGCTCAACGCGAACTACACCTACACCGACGCCACCGGCACGGTGTTCACCGGCGGGGACCGCGACGACCCGCGTCGCATCGCCCTACCCTCGGCGTCGAAGAACACGTTCAACGTCGTTCTTGGCTACGAGAAGGGCCCGATATCGCTGCGCGCGGCAGGGACGTACCGGGACAAGTATCTCGATGAGGTTGGCGGGGCGGCGGACGAAGACCGTATCGTCAACGATCACTTCCAGCTCGACCTGTCCGCCAAGTTCCGGGTCCTGCCCCGCACGCGACTGTTCGCGGAATGGATCAACGTCACCGACGCGCCCTATTATGCCTATCAGAACTTCGCCGGGTCGCAGCGCCTGCTGCAATATGAGAAGTATAACTGGACCGCCAAGTTCGGCGTGATGGCCAGCTTTTGACCGATCGTCCGCTTGGTATCCCCCAAGCGGCCATCCCGTGCCCCCATGTCCCCGCGTCATTATCGAGACCCTCAATGCTGAAACCGACTCTCCCCGTGGCGGCCACCCTCCTGATGCTGGCGCTCGGTTCCGATGCCGTCGCGCAGTCGGTATCGGCTATCCCCCGCTCCCCCGGCCTGCCCTACGCCGCGCGCAATCTACCCGATCGCATCATGCTGACCGCCGCCGCGGACCCGTCGCGCGGAATGGCGGTGTCCTATCGCACCGATATGGCGCAGGCGGCAGCGCAGGCGCAGATCGCGGTGGCCGTCGATGGGCCGACACTGGCCGATAAGGCGATATTGGTTTCCGGAACCAGCACCGCGATGACGAGCGCGAACGGGGCCGCGCGCTATCACCACATACGCTTCGAACGACTGACCCCCGACACGGTCTACGCATACCGTCTGAAGGGCAGTGCCGGCTGGAGCGAGTGGATCCAGTTCCGTACCGCGGCGGTCGAGGCAAAGCCATTCCGTTTCCTGTATCTCGGCGACATCCAGAACGGCATCCTCACCTATGCCGCCCGCGTGATCCGGCAGGCGTTTCATGCCAATGGCGGAATCGAGCTGGTCGTGCATGCCGGCGATCTGGCGGCACAGCGCGACGACTTGGATCATGACGACGAATGGGGCGAGTTCGACGAGGCTGGCGGCTATAACTACGCGATGCTGCCGCAGCTGCCGGCGACCGGCAATCACGAATATGTCGACGTAAAACTCGCCAACGGAACGGAAAGCCGCAAGCTCGGACCCTATTGGCCATTGCAGTTCGCGCTGCCCGGCAATGGCGCCGCGCCCGTTAAGGCGACGACCTATTTTGTTGATTACCAAGGCGTGCGGTTCGTCGTGCTCGACGGCACCGCAGCACTAGAACTCGGCCAACTCGACAGCCAGACCCGCTGGCTCGACGCAACGCTCGCGGCCAGTAAGGCGAAGTGGAACGTCGTGCTGTTCCACCAGCCGTTATTCACCTGCGCACGCCCTGAAGATACCGCGGCGTTGAAGAGTGCATGGAAGTCGATCTTCGAAACGCGCAAGGTCGACCTTGTGCTGCAGGGGCACGACCATTGCTATAGCCGGCTGACCGCGGAAACCGGACGTGACGCAGGCCGCGCCGTGCGCGCAAAGACAGGCGGCATCCAGGGGCCGGTCTATCTCGTCTCCGTCACCGGCTCCAAGATGTATGGCCTGAACGATCGCGCGCGCAGCCAGCCCGACAAGACGGCCGAGGCGACCGAACTTTACCAGGTGGTCGACGTCGCTGGCGACCAGCTCCGGTTCCGTACGTTCACGGCGTCGGGCAAACTCTATGACGGTTTCGATCTTGCCCGCGGCAATGACGGTCTGAACCGGCTGGCGGAACTCGCCGAGCCGACGCTAGCGACCCGCACCTGCAACGGGATGGTCGGGCCGGATGGCGGCAGGTGCGTCGCACGGGGCAAATGAAAAGATGTCCAGACGCGATGCGGTCAAGGAGGCGAGCCGGCTACGCGAGCCGGCTCGCCTCCTTGTCAAAACTGCTTGATGACGCGAACGCCTGCCCGTGGACGCCACGGTTCACCGTCGTCGCGAACCGCACCCACACCACCCTGTATGCTGAAGCCTTTGGGTAGACGGTGATGCACCTGTGGCATGAGCATCGTATATCTGCTGCCCCCGAGCCGCATGTTTACCTCGACCCCTGCCAACGTGGTGTGGGAGAGATCGTAGAAAGTCGAATGATTGACGATCAGCCTCGAACGATCGCGGCCGCTAAGGGCAACGTCGCCGGCACCTATCATGCTCATCGTGCTCCACCTGTCATCGAGACGAAAACCGACGAGATACAGCAGTGTACTGCGCCACTGCCTGTCAGTCCGGTCGTAGAGACCGAGATATTGCACCCCGTGTACGCCGCGCCCGCCGGCGAAGGTGCCGAACGTACCCTGCAACCCCATCTTGTAAGCGGCGATGCCGAGCCCCTCGACAGGAAGTTCTAGCTCTACCGCGAAACCGTCCGCTACCGCATATTCAACCTCGGGCGCCCATTCCGCCTTGGCATGTGGACCGGAGCCGTTCCTTTGCACCAGGGTGTTGATCTCCAACTCCCCACGTCGCGCGCCAAGCGGGCGGACCATGTCGAACACCATGGGCTCAGGAACATCCGGATAGCTGGTGGCCCCGCCTAGTGTGGTCTGCGCGTCAAGCGGCGCGATGGTAAGGACGGTCGTTAGCACCGTCGCCATGATCAGGCGCATTTCGTTCGAAGTCCTTGCCGGAAGCGTCCGCTGGCGATCGGAGTCGACCGAGCCTGTCGCGAACGCTGCATTGTCGATACACCGCCGGTTGGAGGCGCTTGCCTTACGGTGACCTTACGGGAGAAAGCGTTGCGCCTGCTCGTTGTCGAGGATCATCGTGAACTGGCCGGACTGGTTATCGAACGGCTGGCGCGCGCGGGGCTTGTCGCCGATTGGTATGATACCGTGGACATGGCTCGATTGGCGATCCAGGCAGCAGATTACGGTGCGATCTTGCTCGACCTGAGTTTGCCAGACGGCGACGGCCTGACATTGCTACGATGGCTGCGGACGACGGGGAGCGAGGTTCCTGTCCTGATCCTTACGGCGCGGTCAGCCGTCGCTGATCGGGTCGCCGGGCTGGACGCAGGCGCGGACGATTACCTGGTCAAGCCATTTGCGACGGACGAACTCGTCGCGCGGGTACAGGCCCTGCTACGTCGCGCCAGTACCGGCCACGCCATGATGTGGCGATGCGGACGGCTTGCCTGGGATCCGCGATCGCAAACAGGATATCTGGATGATCAGCCCTTGATGCTCCCTCCGCGCGAGACGCAGTTGCTGCACCTGTTACTGCGTGATCGCGGTAAGGTGGTCCGAAAAGGCTTGATCGAGGCGAACTTCTTCGGGCTCGGCGACGACTTTTCGTCCAACGCGGTAGAGGTGTCCGTGCACCGCCTGCGTCGCAAGTTGGAGGCGACGCATGCCGAGATTGAGATCGTGACCATGCGCGGCATCGGCTACCTGCTCCGGGCGACGACCGCGTGATCCGCTCCCGCTCGATCCTGTCCCGTATTCTGATTCTACATGGCATAGCCACCCTCGTGACCGCGCTGGTGGCAGCGGGGGCCGTCGCCCTGCTGCTGGAAACAACGAGCCTGCGGCTGCAGCACCAGACCCTGGGAGCCTTCGCCACGACGCTCGCCCACGGGGTACGGCGGGACCGGCACGGCTGGACCGTGTCGGACGCCGATCGCCTCGCACTCAGCGGTGGTGGAGCAAGCTTTTCGTTCGCCGTAATCGAAGGAGGCACGGTCCGGTCGCTGCATGGTCTGCCGCCTCCACCACCGACACTAGCGCCTCCAAGCCGTGCAGTTGCGACGCAGTTTCGCAGGGTCGATGGCGCAACGATTTATTCTGGGCTGACCGTACCAATTGCGGGCGTGCGCGATCGATGGATTGTTGTCGTTCAGGATCTCGAGCATCCTACCGTGATCTTCGACGATATCGTCACCCATGTCGTCGTCTTGGGGGCGGCGATCATCCTTATCCTGCTCGCCGCCTTGCTAGCGATCGACGTCGTGATCGTCCGGCGCAGCCTCGCGCCAATTCGCCGCGCATCGCGAACGGTCCAGGCTATGCGTCCTCACGAGACCGACGAACGGATCGACGTTATCGACCTTCCAAGCGAGGTGCTGCCACTAGCGCTTGCCGCCAATGCCGCACTCGAGCGGGTCACTTTGGCGTACCGTACCGAGCGGGATTTCATAACCGACACGGCGCACGCCTTGCGGACGCCGCTCGCCGTACTTCGTCTGCGCGCAGAAGATATCTCGGATAGCGTCCAACGCGAGCCTATGCTGGCTCAGATCGATCAGTTGCGCGCAGTCGTAGCAGGGCTTCTGACAATTGCAGAGATCGACGCCACCGCGCCGAAGGCTTTCATGCCGTGCGATCTGCGTATGCTGGCCGTCGACCGCGCGGCTGAGATCGCTCCTCTGGCTATCAGGCGCGGACAATCGATCGAGGTCGAAGAGGGCGATCCGATGATCGTCCTGACGGAGCCGGACTATGCGGCGCGCGCATTGGAAGTACTGCTCGAGAACGCTGTGCTGCATACGCCGCGCGGAACGTCGATCACCATCCTCGTCGGCGTCGCCGCGGTGACGGTGATGGATGATGGTCCCGGCATCGACCCATCAACCGCAACAGAGCTTTTCGAGCGTTTCCGGCGCGGTGTCACCGAGAGCAACGGGACTGGGCTTGGCTTGTCGGTCGCGGCACGCCTGATGGAGCAATCGGGTGGAACTGTTCGATATCAGCAGCGCGTCGAAGGTGGCAGCCTATTCACGCTACTATTCACCGTCGAAACCTAAAACGGATTATTCGTTCGTACCGAAGCACAAGCCAATTCCCACGATCGGTGATCGCGATCGGCGCTGGTTTTCCCATTTCACCTGCCACATATCGGTTATGGGAAGCCAAAAATATTCTCTATAAACCATCCTTTCGGGAAAGGCCTCAGCGTCGGGCGACGTCCGCCAACGCTATCTGCCTTCCCAATAGCGGACGGTCCGCATTCCTCCCATTATCGCCCTTCAGCAGTCAGATGCGTGGAAACCCTGTTTCAATCGCCACTGTGCGAGAAACAGGTGATTTCGGACGGCAGCCCCTTGATGATCGCAGAACGCCGTTGCCAACCCCGATTGGCGACTATCGTGTGCTTCCCGTCATTACCCAGATAGCATCTAGTGCCCGCAATATACGCCATTCGTCATCGACGTTTCACAGCGCCGCTCCTTGCACAGATGTCGCGAAAATCAGGACAAGCGACGAAGGACTGCGACGATCATGCCGCTGTCGTTCCTACCGCGGTGTCAGCTAACGAGCAGACCCGGGATAAGCTGTTCGGCCTCAGTACGGCTGAACAAGCCCGAAGCCTGAGGTTTAACTCCATGAATTCTAGCGAAATTGCCAACTGCGCGCCGGTACAAACGTAATTTTCGGCTCATCTCACTCGTGCTGATATACCTTCGGGCTAATTCATGGGCTGTATCCATAGTTATCTCCCGAAAAGCGGGGCCTGGCCCAAGCAGGAACTCCGAATGCCGACTAAAGTGCGGGGGACTGATGTTCATGATTTCAGCAAGATCGGATTTTGTTACCATGCAGGCGCTCCAATCCATGCCTTCGGTAGGCTGGAAACATTCGAGTGAGAGTATCGCCTCCGATCTTATTGTTATACGATCTGCCAAAGGCGCGTCCCCGTCAACTGCGCTTGCCGCCAAGTCACCCTCAGCAATCGCTTGAAGCACTCTCGCCCACGGCTTTGGATGCCCGCCAATCCCCCGCATCGCCTCTGTAAGCCTAACTGGACACCCCTCATTTGACGGGCTTAAACGGCGAGACAACTTGTCTCGGAAGGCCTCCAAACTGTCTCGACATACGGCGAGCTGCAAAGAGTCTCCACGGCCCGGCGGTACGGATGCAACTGCTACCAAACCGAGATGAGCCAATTCGCGGATAGCGTACGTCGGCGTACCGAGAATCTCGGCGGCCTGAACTAGGCGAAGGCGAGTCTTTTTGCGTGTGAGCATTGGCGCTACCGCTTCTCGATCAACGAGAACTTGCAACCTGATCCCGTCAAGCGCCAGGAACGAAGGCAGCTTGCCAGCCTTGCGCATTTCAAAGAGAGTCCGCCGGTCAGCGCCGATCAACTTGGCCATTTCTAAGATGGTGACACCGCGTGATCGCGCAGTCTGGCATCGTTCAAAGATGTGGGAAATTAACTTCTGGACCGCCGGTGATACTCTCAAACCGTTGCGATCGGAAAGAACTTCGTAAAATGCTTTCCGGGTACTCCCACCCTTCTCTCGACCGCCAAGGTTAAGCTTATCGGCAACATGCGCCTCAACAGCGCCGGGCCAGCCAGTGAGGAAAGGCCATGCAGCCGCAAGGGCCGGAACAACAATGTCCCGAGCGCTGTCTAGGCAAAGAGACCTGTGGTGTAGTAGCGAACCCACTCGCTGGTCTACGACAGGGGCGAGCGCGCAAGCGAGTTCCAGCAGATGCCCGCCGCCCAGACCGCTTAGCTCCGGTGGCAGATAACGCCGTGCGATCCTTCGCTTGTCCGGGTCATGGTGTATCAAGCCGACGAGCATTGCCATGCTGTCACGGATATTTTCGGGAACCAGGGCGGCGCGCGCTCGCGTAAGTGGTTCTGCGCAGTAGTCACACAGGTCGATGCCCGCCGTACGTCGCCAGACCTGACGGCGACGGCAGTTTAGGTTCGGACAACGCTCTTCAAGATACTCCCATGTTTCGGTGCAAATCGGGAGTTGGCGGACTTGCCATAGGCCACGATGATGCGCGGACATCGCCAATGCCTTTGGGGAAAAGCGCCTGTACGAAAATTGTAGAAAATCCCGAGGTACGGCCGTCCCGAAGAGATTGAGCATTCTCGCATCGGGTGACCATAACGGGGAGTGCAGTCGGGTGATTTCAGTACTGACCCCCAGACAGTCGGCAAGGATTTCCAAACCCGTATCGTCGCAGAAGGAGGCGTGAGGGCGATCCGATTGAATGTCACCCGTGACCTCGGTGATCTTTGCCATTCGCGGCATGTGATGACCCGCCGCAACGCGCGCGACATAGCCGTCCAACGATTCCCCTGCGATTATCGGGAGAACGCGCGTTACACGCCATGGCGAAAGAGCGGTGCTCATTGCACGTGCTGTCTGGCAAACGGGTTGCTCTGGCAAAAATCGCGCGGGATGCAGTAGCTATCGACTGCCTCTGCCAGATCGTTCCGATCGACGGAGGCACGTCCATCGTGCAGGGCAACAGCCATAGCAGCGCGGACGATTTTGCAGATGCGCCGCACTCGGCCCGCCGACGCCTCCCAAAGCGGCCGCGCAATACTCTCGTGCGTAAGACCGGACAGGCAAGCCAGAATGCCTGCATCCACCATCGCGTCGTCGAGATCAGCCAGGAAACTCACAAAGAGTGCCCGATCCCCCTTCGTGTCCCAGCGTAGGGGCGAGAGATCGATGTCATCGTCGAGCCGCTCCATCAGTTCGGGCACCTGCGCCAGGACCGATCCGGCATCTTCCGATCCAACAAAGGCTACCGGCGCGATACCTGCGTCCATGATCTTTTCGCGGATCGCCGTGGCGATAGCACGGCTCATTCGGGGTCTACGTGCGGCGCGGTTGAACTCATCGAAGACGACGATCTGCACACCGCAGCGCTGCATCTCCGCGATCGCTCTTGGCCAGCGCGCCTTTTCGGTGCCGACATCCGGCCGGGCAGCGCCGAGCGCCTGCAGGATCGAGGTCGGCAGGGAGTCGGTCGTGCCGGCCCCCGCGGTCTCGACATGGAGCAACGGTTTGCAGCTCTCTTCAGCCGATGCCTCCAGACGACGGCGAAGGGCGACAATGGATTCGGTTTTGCCGCAACCGTGAGGCGCGACAAGCATGGCCCCGCCGCAAGGACCATGTGCCGGGCGACCGATCGCCGCAATGCGCATCTCATCAAGCGCGGCCACGACCGCGGTCTGAGGTGGGTAATCCACGCGGATCGCATCAAACCTCGCCTTGGCCTTGCCGACGCGGGTGGCTGCGCTGGCGGGCATCTCTTGCTCGGGGGCAGAGCTGAACCGGTCGGTCATTGGTAGCCCCCCTTGGTCATAGGCAGCCGGCGCTTGCGAGCCGGGGCGTCAAGTTCGATTTGCCCCGTCGCCGCGTGCTCACGGCGGCGCTCAAGCGCCGATTTTGCCGGTTTGGTACGCGGGTCAGGTCTTGATGAGACGATGTCCTGGTCGAGCGAGGTCAACCTCGCGCGGTCATTGGCGATGAAATCGCCAAGCGTTACCGAAGAGGGCGTCGCGTGAACCAGATCAACAATGTTTCCTGTGGTTTGCCTTATGCGCGGCACCTCGATGAGGGTGGCCAGGCGCTTTCGTGAAGCGGCAAGGTCGCCAGGGCTGATATTACGGATAGCGTCAATGAGATGCCCGCGGGCGTTCATCCGCTCCTCCTGCGTATTGAACGCCAACCCCTGCTTTTGCGCCTCGCGTTCGATCTGCTCGTGCAGCCACAAGGGCATGCCGCTGCTGTACCTCTCGTCGGCGCACATCAGTTCGACATATTTCCGGGTCTTACGGTTCCAGACATGGATGCGACTGATATCCATACTGTCGTAGCGGAACTCGACGGTCGCGGTGGCATCGCTGCGCCGCTGGCGGCGCGGCTCGATGGGCACAAGGTCGCGCAACAGTTCCGGCACCGCCTGAATCTCATGATAGCGCAGGTTGAAAGCGCGGATACCGGAGGGAGAAAGCTGCGCGTCGGAGCGCACCTCCATCACGTCGCGCGCAAACGATGCGAAGTCCGCGAAGTCGTTGATGCCGAAGCGATTGATGTCACGTTCGAATACAAGCGCGGGCTGCTGGCTACCCAGGCCGTCATGCGGCTCGACATTGTACGATGCTATGATCTGGTTCGCGATCGCCTCCAGCTCATCGAGCATGACGATGGCTTGAGCCTCAGCATCGTAACCCCAACGTCTGGCATCGTTCAGCGTCAATGCTCGCCCTGGCAACAGACGGGTTGTCTGATCATTCAGGGTTTTGATCGCACGCTCGCCGATCGCTCGGTAGGTTGGCTGCTTGATCGGGCAGAACCGAACGGAAAATCCCGCATCCCGCGCTGCCGCTTCGAGCGTGTGGCTACGAAATTCGACGGCGTTATCGAGGATCAGGCAGCCCGGCTTGCCGCAAAGCATCGCAAGAACCGGATATCGGCTTGTCATGGCCGGCGGGGGACGTTTGGGCAGCACGATGCGCCGCAATATCTCGCTGACCGACCATCGGCACGGATCTTGGAAGGTTATCAGATGGCCGACGATGGCACGACTTTTGACGTCGATAGCGAGTGTCAGCCACGGTCGTCCAAGAACCATCTGAAGGGCCGGACATACGACATGTACGTCGAGCCAAGTGTGATCCACTATCACATACTGCATGACGAAATCAGCCGCGAGCGGCTTGCCCGCTCCTGACCAATCCTGCTTGACGGCCTCTACCTCTATGGAGGTGGCCAAGGTCTTGTCCGACTCTAGTTCGTTGAAACGGCGTCGCACGGTGCGCTCTGAGCAGACCTCAAAAGGCTCGTGCGGCTTGTCGATGGACGGGTGACGCCCGTCATTCACCAGATTGAGCCGATAGGCATAATCGGCATGGATGTCCGCGACGTGGCGCCCCGCCTTCCTGCCCTCGAGCACGCATGTCCAGAGGAGCTGCTGATCGATGCTGCCGTCCGGCGAACGCGCGATGCGCCTGCCGGACAGCGGGACCATGTGACGAGGATGGCGATTTCCGATGCTGCCGCGGTTCTTTCGCCAATTCTTCACCGACGAGGCAGAAGGTTTTTGTCCGAATCGATGGGCCAACTCGGGCGTCCAGCAATCGTCGAGGGCGGCCTCAATAGCGCCGATGCCTTGCGGAACGCCCCGTTCGTCCAGCATTTGGCAGGCGGTCGCCATGCGCAAAGCGCGGGAAGAGATCGCACCCGCCTGATCGCGTGTCCATTCTGCGCTATCGTTGTAATTGCGGATTGTGTCGGATGAACGCGGCGTCCGGGTCACAGCATCTCCACCGTGCTGCATAAGCTGGAATTGCTCGACGGTCGGCAATTCGAGCGATCCGTCCTTCTGCTCGTACTTGAGGATCTCGCCCGTGATCAGGTGGGTAAGCTGGACCCGGCCGTGAGCATAGGCAGGATGATATTCGGCTCCGCGAACATCGACGATCGCGCCGGGAGAAAAGCGGATGTGCGCCATGGAATTCTAACCTTTCGGGACGCGCCGGTAGGTGGCCGGCATCGAGATGATGCCGGCGACAGGCGCTTCGGATCGAGATTGGATAGTGGCCCAGGCCATTGAGGAGATCGGATCCCGGGCAAACACCGGCGCCTCAGTGAATGGTCACCGGCGTCGTATCCAAGAGCGAACGGGTAAGGTCGATTTCAATGCGCCGAGCAACCGTCAGCGCTTGAATCAAGGCTTCGCCGGTGCGTGGGCAGTTAGGCGCGATCGCTTTGGCGGTACTTCCGAAGGTAGCATCCGTGCCCACCTGCCTTTCGTGAGCTTCCAGACGCTCCAAATGCTCCGGTAGGATCGTCACGAACCTGCGTGAACAAAACAGCATCACGTTGCGACGATGAATGAGGCTGTCCCAGATCTGGTGACGAAGGATGACCTTGAACCGGATGCCATGCTCATCACAAATTTCGTGGACCGCCGTCAGCTTCGCGCGATACTCCGGGTCGGCAAGGTCACGCTGATCTCGCTTGATCTCGATGAGCGTGACGGTGCCATCAGGTGCAACCAATTCGACGTCGATGGTGTAAACCTGCTTTTTGCCTCCCCGCGTGAATTCAAAGCGCACAGATTCTGATGCGACCCGAACCACGGCGAACTCCACCTCGGCGCGTGTCAGGAAATCGTACTGGGCCGCACCCTGCCAGTGAAGAACACGTCTGGCCTTGCGGCTTGTGTACCAGCCATTTTCATGGGCGAGTCCGCCGTTGAAGGTGCGCAGCGCACCACCATCGTCAGCCCGAATCATCCGCACATGATGCGCGTCGCTATGTTTGTCGCGGATGAACTGGGGCGTTGGTTCGCCATTGAAGCTGAGCAATAGCTCCGGCAGGTGATCGTGGTCTGCGGCATCGACTTTCATTTATCGTTCCTTCCATCTCGCAATCGGATGCGATGGACGTGAGGGGACATGATCCGGGACGGCCCCGAACCTTGACAGGTTTCACGGAATGAAGGAGATCAGGGGCAGTAAGGTCCTTGATCTTCTATGGGCCTCGCTGGGTGCAACCGGCGGGGCCTTTTCATTTCCGTAGCTTGGTAATGTTTCCGCGCGTTGGCGCGACCATCTGCTACGACATCATCGATCTCCTCCCGCTGGTTGCGAATAATGCGCAGGCCAGAGCTGCGCAGGCGTAAAGGCGGCCGCTGCGGCGATCGCCTCTTCCACCCGGCGCGAGCGCACGAGGCCTTTGGAAACTCTGGTGACAGTGCTGGGACTGACGCTCAAATCACGGGCGATTTGCGACAGCGAAGTGCCACGGCGTTCCAGCGCCCATTTGATGTGCCCGTGCCAATCTTCGCCGCCCATTGTCTACCTCACTGGGAAGTGATTTGCGCCAAGTCGCAGCGACTGTTTTGCCCCCACGACCTATATGCGATTCGAATCATGAATCGGCCAAGCCGTCAAGCTCTCTCTTCTGTTTACAAGTGTTTACGCTCGCAGCTCTATAACGCTGCCCTATAAAAAAACTGGTGCTTTTGATTTGTCCGAAAGTCAGAGCAGGGGGGTTTCGGACACATTTATAAAAATTTATTTTCGAATATTTCTTTTCTATAATTCTATACTAACGGAGTTAGTCGGCTAAGTAATTTAGTTTGACAAAATATATTCCGTTGCCTTGGGCAGACTTTATTAATTACGGCTGATTGTTTAGAGTGTTTAATATCAAACGACAGACATGGACAAATGATGATGCGGCAGGTTTTTGAGCAGCCGATTTCGGTACTCTTGGCGATCTGTCGAAAGCCACGGGCGCCCACTGCAAAACCATCGAAAATAAACCGTCCCTCCGATTGACCCATTTGAGGCCTCCGGCCAAACTTGTAATGCGGTTGTCTATGCCGCGAGGGGCGGCAATCATGGAAATCGAACGGGAATGTATCGATGCGGTCCTGTATCGCCTCTACCAAGAGATAAAAGAACACGGCCGGCCTAACGCAGGCTCAAGAGGAAACACGATCGAGCTTCTGGGCGTGGCGCTCCGCATCACGAAGCCGCGCGCTCGCATCAGCCGGTCGGAGAACCGAGGGAAGCCCTTTAGCGCGATCGGCGAACTGCTTTGGTATCTGAAGGGGTCCGACACTTTGGAATTCATCGAGCCGTATGTAAGTGCGTACAGGGATGACGCGGTTGAGGGCATCATCCAGGGGGCTTACGGCCCGAGACTTCGCGCCATGCGCGAGGGCATCGACCAGTTCGCCAGCATTGAGGCGCTGCTGTCTAGGAAGCCAGGCTCGCGTCGTGCCGTGATCCAGCTGTTCAACGCGGAGGATATAGCCACCGAGCATAAAGAGATCCCCTGCACGACCACGTTGCAATTCCATCTGCGCGACGGCCAGCTCCACATGTCGGTCACCATGCGTTCGAACGACGCGTACTGGGGACTGCCGCACGACGTGTTCTGCTTCACCATGCTGCAGGAGATGATAGCCCGCCGCCTCGGCGTCGATCTCGGGGAATACTATCAGTACGTCGGCAGCATGCACGTCTATGAGAAACATCTCGACCTGCTTGACCAGTATGTCGCGGAAGGCTTCCAGCGTACAATGGAGATGCCTCCAATGCCGAGCAGCGACCCGTTTGACCTAGTGGATCAACTCCTCGGCATCGAAGACCGGCTGCGTCAAGGCGATGATCTAGATGCCCATGCGGAAATGAGTGATCCGTACTGGGGCGACATAGTGCGGCTGCTGCAGGTATTCTGGGCGAGGGTCTGGGCCGCGGACCATCCTGCGCGGCTGGCCGAACTGCGGGGACAGCTGGCAACGACCTTTTATCGACCGTATGTCGACGGCAGACTGCACCTTAAGAGTCGCGCGGAGCAGCCGCAGGCCGAAGCTGCGCAAATTGGGGAAAATCATGTGGCCGTCGAAGAACGCTGAACATCGGCGCCTCGTGAACGAGTTGCGGGCCGCCAAGGCGCCGCTCGGACTATCGGGCCTGCCGGATGCCGCCACGATTGACACGCTGGCCATGCAGTTCGTCGCCAGTTTGCGTCGAGAGGCATACTACCGCTTGGTGCAGCTGAAGCCGTTGGGGCCGGCACGCGCGGACCCCAACAACGCGTCGTTCGATCCCGAGCGTGCGGTCGCCTTCCATATGCAGCTAGGCGACGTCGACGAGGCCGGTTGGCTGATCTTTCTGATGACTCACTTCGCCCGTCCTCTATCCGGATGGCAGCGGCTGAAAGACGTCTATGGCCAGCTAGGCGGCGGACGGTGGAGCTGGGCCGCGGTCGTCGCCAATCCGGCCGCGTTTTACGCTTGGCTCGACGCCAATTGGCAGAACGTCGGTGGCGCCTTTGGAAACCACCGGAAGTACGAAAGCATGGATCCCAACACCAACCGACCGATGAAGCGGGCGGTGGCCGATTACATCGTATGGATCGGACCTGGCGGGCATGCCGCGTTCTTCGCGAACGCCGTCCTGGCCGCCGGCAATAATCCCAGCACAATCTTCGACTATCTTTATAACCGCCTGAAGATCCGTTCGTTCGGTCGTTTGGCGAAGTTCGACTATCTCTCTAACATTGGCCGCTACCGCCTCGCGCCGATCGAAGCTGGTAAGGCCTATCTCGACGGGGCGACTGGGCCCGGGCGCGGCGCCCGTCTGATCGTAGACGGAAATCCTACCAGCGCGACCGGCAACCAAGCGATTCAGAATTCCCTCGATGCGCTCGATCAACGGCTTCAGGTCGGGATGGCCGTCATGGAGGACGCGCTATGCAACTGGCAGAAGAGCCCCCGCCGCTTCATTCACTACGTAGGCTAGTCGAGCACCGGGGAGAGGTCGCGCCACTTCCAGAACTTCTTCAGCTCGTTGAGCTGAGCCGGCCCGATCATGCGATGGTGCTGCATCTGTCCTACGGTCAGGCCAGGCCCTACACCGGAGCGGACGCTGAATCTGATCACCGAATTCCGGTTGTCGCCGAGGCATTCGAATTCCTCGTGCCTGTCCAACGGGACGATGCACCGCGCGGCGAACTCGTTCGCCTCACGCTCGCTCTGATCGACACCATGCATGTCTTCGTCAACGAAGGTTTTAGCGCCATGAAGAAGAAGGTGCCCGATCTCATGCAGCAGCGTGAACCAGAATTTGTCGTTCGCGAGACCACGGAAGCTCATGAGTATCATGGCCTTGTCGGGGGCGACCATGCGGGTGGCACCCGACGCTCGACAACCCTCGGGCGCCTTCTTGGCGACTACCGCAACACCGGCCTCGGCGCACAGGGTCTTGAGCTTGGGCAGGAACCGCTCGGGATCCTTAAGTTTGGTAAGCGCCTTGATGGCATCCAGGCGATCGTGAAGGTTCCCCGCGCTCCATGGCCGGGTTGCGATCATGTCGGTCGCCAACTCGCCGCTGCGCAGCCACATTAGAACGGCGGTGTCCTTGGATTCGAAAGAGCTCGAGGTCCTGAACAACGTGTCCGAACAGATCCTGCCGTAGCGCGCTTCCCACGCTTTCATTGTCCCGACGTTGAAGAACGCAAGACGCCGTCGAACCTCGTCCCGGCGACGCTCATCGCAAAGCCGGCCCCTCGGCCGCGGACCCGGGACCTGCAGCTGGAGCCACGACTGCGCTTCATCCATGCTCGCTGTCGCCCGTTCGAGCGCACGTTCGAGCGCGTCCTCGTAGTTGGACTGACGCTTTAGCCAGAACGACGCAGTACCGCCCAGGGAGGCGGAAAGCACCTCGGCGTGATGCGCGTCGACGGCTTCTGCACCTCCCAGGAGACCGCGAAGAGTGACCATTCCGCCCGCAAGATTCTCGGCGACCTGCTGCGCCGTGACACCGCGCCGCACCATTAGCGCGCGCAAAGAGTCACCGGGCTTTGAAAACCAATCGGGCGTGAACTCGTGTCCGTCCGTCAAGGCAGCCTCGATATTTCCAACAGCTTCAACCTTGTTACGCTGGACCAGACAATCCGGCCGCCGGCATCCACCTTGTGACGCGTGCCGACCACGGCAAGCGCTGCGCGATAGTCTGAACCAATCGCGACGGAAAGGGAATCGTTCACCAAAATATTTATGTCGTGGCCAAACAGGTCGATCAATTCATCGGCGGTCTCGAACGCCTGTGCATCCGATAGGAAGGTGACAAGCGATGCGGCCGCGATGCTGCCATAGGCCTGCTCCGCCTTGTGCAGGTCGACGCAGGCTTCGTGGAGCGATTCGCCTTCAAATGTGATGTTGATCAAGCCACGCCGCCGTCGTCATGCTCATCCCCCACGCGGCGGACGAATAGGGCCATGGACGGACAGGGGTACTCGGACGTCATTGCGGTAGCGGCGATCCGTGTGGCTTCGACTGCTGCTTGGCGCGAATGGCTTCGATCCGATCCCAATTGCGTTCAAGTTCCCTGTCGCCAGCCTCGTCCATGTTGATTTCGACGGCGCTGCACAGGCTCGCCAGCGTCACTAGCACGCCGCCGACCTCCTGGGCCGGCAGCCCCTGCGGCCGGCCGAACACGTAATCGACAAGGGCGATGGCGTCATCGCGCGAACAGGCGTTGGCTTGGGCGAGCTCTAGGGCCTCTTCGAGGAAGCGATGGGTCCGTTCGCTGCGGTCGGACCGAACCGAAGGCGGGAAGCAGGCCTCGAGCCAGCGCTCGACACGGGCCTGATACGATGTGATGTCGGCCGCCAACGTCATCCCCCAAAACATGCACCGATAAGCCGATGGCGCAAAATCCACCTTAGACAAGCGGGAAAGGCCGGTCATCCAGCAAAAGTAGACGATTTGACACGCAATTCTGTACCGAAGCTTGACGCATCAACCCGCCGTTGCGTCGACGGTGATGGCCCTATTTGACAAGGGAGTATTTCGGTGGTTGCCACCGACATGCGAGATCCGGCGTTGCAACGGAACACGCTATGGCTATGGTCTCGATCTAAATTCCGAGTGTGGTGCAGAGACGCCGTCTCTTACCTCGCGCACGTACAACTACCTGAACACATGTCCAAAGTTGGGCATAGTAGACGATCTTGCGAAAGACCGGTTCTGGGTCTTCGCTGCCACTTGTTGGCCAATCGCCTACTTACCACTCTCAGTGGCACACAAGCCTGAACACGCCGGTAAACTCGCCAACAGACAGAAAAGGGCGTTGTGTTTGCCTGCCTAAAGACGAAACGCCTTCTCCTCCCAGCGGCTTGAAGCCTTACCGAAGCAGCTTGGAAACTAGCCCACCAGCAGGACCGCACCCTGATTCCACCGAGGCCAAGCACGCCGACGACGGCCCCTGTCACGGAGGTCGAGTTTTGATGTCAAAGGATAACGCGCTGGATGCCCCGTGAGGATTCGAACCTCAATAGGCGGTATCAGAAACCGCAGTCTTACCATTAGACGACGGGGCATCAGCGAGGGCGGGCTCTACGGGTGGCCGCCGAGGCTGTCAACGCCAAGATGATGCCGTTCCGCCACTTCGCTTGCGTAATCGCGCCGCCGCACTACATTCGCATCCAAGCACCGGGCGGGTATTTTCCCGCGGCGGCAGACATAGATAGCGAGTTTTACGGCGATGGGGGATGTTTCCGCCCGAATGCCGTTCCGGCAGGGTAGTCCTGCCCGTCCGGCGGCAACCCGGCCCTCTCGTGGGCGGTGGGCCGATGCGCAGGCGTTTGCCGCGCTGGATCTCGGCACCAACAATTGCAGATTGCTGATCGCACGGCCGCAGGCTGGCGGCTTCGCGGTGATCGATGCGTTCTCGCGAATCGTCCGGCTGGGGGAGGGATTAGCCTCGACTGGCAAGCTCAGCGATGCAGCAATCGAGCGGACGATCGCGGCTTTGCGCGTCTGTTCGGATAAGTTGCAGCGGCGCAACGTCACGTTGGCGCGATCGGTCGCGACGGAGGCATGTCGGCAGGCGTCGAACGGGCCTGCGTTCATCGCGCGCGCGCTCGCCGAGACGGGCATCCATCTCGACATCATTTCCGCCGAGGAAGAGGCGCGGCTGGCGGTCCTCGGCTGCCATGCACTGATCGAGCCGGGGGAGGATCCCGCGCTCGTGTTCGATATCGGCGGCGGCTCGACCGAGCTCGTGCTAGTCGATACCTCGACGCCGATCCCGACCGTGCTCGACTGGCATTCGGCGCCGTGGGGCGTGGTGTCGCTGACCGAGCATGCCGGTGGCGGCGAGGGCGAAGGCGGCCGTCGTGCCGCGTATGCGAAGATGCGTCAGGTCGTTGCCGACAGTTTCGCGGGGTTCGCTAGCCGCCTACCCCGGCATATCGAGCGGCCGCGTTTGCTCGGCACCAGCGGCACGGTAACGACGCTCGGCAGCGTGCATCTCGGGCTCAGCCATTACGACCGCTCGGTGGTCGATGGGCTGATCGTGCCCGCCTCGGCGATGCGCAAGATCAGCGCCGACCTTTCCCATATGTCGATCACGGAGCGCGCCAAGCTGCCGTGCATCGGCAACGAGCGCGCCGACTTGGTGGTCGCGGGCTGTGCCATTCTGGAGACGATCATGGATTTGTGGCCCGCCGAACGGCTCGGCATCGCCGACCGCGGCATTCGCGAGGGTATCCTGCGCGGCCTGATGGGTTCGCCCAAGCCCGGCAAGGCCGCAGGAGCGGCGGCATGAGCCGCGGTGGTTCCGGCGGGCATGTCCGCGTGCTCACCGCGCGCAAGCGGACCGCGCAGTCGACGCGCTGGCTCGAGCGGCAGCTGAACGATCCGTATGTGAAGCGTGCCAAGGCCGACGGCTATCGTAGCCGGGCGGCCTACAAGCTGATCGAGCTCGACGAGCGATTCGAGCTGATCCGCGGGTCGAAGCGCGTGGTCGATCTCGGTCTTGCGCCGGGTGGCTGGGCACAGGTGATCCGGCGGCGGATACCCAAGGCGACTGTCGTCGGCATCGACCTGCTACCGGTCGATCCGATCGAGGGCGTGACGATCTTCGAGATGGATTTCCTCGACGATGCGGCCCCTGGCAAGCTGATCGAGGCGCTGGGTGGCGCGCCCGACCTCGTGCTGTCGGACATGGCGGCGAATACGGTCGGGCATCCGCAGACCGATGCGTTGCGGACGATGGCGCTGGTCGAGACGGCGCTGCACTTTGCGTGCGAGGTGCTGGAGCCGGGCGGGACTTTCGTGTCGAAGGTGTTCGCGGGCGGCGCTGATTCCGAGCTGGTCGCGGAGATGAAGCGGAACTTCAAGACGGTGAAGCATGCGAAACCGCCGGCGAGCCGCAAGGGGTCGGTCGAGTGGTTTGTTGTTGCGCAGGGGTTTAAGGGTCGGTCAGCGGATTAGACCTGGCTAATCCGCATCGCGGACCGACCCCGGCCAGCGTTGCGCAGCAACGACTGACGACGCGGCTTTGCCGTGGCGCCCTACCTTAGAGTGGTACCGGGCCTAACGACTGAATTAGGCAGCATGTTTCCCCGTGAAGACGGGGATCCAGACTGAGGTCCCGCCTTCGCGGGAGAACAAGGAGGCGGGGTCGCACTACTACGTGCCCTCACCCTTCCCACGGCAAGCGCCGCGGGCCCCTTCCCTCTCCCCTTCAGGGAGAGGGTACAAAGAAAAAGCCCGTGGACCTTTTGGGTCCACGGGCTCTCTCTATTCCGCGCGCCGCGGCAAAGCCGCGTCGTCGGCCGGGCTATGCCCGCCGGCCGGGGTTTCGGCCAAGCCACGGATTAGCTTTCGCTAATCCGTGGCCTCACCCCTCGTAATCCGCACCCAAGTTCTGGTTCCGCGGCGGCGCAGCAGCGGTAAGCCGCAACGCCTCAGCCGAAGCGGCCAAGCTGCCGACGGCATCGACTTCGTCGTCGTCGTCGACGCGAACCTTTTGCAGGCCCTGGATGACCTGTTCCTTGAGATGCGCCGGCTTGACGTTCTCGTCGGCGATCTCGCGCAGCGCGACGACCGGGTTCTTGTCGCGGTCGCGGTCAAGCGTCAGTTCGGCGCCGCCCGAGATCTGGCGCGCACGCTGGGCCGCGAACAACACCAGGTCGAACCGGTTGGGGATCTTGTCGACACAATCCTCGACGGTAACGCGCGCCATGCGGCTTCCTTCGTAACAACGATAGAATGAGAATGCGTCGCCTACGGGGAGTGGCCTGCAAAGTCAAGAAATGCGCTCTAGCTTGCCTCCGGTGCCCGCCATGTCCATCAGGCTGCCCATGGAAGATCCCGCAAACCAGCCGACTTTCAGCGTCGACGGCAACCAGATGACGCTGCTCGATACCGGCCCCCGCCGCCTCGACGCGGTGCTCGCGCTGATCGACGGTGCCGAGCGGACTCTGCGCATACTCTATTACATCTACGCCGACGACGAGTCCGGAAAGCGCGTCAACGCCGCGCTCATCGCCGCCGCCAAGCGCGGGGTCGAGGTCGCGCTGATCGTCGATGGCTTCGGCAGCGACGATGCGCCCCACGCCTTCTTCGAGCCGCTCGAAACCGCCGGCATCTCGGTATGCCGGTTCTCCGCACGCTTCGGCCGCCGCTATCTGCTCCGCAACCACCAGAAGCTCGCGCTCGCCGACGAGACGCGGATCATCATCGGCGGCTTCAACATCGAGGACGATTATTTCGGGACTGCCGCAGAGCAGGCGTGGCGCGACCTGGGATTACTGGTCGAGGGTCCGGCGGCGGGACGGCTGGCCGGCTATTTCGATGCGCTGAAGGACTGGATTCATGAACCCAAGGGGAAGCTGCGTCATCTGAACGCTGCGCTATCGCACTGGAGCGAGGCCAAGGGCGCAACGCGGTGGCTGATTGGTGGCCCGACGCGGAAACTGTCGCCCTGGGCGCGGGCGGTGCGCGACGACATGCGGCGCGGGCGACGGATCGACATCATCGCCGGGTATTTCACGCCTAGTCCCGCTCTGCTCCGGCGGCTCGATAAGGCTGGGCGGCGGCAGGCTGAAGTACGGGTCGTCACGGCCAGCAAATCGGACAACAACGCGACGATCGCGGCGGCGCGGTTCACCTATGCAGGGCTGTTGCGCAAGGGCGTGCGGCTGTTCGAATACCAGCCGACCAAGCTGCATACGAAGCTCTACGTGATCGACGATGCGGTCCATATCGGCTCGGCGAACTTCGACATGCGCAGCCTGTTCATCAATCTCGAACTGATGCTGCGGATCGAGGATGCGGCGTTCGCAGCGCATGTCCGGGGGTATATCGATGGTGAGGTGGCGAAGTCGGTCGAGGTGACCAAGGAACTATACCAGGCGAACACCGGGTGGGTGCAGCGGATCAAGCAGCTTGGCGCGTATTTTGTCGTGGCGGTGGTGGACCCGAGCTTGTCGCGCGGGCTGAACTTCGGGATCGACGAATAGGGGGCCGAGGAGCATCTACTCTCTTTCGTCAGGATGACGGAGAGGATTTGGACGAGGTTTCCGTTTACCTGACTTGGAGCGACACCAGCGCCGACGGCAAAGCCGCCGTCGGACGGGCTCGGCTACTTCTAGCCGACCCGCCGTCCGGGCCTGACGCTGCGCTTTGCGCATCGGCGCGGACGCTGCCGCGCCTGCTTCAGTCCTTCCACGCCCAATACAATTGCGCCGGCGGGACGTTCCACCACTCCATGTCGTGATCGATCGACTCGAAATGCGGGGTCAGGAAGTCCTTCACCTTGGGCGAGAACTGATAGACTAGGAACGCACCGCCAGTCCGAAGCACCGAGTGCGTCGCCGTCGCGATCGCCGGGCCGACGCCGGGCGGCAATGTCGAAAAAGGAAGACCCGACAACACGTAATCCGCTTTCTCGAAGCCATGGTCGGCGACGATCGTCTCGACCTCGTCGGCCGATCCCAGAACCGCGAAGAAGCGTGGGTCGGTGATCGTGTGGCGCAGATACTGGATGAATTCGGGGTTCGTATCGATCACCACCAGCTTGGCGTCGGACGCCATCCGGTCGAGGATCGGGCGGCAGAAGGTGCCGACGCCCGGGCCGTATTCGACGAACAGCTTGCAGTTCGCCCAGTCGACGGGCCCCAGCATCTTGCGGATCAGCTTGTCCGACGACGGCACGATCGAGCCGACCATCACCGGGTGTTTCAGGAACCCTGAAAAGAACATCTGCCACGGGGACGGCACGCCGGCTGGTCGGCTGCGTGCACGCCGGGTGGCGGTGGTCGAACTGGGCATCGCGTTCCTTACGGTCAGGGGTCCCGCACGCTGGCGAGGCTTTGGTCCTCCCGTCGCACGAATTCCGAACGCGTTTCAAGGGCCGCAGGTTGCATCGGGCGACGAACCGAAGCGGAAGTCGTGCTGCGCCAAGTGGTTCGGGCAGCTTTGCCAAGCGTGCGGCATCGCTTAAGCATGGATCATGAACGACGATCGGGCAGGACAGATTGCGGTTATTTTCGTGTCGATCCGTAACGACGCGGACGCCGCCGGGTATGGCGAGGCGTCCATGGCCATGGACGCGCTAGCCGCAGCTCAGCCTGGCTATCGCGGCGTCGACAGCGCGCGCGAGGCGGGCGGCATGGGAATCACCGTCAGCTATTGGGCGGACGACGCTGCGGCGATCGCATGGCGCGACCATCCCGAGCACACCGCGATTCGCGAGCGCGGGCGGGCGCACTGGTACGATAGCTATTCGGTCAACGTCGCGCGGATCGAGCGCGCCTACGCATGGCAACGGCCATGACAGGTTCGGCGACCGAAGGCCCGAAGATCGACCGCCGCTTCGCGCTGATGTTCCTGGTGATGCTGACGATCGCGGCGGGAAATACCGCGCTGCAATCGGTATTGCCCGCACTCGGGCGGTCGCTCGGGGTTGCCGACAGCGCGGTCGCGGCGGCTTTCTCGGTGTCGGCGTTGCTGTGGGTGATCGCCGCGCCGTTCTGGGCGAACCGGTCTGACAAGCACGGCCGGCGCGCGATGATTCTGCTCGGCGTCGGTGGGTTCAGTGTGTCGCTGACCGTGTGCGGCGTGTTCCTGCTCGCCGGGATCAACGCCTGGATCGGCGGCACGACCGCGTTCCTGTGCTTCATCGGCGGTCGGCTGATCTACGGCACGTTCGGCGCGGCCGCACCGCCGGCGGTGCAGGCGCTCGTGGCCGGCGAGACAACGCGCGAGGAGCGGACCAAGGCGCTTACGTTGCTCGCCTCGGCATTCGGGCTCGGCACCATATTGGGGCCGGCGATCGCGCCGTATCTGATCCTCGGCTCGATCGGCGGAGTCGAGATCGGCTTGGCGGGCCCCGCGTTCCTGTTCGCGGTGTTCGGGGTGGCGGTGTGGATCACGGTGCGGCGGATGCTGCCCGACGACAAGATCGTCGCCCCGCACGAAACGCACGGCGCGAGTTCCGCCTATCCCTCGATCGGCGGCGCGCCGACCGGCGCTTCGGTCGCTGCCGCGACCGGATCGCATGTCGAGCATGTCGGCTACACCGATCCCCGCATCCGCGCGTGGATGATCGCCGGACTGGTGATGGGCCATGCGCAGGCGATGACGGGCCAGGCGATCGGCTTCCTCGTGATCGATCGCCTCCACTTGGCGCCCGCACTTGCACTGGAGCCGACCGGCATCGTCCTGATGATGGGCGCAGGCGCTGCGCTGCTCGCGCAATGGGGCATCATCCCGCGCCTCAACATGACCCCGCGGCAACTCGTGCTGACCGGTCTCGTACTCGCGGCCGTCGGCACAGCGCTGACCGGCATCGCGACCTCGCTCTACACGATCGCCACGGCCTACGCGCTGGCGAGCCTCGGCTTCGGCTTCACGCGACCGGGGTTCACGGCGGGCTCTTCGCTGGCGGTCGGTGCAAGCGCACAAGGCTCGGTCGCGGGGAAAGTGACGTCGATCAACGGCGCGAGCTTCGTGCTGGGGCCATCGATCGGGGTCGGGCTGTACGAAGCGCAGCACTCGCTGCCGTATCTCGTCGCGGGCGCGGCCTGTGTCGTGATGATCGCCTATGCCTGGGTTTCGCTGCGTGATGCGAAAGACGTTTAAGCTGGGTCAGGCCGGTTACGCATCGGACCTGCCATGACACGCCACTGCGTCGAGCAATATCTCTTCTAGCCGACGGACGATTCGCACGAATGCGGTCTCCTCACCCAACGCGCGCGCCAGGACGATCGCGCCCTGGATCCCTGCAACCGTCTCTTCGGCGAGGCGCAGGGCCAGCGACGACGGAAGAGCGCTCGTTTCGAGGCAGTGCGCCAAGGCCGATATCCAACGGGAGAAATACCCGCTGATCCGGACCGCGAAAACATCGCCTGAGGCACCGAGCCCAAGCCAGCCGACGAGGCAGGCCCTGCCCCCGGACTGGAAATACGCCGTCACGTCCTCGATCATGGCAGTGATCGCCGAGGCCGGATCGCTCGTCTTCTCCAGCGGCACGAAGATCGTCGTGGCGAACCAATCGTCTATCTCGGCGAGGACGGCGTCCATCATCTCCGCCTTCCCGCCGGGAAAGAAGTTGTAGAGGCTGCCCTTGCCGAGCCCGGTCGCCTTCGAGAGCGTCGCTAGGCTAGCGCCCTCGAAGCCGTATTCGCGAAACGCCTCGGCCAGTGCCGGCAAGGCGTCGGCACGATCGGTCAGGACGCGCTTGGCGGTCAGAGGCCGAGATCGCTTAGCGAAGGATCGTCGTCGGGGCGACGGCCGAGCGGCCAATGGAACTTTCGGTCTCCGTCCGCGATCGCGCAGTCGTTGATCGAGGCGATGCGGCGCGCCATCAGCCCGGCGTCGTCGAACTCCCAATTCTCGTTGCCATAGGATCGGAACCAGTCGCCGGTGTCGTTGCGCCATTCATAGGCGAACCGCACCGCGATCCTGTTGCCGTCATGCGCCCAGACTTCCTTGATGAGGCGATAGTCGAGTTCCGCTGCCCATTTGCGCGTCAGGAAAGCGACGATCGCCTCGCGACCGGTCAGGAACTCGGCCCGGTTCCGCCAGACGCTGTCGGCCGTGTAGGCGAGCGATACCTTGTCCGGATCGCGGCTGTTCCACGCGTCCTCCGCCATGCGCGCCTTCTGCGCTGCGGTCTCATGCGTAAACGGAGGCAGTGGCGGTCGGGACATGACGGCACCTATCGATCAACTTGTACCGAATGGTACAACATCGCCGTAATGCGTGCAACGATGATCCCGGTGGCAAGCTCGATACGCCTATCTCCCCACCCGGCGGGAACCGGGTGGGGAGCGAGGGTCAGTCGTCCGCCTTGCTGGGGAACGCGAAGCCCAGGGGCTGGATGGCCGTCGCGTCCTGCTTCAGGCGTGCGGCCATCTGTTCGTATTCGCGTTCGGTTTCCGGAGTCACGCTGGCGCGCGACTCCTTCAACGCGCCATCGAAATCGGCCATCGTGACGTCGGTCGAATCGATCGACCTCCGCAACGCCACCAGGCCGGCGCGGCGGACAACGTCCTCCAGGTCCGCGCCGGTGAAGCGGTCGGTGCGGTCTGCGAGACGGTCGAGATCGACGTCCGACGCCAGCGGCATCTTCTCGGTCTGAATGCCCAGAATACGGCGGCGGCCTGCCTTGTCCGGCACGCCGACATAGACGAGTTCGTCGAACCGACCCGGCCGCAGCAACGCCGGGTCGATCAAGTTCGGCCGGTTGGTCGCGCCGATCACGACCACCGACTGCAACTCTTCCAGCCCGTCCATCTCCGCGAGGATCGTGTTGACGACGCGCTCGGTCACCTGCGGCTCACCAGCACCGCTGCCCCGTGCGGGCACCAGTGAATCGAGCTCATCAATGAAGATCACGCACGGCGCGACCTGGCGTGCGCGCTGGAAGAGGCGGGCGATCTGCTGTTCGCTTTCGCCGTACCATTTGCTCAGCAGGTCGGACGATTTGGTGGCGATGAAGTTCGCCTCCGCCTCGCGCGCGACCGCCTTTGCCAGCAACGTCTTGCCGGTGCCGGGCGGGCCGTAGAGCAGGAAGCCCTTGGCCGGCCGGATGCCGAGCCGGCGGAACGCGTCGGGGTTCTTGAGCGGGAGTTCGACACCCTCCTTCAGGCGCATCTGCGCGTCGTCGAGACCGCCTACATCGGCCCAGCGCACGGTCGGCGCCTGCACCATCACTTCGCGCATGGCCGAGGGCTGGACGCGCTTGAGCGCCCCGAGGAAATCCTCGCGGGTGACCGACAATTCGTCGAGCACTTCGGGCGGGATCGTTCGCTCCTCGAGGTTGAGCTTGGGCATGATCCGGCGGACCGCCTCGATCGCCGCCTCGCGGGTCAGCGCGGCGAGATCGGCACCGACGAAGCCGTAGGTGGTGCGCGACAGCTCGTCGAGATCGACGCGGTCCCCAAGCGGCATACCGCGCGTGTGGATGCCGAGGATCTCGCGACGGCCACGTTCGTCCGGCACGCCGACGACGATTTCACGGTCGAACCGGCCCGGACGGCGCAGCGCTTCGTCGATCGCCTCGGGACGGTTGGTGGCCGCGATCACGACGAGGTTCGCGCGCGACTCGATACCGTCCATCAGCGTCAGCAACTGCGCGACGAGACGCTTTTCCGCCTCGCCTGACACCTGGCCACGCTTGGGTGCGATCGAATCGATCTCGTCGATGAACACGATCGAAGGCGCCGCCTTCGCGGCTTCCTCGAACACTTCGCGGAGGCGCGACTCGGACTCGCCGTACGCCGATCCCATGATCTCGGGGCCGTTGATCAGGAAGAACTGCGCGTCGGATTCGTTGGCGACGGCGCGGGCGAGACGCGTCTTGCCGGTGCCGGGAGGGCCGTGCAGCAACACGCCCTTGGGTGGATCGACGCCCAGGCGCTGGAAGAGTTCAGGGTAGCGGAGTGGCAGTTCGACCATCTCGCGCAACTGGTCGATCGTCTGCGCCATGCCGCCGATATCGTCGTAGGTGACGTCGGCACGCCGTGCGGCCTGCGGCTCCTCGTACTCGGAGCGGAGTTCGATCTCGGTATTCTCGTCGATGTGCACCACGCCCTTGGGGCTGGCGGCGATCACCGCGAGGCGGATTTCCTGCAGCGCATACGCCGGCGCGTTCATGAACTGCTGGACGCCCGGCGGCATGTTGCCGACGCGCTGATGCCCCGCGGTCGCGACGATATCGCCCTGACAGATCGGCCGTCCGAGGAACGTGCGCTTGAGCGCGTTGGTCGAGCCCTGGAGGCGGAGGTTCTGCTGGGCTGGCGCGAAAACGACGCGGGTCGCCGGCTTTGACTCGGCCTTGCGCACCTCGACGTAATCACCCGAGCCTACGCCAGCGTTCGCGCGCTGGAGGCCATCGAGGCGGAGGATGTCGAGACCCTCGTCTTCCGGATAGGGCCCGACGGCGCGCGCGGGCGTGTTCTGCTTGCCGAGGATCTCGATCACGTCGCCTTCACCGATACCCAGCGTCGCCATCAGCGCGCGCGGCAGGTGTGCCAGGCCGCGGCCGCTGTCTTCGGGACGCGCGTTGGCGACCTGAATTTTCCGCGTGGGGATTTCGCTATCGGCCATGTCGACTCCATTCGATCTCGTAGCGTCCGAGATAGGGGGCCGGTTCCAGCCTTGTCAGGGGTTGAAAACACAAAAAAAGGGCCGGCCAATGAAGGCCAGCCCATGAAAGTTTTTAGGAGAGGATGCCTGAAAGGCGAGGTCTTTTTGCGGCGAGACGGTTCATGTTGCAAGTGCGAAGGGATCAGCTACGATTGCGCTAACTGCAATCGCATGCATGAATGCGCCCAGCAGTCGTTGTCACACTCGTCGAGTCGAAAGAGGAATCATGCGCAGGCTGCCGCCACTGGGGGCTATCGAGGCGTTCGTGCAGGTCGCGCGGCTGGGGTCGATCAAGGCCGCCGCCGAGGATCTCGCACTGTCCGCGCCTGCGCTCAGCCGCCGCGTGCAGAGTCTCGAGCGGTTCATCGCCAAGCCGCTGTTCGCACGCCGTCATCAGGCGATGGTGCTGAATGCGGACGGCGAACGGCTTCTGGCACAGATCGCACCGGTGCTCGACTCGCTTTCGGACGCGGTCGAATCGCTGACCAGCACGACTGAGGTGCTGCGGCTGCGTCTCGGGATCCTGCCGCTCTATGCCTCACAGAAACTGTTTCCACGTCTGGGCGAGCTTAGGACGTCGCACCCGGAGCTGCATCTCGATATCGATACTGCGGCGCATCTGGTGTCGCGGCTCGGCGATGGGCTCGACGCGGTGATCGCCCTGTCGCGCGAGATCGATCCGGCGTTCTACGCGCGGCGGCTCGATCGGAACTCGGTATATGTGATCGGTGCGCGGAGTTTGCTGGAGCGCGCGGACCCGGTCACGCGACCCGAACAGCTCTCGACGCTGACCGCGCTGGTGCACCGCGACATGACAGATACGTTCACGGCATGGCGGACGGCGGCGGGGCTCGACGATATCGAGCCGCTGGCGATCGATCATTTCGATTCGGGGGCTTTGATGCTGGAGGCTGCCGCGCAAGGGCTCGGCGTCGCGTTCATGCATGCGAGCCACTTCGAGGATGCGAACGATCCGCGACTGGTCCGCCTGTTCGATATCGAGGTGGAGAGCCCGTACAGCTACTGGTTCGTATGCCGCCCGCGGGCGTTGCAGACCAAGCCGGTCAAGCTGTTCCACGACTGGCTGATACGGACGGTGGCGGAGGTCTGACCCGCTACTCTCCTCCCGCTTGCGGGAGGGGGCGGGGAAGGGGCATGCCTCACGCACCGGACGCCGGTACGTGCGTCGCTCCCCCCCTTAGCCCCTCCCGCAAGCGGGAGGGGAATTCAGCTTACGCAGCGCGTGCCTTGACGATCTTGCCCGGCGAACGCGGGGGCTCGCCCTTCGGCAGCGCGTCGATCAGGTCCATGCCGTCGGTGACTTCGCCCCAGACGGTGTACTGCTTGTCGAGGAAGCGCGCGTCGTCGAACACGATGAAGAACTGCGAGTTCGCCGTGTCGGGCTGGTTCGTGCGTGCCATCGAGCACACGCCGCGGACATGTGGCTCGGCCGAGAATTCCGCCTTGAGGTTGGGCTTGCTCGACCCGCCGGTGCCGTCGCCGCGACCACCATCACCGCCCTGCGCCATGAAGCCCGGGATCACGCGGTGGAAGGGTACGCCATCGTAGAAGCCTTCGTTCGCCAGCTCGACGATCCGCTCGACGTGCTTGGGCGCCAGATCGGGGCGCAGCTTGATCGTGACGTCGCCGCCGTCGAGGGTCAGCGTCAGCGTTTCGGGGGTGTCAGCCATTCATGTTCTCCTGAATTGATGCGCGGCAGATAGGGAGCCGCACTCCGACTGGCAAATGCACGCGCGCCGCGTTAGGGCCCAACCGCGCATCTTTTAAGGGAGGCAGCCATGAGCGAACTCGAGCTTCCCGAGGTCGAAACCGACACCCAGCCCGAAAATCAGCTCGACCGCGACGACCATCTGCGTCCGGAATTCGTGCGGGCGGTGCTCGATGCGGTCGAGGATGGCGACGACGAGGCAGCGCGTACGCTGGTCGAGCCGTTGCACCCGGCCGACATCGCCGATCTATTCGAGCTGACCCCGCAACAGGATCGCGCGGCGCTGGCCCGTGCGGTCACCGACCTGCTCGACGGCGACGTGTTCGCCGAAATGAACGATTACGTCCGCGAGGATCTGATCGATGCGCTCGAGCCGCACCAGGTCGCCGATCTCGCGTCTGAACTCGATACCGACGATGCCGTCGCGATCATCGAGGACATGGACGAGGACGAGCAGCGCGCGGTGCTGCGCGCGCTCGATCCGGATGATCGCGCGGCGATCGAGGAGGCGCTGAGCTACGCCGAGGAGTCCGCCGGTCGCCTGATGCAGCGTGAGCTGATCGCGGTGCCCGAGCATTGGACCGTCGGCGACGCGATCGATTACCTCCGCGGGCATGAGGAGCTGACGACTGATTTTTGGGAGATCTTCGTCGTCGACCCTGCGCACAAGCCGATCGGCACGTGCCAGCTGTCGTGGATGCTGCGGACGCCGCGCGGGATCGCGATCGCCGACGTGATGAAGCGCGAGCAGACGCTGATCCCGGTCGACATGGATCAGGAGGAAGTCGCGCTGCGCTTCCAGAAATACGCGCTGATCTCCGCCGCGGTGGTCGATCATGGCGGACGGCTGGTCGGGATGATCACGGTCGACGACATCGTCCACATCATTTCGGAAGAAGCCGGCGAGGATACGCTGCGTCTGGCAGGGGCCGGCGACGGCGACATCAACGAGCCGATCCGGCTGACGGTGCGGACGCGGTTCACGTGGCTGGTGGTCAATCTCGGCACCGCGATGGTCGCATCGTCGGTCGTGGGGTTGTTCCAGGGGACGATCGCGAGCTTTGCGCTGCTCGCGGTGCTGATGCCGATCGTCTCTGGGATGGGCGGCAACGCCGGTACGCAGACTCTGGCGGTGGTGGTGCGCGCGCTCGCGACAAACCAGCTTACGAGTTCGAACACCGCGCGGATGATCGGCCGCGAGTTCCGGATCGCCGCCGCGAATGGCGTCATGCTGGGCGCGCTGATCGGACTTGGGACGTATGTTATCTTCCGCAATACCGACCTGTCGCTGGTGATTGCGGCGGCGATGCTGGTGAATAACATCACGGCAGGGCTGAGTGGCGTGCTGGTACCGGTGACGCTCGACAAGTTCCGGATCGACCCTGCGGTGTCGTCGGCGGTGTTCGTGACGACGATGACCGACACGATGGGGTTCTTCTCGTTCCTCGGGCTGGCGTCTTTGTGGGGTCTGCACGGTTGATCGTCCGGTATTAACGCCCATTTCCAACGCTATGCCGCTCCACCTCACCAAAGTCGCGTTCGGCGCGGAAAGCGTCGACCACCTCGCCGAACGGCTCCGGCTGCGCGGCGAGGAGGGGCCGGTGTTCCTCACCACGCGCTACCTGCCCAAGCGGCATGAGGAGGTCGCTGGTCAGGGTTCGATGTTCTGGATCCTGAAGCACCAGCTGATCGCCCGCTCGCCGATCCTCGGATTCGGCGAGGCTGAGGAAGGTCGCGTCGCCATCCACATCGATCCCAAGCTCGTGCTGGTTCAAGCGCGGCCGAAACGCGCGCATCAGGGGTGGCGGTATCTGGAAGGGGCGGATGCGCCGCTCGATCTGGGTGGCGATGCGACCGGGCTGGACGTAATGCCGCCCGCGCTAATGACCAAGCTGGCGGAATTGGCGCTCATTTAAAGGGGTGGGGCCCAGAACTCGTCGAGGTTCATCCCACCCGACGATAAACTCCACCGTCATCCCCGCGCAGGCGGGGATCCATATCCTCAGAGGATAGCGATCCCAGTGTGAGGTCAGCCAGTATGGGTTCCCGCCTCCGCGGGAATGACGACACACGTTCGGAAGGTATGAGGGCCGATACGGACAGGGTAACGCGCTCGATCCAGATGCGGATTTTGCCCGCGAGAGGTCGGTGTGGATGAGGCAGCACCACACCATCCCCTTCTACGGAGCAGAGACTCCCGCCGCCGGCTTCCCGCAGACCACCGGCCCACCGGCCGCTGCATCGACGCGGCATTTCGCGTTGCCGGTGATCGTGACCGTTCCCAGCCCGCTGTTCGTCACCTGCGCCGTGTAGCGCGCCGCCGCCTTCGTCTCGCCGACGCCGTCGAGGTGGACGGTCAGGTCATTGACCGCCAGCCCCGATGCGTCGATCGCGCCTGGCCCGCTCGTCACGAGGCGCGCGCGCGCCGCGCGGCCGGCGAGCGTCATCTGGCCGGTGCCGATCAGCGTCGCGTTCAGCTGATCGGTATCGGCCGCCGCGAGTGCCAAGCTCCCGTTCCCGCTGACCGTCACGTCGACGCGCATCCCGCGCATCTTCGCGATCGTCAGCCGCCCGCCGGCCGCGACGCTGGCCGAGGTCAGCCCGGGTGTCGAGAGCGTCACGAGGATCGGCCCCGCCCCGCCGCCGCCGCGCGTCTGTTCGCCCCAGCCGCCGGTACCCTTTCGCACCGACAGCGTGGTACCATCGACCCGGACGGCCACATCGTCCCCCCTGCCCGGGCCGGTGATGGTCGCACGCGGAGAGCCGATCGTGACGCGGACCTCGAACGGCCCCTCGACCCGCACGCGATCGAAGCTGCCGACCGAGACCGTCCGGCTCGTCGGGGAAGACTGGGCGAATGCCGGCGAGGACAGGAGCAGCGACGCGGCGAGCAGATATCTCATGCCCGCGAACGTCGCCGGTTATGTACCCCCGCGCAAGTGCGGCGGCGGCTTACCGCCCGCAGCGGACCCGCCCCGAACCCATCTTCGAGATCGTACAGCGGGATTTCGACCCGAGATCGACGTCACCCGAGCCCAACATGGCGACCTTGGCAGCGCCGTTCACCACCGCGCGCACGCTTCCCGAACCGGCGATCTCGACCGTCGCCGATTGCGCCTCAAACCGCGTGCCGTCGAGATCGCCCGAGCCTGCGATGTCCACCTTCAGATCGCGTGCCGTGCCGCTCGCATGCGCGGTACCCGATCCGGCGATCGTGAATTTCGCAACGTCGACCTTGATCGCGGCGATGTCGAGATTGCCCGATCCGGCGATTCCGCCTTCGAACCCACCGCCCTCGACACGGTCCACGGCCATGTTGCCCGATCCCGAGACGCTCGCGTCGGTCAGCCGCGGCAGGGTGACGTACACCTTAACTTTGGCCCCCTTGCTCCAGCCCATGCTTGCCCCGTTCTTGCGACCGATATTGAGCGTATCCCCGTCACGCTCGATGCGCAGGCGATCGAGTTGTTCGCTCGGCCCCTCGGCGCGAACCGAGAAGCCGGTACCGACGCGGACGTCGACGTCGTCCGAGCCCCGAAGGTCGATGCCGTTGAAACCGGCAACCTGGAAGGTCCGGGTGGTCCCCGAGCCGGCCGCCGCAGCCCCCGAGCCTTCATTGTCGCCGTTCCAGCTGAACGAGCAGGCCGCGAGAGGAATGATCAGTCCGAGCGCAAGAAAGTTCATCGCATCCTCCTGTGTATTATTGACACAATACACCCGGTACTGGACGGCGCAATGAGAAACTTGTCTGGCGCTGGCTCGCTGCACGACCCCCTATCTTGAGGAAGGAAGCAGCAGAACGAAAAAGGGCGGCCCCGCAGGACCGCCCCTTCGTCTCACAAAGCCCCCAGCAGTTAAGCCGGCACCTTGTCCTTGTTATAGATCGCGGCCGCGGCGCGGAGGATGTCGAGGATCTTCTCCTGCGCCTTGGGCTCGTCGAGCTCTTCCATTGCAGCCAGTTCGCGCGCGAGGCGGCTGGTCGCGCCTTCGAAGATCTGGCGCTCGGAATAGCTCTGCTCGGGCTGATCGTCGGCACGGAACAGATCGCGGACCACTTCGGCGATCGACACGAGGTCGCCCGAATTGATCTTCGCTTCATATTCCTGCGCGCGGCGCGACCACATGGTGCGCTTGACCTTGGGCTTGCCCTTGAGCGTGTCCATCGCCTCGCGCATCGTCTTGTCCGACGACAGCTTGCGCATGCCGACGCTTTCGGCCTTGTTGGTCGGCACGCGGAGCGTCATGCGCTCCTTCTCGAACCGGAGGACGTAGAGTTCCAGTGTCATGCCGGCGATTTCCGAGCGCTGGAGCTCGATCACACGGCCGACCCCGTGCTTGGGATAAACGACGAAATCACCGACATCGAAGGACAGTGCCTTGGCAGCCATTTGGGGCCTTTCCGGATCAGGCCTCCACGCGACGCCTCGACGAAGGACTCGTCGCTGCTGCATCGGGGGAGGGATAGGTCTAACTCACGCCAGGCACACGACTTCCGTCATCGCACCCGTCGCGGACCTTAGTAGCAGCTTTGCAACAAAATTACCAGCCGCACATAGGCCGCGCATGGCAGCCGGCTTGACCTAACCGGGATCAATCAGTCGCCTGCGCCGGGTTCGGGCGAGAAATACTTGTCGAACTTGCCCTCGACACCCTTCATCGCGTCGGCATCCGGCGGCGTCTGGTTGTCGTTGCGCGTGACGTTGGGCCATTGCGCCGAGAAGGTCGTGTTGAGCTCGAGCCACTGCTCAAGGCCGCTCTCGGTATCGGGCAGGATCGCCTCGGCGGGGCATTCCGGCTCGCACACGCCGCAGTCGATGCACTCGCTGGGATTGATCACCAGCATGTTCTCGCCCTCGTAGAAACAATCGACCGGGCACACTTCCACGCAGTCCATGTACTTGCAGCGGATGCAGGCATCGGTGACGACGTAGGTCATTGCAGAACTCCTGGGCCGGATTCCTTTCCGGCGACGAACGCGCCAGCGACTATGCGCGCCTGCCCCTCGCGTCAATCATAGCAAGCCTTCTGCGAGACGTTATCAGGCTTTGTCGCTTCGATCCCACACTGTTCAAGCCCTCCTCCGTCATCCTGACGAAAGTCAGGACCCAAGATACCAAGGACAGCGTCTCGTGGCTCTGGGTCCTGACTTTCGTCAGGATGACGGCGATCGCTCGTGTCGAGCCTCGTCGGTCATTCGGAAGCCGGGTCGCGGACGGTACCGGCCGGCGTCTTCCCCGCAATCAGATCTTGATAGCATCCTTGCGCCTCGGGCGCCGGCCCCCGTCGCGCTGGCAGCGCCTCGACCCGGATGACGCGGACTTGGTCGTTGGCTGCGAAGGTCAGCACATTCCCAATCCGCACCGGGCAATGCGCACGGTCGATCGGGCGACCGTCGATGCGCAGGTGCCCCTTCTCGGCGATCGCCTGCGCGGCGCTGCGCGTTTTCGCGAGCCGCACGAACCACAGGAACCGATCGATCCGCATCGCGCCTTCAACCATGGCGAACCAGTGCGGCTAGCCCGGCAAACGCGTTCTGCCGCGACGGATCGATCGGCGTCGGAGCCACAGCCCGCGCTGGCGGACGCCCACGCCAGACCCAGCGCGGCGTGTCCCCCGCCAGCGCCTTGAACCCGAGTTCGGCCATCAACCGCTCCAGCGACGCAGGATCGACGCCGATCGAGGTGGCCAGCGCAGGATCGGGCGCGAACGGCGTGCGACCCTGCCGCGAGTCGTGCGCGGCCCGCGCGATACGCTCGATCAGGTCGATCCGGACCGCCTGGAGCCCGAGGGGGCGGAACCCTGCCTCAAGAACCGCACCCTCGCTGCCACGCGCCAGCACGGTCGCCCCATCTCGCGGGGCGGCGATCGTCGTGCCGCGAGCCGCCGCGAGGATCCGCCGCCATCGTGCCGACTCGGGCTTGAGCAACCGCGCGTCGAACAGGTCGAGCGCCCCGACCGTGATGCCGACCTTGCGCAACCGCTTGCGCTCCTCGGGATCGATCGCGTCGAGCGCCAGCCGCATCGGCAACCGCGGCAGGATCCCGCCGGCCTCCTCGATCGCACTCGCGACCGCTCGCAACGCCGGCGTGGCATTCGGATCACGGCTCAATTCGGCGAGGTGGACCAGCACGGCGATCCGCCGCTTGAGCATCGCCCCGAGCCAGAGCGACAGCCGTGCCTCGATCCGCTCGCGCGCGGGCTTGTCGAGACAATCGAGCGAGCGGTCGAGGATCAGCTTCGGCCGCGCGAACGACGGCCCCGCGCCAAGCTTGGCGACCGGGTGACCCGCCCAGATGATCTGCGCCACATCGTCGAGCGCGATATCGGCGTCCGGCGCATCGACCAGCGATTGCCCGCGCCGCGACCGCTCGCCGGTGAGACGCTTCTCCGCCGCCGCGAGCAGCAACCGCTTGTCGCTCGCCCGCGCATCCGCGGCGACGGTAAACCGGAACCCGTCGAGCCGACCGATCGGATGATCCTCGACCATCACCTCGCCCTCGGGCCCGATCACTACCGGCAGCGCGCCCGCATCCGCGCCAATCTGGCGCATCAGCGCGGTCGTGCGCTTGTCGACGAACCGCTGCGTCAGGCTGGCGTGGAGCGCATCCGACAGGCGTTCTTCGAGCGCGGCGGTACGCGCGGCCCAGAGCGTTGGTTCGGCCAGCCAGTCGGCGCGCTGCGCGATATACGCCCAGATCCGTGTTGCCGCGATCCGCCCGGCGATCACCGGGACGTCGCCCGCCACCGTATCGAGCCGTGCGATTTCGTCGGCGAACCACTGGTGCGGGATATGCCCCCGCCCTTCGCTCAGATGCCCGAACACCCGCGACACGAACCGCGCATGTGGGTCGAGGCCGACTTTCCGAAAATCGGGCAAGCCACACGCCGCCCAAAGTCGCGCGACCATTGCCGGATGCCGCGCCCGCTCGCGCACCCAGCCCTCCTCGGCCAGCCGCTTCAAGACGCCGAGGTCGAGCGCTTGCGGCGCGGCACGCAAAACGCCGGCGGGTGGGCGCGCCTCCAGGCTGGCGATCAGCGCGTCGATGCTCGCGAAATCGGGTTCGCCTTGTCGCCAGTAGAGGTTTTCCAGTCGCGGAAACCGGTGTTCCTCGATCGCCAGCACTTCCTCGGGGAGGAACGCGCCGGGTCCGTCGTCGGACAGCGCGCCGAACGTGCCATCGCGCTGGTGCCGCCCCGCACGCCCGGCGATCTGCGCCATCTCCGCCACCGTCAGGCGACGCTGGCGCTTGCCGTCGAACTTGTTGAGGCTGGCGAACGCGACATGCGCGACGTCCATGTTGAGCCCCATGCCGATCGCGTCGGTCGCGACCAAGTAATCAACCTCGCCCGCCTGGAACATCGCGACCTGCGCGTTGCGGGTGCGCGGCGACAGCGCCCCCATGACGACGGCCGCACCACCGCGAAGGCGCCGAAGCATCTCGGCGACCGCGTACACTTCCTCCGCGGAGAACGCGACGATCGCCGAGCGCTTGGGCAGCCGACTGATCTTCTTCGCGCCAGCATAGGTCAGCGTCGAGAATCGCGGCCGGTTGACGATCTCCGCACTGGGAACGAGCTTCTTGATCATCGGCCGCAACGCCTCGGAGCCGAGGATCATCGTCTCTTCGCGGCCCCGGGCCCGCAGCAGCCGGTCGGTAAAGACGTGGCCGCGCTCCGGATCGGCACCGAGTTGCGCTTCGTCGATACCGACGAAGGCGACGTTGCGGTCGGGCATCGACTCGGCGGTACATAGGAACCAACGTGCGTCGGGCGGCACGATCTTCTCTTCGCCCGTGACCAACGCGACTCGGTTCGCGCCCTTCATCGCGACGACGCGGTCATAGACCTCGCGCGCGAGCAGGCGCAGCGGGAAACCGATCATGCCGCTCGAATGCGCGCACATCCGCTCGATCGCGAGGTGCGTCTTCCCCGTGTTGGTCGGGCCGAGGACCGCGGTCACGCCAGCGGAGACTTCGTCGCTCATGGCGGGCAACATCGGGGGTAAAGTGGGCTGGCGCAATGACCTGGGTGGAATTGCGCAGTGTTGGCGAGGTGAATTGCCGGGTGCGCTCGATTGCTGAACCAGCGAGCGGAGAGGACGCGTTCACTTATATCCAACACCACCCCGGCGAAGGCCGGGGCCCAGTTGGGTAACAGGATTACCATAGGGCGCGCTTCGTCGCCTTGGCCTGCCCAACTGGGCCCCGGCCTTCGCCGGGGTGGTAGAAAGGTTTGGACGGTCTTCAATCCTGACAATTAAAAGTGAGGGTATCCTTCTCCAAATCTCGTCCGCCTCGACCCGAGCACGCCCCGCCGCCGCCAAGGCCCACAATCACCCCGGTTAATTTGACTTTAGCATGTCCCCGCCACAACCCGACGCTCGCGCCGGGGATGAAACGGCGCACGAGCATTCGGACGATTTCGGGGCGGGCACGCGTGTATTTGCAGAAGGATCAGGCGCTGGAACTGGCGGGCGGCGGGGCGCGCGGCTTTGGTCGTGCGCTCGATCGGCAGCCGGATATCGCGCCAGAGGCTGCCCCCTCGCGGATCGACTGGGTGCCCGATCTCGGCGCACGGATCGGTAGTCGCGACTGGTGGCGCGGGCTCGCGACCTGCACCGTGCTGTGTGCCGCGACCGTCATGCTAGCGCCGGGGTTCAAGCCGCTGGTCGGTGTAGTGCCGTCGCCGCTAGCCGGCGCCGAGTGGGAGGAGACGCGGGCGCAAGGCATCGCGCCGCTCGGCCAGGGCGCGACTACCGGGCGGCGGATGGCGGCCAACGATCTCGTTGCCCCGCTCGCCAATGCCCCCGAACGTCCGACGCTCGAACTGTCGGCAACGCTCGGCCAGGGCGATGCGTTCGACCGGGCGCTGATGCGCGCTGGCGTCGGTCGGAACGATGCCGAAGCCGCGGCGGCGCTGGTCGCGCAGTCGGTCGATCCGAAGGCCATCCCGGCGGGCACGCGGATCGCGCTTACGCTCGGGCGGCGGCCGGATCGCACCGTCGCGCGGCCACTGGAGCAGCTCGATTTCCGCGCGCGGTTCGATCTGGCGCTGTCGCTGACGCGTGGTGCGGGCGGGCTGACCGTGAACCGCAAGCCGATCGCAATCGACTCGACCCCGCTGCGGATCCAGGGCCTCGTCGGCTCCAGCCTGTACCGATCCGCGCGTGCCGCCGGTGTTCCTGGAAAGGCCGTGGAGTCGTTCATCAAAGCGATCTCGACGCGACTTTCGATCGGCCGCGACGTGACGGCGGCGGACACCTTCGACGTCATCGTGGAGCGTGAGCGTGCCGCAACCGGTGAGACCCGGATCGGCGAGCTGCTGTTCGCCGGGATCGATCAGGGACGACGCAAGGTGCAGCTCGTGCGGTTCGCACCCGATGCGACGAACGTCGATACCGAGGACAAGTCGAGTCGCGGCGGTTGGTTCGATGCGAACGGCCAGACCGAACGCCGCGCCGTTTCTGGCATGCCGGTCACCGGCCGGATCACGTCGAACTACGGCATGCGGTTCCACCCGCTGCTGGGCTTCACGCGCATGCACAAGGGCCTCGACATCGGCGCACCGTACGGATCGCCGATCCACGCGATGACCGACGGCGTCGTAGCATTCGCGGGGCGGACCGGCGGCTATGGCAATTTCGTCAAACTGGTGCACGGCGGCGGGATGGCGAGCGGCTACGGCCATATGAGCCGGATCGCGGTGTCATCGGGCACGCGGGTCCGGCAGGGCCACGTGATCGGCTATGTCGGATCGACCGGCATGTCGACTGGCCCGCATCTTCACTGGGAGGTGTGGAAGAACGGCGCGGCCATCAACCCGCGATCGGTCTCGTTTGCGAGCGTGGCGCAGTTGTCGGGGGAGAAACTGCGCGCGTTCAAGGCAAGGGTCGCCCAGCTGCTGACAATACGGGTCGGCGTCTAACCATCTGATGAACGTCGACGCGGTGCGCGACGGCGGCATCGACGGAGTTTTTTGTTGGTGCTCATTACGAGCCGTGCGCTCGTCAACAACGTGAGGAACGGCTATTCTTCGTGAGAATGGCCCATTACATTAGCCGATAGTGCTTGGAGGACTCGTGGCGAACTCTTTTCTTCACGGCACTGTCCATACCGCCAGCGACGATCTCCAGTCGGCGATTTGCTCCGATCCAAGCCTCTTTGCACTGTGGCAGACGCTGACCCCGCTCGGCCGGAACGAGTTCATCTGCTGGATAGAGGACGCAAAACAGCCGAAAACGCGACAGCGCCGCATAGAACGTACGGGTCAGGAGCTGTTCGAGGGCAAGAAGCGCCCCTGTTGCTGGGCGGGCTGTATTCACCGTACCGACAAGGCCCCGAGCCGATGGCAGCAGGCCGTCCTGATCGACCGAAAAACAAAGAACGGCATGTGATCACGTCCACGATCAGATCCCCTCTTTTACCGGAATATGGCTAGCGACGGATTATGCTTGCCGATCCCTGCATGACCGATCGGACCTACTTCCCCTGTGCTCGCCAGCGCTGGATCGTGCGGCCGATGATCTGGTCCTCCCCGCCGACGTCGCGCCATAGTTCGGAGAACAGCGGATCACCCGAGGCGGGGCGCTTCTCCTCCTCCAATCCGTCGAAGCTCACGCGGATCGGGATCGTCACGCCCTCCCCACAGATGATGCATTCGCGATTGCGTAGCGCGGGTATCGAATCGAGGAAGCCGCGCGCGCCTTCGGGCATCGCCGCGCGGACGAAGGCCTGGTCGCGATCGTTGTTGAGACGCATCGCGATGATCGTGCCGCATTGCGACAGCACACCCTCCGCGAGATCCGACGGGCGCTGTGTGATGAGCCCAAGCGACACGCCGTATTTGCGCCCTTCCTTGGCGATCCGACCGAGGATCCGGCCGACCGAGCTGTTCGCCTCCTGCCCTGCCGGGATGTAGCGATGCGCCTCCTCGCAAACGAGCAGGATCGGCCGCTGCGGTTCGTTGCGCGACCAGATCGCGAAGTCGAACGTCATCCGCGCGAGCACCGCGACCACTACTGACGTAATATCCGACGGTACGCCCGAGACGTCGATGATCGAGATCGGCTTGCCGTCGCCGGGCAGGCGAAAGATGCGCGAGAGGAAGCTCGCCATCGTGTCCGCCACCAGCATGCCGGAGAACATGAAGCCGTAGCGCGGATCGGCCTTGATCTCGTCGATCTTGGACTTGAGCCGGAGATAGGGCGCGGTGTCGCCCGCGCGGTCCATCTTGCCCATCTCGGCGCTGATGATCGTCGTCAGGTCGCTGAGCATATACGGGATCGGCGCGTCGACGGTGAGCTTGGCGATCTCCTGCCCGAGGCGGCTTTTCGCTTTCGCCGCGAGCAGGCATTTAGCTAGGATGTCCGCATCGAACTGTCGCGCAGAGCCGCTGCTGGTCAGGAAGACCTCGCAATGCTCCTCGAAGTTCATCAGCCAATACGGCATCTGTAAATTGGAGACGTCGTAGATCGCGCCGTTCGATTTGAACGCGGCGGCATATTCGCCATGCGGGTCGATCATCACGATATGCCCCTGCGGCGCGAGTTCGCAGATGCGGTGCAGGATCAACGCGGCGCTGGTCGACTTGCCGGTGCCGGTCGACCCGACGAGCGCGAAATGCTTGCCGAGCATCGCGTCGACATACAGCGCGGCCGGGATGTCTGCCGTCGGATAGACCGTGCCGATCGTGATGTTCGCACGGTCGTCTGCGGCATAGACCTGTTGCAGGTCAGCCGTGGTGATCGGGAACACCTCGCAGCCGGGCATCGGATAGCGCGTGACGCCGCGGCGGAATCGATAGAGCTTGCCGGTGAGTTTGTCCTCGTCGCCTTCGCCGAGATAGTCGATCTCCGCGGCGACGCAGGTGCCGGCGGCATCCTCCAGCTTGAGCGAGCGGATGTTGGCGACCAACCACGTCGCGCCAACACGCATTTTGATCTGGCTGCCGACCTGTCCGGCCGCTGCGACGACGGGATCGGAATCGTCATGCAGCACCGCGATCGCAGCGCGATCGAGCAGGATGCGGCTGCTCGATCCGGCGATCGCGAAGACAACGCCGACGGGCGCGGCCGCGGTGCTCGCGCTCGCGAATCCCCCTGTCAGGGGCGCCGCGCGCAAGAATGCGCCAGGTCCCGGCATGTCGCTCATCGCCGCAAAGTCTCCAGTCATTTCGGACCGACCCTGCCGCCATAATTGTAAATATCCGATGACGACGGTGTTGAACTTGCTGAGAAAACCACCGCGTATAGTCGCCGTGACGCGCTAGACCCGGCGCGCGATCCAGCCTGCCGCCCAGCCGAGGAACACCGACAGCGCTACCGCCACCAGCCCGTAGGTCACCGAAGAACGATCCGCGGCGCGCGCGACGAAGCGCTCGAAACCCGATTTGCGAATGTCGATGTCGCGTACTGCGGCTGCCAAGACGCGGCCGTCTCGAATCAGGAAGGTTTCTGCGGTGAATCGGCCGACGGGCACGCGGGCGGGAATGGATACGCGCGCACGATAGAGCACGCCGTCGGTGATCTCGACCGCACGCGGCGCCTCGTAATACAGGCCAGCGCGGCGCTTGAGGTCGACGAGCCCCTTCTGGAAACGGTCCTGGATCGGCGCCGGTGCGCTCGACGCCGGCGACAATTGCAGGCTGTCGAGGCCGAGTTCGTAGATCGCGCGCGTCCGGTCGTCGACGAGGCGGTCGATCGGCTTGGATGACGCGATTGCGTAGAAACTGGGGGCCGAGCGGTATCGCAGGCGCGCGGCGTTGACCCAGATGCCGGCGACCTTCTCCTTCTCGCGCATCAGGATCGACTGGGTCGGGCCCTTGACGACGACGACGATGTCGGTGGGTTGCTCACCGGTCGGCAGGCGCCCCCCTGGGTAGAGGATCGCGCCGAACAGCAGCAGCTCGGCGCCGGTGAAGCTGTAGGCGATCTCGATATTGCGTTGTGACACATCGGGGACGAGCACGGGTTTCGCCTGCGCCATCAGCAGCGGCGCGAGCAGAACTAGCCAGCCAGGCTTCACGACAGCGTGACCGAGAAGATCTCCTCGGGGCGCCAGACGAGTCCGAGCAGGATACGCGCGCCGACCAGCAGAACCATGACCGCAAGTCCGAGACGGAGATATTCGGGGCGGAACTTGGTCGCGAACCGCGCGCCGACCTGGGCCCCCACGACCGAGCCGAGCAGGAGCAGTGCGGCGAGCACGATGTCGACCGCCTTGGTGGTGGTCGCGTGCACCATCGTCGCAACCGCAGTCACGAACAGCGTCTGGAACAGCGACGTTCCGACCACGACCGACGTCGCCATGCCGAGCAGGTAGATCATCGCGGGGACGAGGATGAAGCCACCGCCGATGCCAAGCAGGATCGTCAGGATGCCGGTGAAGAACCCCAGCAACAGCGGTGCCAACGGCGAGATATAGAGCCCCGACGCGTAGAAGCGCGTCCTGAGCGGGAGCGCAGCGACGAGCGGGTGATGGCGGCGTTTGCGTGCCTTCGGAGGCCGGCCGGTCTGCGCGCGGCCGATGGTGCCGATCGACTCCTTCGCCATCAGGCCGCCGATCGATCCGAGCATGACGACATAGACGATTGCGATTACGGTATCGATCTGACCGCTCTGCTGGAGCAGGCGGAACAGCCACGCACCGAAGAACGAGCCCAAGATACCGCCCGCGACAAGAACGCCGCCCATCTTGGTATCGACGCCCTTGCGCCGGAAATGCGCGAACACGCCGGAGACGCTCGCGCCGGTTACCTGGCTCGCGGACGAGGCTGCGGCAACGGTTGGCGGGATGCCGTAAACGATCAGCAGCGGCGTCGTCAGGAAACCGCCGCCGACGCCGAACATCCCCGACAACAGCCCGACGCCCCCGCCGAGCAGGATGATGACGAGCGCGTTGACCGACAAGTTGGCGACGGGGAGATACAGATCCACGGCCGCAGCGTTACACCGGATTGCGCGGGCGGGGCTAGGCTCGACCGCTCAGAAGTCACTGCCGATCGACAGGGCCGGTCCAGAGCCCGGACGCGCGCCGCCATAGATGCGTTCGCGCCAGTCGAGTGTCAGGCGGATGGTCTTGCGCGCGACAGGCAGCGCGGCGACGATCGAGGGTCCGATATCGAAGCGTTCGGCGTCGCGTTGTGCGCTTGCCCAAGCGCCAACGCCGATGTCTATGTTCGCGCCGGCAAGCTTTCCCAGCGGATGCGTGAGTCGTGCGGAGGCGTCGACGAAACCTTCGATCCCGTCACGCGCAATCCCGCCGGCCTGGCCGTACGATTCCAGGCGGATACCGGGCGCGACCTCGGCGGGACCATAGCCGGCGATGACGCCCACCGTCGGTCCGCCGCGGCCGCCATCGAGCGCGAATCGTTGCTCGGCGACGAGGCGGATCGGTAACCGCGTCGGTTGCCATTCGATCCCGAACGCCGCCTCCCGCCCGGCACCTTTGAGCGGCGTGGCGACGTGCGCCACGAGCGCGAACTTACGGCGGCTGCCGAGCGCATAGGCCAATCGCAAACCGCCCTGCGACGCGCCGAGCTGCCCGCCCGACACCGTACCCGCGGGACCGCCGCGCGCGAGCAGCCATGCGCTTCCGGTGAGACGACTCGGCGCCTTAGCGACTGAGGGCGGCGCCACCGGCGACGGAATTGCGTATGTCTGGGGCTCTGCGACGACGGCCAGATCAGGAAGATCAGGCGATACCGATAGTGGCGGCATAACTGTTGGTCCTTGCCATGGCCGCGGCTTGGTGACCATCGGCGGTTCGACAGCGACGCGTCGCATGGTCACCACCCGCGGAGCCACGCGGGGTCGCCCGAGAATTGCTGCGGCGACTTGCGGCACGAGCACTTCGACAACTCGCGGAATTATCTCCGAGGGTGGAAGCGAGGTTACCTCCGGCAACAACAACGCCACGCGGACCATCACCCATCCGCCCAACGCCAATGCAAGAAAGCGCAGCGGGCGCCCGACGCTCATCGTACCGCGGCGGCGAGGCCTGGATGGTTGATGCTGTCAGTGATGACGTCGATGGGCAGCGCGTCGGGAAACTCGTGCTGTGTCTTGTCCCAGACCGGCGCGGCACCGCGCAGCATGCCGATATAGACGATCACCGCGCGCGGTGCGGCGATCAGCGAGACGAGGTTGCCCACGAGAAACCGCGGCAGCGCCCAGATCGCCTCGCGCATGCCATAACTGCGTCCCGTGAATATCATCCGCACGATCAACCGCCACACCAGCAACCCGCCATTGGCGACGAGCAGCCAGAAGGCGATCGGGTAGGCGCCGTTCGCGTAGGGTGACGCCCCGCCGGCTTGGCCGTGCGCCAGCAGCGAGAACACCCATATCGGCACCGCAAGATAGCCCACCGCGAGGATCACGACGGCCAGCGGCGCGCGTCGATCGCGCATTCGCATCCAGTGATCGGCGACTGCGCGAGGCCGCCCCCAGCCGGTACGATCCCAGCCGGCCAGCGCGATACCCATCATCCACCGCGTCTTCTGGCGCACCGATCCACTGAGCGTACACGGGAAATACGCGCGTACCGCGACCACCGTCCCGGCATCGTCCGCCGCAACGCGCGCGAAAATGCCGCGTGCGCCTAGCTCTGCGAGTCGCAAGCCCAGCTCGTAGTCCTCGGTCAGACTGGTCGCGTCGAACGGATCGCCGCCCCGTGCCTGGGCAATCATCGCGAGGACGGCCGGTGCGATCGCACAGCCCGTGCCGGCAAGCGGCATCGCGGCGCCCAGCGCGGTCCGCACGACGATCTGCTTGGCGTGGGATTCGGCGAACTCGTCGGCATAATGCCCCGACACAAGCCGCGCACCGCGGTGGACCAGCGGCAGGACGGGAAGCTGGATGACGTCGTATCGCTCGATCAGGCTGTCGAAGACACGCAACTCCTGCGCGTGCACGACATCTTCGGCATCATGGAGCACGACCGCCTTGGTCGGTTGATCCGTCCCTGCCCCCTCGCGCAGATCGTCGCGGCACAGCGCGTGCCACAGGGTGTTGAGGCAGTCGGCCTTGGTCGTCGGCCCGTCTCGTAGCCCGATCACGAGCCGGATCCGCAAGTCGCGCTCGGCGACCGCGGCAATCGCATCGATCGTCCCCCGGTCGTTCGAATAGGCGCCGACATAGATGCGGTAATTATCGTGTTCGTAGCGATCGAGCGCAGTCGTCAGCATCCCGCCGATCACCGCGACCTCGTCCCACGCCGCGACGAACACAGCGATCCGGCCTGCAATGCGCGGCGACGGCAGAGTGGCGAGAGTCAGGCGAGCCCGGCCGCCATGCCTGATCCGGTGACCGATATAGACCAGATCGACCAGCAGATCATCGATACCACCGAGTAGCAGTCCGACGCCCGCAAACAGCAGCATCTCTCGCGCGGACGCGTCGATGATCCACAGCGACTCGCCCAAGCCACACCCCCGAACCAAGGGTACCGCAAGTCACCGTCGAAACGGATATAGTCTTATCGAGAACGGATGTTTGTCGTTTTCGCGAATTACAGCCTGACACGGCGAACCATCGCGTCGAACGTGCGTTACGACGATGATCCCTTTCCCCCCTTTCGGGATCGGCGCCGATGATGCCCGGCCCGGCCGCACCGCTGCGTAGCACGCGGTGCGGCCTAACCGAATCCGGGCTTACCCTTCAGACCGACCGGCTATGGTCGATTTCGACCGCCGCCGCCGGTGTTGCTACCGCCGCCGCCGCCACCGCCGCCGCCAGCACCCGCGGCACCGACCGTGCCGATATTGCCGAACAGATCCTGGAAGAATCCCCGCTCGCGACCCAGCGTCGGCGTCTTCTTGCCATAAGGTGCGATCGACGCGACCTGCTCCAGACCGCCGCGGCGAATCGCGGTGACGGTGCCCTTCTGGTCGAAGCTAATCTGCAACGTGATCTGCGCGTTGGCGCGCGGGTTGCGGAACGCGAGGTTGCGGCTGTCACGCGCCAGATAATACCAGTCGCCCTGGTCGAACTGCCCAGCCAGCGTCGGCTTGCCGAGCGTGGCGAGCACCGACTGGCGGTTGTCGACGCCCGGCTGGACCGAGTTGACGAGGTCAGTATCGACGACATAGCCCTGGTGCGAGCGCAGCTGGGTGCAGCCCCCACTGGCCAATGCGGCGACCGCAAGTGCGGCGGCGAGACCCGTACGGGCGGAAAACACGCTCATATAAACTCCCAACCGGGGCACGCGAAAACACGTGACGGGTCCCACGCGATTGCATCGGCCGCCGATCGCCTCGATATGCGAGGATGCGCGGGCAAACAAGCCGAAGCGCGGCTTCGTGTTGAGGACGATAGATTTTGAGCTGGTTGGGAAGACTGCTCGGCGAGAAGCCCGACGAGGCGCTACCGCTGTATAACGCCGTAGTTGGCCGGGCGCGCGCGGAACATTGGTATCGCGAGGGCGCGGTGCCGGACACGGTCGACGGCCGCTTCGACATGATCGCGACCTTGCTGGCGATCGTCATGCTGCGGCTCGAGACGGAGCCCGCTGGCGGCGAACCCGCGGCGCGTCTGGCCGAGCGCTTCGTCGACGACATGGACGGGCAATTGCGCGAGATCGGGATCGGCGACATCATCGTCGGCAAGCATATCGGCAAGATGATGAGCATGCTTGGCGGGCGGCTTGGCGCGTACCGCGACGGGCTGGCGGCGGGCGATATCGCGCCGGCCCTCGTGCGCAACCTGTACCGGGGCGCCGCGCCGGACGCTTCCGCGCTGACTCACGTCCGCGAGTCGGTAATGGCGTTTCATGCGGGGCTGGCTGCGACGCCACTACCAAATCTGTTATCTGGAGAATTGCCGTGAAGCCCGAGTTCAGCCGCCCCGAACGCCTCGACACGATCGGCGAGCGCGAGCGGATCGTCGAGATCGCCGCGACCGAGGATGAGCGCGCGGCGCTGGCGAAGCGGTTCGCGCTGCTCTCTATCACGCGACTCGACGCGCGATTGGGGATCAAGCGCACCGACAGCGGCATCGTCGTGAAGGGCCGCGTGACCGGCGCGGCGGTGCAGGCGTGTTCGGTGACCGACGAACCGCTCGATACGCAGATCGACGAGCCGGTCGCGCTGCTGTTCGTCGATCAACTGGTGTCCGAGGGCGACGAGGTCGAGCTGTCCGACGACGCGCTCGATACGGTCGCGATCGAGGGTGGCACGATCGATCTTGGCGAAGCGGCGGCGGATACGCTGGCGCTGGCGATCGATCCGTTTCCTCGGGGGCCGAACGCGGCGGCGGCTCTGGCGGCGGCAGGGGTGATCAGCGAGGACGAGTTCCGGCCGGCGAATGCGTTCTCGGATCTGAAGGCTAGGATGGCGGAGAAGAGCTGAGCAGCGGCGCGGTCTCGGGCTTGTTCGAGATTAGCTTACCAAAAAATCTGCACCACCCCGGCGAAGGCCGGGGCCCAATTGGGGGCCGATAGTGAGGTAGGGCGGTCCGCCGTTACAACTACCTCTCCAATTGGGCCTCGGCCTTCGCCGGGGTGGTGTGAAGTTGAAGGAGCGGAACGCTCACGCCGCCTTGTTCTCCCGCGAAGGCGGGAGCCCAGTCTGGGTCCCCGCCTTCGCGGGAGAACAAGGCTTTAGTCTGCGTCGGGCCCTAAAGTCGGATCGAGATCGCGGGGGCGGATGAAGCGGGTCAGGCGAGCCGTACCGGTTGCAACATCCACCCACTTCCCCTCGAACTGAAGCTCGGCAATGCTCGCCGTTGGATATTTGTCCTCGACCGCGTCGCGCAGCGGATCGCGCCCATCCGCGACCAGCATCAGGACGAGATCCTCCAACCCGGGATTGTGCCCGACCAGCAACGCACTCTCCGCCTCGGCCGGAAACCCGTGCACCACATCCAGCAACGTCGCCGCCGACGCGAGATACACCCGCCGGTCCAGGTCCGGTGCGATCGTCCGGCCATAGCCCGATTCGATCTGCTCCAACGTCTCCGAAACCCGCACCGCCGGCGACGCGATCGCGTGATCGAACGTAAGCCCCAGCGATCGCATGTGCCGCCCCACCATCGCCGCGGCGCGCTTGCCCTTGGCGTTGAGCGGGCGGTCGAAATCGCGCGCGACCGGATCGTCCCAGCCGGACTTGGCGTGGCGCAACAGCGTCAACGTCTTCATGGCAATCCTCGAGCGGGTTCGCGGCTCTCATGCCCTACCGCCGCGCCAGAAGAAAGTGGATTGGAGGAAAGCCGGCTTGCGACCCGGGCCACCGCTTCCTCGAGCGTGACGCGGGCGATCGGCACGCCCGGCGGGAACGCGCTGAGCAACCGCGAGGGCATCGCGGCGGACAGCATCACGAACACGCCGGAGTCGTCTGCGCGACGGATCAGGCGACCAAATGCCTGTGCGAGCCGCGCGCGAACGAGCCGATCGTCATACGCCGAGCCGCCACCGGCCAGACGCCGCGCGGCGTGCAGAACGGACGGTTTAGCCCAAGGCACGCCCTCCATAACCACCAGCCGCAACGATTCGCCGGGCACGTCGACACCATCGCGCAGCGCATCGGTGCCAAGCAACGATGCCCCCGGATCATCGCGGAAAATATCGACCAGCGTGCCGGTGTCGATCGGATCGACGTGCTGCGCATGGAGCGGCAGGCCTTCGCGGGCGAGTCGGTCGGCGATGCGGCCGTGGACACCGCGCAACCGCCGGATCGCGGTGAACAGTCCGAGCGTGCCGCCGCGGCTGGCGACGATCAGCTGCGCATAGGCGTTGGCGAGCGCACCGATATCGCCGCGCTTCACGTCGGTGACGATCAGCACTTCGGCTTGGCGCGTGTAATCGAACGGGCTCTTCGCCTCGAACCGCGCGGCAGGGCGCAGCAGGTGCGGCGCGCCGGTGCGGGCTTCCGCGACTTCCCAATCACCGCCGCCGGTCAGCGTCGCCGAGGTAACCAGTGCACCGTGCGCGGGCTTCAGCACGATCTCGGCGAACGGCCGGGTCGGGTCGAGCCAGTGGCGGTGGAGGCCGATGTCGAACTCGCGCCCTTCGATCCGGTCGACCGCGAGCCAGTCGACGAAATCGCCATCCACGGGCCCACCGACGCGCGCGAGCAGCGACAGCCACGATGCCACCGTCTCCGCGCGCCAGCCGATCGAGGCGATCGCGCCTTCGACTCGCGCGCGGGCGGGGGCGTCCATCCAGTCTGGGGCTTCGGCGAGCACGGCTTCGAGGCGACGACCGAGCGTCACGAGCGGGCGGACGAGGGCGTCGAGTGCCGCAGCGGCAGGTGCGGCTGCCTCGATCAGCGTCGCGTCGGGTTCGGCAAGTTCGGTCTCCAGGCCGTACCCCGCGTCGCCCGGCTGTTCGGCCCGCGCGTAGGTGAGCCCACGGACGGCAGCGAGCAGCGTCTCGATCGGCCCGAACGGCGCACCCTCGCCGAGGCGTTGCAGCCAGCCGTCGGACGCGAGCGCCCCCGCCGCGGTCACCGCGTCGGAGATCGCTCGCGCGCCCTGTTCGTCATAGCTGGCGAGATCGGACAGGCGTGCGGCAAGCCCCCGCCGCCGCCCGCGACCGCTCGATTCGGGGCCTAGGATCCAGCGGCGCAGTTCGATCGTCTCCGCGCCGGTCAACGCGGTCGCGAACATCGAATCGGCCGCGTCGAAGATGTGATGGCCCTCGTCGAATACGTAGCGCGTCGGCCGGGTCGCGAGTTCGCGGCCCCGCGCCGCGTTGACCATCACCAGCGCGTGGTTGGCGATGACGATGTCGGCGTCGGACGAGGCGCGGGCGGCGCGCTCGATGAAGCATTTCCGGTAGTGCGGGCAGCCGGCGTAGACACATTCCCCACGCCGGTCGGTCAGCGCGGTCGAACCGTTGCGCCGGAACAGCGTCGGCAGCCAGCCGGGCAGGTCGCCGCCGACCATGTCGCCATCCGCGCTGTACGCAGCCCAGCGTGCGACGAGGTGCGCGAGGATCGCCGCGCGCCCCGCGAAGCCGCCTTGCAGCGCGTCCTCCAGGTTCAGCAGGCAGAGATAATTCTCGCGCCCCTTCCGCGTAACGACCTTGGCTTTCCGGATCGCCGCGTCGGGATAAAGGCGTGCGGTTTCCTGCCCCAACTGGCGTTGCAGCGTCTTGGTATAGGTTGAGATCCATACCGCGCCGCCGGCCTTTTCGGCCCAGAGCGAGGCTGGGGCGAGGTAGCCAAGTGTCTTGCCGATCCCGGTGCCAGCCTCGGCGAGGACGAGGTTCGGCGTATCGCGCATCGCTCTCGGGGCGAAGGCGGCGGTGGCGGCACCGGCATAGGCGCGCTGGCCAGGGCGTTCCTCGGCGCCGTGGCCGGTGAGGTCGACCAGCCGCGCTTCGGCGTCACCAGGTTCGATCGTCACGGTGCGCGGCGCAGGTCGCGGCGCGTGCTCCTCCCATTCGGGAAGCGACGAAAACAGCCAGCGTTCGTTGACCGCGGGCTTCTTCAGACGTTCGGCGACGACCGGCGCCCAAGGCCAGCGAAGGCGAAACAGCGATTGTGCCGCGGTCCAAGCGCCCTCACGCTCGGGCCAGTCGCCATCGGTAAGCGCCAGCATCGCCTCGGCCGCGCGCAGCAGGAACGGCGCGACCTCCGCGTCCTCGCTCGGCACGTCGAGCCCGGTAACCCGCGCGATCCCCTTCGGCGTCGGCACCGCGAACTGCGCCGGGCGAAGGAACGCGTAGAGTTCGAGCAGATCGAGCCCTGACAGATCGGGATACCCGAGTCGCTGCCCGACCAGCGGCGCGTTGAGCATGATGACCGGCGTATCGGCCGCGATCCGGATCGCTTCGCCCCGCCCGATCGGACGCGCGCCGTCCGCGTTCGCGATCCAGATGCCGGCGTGGCTGGCGTGGAGGGCAGGATAGCGAAGCACTGCGCGACCTTGTGGGATGGAGAACGAAAGGGCAACCTTTTGTGAAGCCTCAGTGCTCCAGATATGAATGTCTTAGCAATCCTCCCCCGCCAGGGGGGGTGGCAGGCGCAGCCTGACGGAGGGGGCGGTAAGCGATCACCGGGGTTCCGTGTCCTCCCCCTCCGACGCCTTCGGCGCCACCTCCCCCTGGCGGGGAAGGATTGTATCGGCACCCATATCGGCCGTTACGCAACCGGCACGGTCTACGTGCGTTGCGCACTCATCGATATCGAACTTTACCTACATCAACAGGGACGATCATCATGCGGAAGTTTCTCATGGCGCTGAGCGCGCTCTCGCTCGCAATCCCGGCGGCTGCCGTGATCCCCACGGGCAAGGCCGAGGCGCGCTCGAAGCGCGAATATCGCGGCCATGACCGTCGTTACCGCGCCAAGCGTTGCCGTCATTCGAGCGGCACGACCGGCCTCGTCGCAGGCGGCGTCGGCGGCGCGGTGCTCGGCAATGCGGTCGGCGGAGGCTTGCTCGGCACGCTCGCCGGCGGCGCAGCGGGTGCGCTCGGTGGCCGTGCGGTCGACCGGACGATCACCGCGAAGGATCGTTGCCGCTGAGTCGCGAGCGGCGGTGGGGGTGACGGACACGAATGCACGCGCTAGTCGCGCTGTATCATGACCGACGAACTCCGCACCGCCGCCCTCGAGTCCAAAGCCTGGCCGTACGAGGAGGCGCGCAAACTCCTCAAGCGGTATCCGAACGGCAAGTCGGGCGATCCGGTGCTGTTCGAGACGGGCTATGGACCGTCGGGCCTGCCGCACATCGGCACGTTCAACGAAGTGTTGCGCACGACGATGGTGCGCAACGCCTTCCACGCTCTGAGCGATACGCCGACGCGGCTGATCGCGTTCTCTGACGACATGGACGGCCTGCGGAAAGTGCCGGACAATGTCCCCAACGGCGACATGCTGCGCGAACATCTCGGCAAGCCGCTGACGCAGATCCCCGATCCGTTTGGCACGCATTCGAGCTTTGCCGCGCATAACAACGCGATCCTGCGCGAATTCCTGGACCGCTACGGTTTCGACTACGAGTTCGCGTCGTCGACCGAATATTACACCGGCGGGCGGTTCGACGAGGCGTTGAAGGGTGTGCTCCGCCACTTCCAGGGTATCCAGGACGTGATGCTGCCGACGCTGCGGGCAGAGCGTCGCGCGACGTATTCGCCAGTACTGCCGATTTCGCCGACCAGCGGCATCGTGTTGCAGGTGCCGATCGAGGTGATCGATGCCGAGACGGGCCTGATCGCGTTCGAAGACGAAGGCCAGCGGATCGAACAGAGCGTGCTCGGCGGCAAGGCCAAGCTCCAGTGGAAGGTCGACTGGGCGATGCGCTGGGTCGCGCTCGGCGTCGATTACGAGATGGCGGGCAAGGATCTGATCGATTCGGTCACGCAGTCGTCGAAGATCGCGCGCGTGCTCGGCGGGCGCCCGCCCGAGGGCTTCAACTACGAGATGTTCCTCGACGAGAATGGCGAGAAGATCTCGAAGTCGAAGGGTAATGGCCTGAGCCTCGAGCAGTGGCTGACCTATGGTCCCGAGGAATCGCTGGCGTTCTATGCGTACCGCGAGCCCAAGAAGGCCAAGTCGCTGCACATGGGCGTGATCCCGCGCGCTGTGGACGAGTATTGGCAGTTCCGCGGGAATTATGCGGGCCAAGACCTGAAGCAGAAGCTCGGCAATCCGGTCCATCACATCCACGACGGCAAGCTGCCGACCGGCGAACTGCCGGTGACGTTCGGACTGCTCCTCAACCTTGTCGGCGTGATGGGCGATGCGAGCAAGGAGCAGGTCTGGGGCTATCTGGCGAACTATGTGCCCGATGCGTCGGCCGCGAAATATCCCGAGCTCGATCGGCTAATCGGCTATGCACTGGCCTATAGCCGTGATTTTGTCGCGCCGACGTTGAAGCGCCGCGCGCCCGAGGGTGTCGAGGTCGCGGCGCTGGAGCGGCTGGACGCGGAACTCGCCGCGCTGCCGGCGGAGGCGAGCGCAGAGGATATCCAGAACATCGTCTACGAAATCGGCAAGACCGGCGGGTTCGAGAACCTGCGCGACTGGTTCAAGGCGTTGTACGAGACGTTGCTCGGCTCCGAGCAGGGCCCGCGGATGGGCAGCTTCATCGCGCTGTACGGCGTGGCGAACTCGCGGAAGCTGATCGCTGAGGCATTAGCGCGGTAAGGCAATCCGGAAGGGATGCACCACCCCGCCGGAGGCCGGGGCCCAATTGGGGGACGTTGCTAACTCCCCTGCACGCTTCGTTACCGTGACCTTTCCAATTGGGCCCCGGCCTTCGCCGGGGTGGTGCATGGAGCCCTTCGATTTCGCGCGCTACCTAGACGAATTTGGTAGAACATATTAGCAACAGGTCCGCCTCCCCCGATTCGGAAACCGGCATGTTCCATCGACCGCTCGCGCGTCATCGCCTGTTCTTCGCGCTTCGCCCGCCACTCCCGCTAGCGCGTCAGATCACCGCCGCAGCGTCGTGGTTCGAGGCCGACGGGGACAAGCTGCGCCCCGAGCATCTCCACGTCACAATCGACATCCTCGATGACCAAGACCGCGTATCGACCGCGCTGGAGCGGGACCTGAAGGCGATGGGCGATGCGGTCGAGGCAGCGCCGTTCGGGATCGAGTTCGATACCGTGATCGGCAGCGATCGATCCATTGCGATGCGTCCCCGCCGGAAGAACGCATCCTTCGCCGCATTGTATCAGCGGATCGCCGTAGCGCGCGAGGCGGCAGGGCTACGCGCCCGCGCTGGATTTCGCTCGAGTGCTCACATGACGCTCGGCTACCGCGACGGCGCGCCGTTCACGCAAGACATCGCGCCGATCGGCTGGGACGTGGATGCGTTCGTACTGGTCCACAGCCATATAGGGCGAACGCGACACGATGTGCTCGGCCGCTGGCTGCTGAGCGGCGACGACGATCGGCAGTTGGCCCTGTTCTGAGCCTTCGAATTTGCCGGACGCGCGCGATCCCGTAGGACCCCGGACGCGTTCGGTTGGTTCTTCCCTCGTGACCGCGCACCAAGGAGCAACAATGCGGCTGTTCTTCGACGACGCCCAGCGAACCCATGCGCCCGCGCGCGAACTCCACAACGGTGCGTTCACCGCCTATGCCGAGACGCCCGCGCGGATCGACGCGATCCTCCGCGCGATCGGTCCGGTCGAGACGCCGGAGGATCGTGGTGAAGGACCGATCCTCGCGGTGCACTCGCCCAGCTATCTCACGTTCCTGAAAGACGCCGCGCGACTTTGGCGCGAGGCGGGGCGGGAAGGCGATGCGATCCCCTACACCTTCCCGATCCGCGGCCGCCGGCCGCTCGATCTCACCCGGATCGACGCGCTGATCGGCGCGCACAGCTTCGATGCGACCACGCCAATCACCCCCGAGACCTGGGCCGCCTCCTATGGCAGCGCGCAGTCCGCGCTCGCCGCGACCCACGTGGTCCTGGACGGTGACCGCGCGGCATTCGCGCTGTGCCGCCCGCCCGGCCACCACGCCGGCGCGGACTATTGCGGCGGATATTGCCACCTCAACACCGCCGCGATCGCCGCGCAGGCCGCGCGCGACGCCGGTGTCGCCCGCGTCGCGATCCTCGACATCGACTATCACCACGGCAACGGCACGCAGGACATCTTCTACGCCCGCGGCGACGTGTTCTACGCCTCGGTCCACGCGGATCCGAAGACCGACTACCCGTTCTACTGGGGTCATGCCGACGAGACCGGCGACGGCGAAGGACTCGGCACCACGCTAAACCTCCCGCTTCCCCACGGCACGCAGATCGCTGCCTTCCGCACCGCGCAGACCACCGCGCTCGACGCGATCGCCGCATTCAACCCCGGCCTGCTCGTCGTCAGCTTCGGCGCGGATACGTGGGAGGGAGATCCGATCTCGCATTTCGCGCTGACCACGCCCGACTATACGGTGCTGGCCAGAGATATCTCCGCACGGGGCTGGCCGACCGCGATCGTCATGGAAGGCGGCTACGCGGTCGACGCACTCGGCCACAATGTCGCGAGTTTTCTTGGTGGGTTCTGAGGCGCCGATCGCGATCGGCACACCCGCCTACCGCCGGCTGACGCTGGCGATGTTGTTCGCGGGGTTCTCGACCTTCTCGTTGCTGTACTCAGTGCAGCCGTTGCTGCCGCTGTTCGCCGCGCAGTTTGGGTTGACCGCGGAGGGCGCATCGCTGGCGGTGTCGCTGGCGACGGGGCCACTCGCGATCGGGATCCTGTTCGCCGGGTTCGTCTCGGACCGCGTCGGCCGGCGTCCGCTGATGATCGCGGCGATGTTCGCGGCCGGCGCGCTGACGCTGGCGGCGGCCGTCGTGCCGGGGTGGAGTGGGTTGCTCGTGTTGCGCTTCCTGACCGGCGTCGCGCTCGCGGGCGTGCCGGCGGTGGCGATGGCCTATGTCGCGGAGGAGGTCGACGCCGGATCGGTCGGCGCGGCAATGGGACTGTATATCGCCGGCAGCGCACTCGGCGGGATGGCCGGGCGGCTGGTCGTGAGCGTCGTCGCCGATCTTGAAGGCTGGCGCTGGGCACTCGCCGCGGTCGGCGTCGCAGGCCTCGCGATGGCGGAGGCGTTCCGCCGGCTCGCGCCGCTCTCGCGCAATTTCACGCCGAGCGTCGGACGGCCGGGCGCGCTGCTGCGGAGTGCCGGAGCGCTGTTCACCGATCGCGCGATGCCGCTGCTGTATCTCGAGGCGTTCCTGCTGATGGGCGTGTTCGTCACCATCTATAATTACGCTGGCTTCCGGTTGATGAGCCCACCTTACGGCCTCAGCCAGGCGGCAGTCGGCGGCGTGTTCCTGCTGTACGTGCTGGGGTCGGTGAGTTCGGCGAAGTTTGGCACGCTAGCGGGGCGGCTCGGGCGGCGGAAGGTCTTCTGGATCCCGGTCGTGCTGCTGATCGCCGGAGTCGCGCTGACCGCCATGACGCCGCTGGTGCTGGTGATCGCGGGGATCGCGGTGGTGACGATCGGCTTCTTCGGCGCCCATTCGATCGCGAGCGCGTGGGTCGGCAGGCGGGCACAGGGCTCGCGCGGACAGGCGGCGGCATTTTACCTGTTCTTCTATTACATGGGGTCGAGCGTGCTGGGGTCGGCAGGTGGATTCGCGTGGACGCATGCCGGGTGGCCGGGGGTAACGGCGTTCTGCCTATTGCTCGGCGTGGCCGCGCTGGTGATCGGGCTGGTGTTGCGCACGGTACCGCCACTGGTGGTCGAGCCGCGCGCGCCGCAGCGGATGCCGGATCCTTGACGGCCTCGAACCGTCGTCCCAGCGAAAGCTGGGATATCATCGTTTGGCCCACGTTATCTGATACGGAGGGATACCCCAGCTTTCGCTGGGGTGACGGGATCTGGCGGGTTTGGTCGAACTCGAGCAACGTGCACTCGCCCCTCTACCGCGACCCCACGTCAATCGCGTCGACCGGCGGCATGCCCGCCATTCCCTTCGCGACCGCTTCGACCCGCTCCATGACGCGGAGGACGTTGCCGCCCGACAGCTTCGCCATGTCGCCATCGCTCCACCCGCGCCGCGCCAGTTCGGCGAACAGCAGCGGATAGCCATCGACGCCCTTCAGGCCGATCGGCCCGGTTCCCTGGATACCGTCGAAATCGCCGCCGATCCCGACATGATTGTGACCCGCGACCTTCGCGATATGCTCGACATGATCGGCGACCGTTGCAGCAGTGACCTGCGGCTCGGCGTGCGCGGCGTCCCACGCCACCAAAGGCGCGGGCGATTTCGCGCCGTACGCCCCTGCCGGCACGCCGACGCTCTTCGCATAGGCGGAGCGCGCCACGTCCCAGGCGCGCCATGCCCCAGACAAGAACGAGGGATAGAAGTTCACCATCACCACGCCGCCGTTCGCGCCGATCGCGCGGAGCAGGTCGTCGGGGATATTCCGCGGCGCGTCCGCGATCGCTCGCGCGCTGGAGTGCGATGCGATCACCGGCGCCTTGGTCGCCGCCAGCGCCGCTGCCATCGTCGCGTCTGACACGTGCGACACGTCGACAATCATCCCGATCCGGTTCATCTCCGCGACCACCTGCCGCCCAAAGTCGCTCAGCCCGTTGGCGCGCGGAATGTCGGTCGAGCTGTCCGCCCAATTCAGGCTCTTGCCGTGCGTCAGCGTCATGTACGTCACACCGAGCGCGCGATATTGGCGCAGCACCGATAGCCGCCCGTCGATCTGATGCCCGCCCTCGACGCCGATCAACGAGGCGATCCGTCCGGCCTTCTCGATCCGCCGGATGTCCGCGGCAGTGGTGGCGAGTTCGAATGCCGCCGGGTTGGCGGCGACTAAGCGCCGAACGATGTCGATCTCTTCCAGCGTCATCTCGACCGCGCGCGGCGCATCGGCGGGGATGTAGACCGACCAGAACTGGCCGCCGACATGACCCTTACGCAGCCGGGGGATGTCGGTCTGCAACGGGTTCGGCAGCCGCGCGGTGTCGACGGAAAGATCGACCGCCTCGACCTTCGCGTCGTGCAGTTCACGGATCTCCCAGGCGAGATCGTTATGCCCGTCGATCACCGGGCTGCGCTCCAGCACGCGTTCGACGCGTCGCGATAGGGCAGCGTCGGGGCTCGCCTGCGCGGCCAGCAGCAGGAATGCGGCGATCATGTCTTGGTCCCCCATGGCGTCCACCCCACCCTGAAGGAGGTGTTCGCGCGCGACAAGCCGGGTAAGGCGCTCGCCGAACGTGAGAAGAGGGTCGGAATTGTACACGGGAATGGCCGAACCGGCGCGCGAGGCGGATAGCCGGCTCTCCACCGCGATCGCGATCGCGCGGCTGATCGGGATCATGGGGATCGTCTACGTTCACGCCTGGACCGGGCGGACCGCGGAAGAACTGGCAGCGGTGGCGTTCAGTTGGCAGGCGGTGCTGCGAACGGTGCTCGGCGAAGTGTTCGGACGTAGCGCTGTGCCGCTGCTAGGGATGATCTCCGGCTGGCTGGTCGTCTCGACCGCAACGAGCCAGGGCTACGCGGCGTTCGTGCTCGGCAAGGCGCGGACGATCCTGCTGCCGATGGTTCTGTGGAACGCGATCGCGATTGTGCTGGTGGGGGCGGCGGCGACGTTCGGCGACCTGAAAGCGCCGACGCCGACCAGCATCGGCTGGACACTCAACGAACTGGTGCCGCTCGTGCAGGCAAACGACGTCAACGTGCAGATGCCATTCCTGCGCGACCTGTTCGTCTGCATGGTCATCGCGCCCGGTCTGGTACGCGCGTCGAATGCCTGGCTGGCGCTGGTCGCATCGATAGTGGTCGTGTGGAGCGTGTCCGGAGTACACGTTCCGCCATTGCTGCGACCGCAGATCCTGTTGTTCTTTACCGCGGGAGTCGCCGTGCGACGGTTTGGCCTGGTGGAGCGGGCGGCGGGTTGGCCCATCGCCCTATGCGGGCTGCCATTCGTCGTCCTGATTGCGCCACGGCTGTGGACCGCGCTGCTGGGGAACGCGTTCTTCGACGCATATCCGCATCTGATGGCGGCATTCGATATCGTGTTTCGATTGGCCTCCGCGGTGCTGTTCTGGCGGCTCGCCTGGGGCTTGGCTGGGAGCAATGTTGCGGACCGATTGCGCGGGATCGAGCGCTACGGGTTTCTCGCATTCTGCGATCATCTGGTGCTGCTGTGGCTGTTCGGGCCGGTGATCGGATTGGCGACCGGCGCGCTGGGGGCGGGGTTGTATCCGGTCTATCTGCTGGTCCAGCCGCCGCTGGTGCTCGGCGTCACGGTCGTGCTGGGGCGGGTGCTGATGGCGCTCTCGCCGTCAATCGCGCGGGTGCTCAGTGGCGGCCGGCTGGGGCGATCGGCTTTAGTCACCGCGTGACGGCGGATCGAGCTGGTTCACCCATTCCTGGTTATGGACCACGGTAGAACGGACTGGCCGACCGGTGGTGTCGAGCCAGGGGCGATAGCGGAAGCGCAGTTCGATCAGGCGGCAGGTGGTCGCATCGAGCACGCCGTTTCCGCTGGAGCGCGTGACCCTGCAGTGCGTGACGCTGCCGTCGGTCTCGACGGTGTAGCGAACGCCGACGATCCCGCCCGCGCCGATTACCGCCTCGGCATTGGGGAAATCCTTGTTCTTGAAGCGGCCCTTGATGAGGCGGGGCGGGGTCTCCTGACCACCGTCGCCATTGCCGGAACGCCCGCTACCGGTGCCGTTCCCTCCGCCGCCTGCGCCGGTCCCTGGTCCAGGAACGGGCGCCGCGCCGCTAGTGGCGTCGCTACCGGGGCCTGGTTTCAGTGTGGCGATGACCGGGGGCGGTGGAACGATCGGGGGTACGATCGGCTTCGGGACGACGAGTTCGGTCGCCTTCGAGCGGAGGTTGGCGGGGGACGCGGCGCCTTCGGGGCGGTGGCTTTTCACGAGGCGGGGGATGATCTGGTCAGGCGACGGTGGTGGAGGGGGTTTCGGGCGGACTGCGAACGTCTTCAGCGCGTCGGGGATGGCGCTGGGAATGCTGACGCCGAGCCCGAGGATTAGCGTGTAGCCGATGACGGCGCAGAGTATCGCCGCGCTGGCCGCGGATATCAGGCGGTCGCGCGGGTTCGGGTGGACGCCGTACATGCAGGGTAATTGGGGAGGAGCGAGGTGGGCGGCAACGGGATGGGTGGCTGTGAGGGAAGGTCCGAGTTTCCAAGGTTTGCCAGCAGCAACTCGATCGGGCTTACACGACATACCGCCAGAGGCGCCGCCTGCCAAACTCAAGCACCACCCCGGCGAAGGCCGGGGCCCAGTTGGAAAGGTCGCAGTAACGAAGCGCTACGCTCAATTAACGACGTCACCCAACTGGCCCCCGGCCTTCGCCGGGGTGGTACTCGCTTGGGTGCGATAGACCTCAGTTTGTCGGCGTATCGGTTCGGCGTCGGCAGACCTGCACGTTCGGCAGACACAAGAACGGGCGGTGCGACCCAAGCCACACCGCCCGTTCGTGGCACGCGACGCGGGAGTAAATCCCGCGTCGTCGGTCGGCGCTGGAGCGCCGCCGGCCGGGCTTGCTGTTGCGCTTGGCTTCGCCGTGCGCAGCGGCATTCGCCTACAGCTTCGCCGTCAACTCCGGCACGATCTTGAACAGGTCGCCGACCAGACCGATGTCCGCAACCTGGAAGATCGGTGCATCCTCGTCCTTGTTAATCGCGATGATGACCTTCGAGTCCTTCATCCCCGCGAGATGCTGGATCGCGCCCGAGATGCCGACCGCGACATACACTTCCGGGGCGACGATCTTGCCGGTCTGGCCGACCTGATAGTCGTTCGGCGCATAGCCCGCGTCGACCGCCGCGCGCGAGGCGCCGACGCCGGCGCCGAGCTTGTCCGCCAGCGGATCGATCATCGCGTGGAACTGGTCGCTCGAGGCAAGCGCGCGGCCGCCCGAGACGATGATCTTCGCGCTGGTCAGCTCGGGACGCTCGTTCTTGGCGATCTCCGAGCCGGCGAAGGTCGACAGACCCTTGTCGCCGGTCGATGCGACCGCCTCGATCTCGCCCGAACCACCCTCGGTCGCAGCCTTGGCGAACGCCGTACCGCGCACCGTGATGACCTTCTTCGCGTCGGTCGACTGGACGGTTGCAATGGCGTTGCCCGCATAGATCGGCCGCGTGAACGTGTCTTCGCTCTCGACCGACAGGATGTCGCTGATCTGCATGACGTCGAGCAACGCGGCGACGCGCGGCGCGATGTTCTTGCCGTGCGTGGTCGACGGTGCGACGAACGCGTCGTGGCTGGCCATCAGCTCGACGATCAGCGGCGCGACGTTCTCGGCAAGTGCATGCGCGAACGCAGCGTCGTCCGCGACATGCACCTTGCCGACGCCAGCGATCTTGGCGGCTTCGGCCGCGACGCCGTCGATGCCCTGGCCGACGACCAGCAGATGGACTTCACCAAGCTGCGAGGCGGCAGTCACCGCCGACAGCGTGGCATCCTTGACGGCCTGACCGTCATGTTCGACCCAGACGAGCGTCTTCACTTGGCGACTCCCATTTCCTTGAGCTTGCCGACCAGCGCGTCGACATCGGCGACCTTGATCCCGGCCGAGCGCTTGGCGGGCTCGACCACCTTCAGCGTGGTCAGGCGCGGCGTCACGTCGACGCCGAAATCGGCCGGCGTCTTCTGCGTCATCGGCTTCGACTTCGCCTTCATGATGTTCGGTAGCGAGGCGTAACGCGGCTCGTTGAGGCGAAGATCGGTGGTGATGATCGCGGGCAGCTTCAGCGTATCGGTCTCCGCGCCGCCATCGACTTCACGCGTCACGTTGACCGAACCGTCGGCGATCTCGACCTTCGACGCGAACGTGCCCTGGCCCCAGTTCAGGAGGCCGGCGAGCATCTGGCCGGTCTGGTTGTTGTCGTCGTCGATCGCCTGCTTGCCGAGGATCACGAGGTCGGGCTTTTCCTCCTCGACGATCTTGGCGAGAATCTTGGCCACGCCCAGCGGCTCGACCTTGGTCTCGCTGACGACGAGGATCGCACGGTCGGCACCCATCGCGAGCGCGGTGCGCAGCGTTTCCTGCGACTTCTGCTCGCCGATCGAGACGACGACGATCTCCGTTACGCCCTTGTCCTTGAGGCGGATGGCTTCTTCGACCGCGATCTCGTCGAACGGGTTCATGCTCATCTTGACGTTCGCCAGATCGACGCCCGTTCCGTCCGCCTTCACACGGGGCTTCACGTTGTAGTCAAGCACGCGCTTGACCGGCACCAGCACCTTCATCGGGGTTCCTTCCAAGGTGAAATCATTCGTTTCGCCAACTGGCGTTGGCGCGACAGATGGCCGTTTCGAGCCGTTTTCGCAAGTCCGGTATGGAAACATCGCTATGCCGTAGCGTCACGGCGAGATGCCGATCGGACCACCTGCCGGATAGTGTACGACATCAACGAAAAAGGGCCCGGACGTTTCCGCCCGAGCCCTGTTTTTCGCAGAATCAGTATGCGCGGTCAGTCGCGATTACGCTGCGACCTTCTGCACCTCTGCGACGATCTTCTTGGCCGCATCGCCGAGGTCGTTCGCGGGGACGATCGCGAGGCCGGAGTTCGCGAGGATCTCCTTGCCCTTCTCGACATTCGTGCCCTCGAGGCGGACAACGAGCGGCACCGAAAGGTTCACTTCTTTCGCCGCGGCGACGATGCCGTCGGCGATGATGTCGCACTTCATGATGCCGCCGAAGATGTTGACGAGGATGCCCTTCACGTTCGGATCCGCGAGGATGATCTTGAACGCCGCCGTCACCTTCTCCTTGTTGGCGCCGCCGCCGACGTCGAGGAAATTGGCCGGGAACATGCCGTTGAGCTTGATGATGTCCATCGTCGCCATCGCGAGGCCGGCGCCGTTGACCATGCAGCCGATGTCGCCATCGAGCTTGATATAGGCGAGGTCGTACTTCGACGCCTCGAGCTCGGCGGGATCTTCCTCGGTCTCGTCGCGCAGCTCGAGCAGGTCCTTGTGGCGGAACAGCGCGTTGCCGTCGAACGCGACCTTCGCGTCGAGCACCATCAGCTTGCCGTCGTTGGTGACCGCGAGCGGGTTGATCTCGATCTGCTCGGCATCGGTGCCCATGAACGCGTCATACAGCTTCGACGCAGTGTTCGCGGCCTGCTTGGCGAGATCGCCGGTGAGCTTCAACGCAGCAGCGACGGCGCGGCCGTGATGCGGCATGAAGCCGGTTGCCTGGTCGATGTCGATCGACTGGATCTTCTCGGGCGTGTCATGCGCGACCGCTTCGATGTCCATGCCGCCTTCGGTCGAGACGACCATCATCACCCGGCCGGTGGTGCGGTTGAGCGTCAGCGCGAGGTAGAATTCCTTGTCGATGTCGACGCCGTCGGTGACGTACAGGCGATTGACCTGCTTGCCCGCGTCACCCGTCTGGATCGTGACGAGCGTGTTGCCGAGCATGTCGGTCGCCGCGGCGCGAACCTCGTCCTCGGTCTTGGCGAGGCGGACGCCGCCCTTGGCATCAGGGCCCAATTCGACGAACTTGCCCTTGCCGCGGCCGCCGGCGTGGATCTGCGCCTTGACGACATAGAGCGGTCCGGGAAGCTTCTTCGAGGCCTCGACGGCCTCCTCGACGGTCAGTGCCGCGAAACCGGCAGGCACGGGGACGCCGAACTTGGCCAGCAGTTCCTTGGCCTGGTATTCATGGATGTTCATCGGGAAGGCTCCACGCAATTTTTAGGAAACTCGGGAATTGGTTGGGCGTAAAGCACAGGGCGCGCGGCAAATCCACCCTTAAGGCATTTGCAGTTGCGTGTCGTTATCAATAGATCGATTTAATGGCTGCGGGCCTCCTGATCCAAGGCAATTCCTTTTGCGCCGCGCTCCGCCGCCTCTACAGCAGGACCATGGCGATCCGACTCCGCATCATTGCGTTCCGAACCCACTTTGCCGGTGCCAATGGTGCATCCGCTCAGCCACGCGCGGCCAAACCTCAAGCGGCCGAATCGTAAGGCGTTTGGAGATTAGTAACCACTTGGGGAGCAGTGTTCCGGACATGACACAGCCCGTCCCCATCCCCCCCGCCGAACCGAAAGGCGAGGAGCTCCGTCAGGCGCTACGCAAGGCCGTCAAGATGCGCGCGCATTTGCGCGATCGGGGCCAGACGCGATTCGAGATCGAGGTGACGGATTTGTCGCTCTCGGGATTTCGTGCGGAGACGAGCTTTACGTTGTGGCCGGGAACTGTGGTGTGGCTGACTCTGCCTGGGTTGGCGGCGCTCGAGGCGGTGGTCGCGTGGCGCGACAAGTTCAAATATGGCTGCGCGTTCGCCAAGCCGCTGCATCCGGCGGTGTTCGAGCATATTGTGGCACTGAGCCAGCGATAGGCGCGGCTATACGCCCGCGCCGATGCGCGAGCGTAGCGATGCGCAATCGCAGGCTCGGCCGGTGGGTCGCCCAAGCGAACCCATCCGACGGCGGCTTTGCCGACGGTAACTTGCCTTAATGTGTTCTCCCGCGAAGGCGGGAGCGCAGCCTGGATCCCCGCCTTCGCGGGGAAACAAACTATCTTCTCAATCAAACAGACTCGACACGCTAGTCTCATCTGCAATCCGCTTGATCGCTTCACCCAGCAACGGTGCGATCTGGAGATGGCGGATCTTACCGTGGGCGTCCTTGATCACTTCGTGATTCCCGATCGAATCGGTGATCACCAGCTCGCGCAGTTCGGAGCCCTCGACTCGGGCCACTGCACCGCCCGACAGCACGCCGTGCGTGACATAGGCGACGACGTCTTCGGCGCCGGCTTCCTTCAATGCCGCCGCCGCGTTGCACAGCGTCCCGGCCGAATCGACGATGTCGTCGACTAGGATGCAGAACCGCCCCTCGACTTCGCCGATGATGTTCATCACCTCCGATTCGCCCGCGCGCTCGCGTCGCTTGTCGACGATCGCGAGCGGAGCGTTGTCGAGTCGCTTGGCGAGCACGCGTGCACGGACGACGCCGCCGACGTCCGGCGACACGACCATCAGGTTCTTGCCCTTGAACCGTGCCAGAATGTCCGCCGACATCACCGGCGCCGCGTAGAGATTGTCGGTGGGGATATCGAAGAAACCCTGGATCTGCCCGGCATGCAGGTCGACCGACAGCACGCGGTTAGCGCCCGCGACGGTGATCAGGTTCGCGACCAGCTTGGCGGAGATCGGCGTGCGCGGCCCTGGCTTCCGGTCCTGTCGCGCGTACCCCATGTACGGGATCACCGCGGTGATGCGCCGCGCCGACGCGCGCTTGAGCGCGTCGATCATGATCAGCAATTCCATGAGGTTGTCGTTGGCGGGGTAGCCGGTCGACTGGATCACGAACACATCCTCGCCGCGGACGTTCTCGTTGATCTCGACGAAGACCTCCTCGTCCGCAAACCGCCGCACGCTAACGTCGGTCAGCGGGATCTCGAGATAGGCGGAGATTTCCTGCGCCAGCGGCAGGTTCGAATTGCCGGTCATCAGTTTCATGAAGCTATTTCCCGCTCGATATTCCGCACCCCTTAGGCGCAGCTTCCCGTTGGTGGAAGGGTTTGCCCGCCGCCGCGCCGCTCCGTACAGCGGCGGGATGACCGTGATCACCCGTTTCGCCCCCTCGCCCACCGGCCGGCTGCATGTCGGCAACATCCGCACCGCGCTCCACAACTGGATGTTCGCGCGCGCCAATGGCGGGAAGTTCGTGTTGCGGATCGACGATACCGATCCCGAACGTAGCGAAGAGCGCTTCGTCGACGCGATCCGTGCCGATCTCGACTGGCTCGGGATGACGCCGGATGCGGAAGAGCGGCAGTCGGCGCGGTTCGCTCTGTACGAGGCGCGGTTCGCGGCACTGGTCGCGAGCGGGCACGTGTATCCGGCGTACGAGACCACGCAGGAGCTCGACCTGAAGCGGAAGATTCAGGCTGGGCGCGGGTTGCCGCCGATCTATGATCGCGCTGCGCTGGCGTTGGATGACGATGCGCGGGCGAAGTTGGAGGCGGACGGGGTGCAGCCGCATTGGCGGTTCAAGCTCGATCACGACTCGGCGATCGCGTGGGACGACCTGATCCGCGGCGTGGCGCATTTCGAGGCGAAGACGATGAGCGATCCGGTAATCCGCCGCGCAGACGGATCGTGGCTGTATATGCTGCCGTCGGCGATCGACGATGCCGAGATGGGGGTGACGCATGTCGTGCGGGGCGAGGACCATGTGTCGAACACCGCGCTCCAGTTGCAGATGTTCGCGGGGCTCGGCGTGACGCCGCCCCGGTTTGCGCATGAGGCATTGCTGACTGGCGCGGAGGGCAAGCTGTCGAAGCGGTTCGGCTCGCTCGGCGTCGATCATTTCCGCGAGGTCGGGATCGAGCCGCAGGCGGTGCGCGCGCTGCTCGCGCGGATCGGGACGAGCGACCCGGTCGAGCCGATCGCCGATGCCGCGCCGCTGATCGCAGGGTTCGACTTTGCGCGGTTCGGGCGGGCACCGGCGCGGTTCGACGAGGCGGAACTGGCGGCGCTGAACGCACGGATACTGCATGCGCTGCCGTATGAGGCGGTGGCTGAGCGGTTGCCCGAGGGCATGGACGTGGCGGCGTGGGAGGCGGTGCGGCCGAACCTCGTGACGCTGGCGGATACGGCGGACTGGTGGGGTGTGATCGAGGGGCCGGTTGCGGTCGAGGGCGATATCGACGCGGCGTATCTCGACCAGGCGCTGGTGGCGGCTGGGGAGATCGATTGGTCGAGCGATCCTTGGCACGCGCTGACGGCTCGGTTGAAGGCGGAGACGGGGCGCAAGGGTAAGGCGTTGTTCCTGCCGCTGCGGCGCGCGCTGACGGGGCGTGATCATGGGCCGGATATGGCGGCGTTGCTGCCGCTGATCGGGCGGGAGCGGGCTTTGGAGCGGTTGGCCGCGCGCTGATCTCGCGTCCTGAAGGTCGTTCGGCTCTCGAAAAGCATGTTCTCCCGCGAAGGCGGGAGCCCAGACTGGACTCCCGCCTTCGCGGGAGAACAAGGAAGGGCGGGCTACCGTCGATCCGATCGCAACGGACTATAACTTTGCCGGGCGTCACTTTGCCCGTGATCGAAAAAGCACCGCCCCCCCCCCACAAAGCACCACCCCGGCGGAGGCCGGGGCCCAGCTGGAAAGGTCGCGGTAGCGTAGCGCCTGCTTCAGTTAGCGACGTCCCCCAACTGGGCCCCGGCCTACGCCGGGGTGGTGGCGGTGGAGCTGAGATCGCTGCAAAACTGGTCCGATTTTGTGCGTCGAACCATTCCGCCTGGCCAAGCAAACTGCGATCGTATCCGGCGCTTACGAGACGCCAATAAAATAGCGCCCAGACATTCCCTCACCTCCTCTCCAACCCCCTTGCCCCCGAAATGTAATGATGTACCATCCCAACCGGCGGTACCTATCTCGCCGCCATCCTCGAGGAGAAGCGAAGGAGACGGTAATGTACGCGGATCGACTGAACCGGACGGGCGGATTCAATCCCGGGAGCCTCGGCGTCGCGCTGGCGATCAATTGCGCGGTGATCGGAGCCTTGTTCTTCGCTGCGCCCAACGTGCTGCCGTTCGTGCCCGACAAGCCGCTCGTCACCTATGTGCCGTACACGCCGCCACCGCCGCCCGAGCCGGTACCGCCCGCCGATCCGCTGGTCCGCCAGCAACCGCGCCCCGCCCCGCGTCCCGACGCACCGATTACGGTAGTGCAGATACCGCAAACCGGTGGCTTCACGGTCGCCCCCGATCCGCTGCCCTACACGCTGCCGATCGGAGTCGAAGGCACCGGAACGGGCACCGTCGCGGTCGATCCGCCGAAACTGCCGCCGCTGTTCGTCCAGCCCGGGATCGACCCGCGCTATGCCGCCGAATTCCAGCCGAGCTACCCGTCCGAGGAACGTCGCGCCGAACGCGAGGGTCGCGTCGTGGTGCGCGTACTCGTGGGCATCGACGGTCGCGTGAAACAGGTCGAGCGGGTCAGCGCGACCACCGACGCGTTCTACCGCGCGACGCTGGACCGGGCGCTGGCGAAATGGCGGTTCAAGCCGGCGACCCGAGACGGCGTCCCGGTCGAGGCGTGGCGATCGATGGCGCTGACGTTTGTGCTCCAGAACTAAAGCTTGAGCGGTGCGGGGCTGGCCTAGCCGGCTCCGCCCCCCTATCTTGGCGCGCATGGGCTTTTTCAGTCGTTTCTCGCCGATCGCCGCATATCAGGACCTGCGGCTCTTCTTCAGCCAGCGTCGACCGTACGAGCTGTTTTTCCTCGCGGCCGCGCTCGGCGTCACCAGCTTCCTGATCTACGCGTTCATGAAAGACTCGTACGTCGAGAAGGAATATCGCCCGAAGATCATCTATGTCGAGCAATGGCCCGCGGACCGCACCGATGCGCAGATCGAAGCTCAGCAGAAGATCGACGCGCCGATCAAGGCCAAGGCGCTCGCCGAGCAGAAGGCGCGCGAGGACGCGCAGCGCGAGTCGTTCAAGCGGCTGGACGACAAGCTGAAGGCCATGGGCATCTGACCCAGGCCGACACGCGCTGGATGGGCGCCGCGCTGGCACTCGCCGAGCGCGGCCGAGGGCGAACCGCGCCCAATCCCAACGTCGGCTGCGTGATCGTGCGCGAGGGCCGCGTCGTCGGGCGGGGCTGGACTCAGGCGGGCGGGCGACCGCATGCCGAGGCGATGGCGTTGGCCGAGGCTGGCGCGGAAGCTCGGGGGGCTACAGCCTACGTCACGCTTGAGCCGTGCGCGCATCAGTCCCCGCGGGGACCCGCATGCAGTGATTTGCTGATCAAGGCAGGCGTGGCGCGTGTCGTTGCCGCCCTCCAAGACCCTGACGCACGAACGGCGGGCCAGGGTTTTGCCCGGCTGGAGGCCACTGGCATCGCCGTGACGCGCGGCGTTCGGGCGAACGAATCCAGGCGTTCGATGGCCGGCTTTCTCACCCGCCAAGCGCTTGGTCGTCCGCACGTCACCCTGAAGCTTGCAACATCGCTCGACGGCTGCATCGCGATGGCGGACGGATCAAGCCGCTGGATCACCGGCCCGCAAGCCCGCGCCCACGCGCATCTCGAGCGGAGTCGGCACGAAGCGATCCTCGTCGGTCGCGGCACGTATGACGCCGATGCGCCGCGACTCGACGTGCGGCTACCGGGGCTGGAAGCTCGCGGACCGATGCGCGTGCTTTTATCTTCGACCGCTGAAGACCTGCCCGGTTGGACCGTCATCGCTGCGCCGCAGAAAGTCGCTACCCTTCCCCGCGTCGACCACATCCTCGTCGAAGGCGGCGCGGCCGTAGCGTCGGCGTTCCTCGCGGCCGATCTGGTCGACCGGCTCCTTCTCTACCGCGCGCCGATCCTGGTCGGCGGCGGCAAGCCCGCACTCCGCGACATCGGCCTCACCGACCTGGCCGAAGCGCACCAACGCTGGACACAAGTCGATGCGCGGCAACTTGGCATGGACCGGCTCGAGGTCTACGAGCGCGAACGAAACGAGGCATAATGTTCACCGGAATCGTCACCGACATCGGCACCGTCACAACCGTGGAATCGCCCGGCGACGCGCGCGTCGTCGTCAGCACCGCCTATGATACCGCCACCGTCGACCTCGGCGCGTCGATCTCCTGCTCGGGCGTCTGCCTGACCGTGGTCGACAAGGGGCCCAACTGGTTCGCGGTCGATGTCTCAGGCGAGACGATCAGCCGTACCGCCAAGGACCAATGGACCGAAGGCCGCAAATTCAACCTCGAACGCGCGATGAAGCTTGGCGACGAACTCGGCGGCCATATCGTCACGGGCCACGTCGACGGCCTCGGCACCGTCGTCGCGCTGAGCGAGGAAGGGGGCTCGCACCGCGTCACCATCCGCGCCGGCGCCGATATCGCGCCGTTCATCGCGCCGAAGGGTTCGGTGACGGTCGATGGCGTTTCGCTCACGGTAAACAGCGTTCAAGACATCGATGGAGAGGTCGAATTCGGCCTCAACATCATCCCACATACCTGGGCGGTCACCACGCTCGGGACGATCCAGATGGGGCAGTCGGTCAATATCGAGATCGACGTCCTCGCCCGCTATCTCCAACGCATGGAGCATTACCGTGTCAAAGCCAGCTGAACTCGCCCGTCTCAAGCACGGCTATCTGTCGAGCCCCGAAGAGATCATCGACGAGGCGCGCAACGGCCGGATGTTCATCCTGGTCGACGACGAGGATCGCGAGAACGAGGGCGACCTCGTCATCCCCGCGCAGATGGCGACGCCGGAGAAGATCAACTTCATGGCGAAGTTCGGTCGCGGGCTGATTTGCCTCGCGCTGACCAGGGAGCGCACCGAAGAGCTCGGGCTCGAGCTGATGAGCCGCAACAACGGCACTCGTCACGAGACCGCGTTCACCGTGTCGATCGAGGCGCTCGAAGGCGTCACGACGGGTATCTCGGCCGCCGATCGCGCGCGCACCATCGCGGTGGCGGTCGATGCGACCAAGGGCAAGCCGGACATCGTCACCCCCGGCCACGTCTTCCCGCTGGTCGCGCGCGACGGCGGTGTGCTGATCCGCGCCGGCCATACCGAGGCGGCGGTCGACGTCGCGCGGCTTGCCGGGCTCAATCCTTCGGGCGTGATCTGCGAGATCATGAACGAGGACGGCACGATGGCGCGGATGGACGACCTCGTCACCTTCGCGCAGTTCCACAACGTCAAGATCGGCACGATCCGCGACCTGATCGCCTATCGCCGCCGCCACGATCACCTCGTCGAGAAGCGCGCCGAGGCGAAGTTCACCTCCGAATGGGGTGGCGACTGGAGCGCGCTGACGTTCTGGAACAAGGCCACCGGCACCGAGCAGGTCGCACTGGTCAAGGGCAAGATCGACCCCGCCAAGCCGACGCTCGTCCGCATGCACGCACTGTCGCCGTTCGCGGACATCTTCGGCGAATCGGGCGATCGCGGCCGCATACTCGCGCGCTCGATGCAGATGATCGCGGACGAGGGCGCTGGCGTGATCGTCGTTATCAACCGGCCGCGCAGCAACACCTTCACCTCGGCGGTGATGAAGAAGGCCGGCGCGGAGATCACCCCGGACATGGAGGAACTGCGCGACTACGGCGTCGGCGCGATGATCCTGACCGAACTCGGCGTCCACGACATGGTGCTGATCACCAACACGCATCACACGCTGGTCGGCCTCGACGGCTACGGCCTGTCGATCGTCGGCGAGCGCCCGATCGCGTCCCTGAACACGGAAAAGAGCAACTGATGGCGCATCTCCTCATCGTCGAAGCCCGGTTCTACGATCACCTCAACGACCTCCTCGTCGAGGGCGCGAAGGCCGCGATCGAAGCCGCCGGCCACACCCACGAGACGATCACCGTGCCGGGCGCACTCGAAGTCCCCGGCGCGATCGCGCTGGCGGCCGAGAGCGAGACGTTCGACGCCTATGTCGCGCTGGGCGTCGTGATCCGCGGCGAGACCTATCATTTCGAGATCGTCGCGGGCGAGAGCGCACGCGGGATCATGCAGCTGACGATGGACGGCCTGCCGATCGGCAACGGCATCCTGACCACCGAGAACGAAGCGCAGGCACTTACGCGCGCAAAGCCCACCGAAGGCGACAAGGGCGGCGGCGCGGCCAACGCGGCGCTGGCGATGCTGGCGCTGAAGGACCGGTTTCTCGCATGACCGCGCGTGGGTGAGGTGATCAACCTGCGGCTTGCGCGGAAACAGCGGGCTCGGGTTGATGCCGCGGGACGGGCGGACCAGAACCGGCGGGTGTTCGGGCGGACCGGGGCGGAGAAGGCGGCGGATGCGGCTGTGAAGGCTCGGCTCGAAGCGACGCTCGATGGTGCGAGGCTAGAGAGCCTCGCACCCGACGAAACGCCGGAATAACCTCAACGTCACCCTTCCCCTGGCGAAGGGTGAGCGTGGCACTCGGCGTTGTCCCTCGAAATTCCCTTCGCGAACGCCGCGCCTGCAATCCTCCCCCGCCAGGGGGAGGTGGCGCCACAGGCGACGGAGGGGGAGGACAAGAAACCTGCGTTGTCGCCCCCTCCCCCTCCGTCAGGCAAGAGCCTGCCACCTCCCCGTGGCGGGGGAGGATTCTCGAGGTCTGCGATCTTGAAGCACAAGAGTGGTTATCGCTTTGACTGGCCCGAAAAACACCCTCACCCGTCTCAAACCCGAAGCCCCGCAGCCCTCGATAACCACGGTACCATGCCCGTCCTTGTTCTCCCGCAAAGGCGGGAGCCCAGTCTGGATCCCCGCCTTCGCGGGGAAACAAATCTGACGTCCCCGCAAGCGATAGCAGCGGACCGCCAAACTCTCCGCCGCCCCACCACAGAAACGTCGCGCCATCCGCGCCGTTATGCCTCCGTAACAAAGGGGCGATCATGATTTCGGATGCGAATGCGACGTTGCTCGCCAAGCTCGGCTTTGCCGCGCGCGGGGTGGTGTATATCCTCGTCGGGTGGTTCGCGGTCGATGCGGCGCTGCACGGCGGCGAGGTTGCCGACAACCAGGGCGCGATCGGGTCGATGGCGGGCGGACCGCTTGGCCCCGTACTGCTGGCGGTCGTCGCGGCGGGGTTGCTCGGCTACGCGATCTGGCGACTGACCGAGGCCACGGCGAACCCGGAGCAGATCACGCGCGACGCCAAGGGCAGCCTCAGGCGGATCGGCCATGTCGTCAGCGGTATCGCGCATCTGATTCTCGCCTGGACCGCGACCCGGCTCGCACTCGATCTGGGCAAGGGCAAGATCGCCGTCTCGCCCGGCGACGAGAGTGCGCGCGACTGGACCGCGTTGCTGCTCGACCAGCCCGCCGGCCGCCTCCTGGTCGGCGCGGTTGCGATCGGGATCCTCGTCGCCGCCTTCCAGCAGGCGCAGAAGGCGTGGCGCGGCGACTTCATCCAGGACCTGCGCGGCGACGCCCCTGCGCCCGGCTATGTTTGCACGATGGGTCGAATCGGCTACGGCGCGCGGGCGCTCGTGTTCCTGATCGTCGCCGGGCTGTTCGGATTGGCTGCATGGACCGCACATGCCAGCGACGCGGGCGGCGTGGCAGAGGCACTGGAACGGCTGCAATCGCAACCGGGCGGCAAGTGGCTGTTGGCGCTGACCGGTATCGGGCTGGCGCTGTTCGGTGCGTACAGTCTGGTCGAGGCGCGCTTCCGCCGAATCCATGTCGACCTGCCGGGTACCGATTAGAGCTTTCTTCTCTCCCATGTCCCCTCCCCGCTAAGGCGGGGGGGCCAACGATGGCGTTCTTAACCTTGGGCTCCCGCTCTCGCGGAAGAACGACAATGATAGCCAGTGGCAAAAAACCACGGGTGCATCAGGGTATCGTTAAGCCGCGGACGTTACGGAGATCGTCATGTACACGATCAGCTTCGACGTCCCGACCAAGACACTCAACATCGTCACCGAGGGGTTCTGGTCGGTCGCGACGACGGCGGCGTTCTCTGCGGAACTGCTAGCTCGGGGATCCGCAGCGCGGCTGTATCATGGCCGGTTCGTCGTGCTCGCCGACCTGCGCAAGGCCGCGATCCAGCCGTTGAAGGTCGTCGATGCGCTCGAAGCGATGATGCCCAAGGCGTTGAAGGTGACGTCGGCACCGATCGCTGCGGTCGTCGCGTCGCATTTGGCCAAGCTCCAGACCGAACGCTATCTGAAGGCCGAGAACTGCCGGACGTTCCTCGATATCGACGAGGCTAAGGCGTGGCTGGCCGGGGATCGTACCGCCACCTGACTCCTAGTCCTGCGAGGCCGTTTCCAGCAACGCCGCCTCGATCTCTTCGATCGTGATGCCGAACGCGCCGGCAAGCCCCGCCACCGACGCGCCGCGATCGGCGAGCGTGCGGATCCGCGCGGTGTCGACGATCGTCTTGTAGCTACGGGTGTCGCGGTCGGTCTTCGATTCCTCGCCGCTGCGCGCGAGCGCGCCCGAGCGGCGGCGTTTAGAAATCTTCAACGCCTCGACATCGTTGGTCGGCGGCGCATCGAGCCGCGCCTTGATCCGCTGATCCTCTTCGATACGCCGGCTTTCGCGGGCGCGTTCGCGTTCCTGGAACTGAAGATCGCGTTGTGCGGCACGCGATTCGGATCGCTGTTCGGACGCGGCAAGCCGTTCCTTCGCGCGCTGCTCGCGGCCATTGGCGCGCTCTTCCGCCCGCTTTGCGGCACGGTCGGCGGCGCCCGGCGTGAGCGGTCCCGTTCCCCTGCCGCCGCTCGGCCAGCCGTCGGTCATTAGATATCCTGTCGTCACCGGTACGCTACCCAGAGCGCGGAAGCGCTGCTAGGCGATGGCGGCGCGGGTGACCAGAGGCAGCCCTCACGATCCTCCCCCGCCAGGGGGAGGTGTCGCCGCAGGTGACGGAGGGGGAGGACACGGAACAGCGGTTCGCGCGTGCCTCCCCCTCCGTCAGGCTGGCGCCTGCCACCTCCCCCTTGCGGGGGAGGATTAAGCTCAGGCGTTGGCAGTCTCGAGCGCGGGGTAGTCGATGTACCCCTCGGGGCCCTGGCTGTACCACGTCTTCGCATCGTCCTTCGCGAGCGGTGCGCCGGTGCGCAGGCGCTCGGGCAGGTCGGGGTTGGCGATGAACGTGCGACCGAAAGTGATCGCGTCGGCATTGCCCGAATCGAGCTCGGCCTGTGCCTCCTCGACGGTCGTGTAGTCCGAGTTCACGATCAGCACGCCGTTGAACACCTTGCGGATCGCCGGGCTGAGCTTCGGCACGTCGGTCTTGCCGAAGGTGCCGTCGGGGCCGGGCTCGCGGAGTTCGAGGAACGCGATGCCGAGGTCGGACAGCGCCTTGGCAGCGGCGGTGAACAGCGCCTCGGGGTTGCTGTCGTCGACACCCTGTGAATCGCCGTTCGGAGACAGGCGGACGCTGACGCGGTCAGCCCATGCGACCGAGATCACGCGCTCGGCGACTTCGCGGAGCAGGCGGACGCGGTTCTCGATCGAGCCGCCATATTCGTCGGTGCGGAAATTGGCGTTGTCGCGCAGGAACTGGTCGATCAGATAACCATTCGCCGCATGGATCTGCACGCCGTCAAAGCCTGCCGCCAGCGCGTTCTTCGTTGCCAGCTCGTAGTCGGCCAGCAGGCGCGGAATCTCGTTGGTCTCGAGCGGACGCGCGACCTCGAAGTCCTTCTTTCCCTCGAACGTGTGCGCCTGGCCTTCGGTCGCGGTTGCCGACGACGACACGGGCTGGGTCTCGTACACCGACGAATGGCCCTGGCGACCCATGTGCCACAGCTGCGCGACGATCCGGCCGCCGGCGGCATGGACCGAGTCGGTGACGGGCTTCCAGGCGGCGACCTGCGCATCGGTCCACAGGCCCGGCGCGAACGGCCAGCCGAGGCCCTCACGGCTGATGCCGGTGGCTTCCGAGATGATCAGGCCGGCGCTCGCACGCTGCGTGTAATACTCGACCATGATGTCGGACGGCACCGCATCCCTGTCGGCACGCCCGCGGGTGAGCGGCGCCATGATGATGCGGTTCGGCGCTTCGACGGCACCAAGGGTAATCGGATCGAAAAGGCTAGGCATGGGGGCTCCTTATTGGCCTGACGGGCGGAAGATAGGAGGCTACAGGGCGGCATGCATCGCCCCGACCCGCAAAGATTATCTAGCGTGCCCGATACGCCGCACGGTTTGACGACGCCCAGTTCTGCACCAACCGCGCAAAGTGTTGCCGCGCCGGGACTTATCGCCTTCGCGGCATTGGTGGTGGCGAATGTCGCGCTGGCGTTCGGGCCGTGGTTCGTCCGTGCGACCGAGGTCGGCCCGGTGGCTGCGGGGTTCTGGCGACTGACGTTGGCGGTGCCGTTCCTGATCGCATTGGCAGTCCAGCAGGGCGCGCGGCCGACCCGGTTGAGCCGCGGCGTGTGGATCGGGCTGATCGTCGGCGGCGTGTGCTTCGCGGCCGATCTCGGTGCGTGGCATCTCGGCATCCGGCGCACGACGCTCGCCAATGCGACTCTGTTCGGCAACGCGGCGACGCTGATCTTTCCGATCTACGGTTTCCTGATCGCGAAGACGTGGCCGACGCGGACTCAGGGATGGGCCTTAGTGTTGGCGGCGGCGGGGGCGGCGTTGTTGCTCGGGCGGTCGTATCAACTCGATGCGAAAAACCTCGTCGGCGACCTGCTCTGCATCCTCGCGGGGCTGCTTTACACGGTCTATTTCATTCTGATGGCACGTGCGCGGGCGACGTTGGCGCCGCTCTCCGCACTGACTTTGTCGACGCTGGCGGGGATCGTGCCGCTGCTCGTGTTCGCGCTGGCGATGGGCGAGCGGGTGATGCCGACGCACTGGGGGCCGCTGATCGGGCTCGCTCTGTGCAGCCAGGTGCTCGGGCAAGGCCTGATGATCTATGCGCTCGGCCGCTTCTCGCCGCTGGTGATCGGGATCGCGTTGCTGATCCAGCCGGTGGTCGCCGGCGTCGTGGGCTGGCTGGTCTATGGCGAGCGGCTCGGCGCGGCGGATCTGGTCGGCGTGGTGATGGTGGCGGTCGCGCTGGTGCTCGTCCGCCGGGGACCTTCCCCGGAAGTCCCCCTTGAAGACACGCTTGATACGCCTGATTTTGAACGGCAGGAGACGGTATGACCCAGGACCTTACGCTCGACGAAATCCGCGCAAAGCTCGCCCCCGGCATCGCCGCCAACGCTGCGTTCGACGGCTGGAGCGACGCCGCGCGCGACATGGCCGCGCAGGCGGAGGGGATCGACACCGACATCGCCGCGCTCGCGTTCAAGGACGGCCCGGTCGACACGATCGACGCGTGGTTCGCGCATATCGACGGCGTCATGCTCGCCGCGGTGCCGCCCGAGCGGCTCGCGCTGATGAAGGTCCGCGAGAAGATCACCGCGCTGGTCGAAGCGCGGCTCGACGCGACGTCGATCGATCGCGAATCACTGCGGCGCGCGCTGGCGATCCTCGCGCTTCCGCAGAACCTGGCGAAGGCGACACGGCTTGGCTGGCGGACGGTCGACACGATCTGGCGCGCGGCCGGCGACGTCGCGACCGACTATAATTACTACACCAAGCGGACGATCCTGCTCGGCGTGTACGCGTCGACGATCACGGTCTTCCTCGACGACGAAAGCGAAGGTCTGGCCGAAACGCGCGCGTTCCTTGGTCGCCGGATCAATGGGATCATGCAGTTCGAGAAGGCCAAGGCCGGGTTCCTCAAGCGCACCGAACACGGTTTCAGCCTGTCGCGATTCGTCGGCCGCCTGCGCTATCCGACTGCCTGAAGCCATCAACGCTCGGCTAAGTGTCTCTGTATTCTGACTTTCATCCGGATGGCGAGGCGTCGAGGCGGTCGTAACCCACGACGGTTAGGGCTTCCCTTCCCCGGGCGTTACTGATAATCAGTCGCATCATGGACACTCGCCCCGATCGTTCCGTCAGCCTCGAAACGCTGCCTCGCAAGCAGCATGGCATCGTTGCCGCGATCGAATGGGCACGACTTGCCGATCCCGAGGCGCGCCGACTGCGCGAACTGGGCTTCGACGAGGGCGTCGATGTCGAGGTTCTCCACCGCGCGACTCTGGGTCAGGGCCCGATCGCCTGCCGGATCGGCCGGATGACGGTTGCGCTCCGCCGCGCGGTCGCGGGCGCGATCCACGTCTCGCCAATGCCTGCCGCGGCTGAATAATCCCATAAAATGAATGCAGCACCGCTGGTTGCGCTGGTCGGCAATCCCAATGCCGGCAAAAGCGCGCTGTTCAACGCGCTCACGGGTGCGCGCCAGAAGGTCGGCAATTATCCCGGCGTCACGGTCGAGCGGAAGGTCGGGCGGCTGATGCTCGACGACGGCCGGCCGATCGAACTGGTCGACCTCCCCGGCGCATACAGCCTCGAACCGTCTTCCCCCGACGAGCGAGTCACGCGGGACGTCGTCACCGGCACGCAGGACGGCGAGCGCCTGCCCGACGCGCTGGTCGTCGTCGTCGACGCCGCCAATCTCGACAACCACCTCCGCTTCACGCTCCAGCTGATCGCCCTCGGCCTGCCGGTCGTCGTCGCGCTCAACATGGTCGATCTCGCCGAGCGCGACGGGCTGAAGCTCGATCCCAAGGTGCTCGAACGCGAACTCGGCGTGCCGGTGATCCCGACCGTCGCGGTGCGCAAGCGAGGCCTCGACGAGTTGAAGGCGGCGCTCTCCGGCATCGTCGTCAACGGCCCGATGCGCCTCCGCAAATCCGACGGCAGCGTCCAGGACGACATCGTCACGCTCCAGCGCCGCGCGCGCCAGATCGCGACGTCGGCGACCGTGTCCGAGACGCAGGTCCGCCGCTGGACGCACATGCTCGACGCGGTCGCGCTGCATCCTGTCGCCGGGCCGATCCTGCTGCTCGCGATCATGTTCCTGATGTTCCAGGCGGTGTTCAGCTGGGCACAGCCGTTCATGGACGCAATCGATGCGGGCTTCACCGCGTTGCAGGGCTTCCTGACAGCCGAACTGCCCGACTCGCTGCTCCGCTCGCTGCTGGTCGACGGCGTGATTGCCGGCGTCGGCGCGGTCATCGTGTTCCTGCCGCAGATTCTGATCCTGTTCCTATTCATCCTCGTCCTCGAAGCCAGCGGCTACATGGTCCGCGCGGCGTTCCTGATGGACCGGGTGATGGCGAGCGTCGGGCTGTCCGGCCGCGCGTTCATCCCGCTGCTGTCGAGCTTCGCCTGCGCAATCCCCGGCATCATGGCGACGCGGACGATCGACGACGAGAAGGACCGGTTGACGACGATCCTGATCGCGCCGCTGATGACGTGCTCCGCGCGCCTGCCGGTCTACACGCTGATCATCGGCGCGTTCATCCCGAATACGCAGGTGCTGCCGTTCGTCGGGTTGCAGGGGTTGGTGATGCTCGGCCTGTACGTGATGGGCATCGTCGGCGCATTCGTCGCCGCGCTGGTGCTGCGCCGGACGGTGACCAAGGGCGTATCGTCGGGCTTCATGATGGAGATGCCCAAATACCAGTGGCCGCAGTGGCGCGACGTCGGCATCGGCCTGTGGAGCCGCGCGCAGATCTTCCTGAAGCGCGCCGGCGGCATCATTCTCACCTCGACGATCATCCTGTGGGTGTTGCTGAGCTTTCCCAAGCCGCCCGAACAGCCCGCTGGCGCGCCGAAGATCTCGGCGGTCGATTATTCGGTTGCGGGCCGCATCGCCAACGGCATCGCGCCAGTGTTCGCGCCGATCGGCTTCAACCGCGACATCGTCCTCGCGCTGATCCCGGCGATGGCCGCGCGCGAAGTCGCGGTCGCGGCGATCGGCACGGTCTATGCGATCGACGACCCCGACAGCAACCAGGGCGGCAAGGCGATGATCGAGAACCTGCGCGGTCGCTGGAGCCTGCCGACCGCGCTCGCCTTCCTGATGTGGTTCGTGTTCGCACCGCAGTGCATTTCGACCATCGCCGTCACCCGCCGCGAGACTAATGGGTGGAAATGGCCCGCCTTCATGGTTGGCTATTTGTTCGCCGCCGCGTACATCATGGCGGGTATCACATACTGGCTGGCGGTAGCCGCTGGTTTGTAGGTGATGCACTGAGCGGACTCCAAATCCGTTCAAGGCGTAGGTCCTGGTCCTTCTCCCCAGAAGCGATCATCCCTTCCACCGGGTAATCTGCACCCAGGTCCTACGCCGCTACCGTATATTCGTTCATGCTCGTCTGAGCAATCAAACCTTACTAGTGGAGTCCTGGTTCGTGGCAGGCAGCGTCAACAAGGTCATCATCGTCGGCAATCTGGGTCGCGACCCGGAGAGCAAGGCGTTCCAGAACGGCGGCAAGGTCGTCAATCTGCGCATCGCGACATCCGAGTCCTGGAAGGACAAGATGTCGGGCGAGCGCAAGGAAAAGACCGAATGGCATTCGGTCGCGATCTTCAACGAAGGTCTTGCGAACGTCGCCGAGAAGTTTCTCCGCAAGGGCTCGAAGGTCTATATCGAGGGCGCGCTCCAGACCCGGAAGTGGCAGGACGCGCAGGGCCAGGACAAATATTCGACCGAGATCGTGCTGCAGGGCTTCAACAGCGTGCTGACGATGCTCGACGGTCCGAACGGCGGCGCAGGCGGTGGTGCAGGCGGCGGCGGCGGTAGCCGCGGCGGTGGCGACGACTGGGCCGGCGGCGGTGGCGGCAACGACTTCGGTGGCGGCTCGTCGGGCGGCGGCGGTGGTTACGGCGGCGGCGGCGGTGGTCGTGGCGGCAGCGCACCCTCGGGTGGCGGTGGCGGTGGCGGCGCACGCGGCGGCAGCTTCGGGCAGACCGGCGGCTTCTCGGACGATCTCGACGACGACGTGCCGTTCTGATTGCCGTGACGACGCTGTATTCAGTCCCGACCGCTTCGTTCGACGAGGCCGAGCGCTCGCGCGTGATCTCGGCCTACGACGTCGCCGGCGCGCGCGCGAAGGGCCAACTCGACGATATCGTGGCGTTCGCAGCCGAGCTGTGCGGCGCCCCGGTCGCGTTGCTGAGCCTGGTCGAGGAGGAATATCAGCGTTTTCTGGCGCGGACCGGCTTCGACCTGGAGCAGACTCCGCGCAGCATGTCGTTCTGCGCGCACGCGATGCACCATCACGAGGTGATGGAAGTGCCCGACGCGCAGGCTGATCCACGCTTCGTCGACAACCCGCTGGTGACCGGCGAGCCGTATGTGCGCTTCTACGCGGGCGCGCCGCTCGTCTCCAGCGAGGGCGTGCCGTTGGGCGCACTCTGCGTGCTCGCGAACGAGCCCCGCGAAGGCCTGACCCGGTTCCAGCGCGACGGCCTCACGCTGCTGGCAAAAGCGGCGATGGGCCGGCTCGACGATCGCCGTACCGCACGCGAGCAGGCGATGGCCGAGGCCGAAGCCCGCCGTACGCTGGAAGCGAGCGACCTGAAGTTCCGCACGCTCGCCGACACGATGCCGCAGATGGTTTGGTCGACGCTGCCCGACGGCTTCCACGATTACTTCAACGCGCGGTGGTACGAGTTCACCGGCACGCCCGTAGGGACGACCGATGGCGAAGGCTGGAACGACATGTTCCATCCCGACGACCAGGATCGCGCTTGGGCGATCTGGCGCCAGTCTCTCGAAACCGGTGAACCCTATAATATCGAATACAGGCTTCGGCATTTCGACGGTACGTACCGCTGGGTGCTCGGCCGTGCGCTGCCGGTGCGTGACGGGAGCGGCGCGATTACGCGTTGGTTCGGGACGTGTACCGACATCCACGAACAGAAGTTGGCCTATGAGGAGCGAGAGGTCATCAGCCAGGAGCTGAGCCACCGCATCAAGAACATCTTCGCGGTGATCGCCGGACTGATCGCGTTCTCGGCGAGGGGAAAGCCGGAGTTCGCCGGGATCGCGACCGATTTGCGTCACCGCATCAACGCGCTGGGTCGCGCGCATGATTTCGTCCGCCCTCATAGCGCCAACTCACGACCATCGATGGCGCAGAATAGCCTGCATGGCTTGCTGCACGAATTGTTCGAGCCGTATCAGCGAATCGATGGCGCCCGTGTCAGCGTCGTGGGCGACGATGTGACGATCGATGATCGTTCCGCGACTCCGCTCGCGCTGATGTTTCACGAACTTGCGACCAACGCGACCAAATACGGTGCGCTCGCGACCGAACTCGGCACGGTGCAGATCACCGTCGCGGCCAATACCGATACGGTGACATTGCACTGGCGAGAGGTGGGAGGTCCGTCCGTCACCAAGCCCACGACGCCACCCGGTTTTGGCACGCAATTGATCGAGATGAGCGCGGTGCGTCAGTTAGGCGGTAGCGTTAATCGGACGTGGAACGACGACGGCCTGATCGTCGCCCTGACTATTCCGAAGACCGCGTTCAGCCGCTGACGCGAATGACGTCGTCGTGCGCGCTTGTGTCGTCGTTGCACGCCAAAGCGGCAGCGGCGAGGATGGCCGAATCGCTGAACGGCTTGCGAATATACCCTAGGCATTCCGCATCGCCGATCTGGGCGGGGTTTGCAGTCACGAACACGACCTTTACACCGTAGTCCTGCGCCATCCGCCTAGCGATCTCAGGCCCGGTCGGTCCGTCACGCAGGTTGATGTCTACGAACGCGAAGTTGCATCCCGGTGCCGCCGCGATCGCGCTGTCGCGATCTGCCGCGATCCCCGCGACGCCGTAACCAGCATCCATCAGAATTCTCTCGAGATCTAGTGCAACGAAAATCTCGTCTTCGACAATGAGGGCGGTCTTGGTCATCGGCGGAGTAACCAGTCGCCCACCGATCGGTTCCGCAATTTCAGTGATTTGGATCAACGGCTCGTCCCGATATGGTCCAACTCTTACAAACGATTACCGTCGCAGCAGGAACACCGCATGCTCGGCGAGCAGATTGGCACCCCCCGCGCCGGTGCGCTTTTCGCCCGAGAGGAACCAGGCGTCCTCGACGGTGATCCCGCGTGCTTTCACGAAGGCGCGGAAATCGTCGATCGTGACGTGGTGGATGTTCGGCGTGTCGTACCAGCTTTCAGGCAACTGCCGCGTCACCGGCATCCGCCCGCCCCAGAGCAGCGACAGCCGCACGCGCCAGTGCGCGAAATTCGGGAAGCTGACGAACGCGCGTCGGCCGATCCTCAGCAGATGATCGAGCACGAGATCGGGCGCGCGTGCGGTCTGCAACGTCTGGCTGAGGATCGCGTAATCGAAGCTGCCGTCGGGGTAGCCGGCAAGGTCGATATCCGCATCGCCCTGGATCACCGACAGGCCACGCGCGACCGCCGACGCTACGTTGAGCGCGTCGATCTCCAACCCTCGTGCATCGACATCGCGCGTGTCGCGGAGTGCGGCCATCAACGCGCCGTCGCCGCAACCGATGTCGAGCACGCGACTACCCTGCGCGACGTTCTCCGAAATGACGGCGAGATCGGTCCGCAATGTCTCGGGGGGCGTCATGGCGCACTCCGCAATTGCTCGGCGAGCCCCGGCGCGAGCCTCTCCATGTAGCGATCGGCGCGCACCAGAGGATGGAAACCAAGGTCCGCATACACGCCGTGCGCGTCGGCGGTGACGAGGCCGAACCTGCGCAACCCGGCAAACGACGGATGCTCCAGGAACCAGCTCACCATCCGCCGCCCTAGCCCCTGCCCGCGCACGGACTCGTCGACCCATACGTCGGCGAGCCACGCAAACGTCGCGTGATCCGTAATCATCCGCGCGAAGCCGACCTGCTGCTCGTTCTCGTACGCGCCGAGACAATGCGACCCGGCGATCGCGCGTTCGACCAGACCACGCTCGATCCCCGGCGACCAATAGCTGCTCGCGAGCCACCCGTGGATGCGGTCGATCTGCAACTTGCCTGCGTCGTCGGACAGAATGATCGTCATCGGCCAGCCCTCAGGAAGCCGTCGACCACCCGGTTGAGATCTGGCGCCTCCAGCAGGAACGCATCATGGCCATACGGGCTCGACAGCTCGACGAAGCTGACCGGCGCGCCTGCTGCGTTGAGTGCCTGGACGATCGCGCGCGACTCGGCGGTGGGGTAGAGCCAGTCGGTGTCGAAGCTGACGAGGCAGAACCGCGACTTGGTCGCGCGGAAGGCGTTGGCGAGCAGCCCGCCATGCTCCTCGGCGAGATCGAAATAATCCATCGCCCGCGTGATGTAGAGGTACGAGTTCGCATCGAACCGATCGGTGAACGCGAGCCCCTGGTGGCGCAGATAGCTCTCGACCTGGAAATCGGCGTCGAACCCGAACGACTTCGCGTCGCGCGCCTGGAGGCGGCGGCCGAACTTCTCGGTGAGCCCTGCTTCCGACAGATACGTGATATGCGCCGCCATGCGCGCGACCGCGAGCCCGGCGGTCGGCGCCGCATCGTCATGATACTCGCCCCCACGCCAGTTCGGATCGGCCATCACCGCCTGCCGCCCGACCTCATGGAAAGCGATGTTCTGCGCCGTATGGCGCGCGGTCGAGGCGATCACGACGCACGCCTTCACGCGCTCGGGGAAGGTCGCGGGCCAGCTTAGCGCCTGCATCCCGCCCATTGATCCGCCGACCACCGCATGGAGCACGCCGACGCCGAGATGATCGAGCAGCATCGCCTGCGCGCGCACCATGTCGCGGATCGTGATGACCGGGAAAATCATCGCCCACGGCCGCCCGGTCGCCGGGTTGATCGTCGCCGGCCCCGACGAGCCCATGCAACTGCCGAGCACGTTCGCGCAGACGACGAAGTGCCGCGCAGGGTCGATCGGCTTCCCCTCGCCGACCATCCGCGTCCACCAGCCGGGCTTGCCGGTACGCGGATGGTGCGAGGCGACATGCTGGTCGCCGGTCAGCGCGTGGCAGATCAGGATGGCGTTCGACGCATCGGCGTTGAGCGTGCCATAGGTCTCGTACGCGATATCGACCGGCGACAGCAGCACACCGCCATCTAGCCGCAACGGCCCCGGCAACGTGACGCGCCGCGCGAGGCCGAAGCGCTGGTCGGTGTCATGGCCGGTCTCGGGGTCGATGGCAGGCGTGTCGAGCATGCCGCGCGCTACCATAAGCGGCCGCCGTCATGCCAGCGCGGTGGTAGTCCGGACTTGAGCATGATCCTGTTCATCCCCCTGGCAGGGGAGGATCGTCCGAACCACACCGTCATCCTGACGAAAGTCAGGACCCAGGGTAACAAGCGGTGACATCCGTGGCTCTGGGTCCTGACTTTCGTCAGGATGACGGATGGGAGTGGCGTCCGGCTCTATGCCGCCCTCCCCCAATCCCACGCACAAAGATTTGCCACCGCGCCACACCGCCCGCTATGTCCCGCGGCCATGACAAACATCACGCCCGCCCCTGCGCCGAAGCCCTGGATCCTGGGGATCGCGCCGTACACGCCCGGCCGCTCGACGACCGACGATGGCCGCACGGTGATCAAGCTGTCGTCGAACGAGAACCCGCTCGGCACCAGCCCCGCCGCGAAGGCCGCATTCGACGCCGCCGACCGGACGCTGGAACGGTATCCGGACGCGGGCGCGGTCGAACTGCGCGAGGCGCTGGCGGTGCATTACGACCTCGATCCGGCGCGCGTGATCTACGGCACCGGCTCCGACGAGATCCTGCATCTGGTCGCGGGCGCCTATGCGGGTCCGGGCGACGAGATCATCCACGTCCGCTACGGCTTCGCGGTGTACGAGATCGCCACGCGCCGCGTCGGTGCCGAGCCCGTCATCGTCGACGACCGCGACTATGCGACCGATGTCGACGCGATCCTCGCCGCCGTCACCGAGCGTACCCGCATCGTGTTCGTCGCCAATCCCAACAACCCGACCGGCACGTTCACGCCGCGTGCGGAAATCGCGCGGCTGCATGCCGGGCTGCCGAAGTCGGTGCTGCTAGTACTCGACCAGGCCTATGCCGAATATCTGTCGCCCGAGGAGGACGATGCCGGCCTCGCGCTGGCGATGACCGAGGCGAACGTGCTGGTCACGCGGACCTTCTCCAAGATTCACGGACTGGCGGCCGAGCGGATCGGCTGGGGCTATGCCTGCGCGCCGATCATCGACGCGATGCACCGCATCCGCGCGCCGTTCAACGTCACCACCGCGGGCCAGGCCGCCGCAGTCGCCGCGATCGGCGACACCGCTTTCGTCGACGCGACGCGCGCGCACAACGACACGTGGCGTGGCTGGTTCGTCGAGCAGATCGGGCAGATGGGCAATGCGGGGCTTCGTGCGGTGCCGTCGAAGGCGAACTTCGTGCTGGTGCTGTTCGAGGGCAAGTTGACCGCCGATGCCGCGTATCACGGGCTGATGGACGCGGGCTACATCGTCCGCTGGCTGCCGGGTCAGGGCCTGCCCAACGCACTGCGCATCACGATCGGCACCGAGGCGGAAACGCGCGGCGTCACCGCGGCGCTGCGTGCGTTGGTTGAAGCGGCCTGATGCTGCCGTTCGCGCGCGTCACGATCATCGGGCTGGGACTGATCGGCTCGTCGGTGGCGCGCGCGGTGCAGGCGACGATGCCGACGGTGCGCGTCACTGGCTACGACGCCGACGCGACCGTGCGCGAAGCGGCAGACCGGCTGCAATTCTGCGACGACGTTGCGGACTCGACCGGCGCGGCGGTGATCGGCGCGGACCTCGTGATCCTGTGCGTGCCGGTCGGCATCATGGGCGAGGTCGCGCGCGAGTTCGCGGCGGAGTTGCCCGCAGATGCGGTCGTCAGCGATGTCGGCAGTTGCAAGGCGGAGATCGTCCGTGCGCTCACCGAAGCGTTACCGAACGCGGTCGTCATTCCTGCGCATCCGGTCGCGGGCACCGAGCGCAGCGGCCCCGAAGCCGGCTTCGCGACGCTGTTTCGTCACCGCTGGTGCATCGTCACGCCCCCTGAAGGTGCCGACCCGGTCGCGGTCGAGCGCGTGTCGGAATTCTGGCGCAGGCTTGGCGCGCAGGTCGAGACGATGGCGCCCGAGCACCATGACCGCGTCCTTGCCGTTACCAGCCATCTGCCGCATCTGATCGCCTACACGATCGTCGGCACCGCGGGCGATCTGGAGGAAGTGACGCAGTCGGAGGTCATCAAATATTCGGCGGGCGGGTTTCGTGATTTCACGCGGATCGCGGCGTCGGACCCGACGATGTGGCGCGACATCTTCCTCAACAACCGCGAGGCGGTGCTGGAGATGCTCCAGCGGTTCTCGGAGGATCTGAGCCATCTCCAGCGTGCGATCCGCTGGGGGGATGGGGATGCGCTGTTCGACCTGTTCACGAGGACCCGGGCGATCCGGCGGAGTATCGTGGAGCAAGGGCAGGACGACGACGTGCAGGATTTCGGGCGTACGCACGGGTAAGAGTAACCACCCCGGCGGAGGCCGGGGCCCAGTTGGCAAGGCCGGCGTAACGACGCGCAACGCATATTAGCAACGTCCCCCAATTGGACCCCGGCCTTCGCCGGGGTGGTGGATTGGTTGGGGTATCCTTCCGAACCTAGTCCAGCGCGTTCATCGCCGCATGGACCCGCTGTTCCGCCTCCTCGCGCGGCAGGCCCGGCGGCACCACCTCGCCGAACCGGAAGGTGATCACCCCCGGCAGCTTCGGCCCCTTCTTCGGCCACACCAGCCCGCTGTCACAAGCGATTGGGACTGTTGGCATCTTCAACGCGCGATACAGTCCGGCAAACCCTGGCTTCAGCGGCGGATGCTCGCCCGGCGACACCCGCGTCCCCTCCGGAAAGATCAGGATCGAACGCCCCGTAGCCTTCGCAGCGGTCGCTTCGCGCATCATGTTCCGCATCGCCTTAGCCGATGCCTCGCGGTCGACCACGATCGCGCCGTAACGCCGCGCCGCCCAGCCCCAGGCCGGGATATCCGCCAGTTCGCGCTTCAACACGATCGCCGGGCCATCGAGCAAACGCTGCAACTCGAGCGTCTCGAACATCGCCTGGTGCTTGCACGCGTAGAAGGCCGGCTCGGTCGGTCGCGTCCCCTCCACGCGGATATGCACACCGAGTATCCACCGCGCGCACCAGCGATGGAAACGCGTCCAGATCGTCGAATGCACGATGACCGCGCGCGAGCCGAACAGCGCCGAGATCGGCACGGTCACCACGATCGGCACCGAGATCGTGTAGAAAACGAGCATGAACGCCCAGTTACGCAGCCAGATCATCCGCCAAATCCAATCCACAATGCGATCCGGCGAAGGATCAACTTGTTATATTCGTTGACTAAAGTCCCGAGGCGCGGTGTGCCCGGCACGCCATCGCCGAGGATCACGACGTTCTTGTCGAGCGCCGCCGCCAATTCCATTCGCGCACGCGCGACGTGCCAGTCCGACGTCACCAGCCGCACCGACCGGTATTTATGCACGCGCACCCACTGTGCGGTCTCCTCCGCGTTCGAGCGCGTATCGACCGCGTCGGCACCGAGATCGATGCAGCAGGCGAACAACGCGGGCGACGTACGATACTCAAGCGCTAAGTCGATCGGCCGCACCCCCGGCGCGACGCCCGTCACCAGCATCCGCTTCGCCTGGTGATCGCGGAGCAGCGCGATCCCGCGGTCGATCCGCCCTGCCCCGCCGGTCGGCACGACGATCGCATCCGACGTGAAACCGTCGAGCGGCTTGGGCAGCAACAGCATAAACAGCGCGAAGCCGAACGCCCAGGCGAGCGCCAGGATGCCGAACAGCCGCACGATCACAGGATATGCCTCAGCGCGCGGACGATCGTCACGCGCGCCGCCAGCGTGGCGAGAACGACGAACGCGATCGGCAGCATCGCGAGGGCTACCCAGTCGACTCCGCCCAGCGTCACCCCGCCGAGCAGTTCCGAACCCAGTCCGTGCAACCGGATCCCGACGAACGCGACCACCAGCAACGCCGCGACACCGCCGCCGAGTCCGCCGATGGTCGCGTCGAGCGCGATCCGCCGCTGGAACAGACGCGCGACCTGGAGATCGGTCGAGCCGAGCATGTGCATCACCGCGATCGTCTCGCGGTGCGTCTCCAGCCCCGCGCGCGCGGCGAGCACGACGACCGCGGCGGTCGCGCTCGCCATCAGCAGGACCAGCGCCAGTGCGAGAAACGTCAGCGAGCGCATCACGTCGTTGACCGGCGACATCCAGCTTTCGTGGCGGTCGACGCGGACGATCGGGCTCAGGCGGCGGACACTGGTCGCGACCCGCGCCGCCGCCGACTCATCCTGATTGCCGAGGTCGACGTCGATCATCGCCGGCACCGGCAATTGCGGATCCGCGCCATCGGATCCGAGCCAGGGTTGCAGCAGTCGCGTGAGTTCGGCGCGATCGACCGGAGTCGCCGTCGCCACTGCCGGCATCGTCCGCAGCGCAGCCAGCACGCGCGCCGCGACGGCGTCACGCCGCACCGGATCGCCATCGACGACCTGAACCGTCAGCCGCCCCGCCAACTGCCGGTCGAGCAAGCGCGCCGCGCCCGCGGTCGCCAGTCCCAAGGCGGCGGCTAGCATCGTCAGGAACAGCATGATCGCCATCACCCACGTCATTGCGCGCAGGCCGCCCGCTTCGTCGAGCACGCGGCGCTCGACCGATGATCGCGCCTTCGACACCCCCATCATTCGGGCCGCGTCGGCGGATAGCGGAGCGAGCCGGTCGGATCGAGCAGCCGCCCGCGATCGAGCCGCATCATCTGCGCGCCCGGAATCCGCCCAAGCAGGTGGAAGTCGTGCGTCGCGACCACCACGGTCGTCCCCAGCTTGTTGAGCGATTCGAACAGGTGGAGCAGTCGCTCGGCCATGTCGGGATCGACATTGCCGGTTGGCTCGTCCGCGACCAGGATCTCGGGGCGCGCGATCACCGCGCGGGCGATCGCCACGCGCTGCTGCTCGCCGCCCGACAATGTTGCCGGCCGCGCATCCGCACGCTCGGTCAGCCCGACCCAGGCGAGCATCTCGCGCACCGGTTGCTCGATATCCGCCTCTGGCATCCCTGCCACGCGCAACGGCAGCGCGATATTGTCCCAGGTCGACAGATGCGGGACGAGCCGGAAATCCTGAAAGACCACGCCGATCCGCCGTCTGAACCCAGGCAGCCGGTCGCGCGACAACACCACCGCATCCTCGCCGAACAGCCGGATGACGCCGCGTGTCGGGCGCTGTGCGAGATAGAGCAGCTTGAGCAGCGAGGTCTTCCCCGCACCGCTCGCGCCGGTGAGGAAGTAGAACGCGCCGCTGCGCAGCGTGAAGCTGAGGTCCGCCAGCGTCTCCGGCCCTGCGTCCGGACCCGTGCCGTAGCGAAGCCCGACATTCTCGAATTGGACGATATTCGCCATGACGTGGTTGCGCCCGCTCTCGCCCGCTTGTTGCCCGTGCCAATGCCCGTATCGGCGCTTTCGCATGAAAGCGCGCGCCGCTTCAAGCTTGCCACATATGCGGGCCGCGTGCTTATTCGGCGCGAGATACGGTCGCGCTCCGGCGGCCGCTGGTGAAGCGTACCCATGATCCTCCAATGTCCCGAGTGCAGCACGCGCTATCTGGTACCCGACAGCGCGATCGGGACCGAGGGGCGCACCGTGCGCTGCGCCAATTGCAAGCATAGCTGGTTCCAGGCCGCCGCACCGGACGTCGAGGATGCGCTGGAGATCCCGGAGTCGACGCCGCTTGCACCTGCGCCACCACCGCTCGCCCCACTGGCGCGGCCTATCACGGAGCCGGCCGAACGGTTCTCACCTTTCGCTCCTGCCGCACCGGTCGCGCCCGAGCCTGCGGTCGTAGCACCCACATTCGTTCCGCCGGCAACCCCGCAGGTCGAAAACCTGCCGGTTCGCCTGCGCCGCAACACGACGCGCCGCTGGACGATCGTCGCGGTACTCGCCGGCTTGCTGATGCTGATCGCGGCGGGAGCGATCGTGTATCTCGGTGCGCCCGGCGTCGCGGCGAAGCTGGGTCTCGGGATTGGCAGCGACGAGACTCCGCTGCGGCTGCGCGACAATCCGATCGAGCGGCGCGAACTCGACAACGGCTCCGAACTGTTCGCGGTCAGTGGCCAGGTCACCAACCCGTCGAACCAGCGCCAGCGCGTGCCCGACATCCGCGCCGAACTTCGCGATGCGCAGGGGCGGCTGGTGTATAGCTGGACGATCACCCCGCAGCAGCGGACGCTGGCGCCGGGAGGTGCGATCGACTTCAACTCCGCGACGCTGAACGTGCCGGCGAACTCGAAGCGCCTTGAGCTGAGCTTTGCCGGCGAGGCGACGCGCTAAGTCTACGATCGCCCCACGCCAGCAAAAAATCAGAGCGTTGGCGCTGGAAAAAATGTGACGATCGGATTTGGATAGCAGCTTTTTCGCAAAGGGCGTTGCACGATGCAGAAACCCTTGCTAGTGGCGCTCGCCTACCAGATGCCGGGTCCGCCCGGTGATGTTTCATGGGCGGCCATGGCGGAACTGGTAGACGCGCAACGTTGAGGTCGTTGTGGGCGAAAGCCCGTGGAAGTTCGAGTCTTCTTGGCCGCACCATTTTTCAGATTAGAGTAAACACCCCCTTCGAGGGTCCCCCTTTCGCGGCCGTGCGTTGGGCTTGGCGGAGGCATTGCATGAGTTCGATCGACGACACGATCATCGACACGCCCGAGGGGCCGATGACGTTTGCGCAGTGGAAGAAGAAGAACCCGGTCCAGCTGCCCTCGCGCCGGACCAAGGGGAAGAAGCTGCCCAACAAGGTGAAGCTGACCACCGACGAGAAATAGCGGGGCCTAAAATCCTCCCCCGCAAGGGGGAGGTGGCTGGCATTTGCCAGACGGAGGGGGAGGACGCGGAACAGGCGTCATCGCCGTCCTCCCCCTCCGTCACCTTCGGCGACACCTCCCCCTGGCGGGGGAGGATTGCACGCTCAGTGCTTCCCCGAACTCCCTGACCCCTGCCGCGCCCGGATCATCCGCGCCTGGAACTTCACGCGTTGCCAGAACGTCGCGTCGTCTAGGCGCCATTGGCGGATCGCCTGGGTCGCCAGCGTCTCGATCAGCGCCTCGCTGGTCGCCGCATCCTGCGCCGCAAACGCCCGTGCGAGATCCTCGACGCACGGACCGTGATCGGTGAAGTCGCGCGGCAGCGGCATGGGTGTGGGCTGGCTCGGCATCGGCATATATCTCTCTCCCTGTAATTAACGTCGACCACCGAACAGGGCGCGCGTGGCGCCACCCAGCGTCGTCTGGTCGAACTTCAGCCGCATCGTGACGTACGGCCCCTGCCGCGTGTAGCGGTCGTCCTCGAAATCGCGGTCGCGGTAGCCGGACACGTTGTAGCCGGCGCTGATCCACGTGTTCTGCGCGGGCGACACGCCGACCGACGGTCCGCCGCTCCACGACCAAGCGCCACGCTCCCACGCGTGCTGGACCGAGCCGCTGATGCCGATGTCGAACCGCGTGCCGATATCCTGGTGCAACTCGAACCCGGTCACATCGATATACCCGTCATAGGTATCGTCGGCGAAGCGCCCGGCGACGTATTTCGCGCCGTAATACAGCGTCGCCTCGGTGCCGTGGCCAAGCCCTTCCGGGCCGGTGCGATAGTTCACGGCGAGGTTGTTGATGATCCGCGACGTCACCTGGTCGCCGCCGCCATACGCCGGCACGCCGAGCGAATTGGTGTCGGTAAACCCGGCATCCGCGCTCTCGTGCCGCAATTCGAGCCGTTCGAGCACCGACCAGCGGCTGTCGAGCGGACGCAACGCGAGCGCGACGTCAGCGGTGGCATAGGTCGCGACCGCACCGGTCTTGTCCTTGATCGTGTACCCCTTGATGCTCGACGCGAGCGTCTTGCCCTGGCCCAGTGTGCGCAGGAAGTTGGTGGTGATCCCCCAGCGATCGCCGCTGTCGGCATTGCGGTATTCCAGACGCCCGTTCACCGACCAGCGGGTCTGGCGGTAGGTCGCGCCGAGCGTCACCGCGGCATAATCGCCGTTGGTCTGGTCCTGCCCGACATAGCCACCCGAGGTGACCGGCTGGAAGGCATTGACCACCGCACCCTTGGGGATCTCGCCCTTCAACGTGTTGCTCGCGTCGAGCGTGCCGTCGACGGTCCAGTTCTTACCAAGCGGCACCGACTGGCTGAGCCCGTATTGCGCATAGGTCCGCGCGCCATTCTCGCCGATCGCCTGCTGGTTGAGCGTACTCATCAGCTTCGCACCGGTCCAGGGCGCGACGTCGACGCCGAACTGCTTGGTATGCGCGACATAGCCGTCGCCGTTCGCGATCTCGTATCCGCCGATCAGGCGGATGCCGGGCTTGATCCGGTAGGCGAGCTCGATCTGGTGGCGGATCGGGAAGTCGACGCTGTCGCTGTCGCCACCAGGCGCGAACTGGGTCTGGCCGGTGAGCGTCACCGCATTGCCGAACAGCGCTTGCGTGCCGCCGACCGTCAGCAGACGACTGTCGCGGTTCTTGCCGTCCATGCCGCGGTCCGACGCGAACTGGCCGCCGACAAAGATCGTGCCGGTGTCGCGGCGATATTCGAGGCGGGCCTCGCCAGCGGCGCGCGTGCCCGGGTTAGTCAACTGCTGCTGGTACCAGGCGACCCCGGTCACGCTCAGCCGGTCGGTCAGCCGCAGCCGACCGTCGAGCCCGAACTTGCGCGTACCCGCCTCGACGAGGTTCTGCTGGCCGACGCCGAACGCGGTATCCTGCTGGCGGGCATAGGCGAGCAGATCGAGCTTGGTGCCGTGGTGATCGACCTCGGCCAGATAGGCGAGGCCCTGGCCCAGCCCGCCGCGACCGCCCTTGGCGATCTCGCCGCGCAGTTCGGTATTGGCGGTGACGTGCGCCTTGATATCGGCGCCGAGCACGGTGGCCTTGCCGACGGTCTCGTCGCGGATCACCGCAGCGCCCACTTCGACGCGGCCGTTGGCGAGCTTGGTCGCGACGCGCGCGGCGGCGGCGAGCTTCGCCGACCTTCCGCCCTCGACTTCATAGTCGGCGACTATGAAGGTGGGGTTCAGATTGCTGTCGCGGCTCAGGATCGGCTGGCGGAAGCGTACGGTGCCCATCGAGGTGTCGATGTCGTAGTCTATGTGGCGGGTGAGTTCGGTGCTCGAGACGATCAGTTCGGAGCGGAAGCGATCGCGGGTTTCGAGGCGTAATTTATCGCTGTTCGGCACGATGTTACGCCCCGACAGGCGGTAGGGACCGGACAGCCCGTTGCCCTGGATTTCGTCGCGCGAATACAGCGTATCGGTATGCGCGGCGAACCCGGTCGCACGCACTCGCTTGCCCTCATACGCGGTCTTGATGCCGTTGAGCGTGCGATTGTAGCGGGTCAGCTGCGTATCGGTGAAGCCGGTCTCGAAATCGCCGAACAGCGCGTAGAATTCGCGACGCTCGAGCCGCAGGTACAATTTCCGACGCGTGGCCGCATCATAGCCCTGGCGCGAACCGTCGCCGTAGACGGTGTAATAGCGGTCGGGGTCGATCGTGCCGAGCAGGCCCCGGTCGGGGTCGTATTTGCGGTCGCTGTCATAGGCGATCGTCGCCAGCCACGAGCCCTTGACGCGACCCTTGGCGTAGAAAGCGAGCTGGCCGTCGGTGACGACGCTGTTGCGCTCCGACCGCGGCAGGCCCGACTGGCGCTTGCTGAGCATGTCGTAGCCGAGCGAGCCGGCGCCGAAGCCGACCACGACCCAGTCCTTGGCGGACGCGGCAAGCCAGGCGCGAACCTCGTTGGTATGGACGACCTTCTCCTCGGTCAGCGCAACCGCGATGCGGACCGCGCCGGCCTGCGTGGTCGGCTGGAGCGCTAGGAAGGCGAGGCCGTCATCACCCACCACGAGAGCTGTGTTCGCCGAGCGTTCGCGACCAGCGATCTGACGGCTCTGTTCGAGCGCGGCTTCGACGGCGGCGGTGTAGGGCTGGTCGACCGTGAACGGCACGACCGTCCCCGCGCGAACCGGGCGACCTGTCTTGTCGGTCACGCGCACCGCGATCAGCGGGCGGGTGAGGCCGTCCGCGACCAGCCGGCTGCTCGCGGCATCGAACACCGCACGGACCGGCAGGCCCGCATAATGCACGACCCGGTCGAGCGTCTTCACGACGCTCCCATCGGCGCTTAGCACGCGCGCTTGAAGACGATTATCGCCGTCGATCAACGGGATACCCGTCCAGCGCGAAACCGCGATGTCGGTGCCGTCGCGCTGATCGGTGCCGTCGAATGCGAGCGGTTCGACCTGCTTGCCGTTGATCGTGAGCGCAACGCGCTGGCCTGGCAGGTGCTTGATGACGGCGCGGACGACCGGCGCGCGCGGATTATGGTCTGCGAGCGGGAACAGCCAGTCGACACCGGCGGTCTGGCCGCTGGCGAGCCAGTCCCGGCTGCCCGCGGCGGTGGCGGCGTCGACGACCGTGATCGGCAGTCCGGCATCGACGGCCTTGCCCTTGCCTGTCGGCTTCAGCTGGAAGTCGACGCGCTTGAGCAGGCCGCCGTCGCCCTCGACGAAGCGCGAGATCGGGCTGTTGGCCTGGCGCGTGTCGATGTCGCAGGCGACCGCCGCGTGCGTCGCGGGGATGCTCGACGTGTCGATCTGGACGACGTGACGCCCGGCGCGGACGCCCTCGAAATGGTACAGCCCGTCGCGATCGGTGGAGACGAACGTGCCGTCCTCCATCAGCAGGCGGATTCCGGGAACGCCCTTGCGCTTGTCGACCGGATCGCCGCAATTCCCCTCGCTCACGCGGCCGATGATCGTCATCGCGTCGGTGAACAGCAGCGGGCGCAGGCGAACGGAGGCCGCCGCCTCGTTGCTGGTCACGGTGCCCTGCCCGACGACACGCGCGCGGTTGAGCGCTTCGCCGGTCGGCGCGCCGGGCGCGATGCTGACGACGTATTTCAACTCGGTCGAAGCACCGGCGGCAAGCACCGGAATGACAAAGTCGAGTGAGCGGCCATCGGTCGATACGGTCGGCTCATCGCCGCCGCGCGCGGAATTGCGCTCGTAGCGCAGGCCCCTTGGCAACGTATCAGCGACGTGGAGTCCGCGCGCCGAGACCTTATCGCGATTGGTGATTCGCAGCAGGTACTGGACGAATTCTCCCGGCGACGCCTCGCGCACCGATGCCGTCTTGGTCAGCAGCAGCGTGCCCGCGCCGGGGCTGTCGAGCGGAATGTCGGCAGAGAAGGGCTCGGGCGTCGACAGCGTCAGCGAACCGCCGAAGCTGGTATCGTTGAGGATGAACGGCGTGCCCTTAGGGTCCTTCAGCGCAGCCAGCGTCGCACGGTCGACGGTGGACGGCGCGGTATAGGTGCCGGGCGGCGCGACCTTCAGGAAATAGCGGCCGGGTGCGGTCAGCGGGAACCGATACCGGCCGGTCTCGCCCGGATACACGCGACCGCTGGCGTCGGTGACGGCTTCGCCGGTGACGACGGTGGAGGGATAGCGGCTGACACCGTCGTCGCCGAACACGGTGGCCGGCTGGCCGGTCTCGTTGACCAGCGAGACGGTGGTGCCGTCGACCAGCGCGCCGGTCCGCGAATCGAAGGTGTAGCCGGCCGGATCGATCAGCAGCGACGCCATCGAGGCGAGGCTGTAGCCGTCCTCGACGAAGCTCAGCTTGATCGTCGCGCCGCGCATGTTGCGGATGTCGCAGGCGGCGAGTTCGGGATGCTTGCCCGTCGCGCTCGCAGGGATGCCGCCCGCGAAGATGCCGCTGTCGGCCGCGGTCTCGGTGAGTGTCAGCGTCGTGTGGGTCTTACCGACATCGACCGCGATGACCGCGGTCTCGCGCGCGTCCGGGTCGTGGTTACCGGCCTGGTTGTCGAGCACCAGGATCATGTCGGCATAGATGTCGATCGCCGCGACCCAGGGTGATTTGGCGAAGGTTGCCGCGTCGATCGGCGCGGGTGTGAATTGGAAGCTGGGGGTAGTCTGGCACGTCGCGCCCGTTAGGTCGTAATTGGGCGGCGGGAGGTGGAATGTGAGCGTGGTCGGGCGCTTGGCCCGGTTCACGTCGAGCGAAACCGTATTGGACGGCACCGCGCGTACGCCGGAATCGCTGGCCGCGTCGTCGAACGACAGCGTCGCGGTATTCTGGATACGCGTCGTCTGGACACCAGTCTGCGCGGCCGCCGGCAGGGTGCCGACGATCAGCCCGAGCAGGAGCGTCAGGATCAGGGCGCAAAGGCGCGAAAGGCGACGGAAGCTGGACATGAAGGGTCCTCTCCCGACGCGCGTCTCCACGCGCCGGGATCGGTCGTTCCTTTATCGAGGGACAGGTTCGCGAGAGGTGGGCTCAGTTGATCTTCACGCGGAAGCTGGCGACGACCGGCAGCAGCGAGCCCAGCGTCGGGATCGTCACCTTCACCTGCTTTGCGGTCGCATCGAACGAGCCCGTGATGCCGGTCCCCAGCAGCACCGTACTGCCGGTATCGCTCAGCGGCAGGCCATCCAGCACGCATTCATTGCCCAGACCGATACCGCCAACCGTGATCGAATTGGCTTCGTAGGTGGTGTTGGCGGGGATGAGATCGGTCAGGTTGACGTTGCGAGCCGGAGTCCCGGCCGTCCCGTTCCTGACGACCAGGCAATAGCGCACGATTGCGCCCGGGATTGCTTTGGGCGAGGCGACAAGGTTGATCGGATCGGAGAGGACCGTGGACGATTTCACGATCGTAAGATCCACGTTGCGCGTCGTGATCTCGTAGGCGAGCGTCGCCCGCCCAGAGCCGTTCAGCGCTGTATCGCCAAAGCCCGAGTCATTGTCGGCGAAGACCACGTCGACGGCACCGTCGCGGTTCGGCACCAACGCGCTCGACACCAACGCGGCGCCTGCCTTGGTATTGTCTCCACCCTCGGCGATCTGCGCCACCAGCGTCACGCTGGCGAGAGCAGCGGCCTGGTTGGCTGGGATGTTGCCGACGATGTAGACCGTCTTGGACTGGTCGGGGGCAAGTTCGCTGATGTAAGTCGCGGTATCCGCCGCGGTGTATTGATTGTCGCCGTTGTCGACGACGATCCTGAGATTGTCGACGTCGAAATTATCGCCGGTAAATAGCCCGAGCGCATAGCTCTGGATGGCGCTGAGCAGGAAGTCCTGGGTCCCGTTGGTATTGTTCGTCACGGTGAATTTCAGCACAGCGTCGGCCTCGCCGATCGTGACGGGCGTGTTGCCGCCGAGCGGTGCCACGGTCAGGTTGGCCTTGAGATCGACGACGAACGTCGCGGCGTTCGATGTCGCATTCTGCTGTACCCCGTTGACGGTGTAACTCGCCAGCGCGGTGTTGCTGATCGTCGTACCCGCGGTGGTGCCGGCGGGTCCCGGAGCGGTACCGGCCTGCGCACTGGCGGTACCAATCGACACGATGGCGGCCGTACCGGCCAACAGCGTGCGTATTACCCCTTTTGCATGCATGTCTTTGTCTTCCTTTTATGGATGGTTGGTCAGGTGTGGAGAGAGATTGGCCGGATCATTTGAGGACGGCCTGGAACGCGAACTGGCCCTGCGAACCCGCCGCTAACGGGCTCGCGAGGCGCCACCGGACGCTGGTGACATCGTTGGGGCTCGCCGCACGCGTGCTGCCGTCGGGGCTGCGGACGCGGAGGGTGGCGAGCGAACCGAAAGTCTTGCCGTCGACCGAGACGTCGGGCGCGGGCGAACCGGGATTGGCCGATCGATAGGCGATCTGGCGCGGCAACGGGTTGTCGAGCACCACGTTCGCGAGCGGCTGCGCACCGGCGTTGTGATAGGCCAGGATGAAGATGACCTTGTCGCCCGGCGTCACTCGCGACGGCTTCACCAGCGCGACCCGCGTGGTGCCGTCGGGCGCGGCACTGCGCGCCTCGACCATGATGCTGCTGGTCACCTGCAAGGGCCCTGCGGCGGCGGACGCAACGGCGGCAGTCGACGCCAGGACGGCGGCAGTCATCGGACGTGAGATCATGGCTATGCTCCTCATTGGATCTTGGCTTTGAACTGGACGGTATGGGCGGACGCCGCGGCGACCTGGCCGAGCGCGACGGTGATCCCCGGCCCCTGCGCGCCGCCTGAATCGAAGCGGCCGGCATCGCCGTCGGCGCCGTCGCTGAGCGGTGCGCCGTCGAGCGTCAGGCTGCCCGGAACGAAGACGGTGCCCGAGGGAATCGGATCGGCGATCCGCGCACCGGTGACGGCATCGGTGAAGCGCGCCTCCAGCGTATAGGTGATGACCGCGTCGCGTACCGCGTTCTGCGACCCGTCGGCGGCGCGCACCGACTGGCTCTTGAGCAGTATCGGGCCGGTGGGGCCCGTGCCGATCGGAACCGAGACGGTGGCGAGTGCGCCGGTCGGTCCGACGACCGCATCGCCCCCGCCGTCACCCGCGCCGGGGTAGGAATTGCCGCTCGTCCCGGATCCCGTGGTCGAGCGCGCAGTAACCGTCAGCACTGCGTTCGTGGTGCCGCCGTCCGGCGTTGCTACCAGGATCGCGAGCAACTTGATCGACTGGCCGGGTGCCAGGAGCGGCGTCTTGCTATAGGCCGGCGCGACGTCCTTGGCAGGGTCGTAGCGGCCGTCGCCGTCGGTATCGATCACCAGCGTGCGCAACGTCGCCATGCCGGGCGACACCGATGCGGTGAGCGTGAACGCTTCGGCGCCATTGTCGAGGTTGGTCAGCGTGAAGGGGATCGCGACGGGCTGCGTGGTGACGACGACCGCACCCTGCCCGTCGCAGACCAGCGCTACATCGAGCCGTTCGGCGACGATGATCGTGACGGTGTTGGAGCTGGTCGACTGCGCCGCACCATCGGCATCGTACCGCAAGCCCGCGGTATTGACGATCGGCGTACCCGCTGGCGTGCCGATTGACGTCGCTATCGCTGGCGTCTGCGCAAGCAACGGCTGCGGCAATCCCGCGCTCAGTATGCAGGACAGCAGGCAAGGTGCCGCAGCGCGTCGAAACCGCCTGCTCTTTCCTCCATGCTGTGACATCAGACGAATCAATTTTCTTCCCTTCGATCGGGAACAAATTGTCGGAAGCCACTTAATCAAATACTACGAAATCATAATGGGATCATAAAGCCAAACTATGATAGTTAATGTGACAACATCCGTTTTCAGATAAACGTTCATTACATCACACAGCAAAACGGTATCTTTCGTCATTTCCGTTCTATTGTTGAGAAATACAGAACCGTAGTGGCTTTATTTATGTAGATATAGTCCAGACGCAAAAAGACCGGCCAGACAACGTCCCTCGAGAAGACGCGTCATGGCCGGCCGTGACAGGCGTATTGATCGAGTTAGTCGCGAAGAAGCGCGCGCAGATAAGCCTTCATCTGCTGGTCTCCGGTATAGCTCAGCGATATCTCGACGCGGCGCCGATCGGTCGGGTCGGTGACGCGGTCGATCAGTTTCAGTTTGTGGAGATGTTCGATCCAGCGCTGCGATGTGGTGACAGGCGCGTCGGACATGCTGACCAGCGCCTTGATGTTCATCGGCATACGATCGTCGCGCGATGCGAACAGTGCGAGAAGCATATCCCAGGCCGGTTCATGGAACAGTTCGCCGGGCAGGAACTGCCGCCGCAATCGCCGTTGTTCGAGCACCGCATTCGCATGCTCGACGAGCGCGGCATCATTCGGTTCGTTCCCCGCCGGCACCGGTTCCGCGGCCTTGGCGACCCGCCCATTGAATTCTTCGGCGACGGCCGACAATTTTGCAGTCAGATCCTTGATCAATTCCACGACGGTTTCGTTTTTCACCAAAGGCTCCCCATTGCCATCGACCCGTTACCATCGACCCCCGATCGGAACCGCCATGCCCGCAGCCTGTCGCTGCTATCGCACGTCAATCCTCGACCATCCCAGATACGGGCTGAGATACCCCGACCTTCGAACTAAACGCTAAAACTTCAGCGCCGTCCTGCCGATTTGTTAAATGCGGAAACGCACGTCAACAAATAGAACTATATCTAGGTATGATATTCAAACTTATTTTATATTAATCAAATCGTTATGGGTCTTATAAGCTCGCCAGCTGTCCATTTCGGGTTTGGATGAGAACCACGAACCGGTATATTTATAGCAACGCGCAAGTTGGGGCTGAGGATGCTTTACGGCCAACATATCGCTTCAGACGCGAAACCGATTTGCGACGAACAGATATAGCGTGCGTCCCATAGTCCGATCGAACGTGCCATGCGTTGGGCGTCGGTCGCAGGAAAGGGTATCGTGTCCGCTTATCTCAATGCCGTAGGGTCCGCCGTTCCCGGTCACGATATCCACGCGGCGTTCATCGCCTGGGCGCGAACGCGGGTCGATGCCCGTGCCGAGCGCGTGTTCGACCGAATGGCGTCGCGGTCGGGGATCGGTCATCGCTGGTCGGTATTGCCGCCGACTGCGGACGGTGGCTCACCGGTCGACGACGCCGGCTTCTACGCGGCGGAACCGCATCCGGGGACGAGCGCGCGGATGGTCCTGTATGCCGAGCATGCGCCCGACCTCGCGATTCGCGCGATCGAGGCGTTGCGCGGGAAGGTCGCGGTGGAGGGCATCACGCATCTGGTCGTGGCCAGTTGCACGGGCTTCGTCGCGCCGGGGATCGACCAGATCATCGCGCGCAGGCTTGGTCTTTCGTCGAGCGTGGAGCGGCTGCTGATCGGCTTCATGGGGTGCTACGCGGCGATCGTCGCGTTGCGGAGTGCGCGGCATATCGTGCGGTCGGAGCCGAAGGCCCGCGTGCTGGTGGTGACGGTCGAGCTGTCCACGCTGCACCTGCAACCGGCCAACGATATTGAGGCACTGCTGGCGATGCTGCAGTTCGGCGATGGGGCTGCTGCGGCACTGGTGACGGCGGATGCGACCGGCTTCGCGCTCGAAGCACCGTTTGCCGCGTCTCTGCCGGATAGCGAAAAGTTGATCCGCTGGGACGTCACCGATGCGGGCTTTGCGATGCATTTGTCGGGGGAGGTGCCGGGGCGGATTGCCGCCGCGCTGTCCGACGAGGCGTTTCGCGCGATCGTGAGTGCGGGTCAGCCGCCCGAATCGATCGACGGTTGGGCAGTCCATGCGGGCGGGCGATCTATCCTCGATGCGGTCGAACATGCGATGCATTTGAACCCCGAAGCGCTGGCGGCGTCGCGGCAGGTGCTCGCGGACAATGGCAACATGTCGTCGGCGACGTTGATGTTCGTGTTCGAGCGATTGCTCGCAGGGCCACCGGTCACGCACGGCGTAGCGCTGGCGTTTGGGCCAGGGCTGGCGGCGGAGGGCTTCGGATTTCGGAGCGCGACATGAGCCTCGCGGTCCGCAGCCAGGCCGAGGAGCTGATGGATGCCGACGATCTCGATGCGGCAACCTATGCGGACGTCGTCGGCGATCTTGCCACCGTCAACACGGTGACGATGGCGCGCCGCCCGACGCTCGACTTTCTCGCGCGGGCGACCAAGGGGCGGAAGAGCTTCCGGCTGCTCGACGTGGGGTTCGGCGATGGCGACATGCTGCGACGGATTGCGCGCTGGGCGAAGGCGAAGGGTGTCGAGGCGGAGCTGGTCGGGGTCGACCTCAACCCGCGCAGCGAACAGGCGGCGCGGGCGCATGGCGGGGCGATCCGCTACGTCACGGGCGGCTATGCCGACCTCGGGCATGAGCCGTGGGACGTGATCGTCAGCAGCCTCGTTGCGCACCACATGAGCCACGACCAGTTGATCGCATTCCTGCGGTTCATGGAGGGACATGCGAGCGCGGGGTGGTTCGTCAACGACCTCCACCGCCACGGTTTCGCGCATTGGGGCTTCCCGGTTCTCGCGACGATCGCGCGCTGGCATCCGATCGTCCGGCACGACGGCACGCTGTCGATCGCGCGCAGCTATCGCCCCAACGAATGGCCGCCGCTGCTGGCCGAGGCGGGCATCACCAAGGCGAAGGTCCGCCGCGTCTTTCCGTTCCGGTTATGCGTCGAACGCCTGCGCTGATCGTCGGCGGCGGGCTCGCCGGCGCCGCGACCGCGATTCGGTTGGCGCGTGCCGGCCTGCCGCATTTGCTCGTCGAGCGATCGCGCGAAACCGGTGACGCGATATGCGGCGGGTTTCTGAGCTGGCGGACGCTGGAGACGCTGGCCGGGCTCGGGATCGATCCCGACACGCTCAACCGCGAACGCGTGACGCGCGCCCGCATCTTCGCGGGTAATCGCCGCGCCGAAGCCGCCCTCCCCCATCCGGCGGTCTCGGTTACGCGCTACCGGCTCGATACGGTCATGCAGGCCGAAGCCAAACGGCTGGGCACGCCGGTGGAGCGCGGCGTCACCGTGCGCGAGATTGACGGGACGAGCGCGAGGCTCGCAGACGGTGCGACGATCATGGCCGACGCGCTGTTCCTCGCGAGTGGCAAGCACGACGTTCGCGGGATGGCGCGCCCCGAGGACGCGCGCGGTGCCGACCCGACCTTGGGTATCCGGGTTAGGATCGCCCCCTCGCCTGCGCTGAGCAAATCGCTCGCGGGGGGCATCGAGCTTCATCTGTTCGACCGCGGCTATGCCGGCTTGGCGATGCAGGAGGACGGCAATGCGAACCTCTGCATGGCTGTGCATCGCTCGCGGCTTCAGGCGGCAGGTTCCCCCGCACAGCTGCTCGAAGCACTCGGCCGAGAGATGCCCGCGCTCGGCGAATGGGTCGCGCTGATCGACCCGAGCGCACAGATCGATGCGATCGCGAACGTCCCTTACGGCTGGCGCCAGCGCACCGGCGCCGACGCGCTCTTCCGGCTCGGCGATCAGGCTGGCGTGATCCCCTCGCTCGCCGGCGAAGGCATGGGCATCGCGCTCGCCAGCGGAGTCGCCGCCGCGCGCGCCTATGAGAACGGTGGCCCCGCCGCCGCATCGTCATGGCAGAAGGATTTTGCCGGCCGCCTCGCCCGCCCGATCGGTATCGCCGGCATCGTCCGTCACATCGCCGAGAGCGAACGCGCCGCGTGGTTGCTTCCTTTCCTGCGCCCAACACTGATCCAGGTCATCGCCAACGCAACCAGATTGGGGCAATCTTGAAAACCGCCCCGCCAGCACGAGATGCATGTCCATGGACCAGCTCAATCTTTCCGAGGCCGAATGGCGCAAGCGGCTATCCGCCGAACAATATCATGTGCTGCGCGAGGGCGGCACCGAGCGCGCCTTCGCGGGCGTGCTAAACGACAACAAGGCCGACGGGATCTACCGGTGTGCCGCGTGCAGCAACGAGCTGTTCGACAGCGCGGACAAATATGATTCCGGATCGGGCTGGCCGAGCTTCACGCAGCCGATCCGCCCCGACGCGGTCACCGATCACGCCGATCGCAGCCACGGCATGACCCGGATCGAGACGCGGTGCGCGCGCTGCGACAGCCATATGGGGCACGTGTTTCCAGACGGTCCGCCGCCGACCGGGCAGCGTTATTGCATGAACTCGCTCTCGCTCGAATTCCGGCCGCGCAAAGCGAACGTCGCGGCCTGATGTCGCTTGTAGGGCGGGACCATCGCGCGTAATTCTGCGGCCACATGGCTCGTACGCGTTCTGCTCCCCCGTCCCGCCGGTCCCCAACTCCCCCGGCGTCACGCTGGCGGCGGCGGCTGGTCGTGTTCCTGCAGCTTTGCGTCGGGATCGGCGTTCTCGCGCTCGGTGCGCTGGCGATCGCGGTATATATCGCGATGTCGCAGCTCCCCAGTTTCGACAGCCTGAAGTCGTCGCCCAACGGCCAGATGATCCGCGTCCATGCCGCCGACGGCACCGTGATCGTGTCGATGGGACCGAGCTTCGGCGAGTGGCTCCCTTACGGACAGATCCCCAAGGTGATGCGCGACGCGACCGTCTCGGTCGAGGATCGCCGCTTCCGCTCGCATATCGGCGTCGATCCGGTCGGCATCGCGCGCTCCGTGAAGGTGCGGTTCGATCGCGGGCACTGGACGCAAGGGGGGTCGACGATCACGCAGCAGCTCGCGCGTACCGTCTTCCTCAACAACCAGAAGAAGTTCGGGCGCAAATTCCGCGAGGGCATCCTGGCGTTCGCGCTCGAATGGAAGTTTTCAAAGGACCAGATTCTCGAACTGTACCTGAACAAGGTCTATTATGGCGGCGGCGCCTACGGGATCGACGCGGCTTCGCGTAAGTTCTTCGGTCATGGCGCAGATCATCTGAGCCTGGCCGAAGCCGCCGTCATCGCTGGCCTCGTCAAGGCACCGTCCAACTACTCGCCGACCGCCGATGCCGAGGCCGCGATGGGCCGCGCCGGTGTCGTGCTGGAGACGATGCAGGAAACCGGCGCGATCAGCGCTTCCGAAGCTGCCAATGCCGACGTGTCCGGTCTGAAACTCGCGCCTGAGCCGAAGCAGAACAGCGTCCGGTATTTTACCGACTGGGCGCTGCCGCAGCTCGATACGCTGATCGACGAGACGACCGAACCGCTCGAAGTCTGGACGACGCTCGACCTGACGATGCAGCGCCAGGCGGACGACGCGATCCGCGCGAATGCACCTCCCGGAGCACAGGGCGCACTGGTGGCGCTCGATCGTGGCGGCGAAGTGCGCGCGATGGTCGGCGGCAAGGATTACGTGTCGTCGATCTACAACCGCGCGACGCAGGCGGTCCGCCAGCCGGGCTCGTCGTTCAAGCTGTTCGTCTACCTCGCCGCGCTGGAGGCTGGCCACAAACCCGAGGACTCGATCGTCGACGAACCCGTCACGATCAACGGCTGGAGCCCGCGCAACGATTCGCGACGCAACTCCGGCGCGATCTCGTTGCGCACCGCGTTCGCCTATTCGCTGAACACCGTCGCCGCCAAGCTCGGCCAGGAGGTCGGCTTCAACACGGTCGCCGACATGGCGCGGCGGTTCGGGATCACGACGCCGGTCAACGTGCATCCGTCGATGGTGTTGGGCACGTCGGAGGTTCGAGTGATCGACATGACGCGCGCGTTTGCGTCGGTCGCCAGCAAGGGCGTTGCGGTGACTCCGTACGGGATCACGCGCGTCACGGCGAACGGCCAAACGATCTACACGCATGAGGTCGACCGCAGCCATGTGCTGGTCGCGCCCTATGTTGCCGCCGAGATGACCGACCTGTTGCAGACCGCGGTCAACACCGGCACCGGGCGCGCGGCGCAGATCGGTCGTCCGGTCGCGGGCAAGACCGGCACCACTACCGCATCGAAGGATGGCTGGTTCCTCGGCTTCTCCAGCGGTATCACCACGGGCGTGTGGATGGGTCGCGACGATGCCAAGCCGATCGCCGGCCTGCACGGCGGCACCGCGCCGGCAAAGGCGTGGGCGGCGTTCATGAAGCCAGCGACGGCCAACCGTCCGATCGAGCAGTTCGATACGAAGGTCACGCTACCCGAATGGCAGCTGGAGCCGGACGAGAAGAGCTATTTCGGGCAGCCCGACAATGGCCAGATGGCGGTCGACCCGGATGGCAATCCGATCGAGCAGGGCCAGCCGCCCGTACCGACCGATGCGCAGACCGGCGACACGATCCCGCGGCCCGATGCGGATCAGCCCGAGGTGGCACCTGCTCCGCCCCAACAGCAGATGAACCAGGACTGGATCGACCGTGTTATCGGGCGCGATCGCCGCGAGCCGTCACCGGCTGGGCGGCAACCGCTCCAACGCGATGTGCCGCGCGATCAGGTGCAGACGCAGCGCTTCCAGAGCGATCAGGAAGAGCGCCCGAACCAGTGAAGGCCCGCGCCGTGCGTGCGTAACCACACGCGCGCGGGTGTGGGATCTTCGCCGTAGAGTTGCTCGACCAACGCGTGAAACACCGGCGCGTGGTTCATGTGGACGCGGTGCGCGACTTCGTGCGCGACGGTGGCGCGGCGGACCCAGCTCGGCGCGAGGATTAGGCGCCAGCTGTAGCGGATGACGCCGCTCGATGCGCAACTGCCCCAGCGGCCTTTGGCATCGCCGACCGCGACCTGCGCTATGCTGACCTTCGCCTTGGCAGCGTATTCGGCGGTTTCGGTTTCCAGCACGGCGATTGCGGTGCGCTTGAGCCAAGCCTCGACGCGACGCGCGATCGTTTCTGAAGGGCCTGACAGCGACAGGACCGAGCCTTCACGGACCACGGTTCGGCGGCTACCGGGCGTCCACTCGATCGTCAGCGGCTCGTCGGCGACGGTGAGGACCGCACCAGGCACGAACGGGCGCGGCGACGGGAGCAGCGCGCGCTGTTCGGCGATCCAGCCGGCCTTGTCCTCCGCCCAGGCCAGTGCCTGCTTCAACGCCGCACGCTTGGGGAGGACGAGGCGCGCCCGGCCACTCGCGGGATCGATCGACAGACGCGCGCGGCGTGCGCGCGGGTGACGGACGATCTCCAGGCCCTCGATCATCGGGCTATCACCGGGTCAAAGCTCGCGGTCGATCACGTGATATTCGAGCTCGCCGGCCTCGTCCTCGCTGATCGTCCAGCCGCGCACCGATTGCTTGGCGCGGTGGACCGCCTCGCGGTCACCGCAGACGAGGTAGTGCCATTCGGGCAATTGTTCGCCCGCGGCGCGCAGGCGGTAGGCGCAGGTCGAGGGCAGCCAGTCGATCCCGCGGACGTTGCCGGTCGTCAGCCTCACGCATTCGGGGACATAGGCGTGGCGGTGGCGGTAGTCGGAGCATTGCCCGCTGCGCCGGTCGAGCAGGCGGCACGAGACGTTGGTCGCGACCAGTTCGCCGGTATCCTCGTCCTCGAGCTTGTGGATGCAGCATTTGCCGCAGCCGTCGCACAAGGCTTCCCACTGGCCGCGGTCGAGCTGCTCGATCGGCGTATCTTCCCAGAAGCGCGCGCTCACCGGGCCCAGCGCTTGATTTCCGTCACCACGGCGTCGGGCCCTTGTTCCTGCGGCAGCAAAGCGAGGGGCTTGCCGTCCGGGTCCATCAGATAGGCCTGGCGCGAGTGGTTTACGAGGTAGCCGCCACCCGGCGACGCGTCGCCCTTGCTCGAATACACCGCATATTCGGTCTTGATCTGCGCGATCTGCGCGTCGGTGCCGGTGAGCCCAACCATGCGCGGGTGGAACGCGGAGACGAACTGCTTGAGTACCGCGGGCGTATCGCGCGCCGGATCGACCGTCACGAACACCGGCACGATCTTCGCGGCAAGCGCAGGGTCGCTCGCCTCGAGCTTTTTCACCGCGGCGCCGATCGCCTGGACATCCGTCGGACACACATCGGGACAGAAGGTGTAGCCGAAATACATGATGCGGTATTTGCCGTCGAAGTTGCGCTCGGTAACAGTCCGCCCGTTCTGGTCCGTCAGCGTGAAGGCACCGCCGATCCGCGCGCCTTCGAGCGGCGGTTTGGCGGGCGGTGCTGAGGCGGTGCACGCCGATAAGGCGAGTGCCGGTATGATAAGGAAACGGAGGGTCATGGTCCCGCCAGCCTTGATCTGTTCGCTACTGCGGCGCAAGCGTCACCCTATATCCAGGACGAACCAAGGAAGTCTCTCGATGCGTATCCGCTTGATGCTCGCCGCCACCCTCCTGACGCCAGCGCTCGCCTGCGTCGCGGCGCCCGCGTTCGCGCAAGGCCAGTCGGAGGGGTACAAGTTCCTGTCCGCGGTGCGCGATGCGAAGAACAACGAGGTGCTGGAGATGCTCGGCAAGCCCGGCAGCAACATCATCAACACGCGTGACGTGACCAGCGGCGAAGGCGCGCTGCACATCGTCATCAAGCGGGGCGACGAGGTGTATCTGCGCTTCCTGCTGCAAAAGGGTGCGGACGCGAATTTGCGCGACGGCAAGGGCAATACGCCGTTGCTGCTCGCGGTGACGCTCGGCCAGACGAACATGATCCCGATCCTGACCGCGGCAGGGGCAAATCCGAACCTTGCAAATTCGGCGGGCGAGACGCCGCTGATCCGTGCGGTGCAACGCCGCGATGTGGGCATGATCCGGGTGCTGCTGGCCGAGAACGCCGATCCCGACCAGGCGGATATCATGGCGGGCATGTCCGCGCGCGCCTATGCCAAGCAGGATGGGCGTAACCCGATCGTGAGCAAGCTGCTGGAAGACGCGCCGAAGAAGGTGCGGAAGGCCGTGTCGGGGCCGAAGTTCTGAACTTGAGTGTCGGTCGCCTACGCTGCCTGAACCGCGACAGGCTCCCCTCCCTGAAAGGGAGGGGTTGGGGGTGGGTCGGCCAGCTTGCGACGCGACCTCACCCGATACGGAAACCGACCCACCCCTGACCCCTCCCTTCCAGGGAGGGGGGGGAAACCAGTGCTTTCCCTTCAGAATGCCAGCCCGTCGGCGTCCGGGTCCATCTGCGCGATTAGCCGCCGGGCCGCGCGCCGGGCGAACGCGAGCGTACACCGTTTTCGCACATGCGCCGGCAGAGGCACGGTATGCGCCTCGCGCACGATTGCCGCGTCATAGCGATCGGCGACGATGATCCCCGTCCGCTCCGGCAGGAACGCAGGACCATCCAGCGGTCCTACGTCGAACCCGGCCGGCACCGCCCAGAAATACCGGTCGCAATGCCCAAGATAATCCGGCCACTTCCCGTCGCCCAGCAGGTCGGCGCGCGACACCTTGATCTCGACGATGACGATCTGGCCACGTGCATCCACCGCCATCAGGTCGGCACGGCGGCCGCCGTCGAGCGGCACTTCGGTCATCGCGGTGAGGTCGTGGCGCAGCAACATCCGGATTACGCCGCGCGCCACGTCGGCGGCACACATCGCCGAATCGGGAGGCGATCCAGGTTTGTCGATGCAGGAGTCCGGCGGCATGTCGAGCATCCGGCGGAAATAGAACAATCCGCGAACGAGGCAAGCCCATTCGCGGATCGCTTGGCGGTCAGCCCGCCTCGCCCTTCAGAGGCCGGGCGAGCAGGTCGCCGATGACGTCGCTCACCGGCGCGCCCTCCAGCAGGCGGCAGACGGCTTCGGTAATTGGCATGTCGACGCGCGCGTCGCGGGCGGCTTCGCGGAGGACGGGCGCGGTGAAGGCGCCTTCCGCGACGGTCCGGCGGTCCGCCAGCAATGTCGCCGCCGACTCGCCGCGCCCCAGGCCGACACCCAGCGAGAAGTTGCGCGAACTCGTCGAGGAGCAGGTGAGCACGAGATCGCCCAGCCCCGAAAGCCCCGCCAGCGTCTCCGCCCGCGCGCCGCGCGCCAGTCCGAACCGGGTCATCTCGGCGAACCCGCGTGCGATCAACGCCGCCCGCGCGTTCTGGCCGAGCCCTGCCCCCTCGACCACGCCGCAACCGATCGCGAGGACGTTCTTCACCGCGCCACCGATCTCTGCTCCAGCGACGTCGGTCGAGGCGTAGGTCCGGAAATGCCGTGCCGCGAGACGGGTCGCGAGCCGTTCGCCAAGCGCCGCATCCTCGCAGGCGAGCGTCACCGCGGTCGGCAACCCGGCGGCAACTTCGTGCGCAAAGGTCGGCCCCGAGAGCACCGCGATCGGCGCATCGGGATGTACCGCGCGCGCGACCTCGCCGACGAGACGCTTGCTCCCCGCCTCGATCCCCTTCGCACACAGCACGAGCGGAATGCGGCCGATCGGGGCGGCGGCGAGCACGCTGCCGACGTGCTGGGCGGGCGCGACGACGAGGATCGCATCCATGTCCGCCAGCGCGGCGAGGTCGTCGGTCGCGCGGATCGTCGGCAACAGCGCGACGCCGCCGAGGAACAGCGTGTTCTCATGGGCGGTGTTGATCGACTCGACCACCGCGCCCTCGCGCGCCCAAAGGATCACCTCGCGACCACCATAGGCTGCGACTTGCGCCAAGGCGGTGCCCCACGCGCCGCCGCCGATGACGCCGATCTTCATGCCTTGACCCCCGCGCCACGTACCGCTTCGGCATTCGGATCGAGCGGCCAGCGCGGACGCGCGGCGACATCGAGCGGATCGGTGAGGCCCGCGGCGAACCTCTCGGCCCCCGCCCAGCCGATCATCGCGGCGTTGTCGGTGCACAGCCACAGAGGCGGCGCGACGAAACGGAGCCCGTGCGCGCTGGCAAGACCCTGCAACGCGGTACGGACCGCTGTGTTGGCCGCGACTCCGCCCGCGACGACGAGCGCGGTGGCACCATGCGATGTCCGCAAAGCCTTGGTCGTGCGGTCGATCAGGCAGTCGACCACCGCCGCCTGGAACGAGGCGGCGATATCCTCGGGCGAATATTGGCCGACGACGCGCGCGACCGCACTTTTCAAGCCCGCGAACGAGAAATGCGGTTCGGCCGAGCCTTTCAGCGGGCGCGGCAATGGGACGGCTTTGGGATTGCCCAACGCTGCGGCGCGCTCGACGGCGGGACCTCCGGGGAAACCCAGGCCGAGCAGCTTGGCGGTCTTGTCGAACGCCTCGCCCGCCGCATCGTCGATCGTCGTGGCGAGGCGCCGATACGCACCGACGTCCTCGACCAGCAGCAACTGGCAATGCCCGCCCGACACGAGCAGCAGCAGATACGGAAACTCGAGGTCCGGGTCCGACAGCCGCGGCGACAGCGCGTGACCCTCAAGATGATTGACCGCGATCAACGGCTTGCCCGCCGCGTGCGCGAGCGCCTTGCCGGTGACGAGCCCGACCATCACCCCGCCGATCAGCCCCGGCCCGGCCGTCGCGGCAATCGCATCGACATCCGCCAGCGTCAGCTTCGCGTCGGCCAGCGCCGCGACGATCAGCGGCTCCAGCGCCTCGACATGCGCGCGCGCGGCGATTTCGGGGACCACGCCACCGAACGGAGCGTGCGCCGCTTCCTGCCCGAGCAGCCGATGCGCGAGGACCTGCCGGTCGCCGGTGACGAGCGCGGCGGCGGTTTCGTCGCAGGAGGATTCGATGCCGAGAATGATCATCGCATGTCTGTATAGGCCCGCGTGAAGCTTGTCGAAGGGGGCCCCTTTCTGCATGGCACGCAGGATGACAGTTTTTCGGCTCGGTACGCGGGGGTCGCCGCTCGCTCTCACCCAAGCAGGCCTGGTCCGCGATGCCCTGTGCGCGGCGCATGGCTGGTCGCCCGACCATGTAGAGACGGTCGTGATCCGCACCACCGGCGACCGGGTGCAGGATCGCGCCCTCGCCGAGATCGGTGGCAAGGCACTGTGGACCAAGGAACTCGACCGCGCGCTACACGACGGCGACATAGACTGTGCGGTCCATTCGATGAAGGACGTCGAGACCATCCGGCCACACACGCTGAAGATCGCCGCGATGCTGCCGCGCGCCGACGTGCGCGATCGGCTGATCGGAGCGGAGACCTTCGCCGACCTGCGTCCGGGCGCCGTCGTCGGGACGAGTTCGCCGCGACGCCGCGCGCAGATGCTGCGGCTGCGGCCCGACCTGGAGATCGTGCTGATCCGCGGCAACGTCGACACGCGGCTCGGCCGGGTGGCGAGCGGCGAGATGGACGCCACGCTACTCGCCGCCGCCGGGCTCGATCGCCTCGGGCGCGACGACGGCCATGCGATCCCGACCGACATCATGCTGCCCGCACCGGCGCAGGGCGCGGTCGGCGTCGAAGTCCTCGCCGACAGCGCCGCGCACGCGATCGTCGCGGCGATCGACCATGCCGACACCAGCCTGTGCGTACTGACCGAACGCGCGTTGCTCGCCCGGCTCGGGGCGGATTGCCACTCCCCGGTCGCGGCGCTCGCGTCGCTGGCGGGGGAGACGCTGACGTTGCGCGCCGAATTGATCGCCGAAGACGGGACATGCGACGTCGCCGGATCGATCGAGGGCGGCGCTGGCGAAGACCTGGGTACGATGCTGGCGGTCGACCTTCTCACGCGCGCGCCGGCCAGCGTCCGCCGGTTGTTCGCGGCATGACGTCGCCCCACGCGGTCGTCGTCGTGCGGCCGGAGCCCGGTAATGCCCGGACTGCGGTGGCACTGCGGGCGCTCGGACTCGACGTACGGCAGGTTCCGCTGTTCGCCGTAACGCCGGTCGACTGGAGCGTACCCGATCCGGCGGGTTTCGATGGACTGTTGCTGACCAGCGCGAACGCGGTACGGCACGGCGGGACGGGACTGGACGCGTTGAAGCGCCTGCCGGTGGTCGCCGTCGGCGCTGCGACGGCGGCAGCGGCGACCGACGCGGGCTTTGCGGTCGCGGTCACCGGGTCGGGCGATGCTCGCGATGCCGTTTCCGAAGCGCGCGATCGTGGTTTTGCGCGCCTGCTGCATCTTGCCGGGCGCGATCGTGCCCCGACCGGCGACGGGGTCGAGGCGGTCACCGTCTATGCCAGCGATGCCGTACCGATCGACGCCGACACTGCGCGATCGTTCGCTGATGCCGTCGTGCTGCTGCACTCCGAACGCGCCTCGACCTGGCTGAAGGAAGTGCTCGTTACGGCGGGCATCGACCGGTCCGGTATCGAGATCGCCGCGATCAGCGCAGCCGTCGCCGAAGCGGCAGGAACCGGCTGGGCGGTCGTCTCGATCGCCCCGCAACCGAGCGATCCGGCACTCGTAGCACTCGCTGCTGCACGTGCGAATATACGCGCGATTGACCATCCGGTGGATGGCGGGGATAAGCACGCCATGAGCGACTACGTGCCGACCGATCGCCCACGGGCACGCGGACCCAGAATGGGCGTCATCATCGCCTTGACCGCGCTTGCGTTCATCGCCGGACTGGCGCTGATGGCGTATGCCGCGAGGAAGCTGCCCTGGTTCGGCGCCACGGCGTCGACCACCGCTGGCGCACCCGTCGCAGGCCAGAAAGCCGGCGCGAGCAATTCCGGCTATATCCCGTCGCAACCGCTCGGTCCGGATGGCCAGCCGCAGGCGGCCGCGCCGGTCGACACTGCCGTGCTGGCAACCCGCGAGGCGACGCTGGCGGGCCAGCTGACTGCGCTCGAGGCACGCACCGCAGCGATCACCACCGACGCGGCCGCTGCCGGTGGGCAGGCGACGCGGGCGGAAGGCCTGCTGGTCGCCTTCGCCGCGCGACGTGCGCTCGATCGCGGGGTCGGGCTCGGCTATCTTGAGGAACAGTTGCGCCTTCGGTTCGGTCAGGCCCAGCCGCGTGCGACGATGCTGCTGATCCAGTCTGCGCGGCAGCCGGTTACGCTCGAGGATTTGCGCCAGGGCCTCGATGCGATAGCGCCGGACATCACGAGTTCGACCGGTGAGAACTGGCTCGACACGATCCAGCATCAGATCGACTCACTGATAGTGCTGCGCAAGGCGGGAACGCCGTCGCCGATGCCCGCCGACCGCCTCGCGCGCGCGCGGCGACTGCTCGGCGCCGGCCAGGTCGAGGCGGCCCGCGCCGAAGTCGCCCGCCTCCCCGGCGCGGCGCAGGCCGGCAACTGGATCGACGCGGCGCGACGCTATGTCGTCGCCCGCCAAGCGCTCGACCTGATCGAGAACACGGCATTGATCGGCCAGGCGGGACAGCCGCAACCGGCGCCGGTCGTCATGCCGACGCCACAAACGGCAACCGAAACGGACACCGCCCCGGACCCGTCGGGTATCTAAGCTAAACGCGTTTTCGCTGATGAACAGCGATCTACGGCCGATGACTTTACATTCGGCTGTCCGAAGATTTGACGGCGAGACCGTTCGATCTCTGTCCGATTACAGGATAGCTCTCGAATAGCGGCGTCCAGGCCGATCCTCCCGGGAACACTCACGGGGTCACACTGAAGTCGGCGGTGTGTTTCGATCTACGACTGTCCGGAACGGACTTTGCGTGATCCGGTCTTATTTTCTTCAACGCGCCCAATGGGGCAGCCATTCTGTAGAGGAGGTCGACGCTCCATAGCGCCGACCCCTGTCTTTCCTACCACAACACGCCGCGGACCGGCTGCAACGGCTCTGGAGCCTCGTCGCCGATCGCCTGGAGCAGGTCGATCTCGATAGTCCGGCACATTGCATTCAGCGGGACATCGTGGATCGTGTCCGCGAACGGATCGACCAGATCGTCGCCGATCTGCAGCACGGCCAGGAACATCAACCCGGCAATCGTCGAACCGATCGGCGTCGCGAACCCAAGCGTTTCGACTAGCCCGATCGGGAGCAGGATGCAGAACAGCCGCGTGAAGATGCTGGGGAAAAACCGGTACTGGTTCGGCAGCGGCGTGTTCTTGATGCGCTCCATGCCACCCTGGGCGTTGGCGATATCGACGAGGATCGCCTCGAACTGCGTCTGCTGGATGGTGTCGATCCAGCCGTTGCGGCGCGCTATATCGATTCGGCGGCCGGTGCCGTCGAGCAGGCCGTTGGCGATATTGGTGCGATCGAGCGCGAACGACGCCTCTTCCTTCGACAGGAAGCGCAACACTTCGGGCGGTGCGGGCTGCTTGCGCAACTGACAGCGCAACGCATTCACATACGCGATCTGGCGGAGCACGATCGTCCGCTTCATATCGTGGCCCTCGGGCTCTGGCAGCATGTTGCGCGCCATTCGCGCCAAATTGCGCGAGGCATTGATCATCAGGCCCCACAGCCCGCGGCTTTCCCACCAGCGCTGATACGCGGAGTTGTCGCGGAAGCCGAGGAACAGCGCCAGCGCGGTACCGAACAGCGTCAGGGGCAGGGCCGGCGCATGAAACGGCAGGACGTAATAGGTGATCGTGACGACGACGTCCCAGACGAAAAGACCCAGCAGCGGGCGCCAGACCTCGCTCAAAATTTGACTGAGGCGCGGTGTTGCAGTGACGATCAAACGAAAGCTCCCTTGTTAACAGGGCTTTTAATGCGCGAAGAGACGTTTCGCTGCAATGCAGCGACGATCAGCCGCCCCGCTTAGCCGCCAACGAGCGACTGATCGCGTAGTCCGCGCCAGATTTTCAGCGCCTGGACGGTTTCTGCAACGTCGTGGACGCGCAGGATCTGGACGCCGGCCTCGGCGCCCTTGAGTGCCAGCGCGAGCGAACCAGCGAGGCGCTGGTCGACCGGGGCCTCGTTCGAGAGCGCGCCGATCAGACGCTTGCGGCTGGCGCCAAGCATGATCGGGCAGCCGAGACCGTGGAAGATCGCCAGGCCGTTGAGCAGAGCGAGGTTCTCGGCGAGCGTCTTACCGAAGCCGATGCCGGGATCGACCATGATCTGCGACCGGTCGACGCCACCGGCGACTACCGCGGCGATGCGAGCTTCCAACCAGTCGAAGACGTCCGTCAGAACGTTGGTGTAGCCACCGTTGCCGTGGCCACCTTTCTTAGGGTCGGGCGAGTGCATCAGCACGACCGGGCAGCCGCTATTTGCGACCACATCAAGTGCGCGGTCATCCCAGAGGAGCGCGGCGACGTCGTTGACGATGTGCGCGCCGGCGGCGAGCGTGGCTTCCATGACGGCGGCCTTGCGCGTGTCGACCGAGACGATCGCACCGGCGCGCGCGAGGCGTTCGACGACGGGTACGAGCCGCGCGATCTCGTCGCCTTCCCATACCGCGGGCGCGCCGGGGCGAGTAGATTCGCCGCCGACGTCGATCAGCGTGGCCCCGGCGGCGGCCATGTCGATGCCGGCGGCGGCGGCGGCGGCGGGGTCGTCGACATGCTTGCCGCCGTCGGAGAAGCTGTCGGGGGTAACGTTGAGGATGCCGGCGACGATCGGCTGGTCGAAGTGAAGTGTGCGTTCGCCGAGTTTGAGTGCCGGGCGGGGCGCGGTAATGGTGGCGTGTAAGTGCGCGGCACGCTCGCCTAGTCTGGCCACATCGGCGACGGGGATGGTGCGGCGGGTGCGGCCTTCGATCACTTCGTACGCGGCGAACCATTGCAGGCCGCCCGCCAGGCGCGCGACGCTGTTGTCTTCGTGGCCGATCGGGGTGTCGACGAACTGGACGGGGCGGAGGCGGAGGTGGAGGCTGGTCATGATCCCCTGTTCCTCAAATCCGCCGTTCGTTCAAACTACCGTTCGTCCCGAGTAGGTTTCGAGCTTGTCGAGAAGCCGTATCGAAGGACATGTACCTCGATACGAGCCCTCGACTACGCTCGGTCTCTACTCGGCACGAACGGAACTTTGCTTAGATCGTGTTTGCCAGCAGATACGTCTGGCGGAGGTCGTCGATCGGCTTCAGGCCCTTGTCGCTCTCGTAATGCCAGAAGCTCCAACCGTTGCAGGCGGGGGCGTTCTGGAGCGTCGAGCCGAGCTTGTGGATCGAGCCGATCGTGCCGCAGTCGCTGAGCAGCGAGCCATCCGCGCGGATGGTGGCACGCCAGCGGCGCTTCGAATCGGTCAGCACCGCGCCGGGGGCGAGATACGCGTTCTCGACCAGCACGCCGAACGCGACCTTGGGCTGCGTGCGGGGGCTCATCATGGTTGCGAGGGCGGATTCGTCGAGTGGCAATGCTGCCTCGATGCGTTCCTGCGCAGCTTCGATGTAGTCGCCTTCGCGGTCGATGCCGATCCAGCTGCGACCGAGACGCTTGGCGACCGCGCCGGTGGTGCCGGTGCCGAAGAACGGATCGAGCACGACGTCGCCGGGCTTCGTGCACGCCAGCAGGATGCGGTACAGCAGCGCCTCGGGCTTCTGCGTGGGATGCACCTTGGTGCCGTTCTTCTTGAGCCGCTCGGCACCGCCGCAGGTCGGGAATTCCCAATCGCTGCGCATCTGGAGCTCGTCGTTGAGCGTCTTCATCGCGCGGTAGTTGAAGTGGTATTTCGCCTTCTCGCCCTTCGACGCCCAGATCAGCGTCTCGTGCGCATTGGTGAAGCGCGTGCCGCGGAAGTTGGGCATCGGGTTGGTCTTGCGCCAGACGATGTCGTTGAGGATCCAGTAGCCGAGATCCTGCACCGCCGCACCGACGCGGAAGATGTTGTGGTAGCTGCCGATGACCCAAAGCGCGCCGTCGTCCTTGAGGATGCGGCGTGCTTCCTTGAGCCAGGCGCGGGTGAAGCGGTCGTACGCGGCGAAGGTGTCGAACTTGTCCCAGTCGTCGGTGACCGCGTCGACGTGGCTGCCGTCGGGGCGATAGAGTTCGCCGCCGAGCTGGAGGTTGTAGGGCGGGTCGGCGAAGATCATGTCGATCGAGTTCGACGGGAGCGCCTTCATGTGCTCGATGCAGTCGCCACGCAGGATCTGGTCGAGAGGAAGTACGGTTTGAACCGCCGGCTCCACTGCCTTTTTCGCACGCGGCCGTGCGATCGTGTCGATCAAACCCATGTTTTCCGCCCCTTATCGACACCCATAGCGGCGGAATTGTCCGACTCCGTCAAGCAAACATTCGTTAACGGCGTTTCGGTGCGATTCCGTCGTTGCGACCAATCGAGTCGCCGTTGCCCAGATGTTGAGTCGTGGGAGACTCGCGGCTCAAGCCCTTGGGGTGTGGCGCGAAAGACTCAGCTCGTCGTTTCCTGTGCGAAAAGTCCCTCGCGCGCCAGATAGGCGGCGGCGACGGGGGCGAAACTGCGGCGGTGAATCGGCGTGGGGCCGTGATCGCGGAGCGCCTTCATGTGGTGCGCGCAGCCGTAACCCTTGTTCGAATGCCAGTTATATTCGGGATGCACGTCGGCGGCGGCGATCATGATGAGGTCGCGCGTGTGCTTGGCGACGATCGAGGCGGCGGCGATCGACAGCGACTTCGCATCGCCGCCGACCAGCGGCGTGGCGGGGTAGGTCCAGCGGGGCAAGCGGTTGCCGTCGACCAGGACGTGGCCGGGGGCCTGGCCGAGTTCGACCGCCAGCGCGTCGACGGCGAGCGTCATCGCCTTCATCGTCGCCCAGTAGATGTTGAGCGTGTCGATCTCGTCCGGCTGGACGATGCCGATGCCGACGATCGCGCAGCCTTTGAGGCGGGCGCAGAGCCGTTCGCGCTCGGAGGCGGAGAGCTTTTTCGAGTCGTCGATACCGCGGGGGACGCCTTTTGCGGGCAGGATCACGGCGGCGGCTACGACTGGCCCCGCGAGCGGACCGCGACCGGCTTCGTCGACACCGGCGACGGGGCCGACGCAGAGCTTTTCGTGTTTCATGCCGGGCATTGGCGGTCTTTCAACTGGTCGAACGGGCTGGTGCCGAGTGCGTGGCCCATTGGGCCGTGGCCTGCGCCAAGCCCTGGCGCGCTGGCAAGTGCGGCGCGGACGAACGCGATGGCGCGCTCGATTGCGGCGGCGAGCGACAGGCCTTGAGCGAGGCCGGTCGCAATGCCGCTGGCGAGCGTGCAGCCGGTGCCGTGCGCGTGGCGGGTTTCGATGCGGGGATTGGTCCAGCGGGTTTCGCCGGAGTGGGTGACGAGGCGGTCAGTGACATGGGGGCCTTCGGCGTGGCCGCCTTTTATGAGGATTGCTGGGCCTAGTGCGCGGATTGCATGCTCGCCACCGAGGGCTGCCAGTTCGGGGAGGTTGGGGGTTACGAGCGTGGCGACCCGCATGAGGCGAGTGAAGGCGGCTATGGTGTCGCGGTCTGCGAGGACGGAGCCGGAGGTGGCGATCATCACCGGGTCGAAGATGATGGGGATGCGCGCAGGGTAAGGTTGGCCTGCCCCACCTTGTTCTCCCGCGAAGGCGGGAGTCCAGTCTGGGCTCCCGCCTTCGCGGGAGAACAAGCTAGTGAGAATATCCGCGACCGCGTTGGCAGTTTCGGCCGAGCCGATCATGCCGATCTTTACGGCGTCTATGCCGATGTCCGAGACGACGGAGTCTATCTGCGCAAGGACGATGTCGGTGGGGATCTGGTGGACCGCCTGCACGCCGAGCGTGTTCTGTGCGGTGATCGCGGTAACGGCCGTCATCGCGTGGCCGGCGAGCATAGTTACCGTCTTGATATCCGCCTGAATTCCTGCGCCGCCGCCCGAGTCGGAGCCGGCTATTATGAGAACCCGCGCTGTCATAAAGTGTCCCAGATCGGGGCGAAGTTCACGAAGTGCAGACGCTGGCGCGGGTCTGCACTTTGCCTGAGGCGGGGTTGGACTGGGGATGGCGGACTGGGTTTGGCGCGGTTGGCGGTCATGGGATCGGCTATGGCATGATCGGTCGGATGTAGGACAGGGGTGTGCCTCTCTTCACCACCCCGGCGGAGGCCGGGGCCCAATTGGGAGACGTCGCTGACTGATGTTTGCGTTCCGTTACTTCGGCCTTCCCAATTGGGCCCCGGCCTTCGCCGGGGTGGTAGAAGTGGATAGGTGGCGGGCTGAACGAAGCAGCCCCTAGTGCCGCCGCGCGTCGGCCGGCTTTTGTGGCGGCGCTTCACCTAGCCTCGTCGGGCGATCCAGCAATTCGCCGCCGCAGTTCGGGCAGCGCTCGTCGAGTGCGTCCGCGCATTCCGCGCAGAAGGTGCATTCGAACGAGCAGATGAATGCGCCCGGCGCGTCGGCGGGAAGGTCGGTGGTGCAGCGTTCGCAGGCGGGGCGCATCTCGAGCATCAGGCGGCGGCCTTCCGGACGGCGTCGCAGATGCGGTCGACGACGCGCTCGACCTGTGCCGGGTCGTCGCCTTCCGCCATCACGCGGATCACCGGTTCGGTGCCCGATGGCCGAATGACCAGACGTCCGTTGCCGGCCAGTTCGGCCTCGGCCTGCGCGATCACCGCCTTTACGGCATCATCGTCGAGTGGCTTGCCACCGGCGAAGCGGACGTTCTTGAGTAATTGCGGCAAGGGTTCGAAGCGGTGCAGCACTTCGCTTGCCAGTGCGCCCGAACGCTTGACCTCCGCCAGGATCTGCAGCGCCGCGACCAATCCGTCGCCGGTCGTCGCGTAGTCGGACAGGATGATGTGGCCCGACTGCTCGCCGCCGACATTGTAGCCGCTCGATCGCATCTTCTCGAGCACGTGGCGATCACCGACCTTGGTTCGGACAAGGCCTAGGCCCTGTGCCGCGAGGTGGCGCTCCAGGCCCAGGTTCGACATCACCGTCGCGACGAGGCCGCCGCCGGCGAGCCGCCCCTGGCGCGCCCAGCTGGCGGCGATCGTCGCCATCAACTGATCGCCGTCGACGATCGTGCCGGTTTCGTCGACGACGATCAGGCGATCCGCGTCGCCGTCGAGCGCGATGCCGATGTCCGCGCCGCTGGCGACCACCGTCTCGGCGAGCGTCTGCGGGGCGGTCGAGCCGACGCCGTCGTTGATGTTGGTACCGTTGGGGGTGACGCCGATCGCGACGACGTCCGCGCCGAGTTCCCACAGGGCGGACGGTGCGACCTTATAGGCGGCACCGTTCGCGCAATCGATCACGATCCGCATCCCGTCGAGGCGGAGATTCTCGGGGAAGGTCGACTTGGCGAAGTGGATGTAGCGACCCTGCGCATCGTCGATACGGCGCGCGCGGCCGATCTGGCTCGACGGTACGAGCGGGATGTCGCCGTCGATCAACGCCTCGATCGCTTCCTCCGCTTCGTCCGACAGCTTGTAGCCGTCTGGACCGAACAGCTTGATGCCGTTGTCGGCGTAGGCGTTATGGCTAGCAGAGATCATGACACCGATATCGGCGCGCATCGAATGGGTGAGCATCGCGACCGCGGGTGTCGGCATTGGCCCGACCATGACGACGTCCATGCCGACACTGGTGAACCCTGCAACCAGTGCGGATTCGAGCATATAGCCCGACAGGCGCGTGTCCTTGCCGATCACGACGCGGTGGCGGTGATCGCCGCGCAGGAAGTAGGCGCCGGCGGCCATGCCAACCTTCATCGCCATCTCCGCCGTCATCGGCGAGACATTGGTGGCGCCACGAATGCCATCGGTGCCGAAGTATTTTCTTGCCATCGCGTCCGCTTTCCGTCCCGTATCGGTGTCCGAAGCCGTTGATAGCGCGGTCGAACACGAAGGGCGAGCATGTCGCAGACTACACGGATTCTGGCAGCCCTGATCGGTGGCATCGTGATGGGCATCGCTGCGGCCGCCTGGTCGCCGGCGAACGCGATCGCTGCGACCGCGGTAACGCAGCCGATAGGTTCGGCGTGGCTGCACGGATTGCAGATGGTGATCGTGCCGCTGGTCGTCGGGCTGCTCGTGACCGGAATCGGCGCGACCACCGAGGCGGCGCGCGCTGGGCGGATCACCGTGCGCGCGATGGTGATGATCGTCGTCATCCTGTGGAGTACGACGATCATGGCCGCGCTGGTCATGCCGTTGATCCTGGAAGCCTTCCCGTTGCCGCACGCGTTAGGCTCCGCGTTGCGCGCCGCGCTGACGGGCGCCGCGCCGGTCGGGCCGGTGCCGGGGATCGGCGCGTTCTTCGACACGATCGTGCCGACCAACATCGTCGCGGCCGCCTCCAGCGACTCGTTCCTGCCGCTCACCGTCTTCGCGCTGACGTTCGCGTTTGCCGTGACGAAGCTGCCCGACGATCGCCGCCGCGTGCTGACCGGGTTCTTCCAGGCGGTGGTCGATGCGCTGCTGATCATCATCAAGTGGGTGTTGAAGCTGGCACCGATCGGCATCTTCGCGCTCGCCTACGGGGTCGGCGCGCGCACCGGGACGGCGGCGTTCGGCGCGTTGCTCCATTACATCGTCTGTGTCTCGGCGATCGGCTTCATCGTCCTGCTCTCAGCCTATCCGATCGGGATGATCGGCGGGCGAGTCGGCTTCGGCCGGTTCGCGCGTGCGGTCGCGCCCGCACAGGCGGTGGCGATCAGCACGCAGTCGTCGCTCGCCTCGCTGCCGGCGATGCTGAAGGCGTCGACCGATCTCGGCGCGTCGCCCGCCACCGCCGGGATCGTCCTGCCGCTGTCGGTCGCGGTGTTCCGCGCGACCAGCCCGGCGATGAACCTCGCGGTCGCGCTGTACGTCGCCCATTGGCTGGGGCTGCCGATCGGGCCGGGGCAGATGGCGGCGGGCGTGGCGACCGCGGCGATCACCACGATGGGGTCGATCTCGCTGCCCGGCACGATCAGCTTCGTCGCGTCGGTCGCGCCGGTGGCGCTGGCGATGGGCATCCCGCTCGAGGTGCTGGGTCTGCTCATCGCGGTCGAGACCATACCCGACCTGTTTCGCACCGTCGGGAACGTGACGATGGACACCGCCGTTACCATCTCCGTCGCAGCGCGGTCCGATCACGGGAACGGCGCTCAGGAGATTCCGCATGAAGTATCGCACGCTCGGCCCTGATTTCGAGGTTTCCGCGCTGGGTCTCGGCTGCATGCCGATGGCCGGCATCGGCAAGGGCATGTACGGCGAGGCGAACGCCGACGAGAGCATCGCCACGATCCACCGCGCTATCGAGCTGGGCGTGACGCTGTTCGACACCGCCGAGATTTATGGCCCGCTGGTCAACGAGGAACTGATCGGCAAGGCGATCCGCGGCAAGCGCGACGGCGTCGTGATCGCGACCAAGTTCGGGTTTCGCTATGACGAGAACGGGATGACGGGGGTCGATTCCACGCCGGCCAACGTACGGCGGGCGTGCGAGGGATCGCTGAAGCGGCTCGGGGTCGAGACGATCGACCTGTTGTACCAGCACCGCGTCGATCCTGGTGTGCCGATCGAGGATACGGTCGGTGCGATGGGCGACCTCGTACGCGAGGGCAAGGTGCGGCATCTGGGGCTGTCGGAGGCTGGGCTCGACACGATCCGGCGGGCTGCGGCGACGCATCCGATTGCGGCTTTGCAGAGTGAGTATTCGTTGTGGGAGCGCGACGTGGAGGACGAGATCCTGCCGCTGTGTCGCGAACTCGGGATCGGGTTCGTGCCCTATTCGCCGTTGGGGCGTGGCTTCCTGACGGGGCAGATTACCGCTCGGTCGGATCTTCCCGAGGGTGACTATCGGCGGAACGATCCGCGGTATTCAGAGGAGAACTTCGCCAAGAACATGGAGATGGTCGCGGTGGTGAAGTCGATTGCCGATGCGCATGGGGCTTCGCCTGCGCAGGTGGCGCTCGCGTGGTTGTTGGCGCAGGGGGACGATATCGTGCCGATCCCGGGGTCGAAGCGCCGGGTTACGCTGGAGGACAGCATGAAGGCGGCGGAGATTGCGCTGACTGCGGACGATCTGGCGAAGCTCGATGCGGCGGCGCCGAGGGGTGGGACGGCTGGGCCGCGGTATGGCGAGAAGGCGCTGTCGATGACGCGGATCTGACTTCTCCCCTCCCGCCTGCGGGAGGGGCCGGGGGAGGGGCGTGCCTCGCAGGCCGGACGCCAGTACGTACGTCGTGCCCTCCCCTAACCCCTCCCGCAAGCGGGAGGGGAATTTTCGTTACTGAACGCCGTGCATCCACTTCTTGATGAGCGGCGAGATCAGCAGCAGCACGACGCCGATGCCGGCCGAGACCAGGCCGATCGTCCAGAACACGCCGGCGTAGGTATCGAGGCTGACCTTCAAATTGGTCACCTGGCCGCCGACCGTCTCGACGCTGGCGACCTGCGCGACTACGCCCGCCACATACTGCGCGACCGAGATCGACAGGAACCAGACGCCCATCATCAGCCCGACGACGCGCGCGATCGACAGCTTGGTGATCATGCTGAGACCGACCGGCGAGATGCAGAGCTCGGCGAACGAATGGATGAAATACAGCCCGGCGAGCCACCAGATCGCGACCTTGAACGAAGGCCCGACCATGCTTGCGCCCCAGACGAGGAACAGGAAACCGACGCCGACGCCGATCAGCGCGATGCCGAACTTGACGGGGATCGACGGTTCCAGGCCCTTGGCGGCGAGCTTGGTCCACAGGATCGACATCACCGGCGCCAGCGCGACGATGAAGAACGCGTTGAAGAACTGCGTCTGGCCTGCCGAGATGCTGAAAAGGCCGAACACGCTGAGGTCGGTGTTGCGATCCGCGAACAGCGTCAGCGACGAGCCGGCCTGCTCGAACAGCGTCCAGAACACGACGTTGAACACGATCAGCACCATCGCCGCGAGCATCATCTGGAACTCGCGACGCTCGCCATTGATGAACGACCAGATCAGGATGCCGGGCACCGCGATCAGGAACGTGCCGAACAGCAATTTGCCCATCAGCGACAGCGAGGCGATGTAGCCGACGATCCCGGAGCCCGGCACCGGCGGCACGGCGTTCATGAGATTGACGAACAGCAGGTAGAAGATCGGGATACCGAGCAGTGCGAGTGCGTAGATGCCGAGCGCGCGATCGGGACCGGTGCGAACCGGGGGCTCGCCGTAGCCGTCGAGCTTGCCGCCATCGAACTGGATCAGCGTCCACGAGGCGAGCATGCCGATCGCGGCGAGGCCGAAGCCTGCCCACCAGCCGACCGCGACCGCGAGGAACGGGCAGAGCAGCTGCGAGAACAACGAGCCGAGGTTGATCCCCATGTAGAAGATCGTGAACCCGGCATCGCGGCGCTTGTCGCCCTGCGCGTAGAGCTCCCCGACCATCGTCGAGATGTTGGGCTTGAAGAAGCCGTTGCCGACCGAGATCATGCAAAGCGCAAGCAGCATGATCGTGACGTAGAAGCTGCTGCGTTCGGCGCCCGATTCGAAGCCGCCCTTCTCCACCGTCCGAGCGGTCGAGCCGTCGGGGGCGAGCAGCGAGACGGTGCCGTCGTCGTTGCCCTTGATCTTCAGCTTGTTCGCGCCGTCCACCAGATAGCGGACTTCGCTGTCGGCCTGGTCGACGACTTCGATCGCGTAACGCTGGTTGGCGATCGTCGCGTACGGCTTGGCGGTCTCGCCGCCGAAGCAGAGCAGCAGATAGCCGAGCGCCATGATGATCGCGCCGAATTTCACCGCGCGCTTCGAGCCGAGATACTGATCTGCGAGATAGCCGCCGACCAATGGCGTCAGGTATACGAGCGCAGTGTAACCGCCGTATAGCCCGGTCGCCTCGCGGTCGCCGAACACGAAATGCTTGGTGAGGTACAGCGTGAGCAGCGCGCGCATGCCGTAATAGCCGAACCGCTCCCACGCTTCGGTGGTGAACAGCCGCGCGAGCTGGCGGGGATGCCCGAACCAGGTTTCGCCGGACGCCGGGTTGATATGGGTGATATCCGGCTCTCGCGGGGTATCCGCGGTCGGGGTGTCCACCATTCTTACGCTCCCTGATACTCGTCTTGGCCGCCGTCGAACGCGGGGCCGTTATGGCGCGCAACCTAGCGGCAAAGCTCGGCCTGTAAATATCACACATCATGGCTTATCTGCCGGGGCATGCTCAACGATCGCTCCACGCCGCTCTCGCTGCTCGCCACCCGCCGATCGGGAAAGCCCCGCGACCTGATCGCGCCCGGCCCCGATTCCTACCAGCTGGCGACGATCCTCGAGATCGCGGCACGGACGCCCGACCATGGCAAGCTCGCGCCGTGGCGGTTCGTTGTGGTGGGTGACGAACACCGCGCGGCGCTGTCGTCATTGATTACGGATGCGTACCTCGCGGAACGGCCTTCGGCGTCGCGGACCGAACTCGAGTCGCTCGACCAGTTCGCGCATCAGGCGCCGACGCTGGTGGTCGTGCTGTCGTCGCCGAAAGAGAGCAAAATTCCGCTGTGGGAACAGGAGCTTTCGGCGGGGGCTGCATGCATGAACCTGCTTCACGCGGTGCATGCGGAAGGGTTTGCGGGGGGCTGGCTGACGGGATGGCCGGCCTATTCGGACTTGGTGCGCGATGCGTTCGGGTCCGCGGCGGAGCGGATCGCCGGGTTCATGTTCATCGGCACGCCGTCGCGCGCGCTCGACGAACGGCCTCGCCCGGATATGGCACGGCTCGTAAGCCATTGGGAATCCTGAGCCTCGACTTTCCGCCAGATTGCTGTATTAGAACAGCATGACAGCGCTCAGCAGCGACGACAGCCCCGTTTATATTCGCCTTCGCAGCACGATCGCTGCGGGGATTTTGCGAGGCGACTATCGTGCGGGGGACCAATTGCCGTCGGTGCGCGCGTTCGCTGCCGAGCAGGGTGCGAACCCGCTGACGGTCGCCAAGGCGTATCAGAGCTTCCAGGACGACGGATATGTCGAGGTGCGGCGCGGGGTCGGAATGTTCGTGATGCCGGGTGCGGCCGAGGCGTTGCGGGTGGCGGAGCGCGAGAATTTCGTGACGACGCAGTGGCCCAGGATCTTGGGGCATATCGATCTGTTGGGATTGGATGCGCATGATCTGCTGGAGCGGGAGCGGGCCTGAGCCGCTGCGAGCGATTTCCTTCGCCTCCCCTGCCCCTTGCGTTTGTCTTCACCCTGTCCCGTTCGTGCTCCCCCCCGTTCGTCCTGAGTAGTCATCGAGTAGTGGCGAAGCCGCGTATCGAGAGGACGTATCGAAGGACAGGTTGGCGCGTGGAACCCATGCTTCGATACGCACCCTCGATACGCTGCTGACGCAGCTACTCGGTCGCTACTCAGCACGAACGGAAGGGGGGATGGCGCGGCGGTACGAGGTGCGAAATCCGAGGTTCGGTTCTGCGCGACGTTTAGAACAATCCCAGCGCCGCGACATCCTCCACACTCAGGTCGATCCCGAACAATAGGCTCATGCGAATGCGGTAGACGCGCGGGTCTGTGATCTCGCCAACGGTCGTATCCGTCCCGGAGCGCCGGCGATAGTTGCGGCCGATCAGCGACGCGAAGCCGTTCGGCAGGACGATGCTGGCGATCGGGGTATGGGTGAAGCGGCTGGACGGTGCGGTCGAGGTCCAGTGGTTCGACAGCGCGAGATCCGCGTCGAACACTTGCGCGAGCGTGAAACTATATTGCGGCTGGAATCCTCCCGTTTCGCCGCGACCGTCGGTGGTCATCGGATCGCCGTCGCGGAGCAGCATCCAGCCTTGTTCGGTCGCTTCCAGCCGGAAGCGGGCGCCATCGGGAGCGGTCGCCTCGGCGCCGTCGGCGAGCGGGAGGACGGGCGTGTAGCTGCCGCCGAAGCCGGTGTCGGCGATCCAGTCCTGACCGTCGATCGTCACCAGCGCGAAGGTGTGCGTGAGCGGCGGTACGTCGGTCGCGGCGATCCACACGCGGGCCAGCAACGGGCGGGCAGTGAAGCCGAGTTCCGCGAGTGCATCGAGGAAAAGGCGGTTGTGCTCGAAGCAATAGCCGCCGCGGCGTGCGGTGACGAGCTTAGCGAAGACTGAATCGGTGTCGATTGCGATGCCGCGGCCGAGGACGACGTCGAGGTCTTCGAACGGAATCGAAAGACGGTGCGCGTGCTGGAGGCGGCCGAGGCCGATCGAGTCGAGCGTGGGCCGCGCGGGCATGGCGACACGGAGGAGATAGGCTTCGAGGTCGAACATCGGTCGGACTTTCAGAGATTTGCTGTTTCCCCATACCGTCCGTTGGGCGGGGGCGTCGAGTGCGGGGCACCGGGTGTTGCACGTGACGCAGTGCCCCTCCCCCGTTCGTGCTGAGCGAAGTCGAAGCACCTGTGCGTTGGTCATGCCCTTCGACTACGCTCAGGGCGAACCGGATGTGGGACACGCGCCCTGCTTGCTCCGTCACTCCGGGCTTGTTCCGGGGACCACCGTTCCGCGTTCTCATCTCTCTCGAATTCGCGGAACGGTGGATGCCGGAACGAGCCCGGCATGACGGTGTGGTTTGGGGCTATCGCGACCAGTGGTGCCCCGCGATCCTCCCCCGCAAGGGGGAGGTGGCTGGCGCTTGCCAGACGGAGGGGGCGGTAAGGCATCACCGCCGTTGCGTGTCCTCCCCCTCCGTCACCTTCGGTGCCACCTCCCCCTTGCGGGGGAGGATCGAAAGAGGCGGCGCGTTTGCACGAATGGCGAGGAGAGTGCTCGTCACTCAAACCCGCCCGTCATCCTGGGCTCGACCCAGGATCCAGAGCCAAAGGGGCTAACGTGCTTGGCTCTGGATCCTGACTTTCGTCAGGATGACGGGCCGTTTTACTCAGGCCGCGAACAGGTTCGCTTCGATCGAGTAGAGCACCGCCGCGCTCGCGTTCGCGGCCGCGTTCAGGCCCATCGCCTCGGGAACGATCTGGTCGAGGTAGAAGCGCACCGCCGCGGTCTTCATCCGGCCGAAATCGTCGCTGCCGGCGACCCCGCCCTGGCGCTCCATCAGCCAGCCGCAGGTCGCGACCGACAGGATCGTGAGGAAGGGGTAGCTCGCGGCGAGCTTGTCGTCTGCGTCCGCGGTTGCGAGTTTACGCCCGATCGCTTCGCAGGCGTCGACCAGTGCCAAGAGTCGCTCGTCCTTGGCTTCCGCTCGGATGTCGGCGATCAAAGCCGCAAACGCGCCACCGTTATCCAGGCCGAGTTTCCGCCCGACCAGATCCGCCGCCTGGATGCCGTTGGTGCCCTCGTAGATCGGCGTGATGCGGGCATCGCGGAAATACTGCGCGGCGCCGGTTTCCTCGACATAGCCCATGCCGCCATGGACCTGGATGCCGAGCGATGCGACTTCGTTGCCGAGATCGGTGCCGTGCGCCTTCGCCAGCGGCGTGACGAGTTCGAGGCGATTCCGCGCGGCGCGGTCGCCGAGGTTGGCGCGATCGACCTGCCCGGCCGCGTAATAGACCAGAGCGCGTGCCGCCTGCGTCTGTGCCTTCATCCGCATCAGCATGCGGCGGACGTCGGGATGCTCGACGATCTTGACCGACTCCTTGTTCGGCGAGCCGGCGCGCGCCGACTGCACGCGGTCGAGTGCATAGGCGACCGCGGCCTGCGTCGCACCCTCGGCGACCTGGACGCCCTGGAGACCGACATTCAACCGCGCGTTGTTCATCATCGTGAACATCGCGCGGATGCCGCCGAGTTCCGCGCCGATCAGCTCGCCGATGCAGTCGTCATTGTCGCCGAAGCTCAGCACGCAGGTGGGGGACGCGTGGAGGCCCATCTTGTGCTCGATCGAGACGACGCGGACGTCGTTGAAGTCGCCGGGGGTACCGTCTTCGTTCAGGCGGAATTTGGGGACGAGGAACAGCGAGATGCCCTTCGTGCCCGCCGGTGCGCCCGGTGTCCGCGCAAGGACGAGATGAACGATATTCGGCGCCATGTCATGATCGCCGAACGAGATGTAGATCTTGGTGCCCTTGATCGACCATTTGCCGTCACCGAGCGGTGTCGCGGTCGCGCGAAGTGCGCCGACGTCGGAACCGGCCTGCGGCTCGGTGAGGTTCATCGTGCCGGTCCATTCTCCGGTCGCGAGATGCGGCAAATACAGCGCCTGCTGCTCAGGGGACCCGTGATGCTGGAGCGCCTCGATCGCGCCGACGGTCAGCGTCGGGCACAGCGCAAAGCCCATGTTGGCCGAGCCGAGCGTGTCGAGCACCGCGGTCTGGATCGCGAACGGCAGGCCCTGGCCGCCCCATTCTTCCTCGACACCGATCGTGCCCCAGCCGCCCTCGACATAATCCTTGTACGCCTGCGCGAAGCCGTCGGGCATGACGACGCCACGGTCAGTCCACTTCGCGCCGACGGTGTCGCCGGTGCGGTTAAGCGGGGCCCATTCGCCGGCCGCGAGTTGCCCGACGCCTTCGAGGACCGCGTCGACGACGTCGTCGCTGGCGGCGGCATAGCGTTCGGTCGCGGCGATCTCGCCGATCCGCACGACATGGTCGAGCACGAAACGCTGTTCGGTGGTTGCTGGAGTGAAGGCCATCGCATCCTCTTATCGCTACGGTTTGGACCCGCTATACGCCTGTGGAATGACCCGTCCACACCCTCGGATTTTACCCTACGGCACGGCCGCGATCGCCGAAGCCGCCGCGCTGATTCGCGACGGCGGCATCGTCGCGGTGCCGACCGAGACGGTGTATGGGCTGGCGGCGGACGCGACCAATGCGGAGGCCGTGGCGCGGATTTATGCCGCGAAGGGGCGGCCGAGTTTCAATCCGTTGATCGTGCACGTGGCGGATCTGGCGGCGGCGGAGCGGATTGCGGTGTTCGATGCGGATGCTCGGGCGTTGGCCGAGGCGTTCTGGCCGGGGCCGCTGACGTTGGTGCTGCCGGTAAGGGGGGATTCAGGGATCGCTGCGCTGGTGACGGCTGGGTTGGAGACGATCGCGATCCGGGTGCCGCGGCATCGCGCTATGCAGGCGTTGATCGCCGCGTCGGGGCGGCCTTTGGCGGCGCCTTCGGCCAATGCGAGTGGGGGGATCAGTCCGACCACGGCCGCACATGTTGCGGGAAGTCTGGGGGGGAACGTGCCGCTGATCCTCGACGATGGGGCTACCGAGGATGGGCTAGAGTCGACGATCGTGGCCGGCCGGACGGTGCTGCGGCCGGGGCCGGTTACCGCGGAGGCTATCCAGCAGTACTTAGAGCATCCCCCCGGCGGAGGCCGGGGCCCAATCGGAACGTCGGATGTAACCGGGCACGACCTGCGTCATGACCGTCCCCCAATTGGGCCCCGGCCTTCGCCGGGGGGGATTGGGAGTGGGGTGACGGCGCCGGGGCAGCTTGAGAGCCACTATGCGCCGAACAAGGCGCTTCGGTTGAATGCGACCGAGGCAGGGTCTGATGAGTGGCTGATTGGTTTCGGCGATATGGCAGGCGACGTGTCGCTCTCCGCGTCGGGAAACCTTGTCGAAGCCGCGGCGAGGCTGTTCGACCTACTCCACGCAGCCGATGCGAACGACCGTCCGAGGATTGCCATCGCGCCGATCCCGTCTGAAGGCATCGGCGAAGCGATCAACGACCGCTTGCGCCGTGCCGCTCACCGCTGAGTCCCGTTCCCCCGCGGAGGCGGGGGGCCAGGAGTCAGGTCGGATGACGGTATTTAGCTGGGCCCCCGCGTCCGCGGGGGAACGGCTATCGGTCCGACCTTACGCGCTCACCGCCGCCTTCGACCGCGCAGCGAAGCTCTTGCGGAGCTTCTGCAGCTTGGGGGGGATCACCGCCATGCAATACGGGTTCGAGCGGCCCGAGGTTTCCCAGTAATCCTGGTGATAGCCTTCGGCCTCGTACCACGTGTCCATCGACTCGATGGTGGTGACGATCGGCTTGGGAGAATCCGCCTGCGCGCGCTCCAGCGCTGCCTCCATTTCGGCCTTCTGTGCATCGTCCGCGGGGAACATCGCTGAGCGGTATTGCGTCCCGACGTCGTTGCCCTGCCGGTTCAGCGTCGTCGCATCGTGCGTCGCGAAGAAGATGTCGAGCAAATCGCCGAGCTTCAGCTGCTTAGGATCGAAACCGATCCGGATTGCCTCGGCGTGGCCGGTGTCGCCACCGCAGACCTGCTTGTAGGTCGGGCTGGGCACGTGCCCGCCGATATATCCGCTCTCGGCGCTCTCGACGCCGATCACGTCCTTGAACACAGCCTCGGTGCACCAGAAGCAGCCGCCGGCCAGCGTTACATAATCCGTCATAACGATCTCCTTTCCGCCAATGTAGGAAGTCGCTACCCCGCAACAAAGAGGAGACGCGCGTGATTGACGGTAAGGTTATGGTGACTGGCGGGGCCGGCTATATCGGCAGCCACGCGGTGCTGGCGTTGCTCGATGCGGGGTATGACGTCGTCGTGCTCGACAATCTGGTCACGGGATTCGACTGGGCGGTCGATCCTCGCGCCGCACTCGTCGAGGCGAACGTCGCCGACGACGCGAAGGTCCGCGCGGCGATCCGCGAGCACAACGTCAAGGCGATCATGCATTTCGCGGGCTCGGTCGTGGTGCCCGAATCGGTCAGCGATCCGCTCAAATATTACCGCAACAACACCGCCGCCAGCCGTGCGCTGATCGAGAGCGCGGTGGTCGAGGGCGTGGCCCACTTCATCTTCTCGTCGACCGCCGCAACCTATGGCACGCCCGAGAAGGTGCCCGTCGCGGAGGGTGATCCGACCGTGCCGATCAACCCCTACGGCATGTCGAAGCTGATGACCGAGGCGATGCTGCGCGACGTCGCGGCGGCGCACCCGATGAACTACGCGGCGCTGCGCTACTTCAACGTCGCGGGTGCGGATCCTCAGGGGCGCAGCGGCCAGTCGACGGTCGGCGCTACCCACCTCATCAAGATCGCGGTCGAGGCCGCGACCGGCAAGCGCGGTCATGTCGGCGTCTATGGCACCGACTTCGCCACGCCAGACGGCACCGGCGTGCGCGACTATATCCACGTCACCGACCTCGCCGCCGCGCATGTCGCCGCGCTGGAAGTCCTGGTCGCCGAACCCGCCAAGAGTCACACGCTCAACGCAGGCTATGGCAAGGGCTTCTCGGTGCTCGAGGTGCTCGATGCGGTCGACAAGGTTACCAACCGGACGATCGAGCGCCGCCTGGAAGGACGTCGCGCGGGCGATCCGGCGATGCTGATCTCGGACAATCGCGCGATCCTCGAGACGCTCGACTGGACGCCGCGCCACGCCGATCTCGACGGGATCGTCCGCGATGCGCTGGCGTGGGAGCGGGCGCTGGCGGAGAAGGGCCGCTAGGAGGCCGGATCGGCGGGCGGAATGCCGAACGCGTGGCGCTCGCCGCCGATCGCTCGCCGCGCGCGAGCGGTAGCCAGCCACCAGGCGAGCGCCCAGAGCGTGCCGAAGCTCCACCCGGCCAGCACGTCGCTCGGCCAGTGGACGCCGAGATAGACGCGGCTGCAACCGATCGCGCCGACCAGCAGGATCGCGACGACCAGCAGATACGCTCGGGTCGCACGATCTCGAGTCACCTGCGAGGCGAGGCCGGCGAGCGTCAGATAGACGATCGCGCTGTTCGCCGAATGCCCGCTCGGGAAGCTCATATGCGTGACGGTGACGAGGTGCGCAACGATGTCGGGGCGCGGGCGGGCGACCTGCAGCTTGACGAGTTCGACGACGATATTGCCGGTGACGCTGGCCGCGACCATGGCGGCGGCGGTCAGCCAGAGGCGCTGCACGATCAGCAGGCCGGCGGCGACCAGCACGACGATCGTCAGGACGATGCCGCCGCCGAGCGCGGTGACGTCGGCCGCGACCTTGGGCAGCCATGACGGCCCGCCCCACGCGCGCAGGCCGAGGATGATCGACCGGTCGAACGCGAACGGCCAGTGATCGACCGCGAGACCGACAAGGAGGATGAGGGCTAGCCCAATCGCCGCGACCGACGCGCCCGCGAGAATCGCCGGGACATGCCGCCGCCTGCTCGGCGCAACGCCCGAGGCATCGATGGTGGGTCCGCCGGGGCTCGAACCCGGGACCTCTCGATTAAAAGTCGCTTGCTCTACCAACTGAGCTACGGACCCCCGCCATCGTGGACCGCGCACCTAATCGCGTGGCCGCTTTCGGTCAACCGATTGCGCCAATTGCCGGATCGTTCGCCCGGTCAGTGGATCGCGCCATTGCGGGATCAGGCCTGCGAGGGGGCCGAGGACGAAGCTGCGAGTGCGGAAGGCGGCGTGGGGAACGGTCAGGCCGGGCGACGACCAGGCGCCGCCCGACCAGAGGATGATGTCGAGGTCGAGGACGCGGCTACCCCAGCGGCGGCCGGGGCGGCGGCCGAACGCGCGTTCGATCCGTTTGAGGCGGACCAGGAGCGCGGCCGGGGCTTCCTGCGTCTCGATCAACGCGACTGCGTTGGCGTAGCGGCGGTTCGAGGGGCCTAATGGTGCGCTCGCCACGGTCGGCGACCGTGCGACGACAGTGCCGAGGGTTTCCAAAGCGGCGGCGATCTCGTGTTCCGGGCTCCCGTGCCGGCCGCGTCGGTTGGAGCCGAGCGCGATCGCGTAGGTGGTTGTGGCCTGCGCGATCGTCGGGTGCGGGGTTGCAGGCGACATTTGGTCCGCCTAGCGCAATCCCATGGATTCCACACCTTACACCAACGAGCTTCCCGAAACCGTCGAACAGACCGGCGAAGTCGACGTCACGACGGTCTTCGCGCCTGTCTCCGCGTTGCCCGAGACCGAGCCGCCGCATGACTGCCCGCTTTGCCCGCGCCTCGTCGCCGTGCGTGAGCAGCTGCGCACCGAGTTCCCGACCTGGTGGAACGCGCCGGTTCCCGCCTTTGGCGATCCGGCCGCGTGGCTCGGCATCATCGGCCTCGCGCCGGGGAAGCATGGCGCGAACCGCACGGGCCGCGCGTTCACCGGGGATTATGCTGGGCAGTTCCTGTACGAGACGCTTGGGCGGTTCGGGCTTGCGACCGGGACTTATGGTGCGAAGGCCGAGGACGGGCTGGCGCTGGACGGCGCGATCATCCTCAACGCGGTGAAGTGCCTGCCGCCCGAGAACAAGCCGACGCCGGAGGAAATCCGCACCTGCCGGCCGTTCCTCGAGACGCAGGCGGATGCGGTGCCGACCGCGCGGGTGTTCGTGGCATTGGGGCATATCGCGCATCAGTCGGCGGTGAAGATGCTGGGTGGGCGGCTGCCCAAGGCGCGGTTCGCGCACGGCGCGGAGCATGTGATGCCCGATGGCCGCGTGCTGATCGATAGCTTCCATTGCTCGCGGTACAACGTGAATACGGGCGTGCTGACCGCGGATATGTTCGACGCGGTGTTCAAGCGGGCGCTGGAGTTGCGCGGGGCGGTTTGAGCGGCGGTCTTTGCTCCCCTCCCTGGAAGGGAGGGGTTGGGGGTGGGTCGGTGTCCGGATCGCGGATCGGCTGGGGCTCGATCGGGCCTACCCACCCCCTACCCCTCCCTTTCAGGGAGGGGAGCCGGACGACTACTCGATCACCCAGGCCTCGCCGGCCTCTGGCGTGCGGAAGCGGTTCGCGGCGATGTGTTCGCGGATCAGCGCCGCCTGGAGGTGGTCGGGGGGGTCGTTGATCCCTTCGGACGTCAGCTCGAACGTGCCCCAGTGGACGCCGATCGCATAGGCCGCGCCGAGCTGTTCGAACGCGGTCACCGCCTGGTCCGGGCCGATGTGGTTGTCGGTTTCGTGACCTGCGAAATGATACGCGCCGATCGGCAGGATCGCGAGGCGGACCGGGCCGGCTGCGCGCGCTTCGGTTGCCCAGCGCATGTCGCCCGGCCCGGTGTCGCCTGCGAAATACAGGTTGCCGCCGGGTAGCGTCACGGTGAAGCCCGCCCAGAGCGTCTTGTCGCGGTCGCCGGGGTCGTATTCGCTCCAGTGGTGCGCGCGGTCGACGATCACGTCGATGCCGGGACGCAACGCCACCCGCCCGCCCCAGTCGCGCGCGACCGCATGGATGCCGCTGCGCGCTAGGATCTGGTCGTTGCCGAGGCCGGTCACGATCAGCGGCTTGTCGCGGTGCCAGAGCCGTCTCATCGCGGTCATGTCGAGATGGTCGCGGTGGTCGTGGCTGAGCAGGATCAGGTCGATCTTCGGCAGGTCCGCGAGACGCACGCCGGGTTCGCGGACGCGCTTTACGCCGACGAACTGGACCGGGGACGAGCGCTCGAGCCACATCGGATCGGTCAGGATGTTGAGTCCTTGCGTCTGCACCAGCACGGTCGAATGGCCGATCCAGGTGATGCGCATCGTCCGGCCCTCGACGCGGGCGGGCGGGCGCGTTGGGGTGACGGGCACCTTGGGCCAGCTCCGATAGGGGGGCTTTACGAGATTACGGAGCAGCGCGACCGGGCCCTGCTTCTGCTCGCCGGTACTGCCCTGTACGCCGTCGGGGTTGAAGAAACGCGTTCCGTTGAAGTGATCGCTCGGCGGCATGGTCTTCACGGACGGCGTCGCGCAGCCGGCGAGAAACGTGAGCGCGAGCAGTATCGAGCGAGGGCGGATCATGGCGCTGACGACTATGTCACGCGATCATCAGCGTCCAGTCACGCGCGGAGGGCCATAGCGACCAACATGGATGATGATTTCGAAGTGCGCGGGTTGCATGAGCAACTGTCGGAGGAACGCGCGGCCAAGGGTGAGGCGTTCGACCAGCGGATCGCGTTGTTCACCGCGATCCTGGCGACGCTGGCGGCGGTGACCAGCTTCCTCGGCGGGCATACGCAGAACGAGGCGCTGCTGCACAAGAACGAGGCGGTGCTGATCAAGGCTCAAGCGTCGGATGCGTGGGGCTATTACCAGGCGGAGGATTTGAAGCGGCATATTGCGCAGATGGAGGTCGACCTCGCGCCGGCCGGGTTCGGTGCGACTCAGATGGCGACGCACCGGGCGGATATCGCGCGGTACAAGGCGCGCGGGACGGCGTTGAAGCGGGAGGCGGAGACGCTCGATCGGCGCTCGGCGGCGGCGGATGGCGAGTCGGACGAGGCACTACGGCCGCATACGAAACTGGCGCTGGCGGTGACCGCGATCCAGGTGGCGATCGCGTTGGCGTCGATTACGGCGCTGACCGGGCGGCGGTGGTTGCTGTGGGTTGCGGGGGCGGCTGCGCTAGTGGGGGCGGCGTTGGCTGGGCTGGCTTGGTTCTGATCCCTCGATCCTCCCCCGCCAGGGGGAGGTGGCTGGCACTTGCCAGACGGAGGGGGAGGTAAGGGGAAACATCTGTTTCGTGTCCTCCCCCTCCGTCGCTTCGCGCCACCTCCCCCTGGCGGGGGAGGATCGACGAGTCAGATGTCCTGGACCAGACGGCCGTACAGGTCGGGGCGGCGATCGCGGAAGAAGCCGAAGGCGGCGCGGTGGCGCTTGACGATGTCGAGGTCGATCGTTGCGGTGATGACGCCTTCGTCGTGGCGGCCAAGCTCCGCCAGAATGTCGCCGCGCTCGTCGGCGATGAAGCTGGTGCCGTAGAAGGTCTGGCCGTGCTCAACGCCGACGCGGTTGGCGGCGACGATCGGGACGACGTTGCTGACCGCGTGGCCGACCATGGCGCGGCGCCAGAGCCGGGCAGTGTCGAGCGAGGTATCATGCGGCTCGCTGCCGATCGCGGTCGGGTAGAACAGGATTTCCGCGCCCATCAGCATCATCGCGCGCGCCGTTTCCGGGTACCATTGGTCCCAGCAGACGCCGACGCCGAGCGTCGTCCGCCCGGCCTCCGACGCGTGTGGCCAGACCTTGAACCCGGTATTGCCGGGGCGGAAGTAGAACTTCTCCTCGTAGCCGGGGCCGTCGGGGATGTGGCTCTTGCGGTAGACGCCCTGCACGTTGCCGTCGGGGCCGATCATCGCGAGGCTGTTATAATGGTGTGGGCCGTCCGCCTCGAAGAAACTGGTCGGGATGGTGACCTTGAGCGCCTCGGCGAGCGCCTGCATCGCGAGCACCGCCTTGTGCTCGCCGACGGGTGCGGCGTTGGCGAACAGGCCCTCGTCCTCGACGCGGCAGAAATACTCGCCTTCGAACAGCTCGGGCGGCAGGATCACCTGCGCGCCCTTCGCGGCGGCCTCGTGGACGAGGCGCGACACGTTGGCGATGTTGCGGTCGATGTTGGGCGTGAAGCCCAGCTGCAGCGCGGCGACGGTGATCTCGGTCATGGCGGCGCATATAAGAGAGCGGTTCGGGTTGTGCGAGCCTTTGGTGGTCCGGTTTCCCCGCGGAGGCGGGGGTCCAGGGTAACGGGCGTTGTCCTGCGAGATCCTGGGCCCCCGCCTTCGCGGGGGAACAAGAGGGGTGGCGATTGACACTGCCCTGCCCTGTCCGACATGCGACCGGAGATGATGACACCCAACCTCCCCGAAAGCTGGCAAGCGCTGCACTCCGAGTTCGAGGCGCCGTACATGCGGGCGCTGGATGTGTTTCTGGAGGCAGAGCGGGCGGCGGGGGCTCGGGTGTTTCCGGAGGATGCGGACCGGTTTCGGGCGTTGGAGCTGACGCCGCTCGATCAGGTGCGGGTCGTGATCCTGGGGCAGGATCCGTATCACGGCGAGGGGCAGGCGCACGGGCTGAGCTTCTCGGTGCGGGAGGGGGTGCGTACGCCGCCTAGCCTGGTGAATATCTACAAGGAGCTGGAGGCGGATCTCGGGATCCCGCGCGCGTCGCATGGCATGTTGGATCATTGGGCGGCGCAGGGCGTGTTGCTGCTCAACGCGGTGCTGAGCGTGCGGATGGGCGAGGCTGCGTCGCACCAGAAGCGGGGGTGGGAGCGGTTTACTGACGCCGTCATCGCGGCGGTGAACGCGCAGGACAAACCGGTCGTGTTCCTGCTGTGGGGGGCGTATGCGCAGAAGAAGGCGGCGTTCGTCGACGATGTGAGCAAGGGCGGGCGGCATCTGGTGATCCAGTCCGCGCATCCATCGCCGCTGGCAGCAAGGACCGGGTTCTTCGGATCGCGGCCGTTCAGCCGGGCCAATGACTTTCTCGAAACCCATGGGCGCGCGCCGATCGACTGGGCGCTGCCGGAGACCGACTAATGAGCGACGAATATGTGTACGACGAAGCGACTGGCGAGTGGGTTGCGGGCGGTGCGGCGACCGCGGTGGCGGCGGACGACGGTGCGGTCGTGGTGCGGGATTCGGTCGGCAACGTGCTGGCGGACGGCGACCAGGTGACGTTGATCAAGGACCTTACCGTGAAGGGCGCGGGGCAGACCCTGAAGCGCGGGACGGTGATCAAGTCGATCCGGCTGACTGGTGACGCACAGGAGATCGACTGCCGGTACGAGGGGATCAAGGGGCTGGTGCTGCGCGCGGAGTTCGTTCGGAAGCGGTAGGGCTTCGAAGCCGCGTTCGAGGGGCGGCGCCAAAGGTCACGATAAAGTTACGCTCGGAAACGGCGCCGGCCAGGACCTTCATGGTCATCCTCACCCTCCTGGGCGCGGCCCCTCTCGGGATATTTGGGCGGGATCGTCGCCTTCGCGGCAGCGAGCTGCGCCTCGAACGTCTGGACGGACGGTGCGGAACCGGTTGACGCGGGACGGCGCTGGGCAATGGGTTCGGCGCGGATATCGGCGACTGCGAGCGCCATAACCAGCGCCTCGGGGGCCATCAGGCGGTGCGGTTCGGCGGGCATCGGCGGTGCGAGCGCGGCGAGCGTGGTATCGACCGGCGGTACCGGGATGGGCGCCGGCGCAGGCGACTGGCCGGGGGTGCGATAGCGATCGGGTTGGTGCGCGCGCAGGAGGAACATCAGCAGCCGATCGTTGAACCGGACGCGCTGGCCGACGCGGTTGCCGTCGCGGTCGAACACCGGCTCGGGCGACCCGTTGATCGCGCGATCGAAGGCGAGATCGACCAGCCGCAGCGACGCGGTCTGCACCGCAGCATCCCACGCCGCCGCGAACGCCGCGCCATCGGCCGCGCGGCGCAGGCGGTAGCACGAGGTCGCCGACATGTTCACCTCGCGCGCGGCCTGCGTGACCGATCCGGTATCCGCGAGCACGCCGATGAACGCCTGCTGCGTCGCGACCGTCCAGCCATCGTGCCGCACCTTCCGGCGGACCGGCACCCAGTCGTATCCGGCGAGGTCGAAGTCCTCGACCGTCGGGAGGCGCTCCGCCTCGATGATGGTCATCGCGGTGGTCGGTGCGGTTGGCTCGGGGGCGAGAGCGGAGGCGATGTCGGGCATGACATCGCGGCGAGAGCGCGTGCGCGTTGGTTTTGTTTGCATGCGCGAAACGGATCAGGGCGAAGGCGTGTAGGACAGCGATATTGTTACGTGTTGGACTTTTCGCGCGGCAAGTGTGGCGCTGGGGCATCCACCTTGGAAGGCATCCTTGGACCACTTTGCACGGATGTATAAAGCGACGGCAGCACTTTTCACGAAACACGGTTTTCGTTGAAAGTGGCCGTTGCACTTTGTAGATCCGTTGCATGGACCGCAACGGCTTCAACGATCGCGCGACCGGGCAGCTTATGCCTACGGTCGGCGGTCGCAAGGCGTTCGTCGCCGCGCCACTGCCGCCCGCGATACTCGACATAGGTCGCTTTCTGCCCGAACTCACGCGCGCGACGCAAGCAGTGGGAGAACTCAAGGGAATCGGGCGATCGGTCGCCAATCCGCTGTTGCTGATCCGGCCGCTTCAACGGCGCGAGGCGGTGTCCTCGTCCAGTATGGAGGGGACTTATACAACGCTAACCGACCTGTTCCTGTTCGAGGCGGGCGCAGCGGATGCGGCGACGCGCGGCGATAACCGCGAGGTGCTGAACTATGTTCGCGCACTGGAGGGGGCGATCGACGGGCTCGCCACGCTGCCGATCTCGTCCCGATTGATCCGCGACGCGCACCGCACGCTGTTGACCGGAGTTGCACGCAATCGCGGGGCAACGGTCGAGGCGGGCGAGTTGAAGCGCGACCAGAACTGGATCGGGGGATCGGGCCGGATCGACACCGCACGGTTCATTCCTGCGCCTCCGATAGAAACGCCGCGCGTACTCGATACCTTGATGACGTTCGCCAATCGCGAGGAACGTCCGTCGCCGTTGATCGACGCCGCGCTGGCGCATTACCAGTTCGAGGCGATCCACCCGTTCGCCGATGGCAACGGGCGGGTTGGTCGCATGCTGATCACGCTGATGCTGATCGACAACGGCACGTTGCCGCAGCCCCTGCTCTACATGAGTCCGTATCTGGAGCGGCACAAGGATCGCTATATCGACCTGATGTACGCGGTGTCGCGCGACGGCGCGTGGGAAGACTGGATCGCGTTCTTTCTCGAAGCCGTTGCGGAATCGGCGGAAGAGACGATCGCGGTGGTCGAGCGCCTGCAGGACCTGCAACGCGCATATCGCGAACGCTTCCAGACGGCACGGCGATCGGCGCTGATGTTGCGGATCATCGATCTGGCGTTCGAACGCCCGGTGCGGTCGATCTCTGATTTCGCAGAAGCGCTGGGCGTTACGTATCAGGGTGCGGCGAACAACTTGAACGAGTTGATCGCGCATGGCGTCGCGGAGGAGGTGGAGGGGAGTTACCCGAAGCTTATTCGGTTTCCGGGCGTGTTGGCGGCGTTGCAGATCGGGTAAGGCGAGAATCATTTCACGCGTCACGATCCGGTTGCGGCAACTCGACTGGTAGAGCTTGTCCCGAGCGTGGTTCGGTCAGCAGACTATGCTAAAAGTCGCCCGTCGCGACCTGAAATCGTGGCGGGTGTAAGAATTATCGTCGACTTGTACTGTATCGAGTGGAGCGCGACAGCGTGAATATGGTGCGGGGTCGCGTATAGATCGCAATATTCCGTCACAACTTTAATAATCTAGCTCCGAATATCTAGCATAATAAGTTCCAATATTTCTATTGTCGACTGATCAGGATTTCCATTAAAACTGCGGACAGTATCCAAACTACGCTGAACCGCTCCAAAAAGTTGATCCCACTCTACGTTTGAAAGAGCGTTATTCGCGATATTTTGCAGAGCTAGCGCAGCATGATAAAATACAAATGGCTGCTCTACGGAAAACCGCTCGGCTAGCCAATCTATGTCACACGCATTTGGGTTCATCTGCATCATTGCAATAGCAGCCAACCTGCTTCCTGGTGATCCGGATCCCTTATAGTTGTCAATGTGTCCAACCAGCGTAGGTGCAAGCGCCCTCATTCGTACTATGACTCGCGTCATCGCTTGAGTACGATCGCTACCCGCCGGCATAGAGCGACGAATCGAGTCATACTCAAGACATAGGCGGTCGAGCTGCTTCGCAAGATCTAAATCGCTATCCGCTTCGAGAGCTATCTTAGCGGCTATTTCTATCTGCCGTGACGTTACAGTGCCTTTTTCATTTTCTTTTACCGCGTCTGCGACGCGATCCAACTCGGCCTCGATGCCCGCAATCTTCATTTTGCGTACACGATCCATAAACGATGGGATTCTTTTGGCAGCAAATCTCAGCTCATTTCTGAATAAGAAGCCAAGCGTGAAGATGGCGAGCGGCCACGCGATAGCCCCAAGGAGAGTGCCTATGGCCGTGATTAGCTTTGCGGCACTCTCCATGGTTGCTTCCTATCACTCAGCCGGCAGGTAAATTTCGCTCCCCTTTTTGCGGAATTTCTCGCTCATGTCTGCCATGCCTTTTTCGGCTTCGGCGTGGGAGCCTTTGGCGAAGATCGCGCGGTTGGTGTCGGTCTGGTCGACATCCGCCGCCAAGAACGTGTCAGCGGGCGCGTTCTGCTTGGCTGCGAAGTCCCTCACCTCTTGCGTGATCTTCATCGAGCAGAATTTTGGGCCGCACATCGAGCAGAAGTGGGCGGTCTTGGCGCCTTCGGCTGGCAGCGTCTGGTCGTGGTAGTGTTCGGCGGTGTCGGGGTCGAGGGAGAGGTTGAACTGGTCTCTCCAGCGGAACTCGAACCTTGCGCGGCTTAGCGCGTCGTCGCGCATCTGGGCGGCGGGGTGGCCTTTGGCGAGGTCGGCGGCGTGGGCGGCCAGTTTGTAGGTTACTACGCCGACCTTGACGTCATCGCGGTCGGGGAGGCCTAGATGCTCCTTCGGCGTGACGTAGCAGAGCATCGCGGTGCCGTACCAGCCGATCATCGCGGCGCCGATGCCGCTGGTGATGTGGTCGTAGCCGGGGGCTATGTCCGTCGTCAGGGGCCCTAGGGTGTAGAAAGGCGCCTCTCCACATACCTCGAGTTGCTTGTCCATGTTCTCCTTGATCTTGTGCATCGGCACGTGGCCGGGGCCTTCGATCATGACCTGGACGTCGCTCTTCCACGCGCGGTGGGTGAGTTCGCCGAGCGTGTAGAGTTCGCTGAACTGCGCTTCGTCGTTGGCGTCGGCGATTGAGCCGGGGCGCAGGCCGTCGCCGAGGCTGTAGGCGATGTCGTACGCCTTCATGATCTCGGTGATCTCGTCGAAGCGCTCGTAGAGGAAGCTCTCCTTGTGGTGGCTGAGGCACCATTTCGCCATGATCGAGCCGCCGCGCGAGACGATGCCGGTGACGCGGTTGGCGGTCATCGGGATGTAGGCGAGGCGCACGCCGGCATGGATCGTGAAGTAATCGACGCCCTGTTCGGCCTGCTCGATGAGCGTGTCGCGGAAGATCTCCCACGTCAGGTCCTCGGCGACGCCGCCGACTTTTTCGAGCGCCTGGTAGATTGGGACGGTGCCGATCGGGACCGGCGAGTTGCGGAGGATCCATTCGCGGGTGTCGTGGATGTTGCGGCCGGTGCTGAGGTCCATCACAGTGTCCGCGCCCCAGCGGATCGACCAGACGAGCTTGTCGACTTCGGCGGCGACGTTGCTGGCGACCGCGGAGTTGCCGATGTTGGCGTTGATCTTGACGAGGAAGTTGCGGCCGATCGCCATCGGTTCGGATTCGGGGTGGTTGATGTTGTTGGGGATGATCGCGCGGCCGCGGGCGATCTCGTCGCGGACGAATTCGGGGGTTACGAAGTCGGGGATGCTTGCGCCGAAGGATTCGCCGTCTCTCGCGTAGTCTTTCAGCATGGCGCGGCCGAGGTTTTCTCGGGTGGCGACGTATTCCATTTCCGGGGTGATGATGCCGCGGCGAGCGTAGTGCATCTGGCTGACGTTGTGGCCGGGTTTGGCGCGGAGGGGGCGCTTGATGGTGGCGGGGAACTGGGGGACGCCGCCGGAACGGTCAGGGCCGAGCTGGCCGTTGTCTTCGGGGCGGAGTTCTCGGGCTTCGTAGGATTCTACGTCGCCTCTAGCCTCGATCCAGGCGCGGCGGAGTTGGGAGAGGCCGGCGTTGATGTCGATGTTCGCGCGGGGGTCCGTGTAGGGGCCGCTGGTGTCGTAGACGCGTAACGGGGGTTCGCTGCAGCTCGCGTCTAGGACGATCTCGCGCATAGCGACGCGGACGTCTGGGCTGGTTGGGACCGCTACGTGGATTTTCCGGGAGCCTCGGATCGGGCCGGTGGTTACGCCGATGTCGGTCGTGTGTTGCGTATCGATGGCCATGCGCTTGCTCCTACGGGTCTCGGAGCAAAGGCTTACGGTTCTTTGGCGACCGCTCCCTCCCTCCGCCGGTATCAACCGGATCAGGTTCAGCGGGTCGAAGGCTCCTGCCTTCCTCTCAAGCGCGGATTAGCGCTCCCCCGGGGTGAGGTGAGCATAGGGGGGTTGGGGTGGGGTGCAATGGGGAATTTGGGGGTCCTGAGCGGGGGCGAGGCGTTTGTGCTTAGGGTCTGCCCTTCGACTTCGCTCGGGGCGAACGGGGGGTGCCTCTTGCGATCCTCCCCCGCCAGGGGGAGGTGGATGGCGCTTGCCAGCCGGAGGGGGAGGTAAGGAAAACCTCTGTTGCGTGGCCCTCCCCCTCCGTCACCTTCGGTGCCACCTCCCCCTGGCGGGGGAGGATCGAACACATAAAGAAAAGGCCGCTGCCCGGTTTGGGGCAGCGGCCTTTTCTGTCACTCCGCGCGCCGTCAGTCGTAGCTAAGCTACGCCTTGTGGCGTGCTTTGCTGCGCTGACCGGGCTTGGGCGAGTCTTGCGCCGGGTCGGCGCAAGCCGCCCTGCGCCTCAGAACCGGAAGCTCACCGTGCCGCGCAGCGAGTGCCAGCGGAACTGGTCGTCGCTGCGGCGGAAGGCGGTGCCGGCGGTGTTGGGAGCGAGCACGAACGGGTTGTTCGCGAGCAGGACCGGGCTGCCGGTGATCGCGCTGCCAGCCGTGACGAGGACGCGGGCGTCGTCGTCCTTGTACTGGTGGTAGGTGTATTCCATGCCGATCGAGATGTTCTTGGTCAGCTTTTGCTCGATGCCGCCGCCACCGACATAGCCCCACTTCTTGTCCGAACCGGTGGCTGCGAACGCGTTGGCGGTGTTGGTGGTGAAGAACAAATTGTCGATCTTGGCATAGCCAGCGCCGCCGGTGGCGTAGAACAGCGTGTTGCGCGCGGCGAGACCGGCGCGGAGGCGGGCCGACCCTTCCCACTTCAGCTTGCGGGCCATCGTGTAGCTGGCGGGCGTGGTCGAGAAGGCGGCGACGCTGTCGGTGATCTCGGACTTGCCGAATTCGCCGACGATGCCGACCACGAACGGACCGCGCTGCACGTCGAAGCCTGCGCGGCCGTAATACGACCAGCCGTCATCGTCGTTGCGGCAACCATAGGCGGGCACTGCGGTGCGGGCCGAGCCGTTGCAGAAGCCCGGCGAGAAGGCGTTGGCGCCGGTGATGGTGTTGACGCTGTCGCTGAAATTGCCGTCGTTGTTGCGGTCGAACAGGATCGACGAGCCGACGTCGTTGCCCTGGACGTCATAGCCGCCGGCTGCGCCGATATAGACGCCCGAGAACGGCTTGGTGTCGGTGGTCATGTCCTGCGCGGCGGCCGGAACAGCGAAAATGCCCGCGGTCGCGAGACCGGCGAGCATGGTGAGCTTCGTGAAGTTGGTCATGGTCGTTCCCCAAACGAGGGCCACGGCGCTCCCATTGCTCGCCGCGGCCCAAGGTTTCAGTTTCAGGCAGTGATCGCGATCACGCGTTGGCGCCGCTGGTCCGCAGCGAATCGAGGCGGTTGTTGGTCCCGTTGGGGAAGAAGCCGCCGCCGATCTTCGCGGTGGGCGTCAGGTAGACGATGTTGTGCACCTGCGCGACCGAGCGGCTGTAGGCCAGGCCGTTGGCGTCGGTGGGCACGATGTTCGAGATCGTCGGATCCGACCCGGTGATGCCCTGGTCGTCGTCGCTCGAGCCGTCGAGGCTGTCGCGCGCGTCGCTGATCTGGTTCGCGGCGGTGATGAGCGACGGGATCGGGTTCGGCGTCTGCAGACCCTTGCGGTACAGGATCGTGCGGATCAGGCCTGCGTGATACGCCTCTGCCGCGAGGATGCCGGCGGCCGCCTCGAGATAGGTCTTGTTGGCGATCAACGGTGCTGCGCCCTTATAGGCAGACACACCGACGTCCTCGAAGATGTACGCGCCGAGCAGGAAGCTGTTGTCGTCAGCATAGGGGTTGAACACACCCGTTGCGCCGATGACGCCCGCCGCACGGGCGGCCGCGGTGAACGCACCCGGAGCGGCTGCCGTGCCGACCGAGATGTCGATCGCGGGCTGGGCGACGGCGGCGCTGCCGAGCGCCGAGCGCAGGAAGGCGACGTGTGCGACTTCGTCGATCGCGATTTCGCGCGCGTATTCACGGACGACGGTGTCCTGGAACGGCACCTGTGCACCGCCGGTGACGGCACCCTGCGTACCGATGCCGGTCAGCATGTTGGCGTTGAGGCCGACACCGAATGCCGCGAACGCGTAGAACTGCGCTTCGAGATATTCGAGGTTCAGTGCGACGTTGAGCACGTCGGCGTCGTTGAGTGCCGCAACCGGCGCCGGTCCCGGAGTCGGGGTCGGTGCGAGATCGGAATCGTCGCTGCCGCATGCCGAGAGCAGCGTGGCGCCGCCGATGGCGAGCGCGGAACCGCCGGCAAAGCGCAGGAAGTTACGACGTTCGTTGCGACGGCTGGCGATCGCGTCGAATATTTCCAGCTTGGTATTGAGATCGGTCATTGGGTTAATCCCCTGAATATCGAAGAAGAGCGGGTGATCGGACGACCGATCAGCTTGCCGCGATGCTCGTCTTGATGTTGCCGTTCATGCCGTTCGGGTAGAACCCGCCTGCCGACGCCGCACCCTTGTTGAGGTACACGATGTTGAGCACCTGGCTGGCCGAGCGGCTGAAGGCGACGCCGTTCGCATCGAGCGGCACGATGTTCGACGCGGTGACTGCGGCCTGCGTCGTGCTCAGGTTGATCGGCGTCTGCGAGATGGGCGAGATGCCCTGATCGAGATCGGTCGTACCGTCGAGGCTGTCGCGGGCGTTCGAGATCGCATCGGCCGACTGGCGCAGCGACGGGGTCGCGATGCCCTTGCCGTACAGCGTCGTGCGAACGATCGCGGCGTGATACGCCTCGACTGCGAGCAGGCCGGCAGCGGCTTCGAGATAGGCCTTGCTGGTGAGCAGCGGGGCAGCGCCCTTGTATGCGGTCACGCCGACGTCTTCGAAGATGAACGCACCGAGCAGGAACGCTTCGTCCGAAGCATACGGATCGAACGCGGTACCGGCGGGGACGAGGCCAGCAGCCTGTGCCGCAAGCGAGAACGCGCTGGTCGGCGAGACGCTGACGTCGATCACCGGCTGCGCGACGGCGGCGGAGCCGAGTGCGGTGCGGAGGAACTTGACGTGGGCGATCTCGTCCTGGGCGATCTCACGTGCGTACTGGCGCACGATCGGATCGCTGAAGTTGACCTGACGACCGCCACGAACCGCACCCTGCGTGCTGGTACCGCTGAGCAGGCTGTTGTCGAGGCCGGTGCCGTAGGCGGCGTAGGAATAGAACTGCGCCTCGAGATATTCGAGGTTGAGTGCGAAGTTCAGGACGTCCGCATCGGTGATCGTCTGTGCCGACGCCGACGTGGAGAAGGACAGCGCGGTCGCACCGGCTGCGGTCATCGCAGCGGCGCCCAGCGCGGTCTTGAAGAATTCACGTCGCTCGCTGCGGCGTTCCACTCGCGCATCGAGGGCTTCGATCAGGTGCACGCTCTCGGTCATATCAGGGTCCTCCCCTTGCTGTTGCGGACGTGGAAATGCTCTGCGGCAGTCGCGCAACGGGGCATGCCCCGATCAGGTCGATTGCTCGAATCCCGCTCGTAACGCGCTCAATTACGGACATAAAAAAAGCCGTCCGTGGCGAGGAACGTACGCGGATGAATAATGGATGCACGGTTCAAGGGGGTGCGATGAAATAAATTTCACGACCCGACAGAGAGGCTTACCTGCTTGCGATGATTGGGGTTTTGGTGGCGGCTACATGCCGGCTTCACCTTTCCCTGGTCCTCCCGGAAAACGCCCGGCAGGCCCCTTCTCTCTCCCTACGGTAAAGGGAGCAGAGGTAACGCGTTCGGCGGATCGGACCGAGCCGGATCCGCCGAAATCGACAGCTTAGAACGTGTAGGTCAGGCCGAGGGCGTAGAGCCACTGGTCCGCATCACCGACGTCGGCGACGATCGGCGTGTTCTTGTACTTGCCGAGCATGCGACCGTAGAGGACGCCCGCGCCGACGCCGAAGCCGTGGCGCAGATCACCCGAGAGGCTCTGCACGACGAACAGCGAGGCGTTGGCGCGACGGAAGCCGCTGTCGTTGATGTCGTAGGTGCGCAGGCCGCTGTTCAGCGAGCCGATCGGCGTCACGGCGGCATAGGTGCGGCCGAAGCCCTTGCCGGCGTAATCCGCCGACACGCCGAGCGAGACGAGCGTGCGGACCGACAGCGGCGTCGTGTAGTTCACCTGCGGGGTGATGACGTAGCTGTCATAGGTGCCCGAGACGTCGTGGACGTACGCGACGCGCGCGGTGATCGTGTCGTAGTCGCTGGTGATGACGCCGGTCTTGCCGATGCCGACATAGCCGCCGAGCTCATACGCGGTATCGATCTTGCCGAGCGCGCGGACCTGGCGGTTGTCGATGTCGCCGGTGCGGTCGCGGCGGATACCGCCGATGACGCCGACTTCGTAGTTGATGCCGACTTCGCCCGTGTTCGGGATCAGGTTGAAATAGAGCTGCGTGCCGCGGAGGAAGAAGTCATGCCCGCGCACCGTGCCGACGATCGCGCCGGCGGGGGTGAAGGAATTGCTGTCCGCACCCTCGTAATCGGGCATCGACACCGCACCGACCGCTATCGTGATACGGTTGTTGTCGCGCGGGTCGGTGATCGTTGGCGACGGGTTCGGATCGGTCTGGGCGAGCGCCGGGGTGGCGGTTGCCAGCACCGCGATTGCGGCAGACATGAGAAGGGTGAATGCGCGCAAGGAAATGCTCCGGAGAAAAAGGTTCCACGTCGCAACGCGGTAAAACCGTTTTCGGTCCGCTGCGATCGGTCAGAAGATGTAACGCATTTTTACCTGTTGCATTTCGGCATCACCGGCAAGCATGAACCGGGCGGCATCGAAACGCGGCGGGCCGAAGCGTACGGCGGCATTGCGCGAGAACCCATAGCCCTCGCGCGGGATGCCGGCGATCGTGTCGAGCTTCGCATTGCTGTTCTCGTCATGGATGATCGCGAGCGCATAGCCGCGCTGGGGCAGGCCCGAAAAGCTGGTGGCGTGGACGCTGGCGGGCAGCGTCCGCGTCAGTGCCTTGGCATCGTCGACGCAGGCGGGAAAATTGTCGGGGTCCGCGGTGAGGCAGATCCGGATCATCCCCTTCGACGAGCGGAGATTGTCGACCTGAACGTCGAGCCGCGTGACGGGCGCCGCCGCCGACAGCATCGCCCACGTCGTTGCTGCCGCCACGACGAACAGCCGCTTTCGCATGCGCGCCGGCAAGATCGCCGCGTTGCTTGTCGGTGCCGCAGAGCCGATCCCAAAAGCGGAAATAGAGGCCATAGTTGCACCCGTGTCGTTCGTGATGTCGCCGATGATGGCTCGCCGTGATCAGCCAGCCGCCCCATGCGCCCCGCCACATGAACCGGGGGAAAACCTCCCCACCTCATGCGATGGTTACCCCATAGCCGTCGTGATCGTCAGTACCAGACCCGGTGCGTCGATGTTGATCGGAATCAAGGGCACCCGTAGCGGAATTACCACAACGCCGGTGATCCGCGCGATCGGATCGCCTCGACCAGGCGGCCGCAAGACGTCGTCGCAGGTGCGTGATAGTCTCGGGCGATTACATGATGGAGTCGTCGATGGTTCTGCTCGCGCTGATCCTGACCGTGACCGGGTATTCGGGTATGCCCCCCGCGACCCGTGCAGGGTTCGAGGCGCTGGGGCGGCGTACCAACAGGCTGTGCCCGGCACGCCATGTACGGACGATTACCCCCGGCGACCTGGATTATCTCCAGGACGGGTTCGAGCGGAGCCTGTCGCGGCTGGACCGCGCGCGGCTGGCTGCCGTCAATACCGCGGACCGGCGTTGCGCCAACCGCGACGGGCTGGCGTGCCAGACCTCGGCGACGATGGGCGCGATGCAGACGACGCGGCTCGTGTCCCGGTTCGCCGGCTATGTCTGTGCGCACCGGGTACCCTGACCCTCTACCTCTTTCGCCGGCACGACACGCCTGCTACTCAGACAAATAATGAGAGCATAAGAGGGTGTCGTTATGGTCGAGCTGTGTCGCGGGGGCCAATCCCGCCGGAAATTCCTGACGGGTGTCGCGACCGGTGCGCTGACCGTGGGTTCCCTGTCGACCGCTTCACAGGCGTTGGCGTTCGTGCCGCCAGAGGTGGTGCCGGCGACGGTGCCGACCGCGAAGTTGCAGGCGTTCGACCTGGCCGACGTCACGCTCGGCGAGGGGCCGTTCCTGCATGCGCAGCGCAAGACCGAGGCGTATCTGCTCGCGCTGCAACCCGACCGGATGCTCCACAATTTCCGAGTCAATGCGGGGCTGGCACCGAAAGCACCGGTCTATGGCGGTTGGGAATCGGATCCGCTGTGGGCGGACATCAATTGCCACGGGCATACGCTGGGGCATTATCTGTCCGCGTGTGCACTGGCCTATCGATCGACCGGCGACCGGCGGTTCAAGGCGCGGATCGACCATATCGCGCGCGAACTGGCGGCGTGCCAGGCGGCGTCGGGGACCGGGCTGGTCTGTGCGTTCCCGGACGGGCCGGCGCTGGTGGCGGCGCATCTGCGCGGCGATCCGATCACCGGCGTGCCGTGGTACACGCTGCACAAGGTGTATGCGGGCCTGCGCGATGCGACATTGCTGGCGGACAGCGACACGGCGCGCGCGGTGCTGCTGCGGCTGGCCGACTGGGCGGTGGTCGCGAGCCGGCCGCTGAGCGATGCGCAGTTCGAGACCATGCTGGATACCGAGCATGGCGGCATGAACGAGGTGTTCGCCGACCTCTACACGATGACAGGGACCGCGGAGTATCGCACGATGGCGGAGCGGTTCTCGCACAAGGCGATCCTTGCGCCGCTGGCGAAGAGCCGCGACCATCTCGACGGGCTGCATGCCAATACGCAGGTGCCGAAGATCATCGGCTTCCAGCGGGTCTGGGAGGTGACGGGGAAGCCCGAATACCGCGATGCGTCCGAATTCTTCTGGAAAACGGTGGCGCTGACGCGGTCGTTCGCGACCGGCGGGCACGGCGACAACGAGCATTTCTTTCCGGTCGCCGATTTCGCCGAGCACGTCCTGTCGGCGAAGGGATCGGAGACGTGTTGCCAGCACAACATGCTGAAGCTGACGCGGGCGCTGTTCCTGCACGATCCGCAGGCGGGCTATGCCGATTATTACGAGCGGACGCTGTATAACGGGATCCTCGCGTCGCAGGATCCGGACAGCGGCATGGCGACGTACTTCCAGGGTGCCCGGCCGGGTTACATGAAGCTGTATCACACGCCCGAGAACTCGTTCTGGTGCTGCACCGGCACGGGGATGGAAAACCACGTCAAATACCGCGACTCGATCTACTTCCATGATGACCGCGCGCTGTACGTGAATTTGTTCGTGCCCTCCGCCGTGCGCTGGAAGGACAAGGACGCGGTGCTGACGCAGGTGACGACGTTCCCCGACACTGCGACGACGACGCTGCGCTGGACGTTGAAGCGACCGGCCGAGCTGACGCTGAAGCTGCGGCATCCGGGGTGGAGCCGGACCGCGGTGGTGCTGGTGAACGGGGTCGAGGCGATGCGGTCGACCAGTCCGGGGCGGTATCTGGCGTTGGCGCGGGGGTGGCGCGACGGCGATACGGTGGAACTGCGGCTGGATATGCGCGCCGGGGTCGAGCGATCGCCGGCCGCGCCGGAAATCGTTGCGTTCACGTTTGGGCCGCTGGTGATGGCGGGCAGCTTTGGGCGCGAGGGGCTGGCGCCGGGATCGGACATCATCGTCAACGAGCGCAAATATGGAGAATATAATGCGGCGCCGTTCGCGCCGCCGACGCTGGCGGGCGATCCCGATACGATTGCCGAGAAGATGCGCGCGGGGGACCGGCCGCTGGAGTTCACGATCCTCGCGGCGGACCGGCAGCCGGTGCGGATGGTGCCGTATTTTCGCGTCGCGCACGAGCGCTATGCGACCTACTGGCCGATCGCGCCGGGATTGGCGTAGGTCGGGCGGTGTAGTCCCGACGCGTTCGTGCGGTTGCATTAGCCTCTATGCAGTGCGGCGAAACCTGATAGCCTCCCTCTCCAGAGCAGGACGACCTGCCAATACGGAGGGAGATGCATGGCACATCAAAACGCCGCGCGCGGGGATACCGGCACGAATACCAGCGCCAATTCCGGCAGGGATCACAAGAGCCTGATCTATGTGATCGCGGGGAGTATATTGGCATTGGGGCTGGTGTTGATGGCGTTCTACGACCGGGCGGGCGATCCCATGCCGATCGCGTCGGTGCAAAATCCGGTGGTTACTGCGCAGAAATAGCGCCGGGACTTACGGCGCCGCGGCTCGGTCGAAGATCAGGATCGGGGCATCTCGGTAGGTGCCCGTGGTGCGCAAGCCGTAGCCCAGCCGTTCCGCGAGACGGATCGAGGGGGCGTTGGCGGGGTCTATGATGCAGGTTGTCGCGGGGATGCGCGCGTCGGTCCAGGCGAGGATCGCGGCGAGCGCTTCGGAGGCGTAGCCTTTGCCTTGCGCGTCGCCGGTTAGCGTCCAGCCTGTTTCCGGCGTTGCGTCGATCGAGGGGTCGATGGCTCTGCGCGCCTCGATGAGGCCGAGTTCGCCGATGAGGTGGCCTGTGGCGGTGTCTCGGGCGATCCAGCTGCCGTAGCCGAACAGCGTCCATTGGCCGATCGAGCGGAGCAGGCGGATCCAGACGTCCTCTCGGGTGCGCGGCTGGCCGCCGATCATCGTGTAGACGCGCGGGTCGGTCCACATCGCGGCGCAGTCTTCGAGGTCGGTGGAAGTGTGGGCGGTTAGGGTTAGGCGGGCGGTGGTGAGTTTGGGGGCGGATGTGGGCATTCGTGCTGTCTAAGAGCGATCTTGGTGGAAGGGTATCCGTCGCCGCGCACTCTTCACTCCCTGGAAGGGAGGGGGCGGGGGTGGTCGGCCCGCTTGAGCCACTGGCGTTCCGGTTTGCGGAGGCCAGTCCACCCTTAGCCACGCGCGTTCGAACTTGCGGAAGCCGACCCACCCCCAGCCCCTCCCTTCCAGGGAGGGGGGCAGGTTGGGCTTTTCCTTTTCGTACGGTTCACACAGTTCAGGCGTCGCGATTTTCGATCGTTCGATTTTCCCCCGCAAGGGGGAGGTGTCGCCGGAGGTGACGAAGGGGGAGGATACGGAACAGAGGTTTCCCTTTCCTCCCCCTCCGTCTGGCTAGGGCCAGCCACCTCCCCCTGGCGGGGGAGGATACTAAGAGAGTCCCGCCCCCCCCCCGGCAACGCAGGTTGTCTTCGCAGGCGATTGGTTCGGAAAGGTTGTTTTCGTGTCCCCCGCTTTGCGCTAGTCGGAGGCATGGCATCGACGATCTCCTGCGACGTTGCGATCGTTGGCGCGGGTTTGGCCGGCGGGATGATCGCGCTGGCGTTGAAAGCAAAGCATCCGGCGTTGGATGTGCGGCTGATCGACGCCGCGCCGGTGGTCGGCGGCAATCATCTCTGGTCGTTCTTCGGCAGCGACGTGGCGCAAGGCGATCGCTGGATTGTCGCACCGCTCGTGGTGCATGCGTGGCGCGGATACGATGTGCATTTTCCGGCGCATGCGCGGACGATCGATGCGACCTATTATTCGATCGAGAGCACGCGGCTCGACCGCGAAGTTCGCCGCGTGCTGCCGCCGCATGCGCTGATGCTGGGGCGGAAGGTGTCGGGGGCTAGTGCGACCGCGGTGGTGCTGGCGGATGGCGACCGGATCGAAGCGACTGGCGTGATCGACGCGCGGGGGGCGGGCGATCTGTCGCTGCTCGACCTGGCGTGGCAGAAGTTTCTCGGGCGGGAACTGGCGTTGTCGGTGCCGCATGAGAGTCCGCGGCCGATGGTCATGGATGCGACCATTCCGCAGATTGACGGGTATCGGTTCGTCTATTGCCTGCCCTTCTCGCCCGAGCGGATGTTCGTCGAGGACACTTATTATAGCGACACGCCGGATCTCGATATTCCGGTGCTGGGCGCGCGGATCGACGAGTATGTCACGGCACGCGGCTGGTCGGTCGAGAGCGTCGTTCGCGAGGAGTCCGGCGTGTTGCCGGTCGCGATGGGGGGGGATTTCGAGGCGTATTGGCGGTCGGGTGGTGCTCGGGTGGCGAAGGCCGGGATGCGCGCGGGAATGTTTCATCCGACCACGGGGTACTCGCTGCCGGACGCGGTTCGGACCGCTTCCATGCTGGCGGGCCTCGGCGATTTCTCGGGCGCGAAGCTTCACGATGCGACCCACGCGATGGCGCGGGCGACGTGGAAGTCGCGTGGCTTCTACCGGATGCTCGACACGATGTTGTTCCGCGCCGCCGAACCGGAGGAACGCTACCGCATCCTCGAGCGCTTCTACCGCCTCTCCCCCTCGCTCATCGGCCGTTTCTATGCCGGGCGCTCGACGCTTTCCGACAAGGCACGCGTTCTTACCGGCAAGCCCCCCGTCCCCATCGTGCGCGCCGTCCGCGCCATCGCAGGCAGTATGTCATTATGAAGACCGCAATAGTCATCGGCGCAGGTTTCGGCGGGCTGGCGCTCGCGATCCGGCTGCAATCCGCGGGCGTGCAGACGACGATCGTCGAGAGCCGCGACAAGCCGGGCGGGCGTGGGTATTTCTGGGAGCACGACGGCTTCACGTTCGATGCGGGGCCGACGGTCATCACCGATCCGGACTGCCTGCGCGAGCTGTGGGCGCTGACCGGGCGGGACATGAGCGAGGACGTGACGCTCGATCCGGTGCTGCCGTTCTACCGGCTGAACTGGCCCGACGGGACGAATTTCGACTATACCAACGACGACGTGCAGATGCGCGCCGAGATCGAAAAGCTGCATCCCGGCGACTGGGCGGGATACGAGAAGTTCCTGCAATATTCGGCGGGGGTGTTCCACGAGGGCTATGAGAAGCTCGGCCATGTCGCGTTCCTCGACTTCGGGTCGATGATCAAGGCGGCGCCTGCGCTGGCGAAATACCAGGCGTGGCGGTCGGTCTATTCGATCGTGTCGAGCTTCGTGAAGTCGGAGAAGCTGCGCGAGGCGTTGAGCTTCCACACGCTGCTGGTCGGCGGCAACCCGATGACGACGAGCGCGATCTATGCGCTGATCCACAAGCTGGAGCGTGATGGCGGGGTGTGGTTCGCGCGCGGCGGGACCAACCGGCTGGTGGCGGCGCTGGTGACGCAGTTCGAGCGGCTGGGCGGCGTGCTACGGCTCGACGATCCGGTGACGTCGATCGAGACTCTGGGCGATCGTGCGACCGGCGTGACCTGCGCGAGCGGCTGGTCGGGTCAGGCGGATGCGATCGCGGCGAACAGCGACATCATGCACACCTATCGCGACCTGCTGGCCACGTCGCGCAGCGCCAAGCGGAAAACCGGGTCGCTCGAGCGGAAGAAATATTCGCCGTCGCTGTTCGTGGTGCATTTCGGGATCAAGGGCACGTGGCCGGGCATCCCGCACCACATGATCCTGTTCGGGCCGCGCTATAAGGGGCTGCTCGAGGACATTTACGACCACGGCGTGCTGAGCGAGGACTTCTCGCTGTACCTGCATCACCCGACCGTGACCGATCCTTCTTTGGCGCCGGAGGGGCATTCGACGTTCTATGCGTTGGCGCCGGTGCCGCATCTCGGGAAATTCCCTGTCGACTGGGACGAGATCGCGCCGATTCTGGAGAAGCGCATCCTCGACGAGATCGGACGGCGGTTGATCCCGGATATCCATGAGCGGATCGTGACGAAATTCTCGTACGCGCCGAAGGATTTCGCGGAGGATCTCAATGCGCATCTGGGTAGCGCATTCTCGCTGGAGCCGGTGCTGACGCAGAGCGCGTATTTCCGTGTGCATAATCGCGACGAGCATATTCCGAATTTGTACTTCGTGGGCGCTGGAACGCATCCGGGTGCTGGCATTCCGGGGGTTGTCGGGAGTGCGAAGGCTACGGCGGCACTGATGCTCGGCGAACAATAGGCTTAACAAGCTTTTATCGTCTGATAGAGTTATCCGAAACGGTGTGATTGACATCTGTTATTTGACGATACTTCCTCGGAAGGTCGTGACTAACTCCGTAATGGCGGCATCAAGAGTAGATGCCGGCAGCCATCATTCTAGCATCCCTTTAGACCGGATTTTGGTCAGCAAAAGAGGGGATGCATCATGGCCATTACTGTCAAGAGCGTGGACTGGAACGGTATCAGCAGCGACGAGCAGCAGAAGATCCGCGACATCATCGGCAAGAACTTCGACGGACAGACGGTCGAGGTCGGCGAAACGCCCCTGGAGGCAAACGGCGGCAACGCCTGCACGACGGCCTGCTCTATCGCGCAGCAGGCCGCCCAGGCCGCATGTAGCCTCCTGCCTTGGCCTGCGAGCACGGTCTGCAATTTTGCCGCCGAGAAGGCCGGTGATTTTTGTCGGAGCCAGTGCTGAGATAGTATGCGGGTGCCGCGATCGCGGCGGCACCCAAATACTCGAGCCGGGTACCTGCTTGTGACGGGGTATCACATCCCCTAACGCGGGCACATGAAACGTCTTGCTGTGTATTGCGGGTCGGCGACGCCGGCTGATCCTGTCTATATCGAGGGCGCTCGGGCGCTGGGATTGGCTTTTGCCGAGCGGGGGATTGGCCTCGTTTATGGCGGCGGGCGGACCGGGCTCATGGGTGCGATCGCGGATGGGGCGCTTGAGGGCGGCGGCGAGGTGATCGGCGTCATTCCGCAGGCGCTGGTCGATGCGGAGGTCGCGCACCGGGGGCTTACCGAGTTGCACGTCGTCAGCGGCATGCATCAGCGCAAGCAGATGTTTACCGATCTCTCCGACGGGTTCGTGACGATCCCGGGTGGGACGGGGACTATGGACGAGCTGTGGGAGGCGCTGAGCTGGGCGCAGCTTGGGTATCATGCGGATCCGGTCGGGTTGCTCAATACGGCTGGGTATTATGATCACCTGATCGCGTTCTGGGAGAAGATGGGCGAGGTTGGTTTTTTGCGGCCGCAGCACCGGGATCTGCTGATCGTGGCGGATACGCTGGATGTGCTGCTCGACCGGATGGCGAGACATGTGCCGACGCAGCCGATCGTGCGGATGAACGCGTCGGATTTGTGAGGTTCGACACGATGAACTTCGTCGCTTCTTGTTCTCCCGCGAAAGCGGGAGCCCAGGAGTCGCTGGCGCAGCGTTTGTGGTCCTGGGCCCCCGCCTTCGCGGGGGAACTAGAATGAGCCAGGCACTCCCGAGCCGCGAGGCGATCGTCGCGACCGCGCATGAGTCGATTTCGCGGGGGTCGAAGAGTTTTGCCGCTGCCAGCCTGTTGTTCGACAAGCCTACGCGGGAGCGGGCTTGGCTGCTGTATGCGTGGTGCCGGCGGTGCGATGATATTGCCGATGGGCAGGATCATGGGCACGGGATGACCGTGGTCGAGGACGCTCCGGCGCGGTTGGTGGCTTTGTCGGCGATGACCGAGCAGGCGCTCGCGGGGGAAGTCGTCGGCGAGCCAGCGTTCGATGCGTTGCGGATCTTCGCGGCCGAGACTCGGCTGCCGAAGCGGTTCGCGCGCGATCTGGTCGAGGGGTTTGCACTGGATGCGCGCGAGTGGCGGCCGCGGTCGGAGAACGACCTGTACAAATATTGCTACCATGTCGCGGGCGTCGTGGGGTGCATGATGGCGATCGCGATGGGCGTCGATCCCGAGGACGAGGACACGCTCGACCGCGCGTGTGACCTGGGGATGGCGTTCCAGCTCGCCAATATCGCGCGCGATGTCGAGGAGGATGACCGGGTCGGCCGGTGCTACCTGCCTGAGGACTGGCTGGTCGAGATGGACTTTCCGCCGGGTCAGCACATGAAGCCGCCGTTCCGATCTCGCCTCGCGGTGTTGACGAAGCGGATGGCGGATCGGGCTGCGGCGTTCGAGGCTAGTGCGCGGGAGGGGACGCCGGCGCTATCGTTCCGTTCGGCGTGGGCGGTGTTGTCCGCGGCGGGGATCTATGGCGCTATCGGAAGGACCGTGGCGGCGCGCGGGGAGCACGCTTGGGATCACCGGGTGACGACGTCTGGGATGCAGAAGGTTGGGTTTATCGTGACGGCGGCGCGGGAAGCTGCGCGGCGGGATACGCTGTATCCGCGGACAGCGCGGGATGCGCGGCTGTGGACACGGCCTCGCTGATTGCCGGCGTCTACCTTGTTCTCCCGCGAAGGCGGGAGTCCAGTCTGGGTCCCCGCCTTCGCGGGGAAACAGTCTAGCCCTGCGACTTGACCTTGCCAGTCTTCGCCATCAACTGGCCCTGCGCACGGCAGTTCGCGCCGATCATCGGGTACGGAACGTCGGTGTTCTGCGCCAACTGATCGGGGAGCGCCGCGCGGCACTGCGCCATAGTCTCGTAGCGCGCCGGGATCACCCGCGCTTCGGTGCAGTTCACGTTGCCGTCACCGCAGCCCATGATGGCCATGACGTAGAACAGCGGTTCCATTTCATTCTCCAGTGGATCGCCGTGGCCGACATCGGACACGGTAATTAAAGCGACGAAGTGGCAGGATTGTTCCCCCAACTGCTTTCGCCGGGGCTTGACTGCGCCTACATCGCATCGATCCATGCCCCCTGACACCTACACCTCCACCCGCGCGGACCAGCCCTTGCTGCCGACGCTTCGCCGCTTCCTGCCGTTCCTGTGGCCGGCGGGGCAGCCCAGGCTGAAGGCGCGGATCGTCGTCGCGATGCTGCTCGTGATCGCGTCGAAGCTGATCCAGGTCTTTGGCGCCGCGTTCACGCTGAAATACGCGGTCGACCGGATGGCGGGGAACGATCGCACCGCGCTGACGCTCGTCGTGTTGCTGGTGGTTGGGTACGCGGCGTCGCGGTTCGGGACGACGCTGTTCGACAATCTGCGCAACGCGGTGTTCGAGCGCGTCGGGCAGGACGCGTCGCGGCGACTGGCGGCACAGGTCTTTCGCCATCTGCATGCGCTGAGCCTCGATTTTCACCTGTCCAGGCGGACTGGCGCGGTCACCAAGGTAGTCGAGCGCGGCACCAAGAGCATCGATACGATGCTGTATTTTCTGCTGTTCAACATCGCGCCCACCGTGTTTGAACTGGTGCTGGTGCTGGGACTGTTCTGGACCAAGTTCGGCTGGCCGCTGGTCGTCGCGACCGTGGTGATGGTGGTCGGTTATATCGCGTTCACGCGGATGGTGACCGACTGGCGCAATGCGTTGCGTGCGCGGATGAACGACCTCGATACCGGCGCGGTCGCGCATGCGGTGGATTCGCTGCTGAACTTCGAGACGGTGAAGTATTTCGGCGCGGAGGAGCGCGAGGCGCGGCGCTACGACAGCGCGATCACCGCCTATTCCGAGGCGGCGGTGAAGAGCGAGAATTCGCTCGCGTGGTTGAACCTCGGCCAGGCGCTGATCACCAATGTGATGCTGGCGGGCGGCATGGGGTTCGTCGTGTGGCGGTGGAGCCGCGGCGAGGCGTCGGCGGGCGACGTGGTGTTTGTGTCGACGCTGCTGGCGCAGTTGTTTCGGCCGCTCGACCTGTTGGGGATGGTGTATCGGACGATCCGGCAGGGTGCGCTCGACATGGCGGCGATGTTCGACCTGATCGATACGCCCGCGACCGTGGTCGATGCGCCGGGTGCGCCGGCGCTGGCGGTGAGCGCGGGGCATGTCCGGTTCGAAAACGTATCGTTCGGATACGATGCCGGACGGCCGATCCTTCGCGACCTGGAGCTGGACGTGCCTGCCGGATCGACACTGGCCGTGGTCGGGCCGTCGGGTGCGGGCAAGTCGACGCTCGCGCGATTGCTGTACCGGTTTTACGATCTGACAGGCGGGCGGATTACCGTCGATGGGCAGGATATCGCGCAGGTGCGGCAGGCTTCGCTGCGGGCTGCGATCGGCATCGTGCCGCAGGATACGGTGCTGTTTAACGACACGATCGGCTACAACATCGCCTATGGGCGCGAGGGTGCGGAGATGCCGGAGGTCGAGGTTGCCGCCAAGGGCGCGGCGATCGCCGGGTTCATCGAGCGCCAGCCGCTGGGATATGAAACGCGCGTGGGCGAGCGTGGGTTGAAGCTGTCGGGTGGCGAGAAGCAGCGCGTGGCGATCGCGCGGACTTTGTTGAAGAACCCGCCGATCCTGATCCTAGACGAGGCGACGTCGGCGCTGGACAGCCGGACCGAGGCTGAGATTCTCGATACGCTAGAGGCGATCGAGCGTGGGCGGACGACGATCGTGATCGCGCACCGGCTGTCCACGGTGGTTCATGCGGACCAGATCGTCGTGCTGGAGGCGGGGCGGATCGTCGAGAAGGGGACGCATGGCGCGCTGCTGCGGCAGGGCGGCGTGTATGCGGAGATGTGGAACCGGCAGGCGCAGGAGCGCGCCGGGGATGATGATGGGGCGCTGGCGGCGGAGTAACAGCGCGAGTAGCCGTGGGTAGCCGTCGGTTATAGCGTGCCCACGCCGCCGCTCCCGCTGCGTTGAGCAGTTCCGTTCTCATCCCGTAAAGCAAGTACGGCGGCCGCATTCGAACGGCAGCCTTCCTTCCTTGTTCTCCCGCGGAGGCGGGAGCCCAGTCTGGGTCCTCGCCTTCGCGGGGAAACACGCTTGGCGACGGCGTCCTAGGAACTTGTGCGTTCCCCACCATTAACGGACCAAGTCTACCCGCAGGTGAGGCGGATCTGTTTGGCGGGTTTGTCGAAGACGATCGAGGAGCAGCGGTCGAGCAGGTCGGCGCCGATCGTCAGGCGATCGCGGCTGGCGTCGCGCTTGCCCTTGGCGATGACGACGATCTCGTCGGGGTCGGGTGGCGGCGCGTCGGCATCGGGGATCGCGGCGGCGCTGCCGACGTCGGTGGTGCGGACGCCGAGCGACGATAGCGCGAGCGGGCCGACGAGGAGCGGGGTGGCGAGCGTCATCGTGCGGACGGGTCGGGCGATACCGAAGGCGATCTCGACCGGTGCGGTTAAACCGACCAGCGTGCCGCGCTGCGCCTGCGCGATCAGCGTGGCGGCGTTGGCGGTGACGGTCGTGCGCGGATGATAGGGATCGAAGCGGACCCGGATCGGCTGGCCGCCGATCGTGATCTGCGCGAAGGTCCCGGAGAGCTTCCCCAGCAGGCCGCCGCCGTCGACCATCGGCAACGCGACGGTCCGCTCGCCGGCGCGCGGCGCGTTCAGGAGGATGCGCACGACGGGTTCGGGCAGCGACGCCGGGCCGATGCTGCCGTCGCCGACATCCGCATAGGGCCGGCCGACCCAGCGCGGGTCGGCAGCCTTCCCCTTGGTCTCGTGCTTGCGGCTGGGAAAGCTGATCCGCCGTTTCACCGCATTGGTCCCGAACGTCATGGGGCGGACCGTCGTCGCCTGCATCGCGCCTTGCCCGCCGACCGAATAGCCGAGGCCCAACGCGCCGCCCTTCAGGGCAAGTCGCTCGGCGACTGCGGTCGTGACGAAGACCAGGCCGGGCGCGGCGGGATCGACGCGCAGGGTGACGGGCTTGCCGTCGATCGTTGCGGCGATCATCCCGCCGACCGGTACGTCGCGGATGGCCGGGGCCGTGTCGCCGGCTAGCGCGACGCTGCTTACGAGCACCGATGCCGCCACGCCGGTTCTAAAGATATTGGCGATCATCGTGAGGTCTCCGGCGTCAGGCGCCGCGATCTTGCCGCGTCATATCGTATTCGCAACGAATTTATGATCGGTAATGATCGGATAACCAATGCAGGCTCGCCCCTCGACGGGCGACTGCGCGACGCCTAGATCGCATGGCAATGGCACTCGACCCTCTTCCCGATCTCCAGCGCATCTTCGGCTTTCCTGATTTTCGTGGCGTGCAGCGCGATGTCGTTGATCGGGTGCTGGCGGGGCAGCGGACGCTGGCGGTCATGCCGACGGGTGCGGGGAAGTCGCTGTGTTACCAGTTGCCGGCGACGATGCTGGAGGGGACGTGCGTGGTCGTGTCGCCGCTGATCGCGCTTATGCATGACCAGTTGCGGGCTGCCACGGCGGTTGGAATCAAGGCCGCGACGCTGACGAGCGTCGATACCAATCGCGAGGAGACGATCGCGCGGTTTCGGGCGGGCGATCTGGATCTGCTGTATGTCGCGCCGGAGCGGGCTTCGAATGAGAGTTTCCGCAATCTTCTATCGCAGGCCAAGCTGTCGCTGTTTGCGATCGACGAGGCGCATTGCGTCAGCGAGTGGGGGCATGATTTCCGGCCGGACTACCGGTTGCTGCGGCCTCTGCTCGACAGCTTTCCGGATGTGCCGCGGCTGGCGCTGACGGCGACTGCGGACGCACATACGCGAGCGGATATCCTCGAGCAGTTGGGGATTTCGCAGGAGGGGCTGATCGTGTCGGGGTTCGACCGGCCGAACATCCGCTATGCGATTTCGGGGCGCGACAACGTCAATCGGCAGATCGCGGATATCCTCGAAAGGATCCCGGGGCCGGGCATTGTGTACGCGCAGACGCGGGCGGCGACCGAGAAGCTGGCGGAGGCGCTGGGGCGGAGCGGGCGGCCGACGCGGGCGTATCATGCGGGGCTCGATCCGCAGGTGCGCGCGAAGAACCAGGCGGATTTCGTCGCGAGCGAGGACATGGTGATCTGCGCCACGGTCGCGTTCGGGATGGGGATCGACAAGCCCGACGTCCGGTTCGTGGCGCATGCCGGGCTGCCGAAGTCGATCGAGGCCTATTATCAGGAGACGGGGCGCGCGGGGCGCGATGGCGATCCGGCGATCGCGCACCTGTTCTGGGGCGCGGAGGATTTCGCGCGCGCGCGGCAGCGGATCGGCGAGGTCGAGCCCGAGCGGCAGGCGGGCGAGCGGCAGCGGCTGACGGCGATGGGCGGGCTGGTCGAGACGGCCGGGTGCCGGCGGCGGATACTGCTCAAGCATTTCGGCGAAGAGCGGCTCGAGGATTGCGGGAACTGCGACAATTGCCTCGGTAACGTCGATGCCGTGGATGCGACGGAGACCGCGCGGAAATTCCTGTCGGCGGTGTTCCGGACCGGGCAGATGTACGGCGTGGGGTATATCGAGGGCATCCTGACGGGGGTGTCGAGCGAGCGGAGCCTGATGAACGGGCACGAGGCGCTGTCGGTGTACGGGATCGTCGAGGGCGACGAGGTCGCGTTGCTGAAGCCTGTGTCGCGCGCGTTGATGCTGAAGGATGCGCTCAGGACCAATCCGCATGGCGGCCTCGAGTTCGGGCCTGCCGCGAAGGCGATCCTCAAGGGCGAGGCGGCGGTGTCGATCGTCGTGCCGCCCAAGCGCGAGCGGCGGCGCAAGGGCGCGGTTGGCGCTGTGCCGAACCCCGTGGACGATCCGCTGTTCGAGGCGTTGCGCGTGCGGCGGCGCGATCTGGCGAAGGAAGCGGGCGTTCCACCGTATGTCATCTTCCACGATTCGGTGTTGCGTGACATTGCGCGGCAGCGGCCGGCGTCGCGTGCCGAGTTGAGCCTGTTATCAGGCATTGGCGCGCGCAAGCTCGACGCCTATGGGGATGCCTTCCTCCAGGTCATCCGCGAGTCCGCATGATACGGCAAATCAACGAAAGTATTTCGGTCGCGCCACAGATCGCGGTCGAGCAAGTCGCGGAAATCGCCGCGGCGGGCTTCAAGACGATCGTCAATAATCGGCCGGACGACGAGGATGCGGGGCAACCTTCGGGTGACGCGATCCGCGCGGCTGCGGAAGCGGCCGGGCTGAAATATGTTTCGATCCCGGTGACGCATGCGGGGTTCTCGCATCCGCAGATCGACGCGATGACGCAGGCGCTGACGGATTCGGACGGGCCCGTTCTGGCCTATTGCCGGTCGGGGACGCGGAGCTGCAATCTGTGGGCGCTGGCGGCGGCGAAGGCGGGGCGGAATCCGAACCTGCTGCTCGCGCAGGCTGAGGACGCTGGGTATGACCTGCGCGGAATCCGGCCGATGCTGGACGCGCTCGCAGGGCCGCGATGACGCCTGCCATCGTCGGCGGCATCGTGGCCGTCGTTGTGTTGCTGCTCGCGGGCTTGGCCTGGGCGGTCGTGCGGATGCGGCGGGTCGTGAAGATCGAGACGCCGGAAGAGGCGGCGGACGCGGCGCAGGCGCAGCTTCGCGGGTTTGCGGTAGCGGGCGCTGTCGTCGGCGCGGACGGGCAGGGCGCGCTGGCGATCGCAGATGACGGGCGCGTTGCTGCGGTGAAGCGGATCGGCAAGACGCTGACGGTGCGCGAGGTATCGTGGCGGACGGTGCGCGCGACGCATGAGGGGATACTGGTCGAGACCGGGGACAAGGCGCTGGGCGCGGTGATGCTCGCGCAGGTCGACGTCCTCGATATCCGCCGGTTGGCGCCGAAGAGCGTGCGGGTCTAGCGAGCCATACGCGCCGCGGTCATTCTGCGGCAGCGGTCCTGACGCTTGCGGAACGTTTCTCGTTTCAACGCGTCGCCGCAGTAGATGAGAACATGGGTCGCCAAGCGCTGGGTGAAAGTCACCGGCATCGTCGTCGTGGCTGTGATGGCTACGGTCATAATCGGGCTCGCCGTGTTCCCCTGGGGATCACTGAAAGGCGTGATCGAGCGGCAGTTGACCGCGCGCTTCGGGCGGCCGGTGACGATCGGCGGGATCAAGCGCGTCGACGGGTTCGGCTTCTCGCCGACGATCCGCATCACGCAGGTGCGTATTTCGCAGGCGGCATGGGCCGGTAGCGGCGATTTCGTGCGGTTGCGCGAGGCGGAGGCGACCTTCTCCGCGCTGTCGCTGTTGAAGGGCGGGTTCGGGCCGCGCGACGTGAAGGCGTCCGGGCTGTACCTGGCGCTGGTCCGGGACAAGCAGGGGCGGACCAACTGGGATCGGCCGGGCAAGGCCAAGAGCGGCGGCAGTTCGAACGACCTGCAAGGGCTCGTCATCCGCGACAGCGTGATCTCGTACCGCGATGCCAAGCAGGGGCGGCAGGTTACCGCGCAATTCTCGTCCGATCCGGTTACGGGCATCCGTGCGACCGGCACCGGCACCGTGCGTGGCGCGGCGGTGCGAATTGCTGTCTCGGGGCCGTCGATCGAGCGATCGCAGGGCAAGCCGTGGCCGTTCACCGCGTCGATCGACGGGGACAAGCTGTCGATCTCGGCAAAGGGCGTGATGGACCGGCCGCTCGATACCGATGCGATGACGCTCGACGTGACGGCGCGCGCGACCGACCTGAAGCTGATCGACGCGGTGATCGAGGCGGGGCTGTTCCGGACGCAGCCGGTGTCGTTCAGCGCGCACGTCCGCCACGATGCGCCGAAATGGGCGATCACGCAGCTGAAGGGCGTGGTCGGGCGGTCGGATTTTGCGGGTCATGTCACGGTCGACAAGCGGGACGGGCGGAGCAAGGTGAACGGCGACATCGTCTCGCGCCAGTTCGACTTTGCGGACCTGTCGTCGGACGAGGCGCAGGCCAAGGGCGCCGCGCTGGAGCGGGCGATCGGGCCGAGGCTGGTGCCGAATACGCGGATCGACATCGGCAAGATCGACACGACCGATGCCGAGTTCGGGTTCCGCATCCAGCATATCGTCGCGGCCAAGGGGAAGTCCCCGATCGTGTCGGCCAAGGGGACGATCGCGATCGATCACCAGTTGCTGACGCTGGACCGGCTGGTTGCGAGGCTGCCGCAGGGAACCGTTACCGGCAAGGTCACCGTCGACCAGCGGGGCGATCGCAAGACGCCGACCGTTGCAATCGACCTGCGGTTGCGGGGTAGCAGCGTCCAGGCGCTGGCAGGCGGGCGCGGCGATTTCAGCGGGAATGTGAGCGCACGGGTGCGGCTGAAGGGGCCGGGCGAGACGATTCGGGCTGCGGTAGGGAACGCCGATGGCAGCATCGGGTTCGTCGCATGGGACGGGCAATTGCCGCAGGGGATCGCCGCCGCGCTGGGGTTCGATGCGGCGCGGGCGTTGCTGGCGAAAGATGGCGAGCGCGCGGGGCTGCGCTGTGTGGTGGTGAAACTCGCCGTGACGCGGGGGCGAGGGCGCGTCGATCCGATGATCGTCGATACCACCGCCAGCCAGTTGCGCGGGCAGGGGAGCGTGGTGTTTCCCGCCGAAGCGATCGACATTCGGCTGAGCGGCGCGCCGAAGCAACATGCGCTGCTGCAACTGCCGGGATCGGCGTACATGACTGGGACGATCCAGCAGCCGCACGTGACGATCCCGCCGGAGGTGAAATCGGTGGGGAATATCTTCAAGGCGATCGGCCGGGCGATCACGGGCAAGCAGGGACCGACGGCTAGAGATGCGGATTGTTCGGGGTTGGCGGCACGAGTGCTGCGGTAGGCTGAAACGTCAGCGGATATGAAAAACCCCGCCCCGCTGGGTGCGGGACGGGGTCGGACTTCAGCGATATCCGGGGGATATCAACGATAGAAGATGTGGTTGCCGATCGAGGCGACCTTGATCGCGCGGACGCTGGGGCGGCGATCGGGGGTGTTGAAGTAGAGCGCCTTGTCGGCCGGGCTGTTCCACGCATCTGCGAGGGCGACCTTGGCGACCGCGATCGCGGTGCGGTAGGCGGTGCCGGCGTTGATGTTGGGAATCTGGCCACCGCGGACGAAGCTGAACTGGCCGCGCTGCTTGACGACGGCGCAGACGTTGGCGGGGAAGCGACCCGACTTGGCGCGATTGATGATGACTTCGGCGACCGCGAGCTGGCCGGTTAGCGGCTCACCCTTGGATTCGAAATAGATCGCGCCGGCGAGGCACTGAAGCGCTTCGTCGGCGGCGGCGCTATCCTGCGCGGCGACGGCCTGGGCGAGCGTGTCGAATTCTTCGGCTTCTGCGACGGCAGGGCTGACTGCGGTGTTCTCGGCGTTCGTCTCGACAGGTGCGACGGTGGTGGCAACTGGAGCGATCTGCGGAACATTCTGCGGCGAGAGCGCGTTTAGATTGGCGAGAGCAGTGAGATTGGTGGTCGAGCGATCGATACCGGTTGCCTGACCGGGAGCGCTGTTGCCGAGCAGGCCGGCGAGAGAGAAGGTCATGACCGCGATCGTCGCGGCCCGCTGAAGAATCGTCATTCAAACTTATTCAGATGCGGTTGGACCGCGGAAGCAATCGTACGAGCCGATCGTCCAGGCATCCCCCCGACTGCGTAACTGATCCGGATCGCACCCGTCCCAGCACAACGCCAATCAATGTTGCAATTCCCCTCTATTGGGGGGGCTTTCGAGTCAATCGTCGAGGATCGTTTCAGCGGCGAACCGTTCCGCCGCTGCGATGTCCACCTCGATTACCCAGAGATCCGGGTCGCTTGCGCGGCGACGACGCCAATATCCGTCGAGGTCTTCGAGCGGGGTGGAGTCGATCAGCGCGGTCCGGCCATCGGGTCCGATGCCGCGTTCGAGCAGGCGGGGCGGGGCGCCCTTGTCGACCGTGATGACCAGGATCGCGCCACCTTGCGGGTCGCCTTTCGCCATTACCGCACCGAAACCGCCGGCGTCGTTGACGCGCCGCAGCAGGGCGCTGACGAGGACTCCGCTGGGCAGCCGGCCGCTCATGCTGCGCTGCGGTATCCGGGAAGGCCAGCGAGCGCGATCCGCGAGCGCATGAACGTGCCGGTGCCTCTCGCCGCTTCTTCGCCGTCCGCATCGATCAGCCGGGCATCTGCGACGAACACGCGTCGCTTGCCGCTGATCCAGCGTCCTTCGGCGATCACGGGGCCGATCTTCAGCGGTCGCGTTAGGAGGAGGTTGAACGCCGTGGTGAGCAGGAAGCGGTCGGTGACCAGGCTGTTGCAGGCGTAGAAGGCAGCGTCGTCGAGCATCTTGAAATAGCTCGTGCCATGCGCCGCGCCGCCGGCGTGGTAATGGCGCTCGTCGATCGTGAAATGGATCCGCGCGACGCCGGCTTCGGGGAGTTCCAGCGAGGAGTCGAAGAACCGGTTGATCGGGGCTTGGGCGTAGAGCGACTCCAGCGCGCGGAAATGCGCGTCTGCGCCGGCTGTGTTTGGGGCCGAACTGGGAGCCAACTCAGGCTGCATCGCGGACCTCGTCGGCGGTGAACAGCGCGTAGACCGCGTCGGGCGAACCGCCGCCGCGCAGCTTCTCGAGGAACGCCTTGTCGCGCAACCGGCGTGAGACGCGGGCGAGGGCCTTCAGGTGGACCGCGCCGGCGTCGGTGGGGGAGAGCAGCATGAAGACGAGATCGACGGGGAGATCGTCGACCGCCTGGAAGTCGACAGGCTCTGCCAGCCGCGCGAAGACGCCGGTCACCTGCGCGAGCCCTTCGAGCTTGGCGTGCGGGATCGCGACGCCGCCGCCGAATCCGGTCGAGCCGAGCTTCTCGCGCGCAGCCAGCCGATCGGCGATCATCTTGGGGTCGGCATTGAGTATCTCAGACGCAACCGTGGCGAGATGCTGGAACACTGCCTTCTTGTTTTTGGCAATCACGCCCGTCTGCACTGCGTCGGGACGCAGCATGTCACTAAAATCGGTCATTGTGTTCAATGTCTCAAGCGCCCCCGCGCGCGTCCGCCTTAGCGGGTTGCGCGGGGGCGTAAAGGCGCGGCCTTGAGACCCGCGCCTTTATGGACCCTTCTTTATTGGGCCGGGGTGGCCGCTGCTCGCTGTGGCTCGACCCAACCGATCGTGCCATCGCCGCGGCGGTAGACCATGTTGTGCGCACCGGTACCCGCATTCATGAAGAGCAACGCCGCGGTGTTACGCAGATCGAGCATCATCACCGCGTCCGACACGCTCGCCTCGGGGATATCGACGCGCGTTTCGGCGATGATCAGCGGTGCGTCCGCGACATCGTCTTCCTCGATGCTTTCCTGGAATAGCGTGTAGCCGGCATTGTCGTAGCCGTTGCTCTCGGCGATCGCGACCGCTTCGCCGGCGTGGCGATCCTTCAGGCGGCGCATGTAGCGGCGGAGCTGAGTCTCGATCTTGGCGGCGGCGGCATCGAACGCGGCGCGCGCGTCATAGGCGTCGCCGTGGCCCTTGATCACGAGGCCCTTCATCACGTGCGAGACGATGTCGCATTTGAAGCCGGCGTCGTGCGGGCCCTTGCCGAACGTGACCTCCGCCGAAATGGCGCGCGAGAAATACTTGTCGGCGATACCCTGGAGTCGGTCTTCCACGTGGCTGTTGAGTGCTTCGCCAGTGTCAACCTGATGACCAGAAATCCGGATATCCATTGTCGTCTCCTTGTCGGCGTTACAGTCTTCGGGCGGTCCTATTGGCTCCACCCTGCCAGCGTCATCCGGACGCCACGGCCCCCCAAATCGGATCCTTGATCCCCTTCATAAACGCAGCATGGGCCGCAAGGTCTCCCTCGCTCACCGCGAAAACACGGGCTGGGCGAACGACCCGAGGCGCCTGTGCGACGATCGGAGTCGCGGCGTTGCTGCCGGTATCGCTAAGCAGCCCGAGGCCGATCTGGCGGCCGCCCATCAGCTCGACATAGACCTGCGCGAGCAACTGCGCGTCGAGCAGCGCGCCGTGCAGGACGCGGTGGCTGCGATCGATTCCGAAGCGCGAGCAGAGTGCGTCGAGCGAATGCTTGGCGCCGGGGTGACGGCTGCGCGCGATCTGCAGCGTATCGACCATCCGCTTCATGTGGACGATCTGGCGGCCGCACTTGGTGAGTTCGCCGTTGAGGAACGAGAAGTCGAAGCCCGCATTGTGCGCGATCATCGGCGCGTCGCCGACGAATTCGAGCAAATCCTCGACCGCGTCGGCGAACTTGGGCTTGTCGGAGAGGAACTGCGCGCTCAGCCCGTGGACGTTGAACGCCTCGACCGGCATGTCGCGTTCGGGGTGATAATAGGCGTGGAAGGTGCGGCCGGTCTCGACCCGGTTGAGCATCTCGACGCAGCCGATTTCGACCATGCGGTCGCCGCCGGAAAAACTGAGCCCGGTGGTTTCGGTATCGAAGACGATCTCACGCATCCCGATGGTATCGGCTCAGATTTCCAAGGATGCAAGCACCGCCCGGACTTGCGCGCGTGTTGCGTCGAAGCTGGTGTCGGTGTTGATGACATGATCCGCGCGGGCGCGTTTTTCGGCGTCGGGAGTCTGGCGGGCGAGAATCGCGGCGAACTTCTCCGCGGTCATGCCGGGGCGGGCGAGGACGCGGGCGCGCTGGACGTCGGGGGCGGCGGAGACCACGACGATCACGTCGACATTGCGATCGCCGCCGGTCTCGAACAGCAGGGGGACGTCGAAGACGACTCGCTGGCCGACGTGTTGGGCGAGGAAGGCGGCGCGTTCTTCGCCGACGGCGGGGTGGACGATCGCTTCGAGCCGCTTGATTGCGGCGTCGTCGCCGAACACCGCTGCGCCGAGTTTCGCGCGGTCGACTGCGCCGTTGGCGGTGGTGCCGGGGAACGCGGTTTCGATCGCGGGGACCAGTCGCCCGCCGATGCCTTGCAGTCGGTGGACGGTGGCGTCGGCGTCGAACACCGGGACGGCCTCGTCGGCGAACATCGCAGCGACCGCGGATTTGCCCATGCCGATCGAGCCGGTGAGGCCGATGATCATTTCGCCAGCAACGCGCGGAGTTGGTCGTCGCGATCGCGGGGTGGTTCCACGTGGAACAATATCTCGAATGCCACCGCTGCCTGGCCGATCAGCATCTCAAGCCCGTCGACGGTTTCGAGGTCGCGCGCGCGTGCCGCTTTCAGGAGGACGGTTTCGAGAGGGGAATAGACGATGTCGTAAACCAGCGAGTCCGGTTCGAGCGCACCGAGATCGATGTCGAGCGGTGGCTGACCGGTCATGCCAAGGACGCTGGCGTTGACGAGCAGGCGCGACGGCGGGGCGGCGGGGCCGATCGGGAGTGCCTGGCCCTTGAGGCCGAATGACGACAGCAGTGCCGCACCCTTCAGCGGATTGCGGTTGAGGATGATGACGGGGCCGACCCCCATCCGCGACAGCGCGAACAGGATCGCGCGGGCGGCTCCACCGGCGCCGATCACCGTGACGGGCTGGCCAGCGATGTCGAGGTCGTCGATCGGCGCCCAGAACCCGGCGGCGTCGGTGTTAGTGCCGATGCAGTCGCCCGCTTGGTTGCGAAACACCGTGTTGATCGCGCCGATCGTTCCGCGGACGTTGCCGGGATCGGAGACGTGGTCGAGTGCGGCGAGCTTGTGCGGCATCGTGATGTTGCATCCGCGCCAGGCTGGGTCGGCTTTGCGTTCGGCGAAGTAGGCGGGGAGGGTGTCGGCGGTGACGAGCTTGTGGCGGTACTCCGCATCGATCCCGAGCGCGTCGAGCCAGAAGCCGTGGATTAGCGGCGATTTCGACTGTGCGATCGGATCGCCGATCACTTCTGCATAGGGACGGGTCATTCGAGGCTCCGTGTTTCCCGGCGAAGGCGGGAATCCAGTCTGGGCACCCGCCTTCGCGGGTGAACAAGATTTAGTCTAGCTCGGGTGGATTGCCATGCGCGACGGTCCATTCAATCCTCCCCCGCAAGGGGGAGGTGTCGCCGAAGGTGACGGAGGGGGAGGACACGGAACAGACGTTTCGCTTACCTCCCCCTCCGTCTGGCAAGAGCCAGCCACCTCCCCCTGGCGGGGGAGGATCGTTTTAAATCAAGCCAGCAACTCGCCACGCACGCGCAGAAAGTCGAGGACGTTGAGTAGCGGCATGCCGAGTACCGTCAACTGGCTTCCCTCGATCTTGGCGAACAGCTGCGCGCCGGGGCCTTCGATGCGGTAACAGCCGACGCAGCCCGAGATGGCGGGCCATTCCGCATCGAGATACGTCTCGATGAATGCGTCGGACAGCGGGCGGACGTGCATCTTCGCGCGCTCGACATGGCGCCAGATCGCCTGGCCGTTCTCGGCGATGACCGCGGCGCTCCAGAGGTCGTGGCGCTTGCCGGACATAAGTCGCAGGTGTGCCGCCGCATCGTCTCGGTCGACGGGCTTGTCGAGGATGGTGCCGTCTTCCAGTGCGACCAGCGAGTCGCTGCCGAGGACGAGATAGCCGGGCATCCTTGCGGAAACCTTGAGCGCCTTCAGTTCGGCCAGCGCATCGGCGAGATCGCGCGGCGACAGGTCGCGTAGCGCCGCCTTGGCCGCATCCTCGTCGACGCCGGCGAAGGTCGCCTCGAACGGTACGCCGGCGGCGGTCAGCATCGCGCGACGCGAGGCGCTTTGCGAGGCGAGGATCAGGCTCATGACTCGACCTTCGGAGCGGCGTCGGCACGGCGCTGGTTGCACAAGGCAATGATCGCCGCCGCGGTTTCCTCGATCGAGCGGCGCGTAACGTCGATCACCGGCCAGCCATTGTCGGCGAACATCCGGCGCGCAAATGCGAGTTCGCGCATCACCGCTTCCTCCTCGACATAGGACGTGTCGGGCTGCTGGTTGAGCGACAGCAGGCGGTTGCGGCGGACCTGGATCAGTCGGTCGGCGCTGGTCGTCAGGCCGACTATCAGTGGGTTGGCGAGCTTGTAGAGGTTTAGCGGTGGTGGGCTTTCCACGACGATCGGGATGTTCGCGGTCTTGTAGCCGCGATTGGCGAGATAGATCGAGGTCGGCGTCTTCGACGAACGCGATACGCCCGCCAGGACGATATCGGCCTCCTCCCATTCTTCCGAGGCGATCCCGTCGTCATGGGCGATCGTCCACTGGATCGCGTCGACGCGCGCGAAATAGGCCGCATCTAGGACGTGCTGGCGGCCAGGTCGTGCCTTCGCCTGCTGCCCGAGCAACCCCGATAGCGCGTCGTTCACGGGGTCGAGCGGCGCAACCGCGGGCAGCCCCAACGCGAGGCACCGCTGCTCCAGGATGCGCCGCGTCGCGGGGTTTACCAGCGTGAACACGACCAGCCCCGGGTTCTGCGCGATCTCCTGGAGGATGCGTTCGAGATGTGCCTCGGTCCGCACCATCGGCCAGAAATGGCGGACCGTCTCGACGTCGTCATATTGCGCCAGCGCCGCCTTCGCGATGTTCTCCAGCGTCTCGCCGGTCGAGTCCGACAGCAAATGAAGGTGGAGCCGGATCATCGGCATTTTGTCCCCAGCGACGGGGTCCCTGGGCGTGGATCTGTGGATAACATGGGGAGAAGGGCTAGCGTAACTCATCCCCCTCGCCAAGCGACCGGTGTGCCGTGGATAACACCCATTTTATCCACACGCTCGCGCACAAGGGCCGATTTTATCCACAGGCTGTGGGTAACGGGGAGCCTTGAATCGAATCAGCGCGTTTGTGGGCGTGCCGAGGGGTCAAGCTGTTGGCATTTCCGGGATCACCGCATAAGTCCCGGGTTCAACCGCCCAACCACTGCAACAACCTATTTCTAGAATCTTCTTATAGTAGAAGAAGGGTGCTCCGCTGACCGATCCGACCCCCAATACGCCTGCCTTCAAGCCGCTCCTGGCGACCCTTCGCGGGGAGCGTCAGGCCGTGCCGCCACTGTGGCTCATGCGGCAGGCGGGGCGGTATCTCCCTGAGTATCGCGAACTCCGCGCCGAGAAGGGCGGGTTCCTCGCGCTCGCGACCGATCCGGATGCGGCGGCCGAAGTCACGCTCCAGCCGATCCGCCGGTTCGGGTTCGACGGCTCGATCCTGTTCTCGGACATCCTGATGATCCCGTGGGCGCTCGGGCAGGATCTGAGCTTCGGGGTCGGCGAGGGGCCACGGCTCGAGCCGGCGCTGGTCGACCATGCGCTCGATCGGTTGCAGCCGGTGATGGGGCGGCTGGAGCCGGTCTACGGCACCGTTGCGAACGTCGCCGCTGCCTTGCCTCCAGAAACGACGTTCCTGGGCTTTGCGGGGTCTCCCTGGACGGTCGCGACGTATATGGTGGCGGGGAAGGGCTCGAAGGATCAGTCCGAGACGCGGCGTTTCGCGTATCGCGACCCCGAGGCGTTCGGTGCGATCATCGATGCGATCGCCGACAACACCGTCGAGTATCTCGCGCGGCAGGTCGAGGCGGGCGTCGACGTGGTGCAGCTGTTCGACAGCTGGTCGGGGTCACTTTCGCCCGCGCAGTTCGAGCGCTGGGTGATCGCGCCGACCGCGTCGATCGTCGAGCGGCTCCACGTGCGCTGCCCCGGCGTGCCGATCATCGGCTTTCCGAAGGGGGCGGGGGGCAAGCTGCCGGCGTATGCGCGCGAGACGGGCGTCGATGCGATCGGGCTGGACGAGACGGTCGATCCGGTCTGGGCGCACGCGTCGCTGCCTGCGGACATGCCGGTGCAGGGCAATCTCGATCCGCTGGCGTTGATCGCAGGCGGTGCGGACCTCGATGCGGCGATCGACCGGATCCTCGCGGCGTTCGTCGAGCGTCCGCACGTCTTCAACCTCGGCCACGGCATCCTGCCCGACACGCCCATCGCGCATGTCGAGCAGCTGATCGCCCGCGTAAGGAGCACGACATGAGCGGTTTTCTTGGGGCGGCCTATGATTGGGTGAAGGCGGCGCATCTGATCTTCGTGATCTTCTGGATGGCGGGGCTGTTCATGCTGCCGCGCTACCTCGTCTATCATCAGGAGGCGCTGGCGGCCGGCAACACGACCGAAGCGGCGAACTGGGTCGAGCGCGAGAGCAAGATCCGCCACATCATCCTGACGCCGGCGATGATCGTCGTCTGGGTTCTGGGGATCGCGCTGGCGCTGAACCTGGGGCTGGCGGACGGCGCGCCGGGGCTGGGGTGGCTGCACCTGAAGCTGGTGCTGGTGCTGCTGCTGACCGGGTATCACGGCTGGGCGGTCGGCTATGCGAAGAAGCTCGCCGCGGGGAAGCCGACGCTGGCGGGGAAGCAGTTGCGGATGCTCAACGAGGTGCCTGCGCTGGCGGTGACGCTGATTGTGGTGCTGGTGATCGTCAAGCCGTTCTGAACCCCTGATCCTCCCCCGCCAGGGGGAGGTGTCGCCGAAGGTGACGGAGGTGGAGGCACAAGCAACAGTCGTTGCCCCTTCCTCCCCCTCCGTCTGGCAAGTGCCAGCCACCTCCCCCTGGCGGGGGAGGATTGAAGGGGCCGCTTGACTAACCCGCCCCCCAATTCTAACCCCTTCTCCCAACACGGCCTCCTGGCGTCCTGCCCGGTCGTGTCTTGCCAGACTCGTCTCGCCCAGTTCCGCTTCCCAAGCGCACCGTCGACCGAGCGTTCTCCCGTTGATTGCTATCCGGAAATCCCCATGCATCTCAAAGACCTGAAGAAGAAAAAACCCGCCGAGCTGGTCCAGCTGGCCGAGGAACTGGGGGTCGAGAGCGCCTCGACGCTGCGCAAGCAGGACCTGCTGTTCGCGATCCTGAAGGTTCAGGCGGACAATGGCGATCAGATCATGGGGCTCGGCACGATCGAGGTGCTGCCCGACGGCTTCGGCTTCCTGCGCTCGCCGGAATCGAACTATCTGGCGGGTCCGGACGACATCTACATCTCGCCGAACCAGGTCCGGAAGTTCGGCCTGCGCACCGGTGACACGGTCGAGGGCGAGATTCGCGGACCGAAGGATGGCGAGCGCTATTTCTCGCTGGTAAAGCTGACTGCGGTCAATTTCGACGACCCCGATGTCGTCCGTCACCGCGTCAATTTCGACAACCTCACGCCGCTCTATCCCGAGAGCAAGCTGACGCTCGATCCCGCCGACCCGACCGTCAAGGACAAGTCGGCGCGGGTGATCGACATCGTCTCGCCGCAGGGCAAGGGCCAGCGCACGCTGATCGTCGCGCCGCCGCGCGTCGGCAAGACGGTCATGTTGCAGAACATGGCCAAGGCGATCACCGACAACCACCCCGAGGTGTTCCTGATTGTCCTGCTGATCGACGAGCGCCCCGAGGAAGTCACCGACATGCAGCGCAGCGTGAAGGGCGAGGTGGTCAGCTCGACCTTCGACGAACCTGCGCAGCGCCACGTGCAAGTCGCTGAAATGGTGATCGAAAAGGCCAAGCGCCTGGTCGAGCACAAGAAGGACGTGGTGATCCTGCTCGACTCGATCACGCGTCTGGGTCGTGCCTACAACACCGTCGTGCCGTCGTCTGGCAAGGTCCTGACCGGCGGTGTCGACGCGAACGCGCTGCAGCGTCCGAAGCGCTTCTTCGGTGCCGCGCGCAATATCGAGGAGGGCGGTTCGCTTTCGATCATCGCGACCGCACTGATCGATACGGGCAGCCGCATGGACGAGGTGATCTTCGAGGAGTTCAAGGGCACGGGCAATTCGGAAATCGTGCTCGATCGCAAGGTCGCGGACAAGCGCATCTTCCCGGCGCTGGACGTCGGCAAGTCGGGCACGCGCAAGGAAGAGCTGCTGGTCGACAAGGCCAAGCTCAGCAAGATGTGGGTCCTGCGCCGTATCCTGATGCAGATGGGCACGATCGACGCGATGGAGTTTCTGCTCGACAAGATGAAGGATTCGAAGACCAACGAGAATTTCTTCGACAGCATGAATCAGTGATCGATTGCGGCCCGCTGCACGCTGCAGCGGGACTCGCATTGATCCGGCCGGCGGGGCAGGGCCCCGACCGACGACATGGGCTTTGCCCATGTCCGCCAAGCAC